>JAGTRM010000013.1 GCA_018261735.1 Pseudomonadota bacterium
CAATTTTCCTATCAGCCAGTCGGTCAGATCGGGCTCGAGCCGGGCAGAAACCGGCAAAACCCGGATTTTATCACCGTACGCGCCCAAGTCGGGCAGCGCCGCAAGTTTTACCGCATCCTTTTCCGTCACTACGATCCAGTCCGCCTCGGGCAGATCGCCCATGGCAAACGCATGGTGATCGGGAAACGGGTGTTCGCTGAACGATAGACCCAAGCCGCGCAATGTGGCAAAAAAGCGCGCCGGGTTGCCGATGCCGCAGACGGCGGCGACTTGTTGGCCGGCGAATTCGCTCGCCGCAAAGGTCAGGTTCCTGTTGGCCAGTGCATAGAACAGACCCGGCTGCAGCGTCATGCGAAACACCTGTTCATGCGCGACGCTCGCCCCAGGGCCGTTCACCACCACGGCGCCGACGCTGCGAAGCCGCGCCACCGGTTCGCGCAAGGGGCCGGCCGGGATCGGCAAGCCGTTGCCAAAACCGCGTGCGCCATCGACCACGCACAGCTCGATATCGCGCGCCAGCCGGTAATGCTGCAGCCCGTCGTCGCACAGAAGCACATCGACATCGGGATGCGCGGCCAGCAAGGCGCGCCCGGCGGCGGCGCGATCCGGGCAGACGAAGACCGGCACGCCCGCGCGCGCCAGCAGCAAGGGTTCGTCGCCGCACAGCGCCGGGTCGGTTTGCGGTGTCACGGCCAGCGGTTCCACGGCGGAGCCGCGATAGCCGCGCGAAATGATGCCGGGATGCCGGCCGCGCTCAAGCAACTGGCGCGCCAGAAAGAGCGTCAGCGGCGTCTTGCCCGCGCCGCCGGCGGTCAGGTTGCCGACCACCACCACCGGGACCGGCAGCCGGTTCGCCTTGAATACCCCGGCGCGATACAAGCCGCGCCGGCCAGCCGCAATCAGCGCAAACAACCCGGACAGGGGCAAGAGCGCGGCGGACTGCCAGGAAATGGGGGAATACCAGATTTGTTCTATCGAGCGCATGGCATAAAAAACGGGGCAGACGCCCCGTTCATCCAGTTACTTGCTGCCACTGTTCTGCGTGGCGAAGGTGAGCTTGCCGTAGCCAGCCGCTCGCGCCGCTTCCATCACGTTGACCACGCTCTGGTGCGTGGCCTGCGCATCGGCATTCACCACCACCATCGGGTCCGGATTGCTGCCGGCTGCGCGGCGCAGTACCAGGGCAAATTCTTCGGCACTGGAAAACGTCGTCGGAGTTTCATTCACCGCATACTGGCCGTTGGCCGATACCGCCACCTGGATGGTCTGCTTCTGCTCGGCGCTCTTTTCCGCCTCGGCGGTCGGCAGATTGATCTTGAGCTCGGCAAAGCGCGAATAGGTCGTGGATGCCATCAAAAAAATCAGGATCACCAGCAGCACGTCGATCAACGGTACAAAGTTGATTTCCGGCTCTTCGCGCCCGCGGCCTTTACGAAAGTTCATCGTTGCGCCCGCTTCAGTTGTTGCGTTCGCCGTGGACCACTTCCACGAGCTTGATCGCCAGTTGTTCCATCTCGACGATGTAACCATCGACCAGATTGCGGAAAAAGCGATAGAACATCAGCGACGGCACCGCCACCATGATCCCGAAAGCGGTGTTGTAGAGCGCGACGGAAATGCCATGCGCCAGCGCGGCGGGATTGGTGCCGCTGGTCGGCGTTTGCGCGCCGAAAATTTCGATCATGCCGATCACGGTGCCGAACAGCCCGAGCAGCGGGGTCACGGCGGCAAGCGTTCCCAGCGTGGAAAGATAGCGCTCCAGATCGTGCGCCACCGCGCCGCCGATCTCCTCGATTGATTCCTTCATGATCTCGCGCGAGCTTCTGACATTCTTCAAACCTGCTGCCAGCACACGCCCCAGCGGCGACGAAGCGGAAAGCTGAACCAGCATTTCCGGCGTCACGCCATGCGTGCGGTATTCCTGCACCACCTTGGCGAGCAGGCCTTCCGGCAACACCAGCGACTTGCGCAGGGAAAGCGCGCGTTCGATGATGATGGTCACCGCCGCAACCGATGAGATAATGATGAACCAGATCGGCCAGCCGGCAGCTTGAATAATGGCAAACATGTGAAACCTGTTGGATGTGATGCAAAACGGCGTAACTTTAGCCCGATTACCGGATCGGGGGAAGAGCCAGGTTCTTTTGACCTTAGAACCTAATGCCGCAAGCCCCGGACAGAACAGGGTTTTTTCCGCTTGCCCACATTTCCTGTGGATAATTTTGTGGGAAACTTCCTGAAATGCCCCGCAAACCCGCGCCGTTCCAGCAATAAGAACAGATTGCCCTTTTTTTAGTCTTTTTAATGACTCCTTATAAATCAACAAGTTATTTGCACATATTCAACTACACTCCACCTACCCTTTCCTAATCGGCCCCACACAAGGGTTTTGTGGATTATTCAGTTCACCAATTGGCGTTCCCATGTACTTGTCAAGCCCCCAAAATATCATTTCAGTTACAGAGCTCAACCGCCAGGCGCGCCAACTGCTGGAAGGCAGCTTCCCCGTGCTTTGGGTGGCAGGCGAGATTTCCGGCTTCAAGCGCTATGATTCCGGCCACTGCTATTTCACCCTCAAGGATGCCGGCGCGCAGGTGAGATGCGTGATGTTCCGCAACCGCGCCGCGTTGCTCGACTTCGCCCCGCGCGAAGGAACGAAGGTGGAAGCACGTGCCGTGGTCTCGCTGTATGAAGCACGCGGTGACTTCCAGCTCACCATCGAAGCGCTGCGCCCGGCGGGCCTCGGCGCGCTGTTCGAAGCGTTCGAAGCGCTCAAGCGCAAACTGGAAGCCGAGGGGCTGTTCAGCACTACCCGCAAGCGCGCCTTGCCGGCGTTCCCGCGCGCCATCGGCATAGTCACCTCTCCCGCCGCTGCCGCGCTGCGCGACGTGCTGACCACCCTGCGCCGGCGCATGCCCGGACTGCCGGTGATCCTTTACCCGACCGCAGTACAGGGCGACGCGGCCGCTGCACAAATCGCCGGCGCCATCCGCATGGCCGCTACGCGCCGCGAAGTCGATACGCTGATCGTTTGCCGAGGCGGTGGCAGCATTGAAGATTTATGGTCGTTCAACGAAGAAATCGTTGCCCGCGCGATTGCCGATTGCCCGATCCCGGTGGTCTGCGGCGTCGGGCACGAAACCGATTTCACCATAGCCGATTTCGTGGCCGACCTGCGCGCGCCCACGCCGACCGCAGCAGCGGAACTGGCCACGCCGGACCGCGCAGCACTGCAGGCGCGGATCGACCACCTGCACCATCGTCTTGCCAACCTCATGACCCGCCAGTTGCAACAGCGCATGCAGCGGCTCGACAGCCTTACCCGCCGCCTGCAGCACCCAGGCGAGAGACTGGCCCGGCAGCGCGAAAAGCTGGCCGACCTCGCCCGTCGCCTGCACGCCGCCCCCGCCCGCCAGCTTGAAACGCGCACTCTACGGCTGCAGCAACTCGCCCTGCGCCTGACGCACCGCCGCCCCCAGGACGCGCCGCTCCAAACCCGCCTCGCCACGCTGCAAACCCGCCTCTACGCCGCGCTGCCGCGCCAACTGGAGCGCCGACGGCAATCGCTCGCCACACTCGCCGCCCGGCTGACCGCGCACGATCCGCAAGCGCCGCTGGCCAAAGGCTACGCGCTCGTCAGCCACGCCGACGGCACGCTGCTGCGCAGAGCCAGCGATGCGGAAACCGGGGAAGCGATTACGGTACGTTTTGCGAAGGATGCGCTGAAGGCGAAAGTGATCGGAGAAAACACTGCAACGCAGGTTGGCGCTGAATGAAGTGAAGCCCAACGCAGCAATGCTGATGAAGCCGGTAAACGTTGGGCTTTGCAGGCTCAATCCAACCTGCGCATGCCCTGCCTATTCGGACTGCGCGACCTTTTCCACCAGCAAATCGACAATACCTGGATCGGCCAGCGTGGTCGTGTCGCCCAGGCTATCGAGCTCGCCGGCGGCAACCTTGCGCAGGATGCGGCGCATGATTTTGCCGGAGCGGGTCTTGGGCAGGCCCGGCACCACCACGATCCGGTCGGGGATTGCAAGCGCGCCGATATGGTGGCGACATTCGTTTTTGAGCTCACCCACCAGATCGGGCGATTCCTCATAGCCATCGCGCAGGATCACATAGGCAAAGATGGCCTGTCCCTTGATTTCATGCGGATAACCGACCACGGCGGCTTCGGCGCAGGCCGGATGCGAAACCAGCGCGCTTTCGACTTCGGCCGTGCCCATCCGGTGCCCGGACACATTGATCACGTCATCGACTCGGCCGGTGATCCAGTAGTAGCCATCTTCGTCGCGCCGACACCCATCGCCGGTAAAGTAATAGCCGGGGAACGGGCGTAGATAGGTATCCAGAAACCGCTGGTGATCGCCCCAGATCGTGCGCGCCTGCGAGGGCCAGGAATGCGGCAACACCAGCAGCCCGCTCACTCCATTGCCTTCGACAAGCTCGCCTTTTTCATCGAGCAATGCCGGGCGGATACCGGGCAAAGCAAAGGTGGCCGAGCCAGGCTTGAGGTCGACCACGCCGGGCAACGGCGAGATCATGATGCTGCCGGTTTCGGTTTGCCACCAGGTATCGACAATCGCGCAGCGCTCATGGCCCACCAGCTTGTGGTACCAGAGCCAGGCTTCCGGGTTGATCGGTTCGCCCACCGAGCCCAGCAGGCGCAGCGAGGACAGATCGTACTTGCGCGGCCAGGCATCGCCTTCGCGCATCACGGCGCGGATCGCGGTCGGTGCGGTATAGAACACATTGATCTTCAGCCGCTCGACCATTTCCCAGTAACGGCCGGCATCGGGCCAGGTGGGAACGCCCTCGAACATCAGCGTGGTGCAGCCATTGGCCAGCGGGCCATAGACCACGTAGCTGTGCCCGGTGATCCAGCCCACATCGGCCACACAGGCAAAGACCTCGCCGGGCCGCACATCGAAAACCAGCGCGTGCGACAGGCTGGTCTGCACCATGTAACCGCCGGTGGCATGCGCCAGCCCCTTGGGCTTGCCGGTCGAGCCCGAGGTATAGAGCAGGAACAGGATATCTTCGCTATCCATTTCCTCGCACGGGCAATATGGGCGCTCGCAGGCCAGCAAGTCATGCCAGTGCAGATCGCGTCCTTCAACCCAGGATTGCTTGGTCCCCGTGCGCGAAAACACCACCACATGCCGCACGCCCGGACATTGCGGCACCGCCTCGTCCACGATCCGCTTGAGCTGGATGCGCTTGCCGGCGCGCACCCCTTCATCGGCGGTAATGACCACGGCGCAATCGGCATCCTGAATCCGGTCGCGCAGGGAATCGGCGGAAAATCCGGCGAATACCACGGAATGAATGGCGCCGATCCGCGCGCAGGCCAGCATGGCCACCGCCGCTTCCGGCACCATCGGCATATAGATCGCGACCCGGTCGCCCTTGCGCACATCAAGACGCCGCAAGGCATTGGCCAGACGGCAGACCTCCGCATGCAGCTGGCGATAGGTCAGCGTGCGCCCGACGCCCGGCGTGTCGGATTCCCAGATGATCGCCAGCTGATCGCCGCGCGCTTCCAGATGCCGATCCAGGCAATTCCAGCAGGCATTAAGCTTGCCGCCAAGGAACCAGGAAATATGCCCGTCGGCAAAACTGGAACCGTTGACCTGATAAAAATCGCGAAACCAGCCAATCCGCTCGCGGGCTTGCTGCTCCCAGTACGCATCAGGGTCCGCATTGGCCTTGGCCATCAGCGCGGGCCAGTGAGTGGGGTCGGTGAAACCGGTGTGACCATCGGTTTGGGAAGTAGCAAGGAACAGGGCTGGAGAAGAGGACATGCCAAAGCTCCTGATAGGCTGAGAGTAGAAATTCCACCCGCGTGGGCGCCCGCCCAGCGGTTCCACTCAGAATAGTGCAAACAATTATCACATTCAATTAGATGCACGGATCGATTTACCCTGCTTCTGATTAGCTTGAGCAGAGCACGCGTGAAGAAAATCCGGACAGAACCATGTCGACACACTGGAAATACAAGTCCCGGCCAATACCCGCAAAAACGCGATATAAACGCCCTTCGATACGCGTATGTCGACCATGAACGTTGAACTCAGCTGCGCCGGACAACACCTCTTGGCGAGGCCGGGCCAGCCTGCGTTGCATTCACTGGTAAAATCGTGCTTTTGCTGAATGGAAGCCGTCAATGAAAGCGCTGGTGGCAGTCAAACGCGTGCCCGACGGCAACGCCCCGCTTCGCCTGAAAATGGATTGTTCAGGCGTCGATCTGGCCGGCATGCCGATGCGCATCAATCCGTTCGACGAGGCGGCGCTGGAATGGGCCGTTCAGCGCAAGGAAGCCGGCACGATCAGCGAAATTGTTGCGGTTTCCATCGGTGGGAATGCCTGTCAGGAAACGCTGCGCCATGCGCTGGCCATGGGCGCCGATCGCGCCTTTCTGATCGCCGCCGAACACGCGCCGGAACCGCTAGCCGTCGCCAAGTTGCTGCGCGCCCTGGCCGAACGCGAGCAGCCCGATCTGATCGTGCTCGGCAAGCAGGCGAGCGATGACGACAACGCGCAGACAGCGCCGATGCTGGCCGCGCTGCTGGGCTGGCCGCAGGGCGTGTTTGCTTCAAACGTGGCGCTGGAAAACAACACACTGCAAGTCACGCGCGAGATCGAGGGCGGCCAGGAGGTGTTGGCACTGCCCCTGCCGGCGGTGATCAGCGCGGACTTGCGGCTGGCTAACCCGCGCTACCTCAAGCTGCCGCAACTGTTGCAAGCCAAGAAAAAAACCATCGAAACATTGAATCCGTCCGAATTGGGCGTGGCGCCTGCTCCCCGGCTGGAACTGCTTGGGGTTGCGCCGCCGCCTGCGCGCAAACCGGCGGTCAAGGTCGCCGATGCCCGTGAACTCGTCGCCCTGTTGCGGCAGGAGGGCCTGCCATGAAGCACGCGCTGATTCTGGTCGAACACGATGGCGTTAACCCGCACTCCGCGCTGCGCCGGATCGTTTCGGCCGCCCGCCTGCTCGCCGACCGGCTCACGTTGCTCGTCGCCGGCAGCCAGGCGCAAGCAGTCGCCGAGCAGGCGGCCTGCATCGCCGGCGTCAGCGAGGTCTGGCTGTTCGACGCGCCGCACCTTAGTCAGCCGCTGGCCGAAGACCTCTCCCCTCTTTTGGCGCACGCCGTGCGCGAGCGTCAGGCCAGCGCGCTGCTCGCTGCCGCCTCGCCGTTTGGCAAGGCGACTCTGCCGCGCGCCGCCGCGCTGCTCGATTGCGCGATGCTGTCCGATGTGGTGGAAATCCAGGCGCCGGATGTCTTCGTGCGCCCGGTCCACGCCGGCGCCGCGCTCGCCACGCTACGCAATCCGGAACCAGTGAAAATCCTGAGCGCGCGCGCGGCGGCTTTCCCACCCGCCGCCGACCAGCCCGCCGCGCCCATCAACATCCAACCCGCGCCTCCTGCCGCCAACCGTTCTGCCTGGGTCAGCACCACCCATCCGGATTCGGCGCGCCCGGCGCTGGCCGAAGCCAAGGTGGTGGTAGCCGGCGGACAAGGGCTGGGATCGGCCGAACAATTCCACGCATTGCTCGATCCGCTTGCCGACCGGCTGAATGCCGCCATCGGCGCCACGCGCGCGGCGGTGGATGCCGGCTTCATCGGCAACGACCATCAGATCGGCCAGACCGGCGCGATTGTCGCCCCGGAGTTCTACTTCGCCATCGGCCTCTCCGGCGCGGCGCAGCATCTGGCCGGCATGCGCGATGCCCGCGTGGTGGTGACAATCAACAAGGATGCGGAAGCGCCGATCTGCCGGCAGGCGGATTACGTACTGGAAGGGGATTTGTTCGAGATCGTGCCCGCGTTGCTCAGAGCACTGGAATAGCCGGGGCGGGGTCTAGCCCGCCTGCTGCGCGAGCACCGCGCGCAAATCGACCAGCAGCAGCGGCTTGCCCGCTTCCAGCACCAGGGCGCGGATGCCCTTGAGCCGGGTCCGCGCGGCCACCAGCGCGGGCAAGGCGTGGATCAGCTCGGCGGGCACGGCACGCAACTCGACCGGTTCGCCGACCTCGATGCAATGCGTGCCGACCTGCAACCTGCGGCGTGGCCCGGTTTCCCCGTCCGGGGCCTGCCCCAGCAGCGCCTCGATAGCCATGACGGTCGCTGGCACATGATCCAGCATATGGTCGATCTGCCGAGCCTCGACGGCGAAGCGGTAGCCGCCCGCAGTAAAGCTCACCACGTCGAGCGCTTCATCACCTGCCATCAGCGCAACCCCGCGCGGTAATCCTCGAAGATGCGTTCCAGATCAAGCAGGTGCACCAGATGCTCGCGGAAGGAAACGATGCCGAGCACGATGGGGCGCAGATGCTCGGGTATGGTATGCGGTGGCGGCTGGATCGCGCTTTCCTGCACATCAATCACTTCCTCGACCCGGTCGACTCGGATGCCGCTGCGCATGGCGCGAGCCTGCCCTAGCAGGATGCGCGAGCCGGTGATCCCGTTGGAATCAGGCAACCCCAGCACGGCACGCAGACGGATCACCGATTCGATGTCGCCGCGCACATTGATCACGCCCTCCAGCGATGCGGGGCATCCCGGCAGGAAAAAGACTTCGCTCTCGGCCAGGACTTCGCTGATGTTCTCGCCATGAAACGCGTACCACTGCTCGCCCAGCGAGAAAAACACCAGCTTGACCAGCGCTTCGTCCACGCTGACAACTTCGCCGGCCGTTTGCTGTTTGCGCGCCAGGATGGCATCCAGCGCGCTAGCCTGTTCGCTCATTGCCCCCCCTTGCACTGGGAAGCCGTCAGAACCTGGTTGCGACCGGCGCGCTTGGCCGCATACAAGGCCTGGTCGGCGCCCAGCACCAGATGCTCGGTGCTTTCCATTACGGGGAATCCCGCCACGCCACCGCTGAAGGTGCAGGAAAACGCCGTCTTGCCGGCCTGGAAGCTGAGCGCGGCGAAATCCTGCAGGATCTGGCGCATGATCTCGGCCGCTTCGTCTTCGCTGACATCCTGCATGATGATGGCGAATTCCTCGCCGCCGTAGCGTCCGATCATGTCGGAATTGCGCAGGCGCTGTTTGAGCAGCCGCGCCAGAGCCACCAGGACCTGGTCGCCGGCGGGGTGGCCGAAATTGTCGTTGACGTGCTTGAAATGGTCGAGATCGAGCATGACAAAACACAGCTTGCCGCCCTGGCGGCGCGATGCTGCCAGCGTGGCTTCGAGAAACTGCGCCAGCGTCGTGTGGTTGAGCAGGCCGGTCAGGCTGTCCTGCATCATCAGCGAACGCAGCGTGCGGGTGCGTTCGGCGCGCACCGACACCGCAGTGATCAGGTCTTCCGGCAGGATCGGCTTGGTCAGGAAGCCATCGGCTCCGACCCGCATGGCGGAAAGCTGGACCGATTTGTCCGTCTCGCTCGACAGGAAAACGATCGGGATGCTCACATACTGCGGCACCTGGCGGATCAGGCGCGAAAATTCGCGCCCCGAGCAGGTCGGCATGTACATGTCCATCAACACCAGATCGGGCTGGAATTCGGACAGCACATCCAGAATCCGCCCCGGTTGGTCCAGCTTGCGCGTCAGCATGCCGGTCGCTTCCAAGATCAGGCTCAGGTAATCGGCCATCTCGGGCTCGTCATCGACGATCAGCACCCGGAACGGATCGGGCTCGCGGCGGATGGTCAGCTCGTCCAGCGTACCGATCATGTCGTGCGCCGTCACCGGCTTGAGGAAATAGGCTGCCCCGCCCGCCTGCACCACCCGCAGTCGGGTGGCAAAATCACCCTCTTCGGCGATGAACAGGAAGGGGATATTCACCTGCACTCGCAGGCTTTCCGCCAGATCAACACCTTTCGTGCTCATGATCACGGCATTGGGCGGATTCTCCAGCACCGCCCGTTGCAGTTCGCCCAAGTCGGTATAAACGCTGACCAGATAGCCAAAACACGCCAGGTGCGCGGCCAGATGCACCGCATCCTGCGCTTCATCGCACAGGTAAATGCGCCCGCGCACCTTGCCGGGCCGGCTGCCAAGCTCCAGGCCCAGTGTGGCGGCAGGGGCGGATTCAACCGGTACCGGCTCCGGCGCGACCTCGATCAAATCTTCCAGTTCGCCGACCAGCGCTTCGAGGCCAGCCAGCTTGGCCGCCATCTCGTTGCGGCGGGTGGAATACTCCAGCAGTTTCTGCAACTGCGCGACGATCTTGGTCGCGATCGCGCTCTCGTCGCTGATCGCCAGCAAGCCGAGCGAGGCCGCGGTGCCCTTGATGTTGTGGAAGCAGCGGTACAGGTCATCCAGCACCTGTTCGCTCGATTCGTCCCCGGTCAGCGTCGCCATTCCGGCGCGCGCCTGCGCCAGCGATTGCGGCAGTTTGGCCAGATACGCCCGTTGCAGTTGCCGGACTTTGTCTTGCAGGGTGGCTGAACGCGTGGTTTCCATGGTCGTTTCCATCGGTTTCAATTCCTTGCAGGGAACAGATTGGCGAGCGCGCCGGCGAGCGTATGCTCCAGATTGCCATCCTTGGCAATGCAGGCATCCAGCTGCGGTTCGCGCCGCTGCAGCGCTTGCGGATCGTCGCCGCTGAGCAAGATGAAAGGCAGGGTGCAGCCTTCGGCGCGCAAGGCCGCGAACAATTCCAGCCCGCTGAGGCGGGGCATGTTCATGTCCGAAATCACGGCATCGAAAGCCGGGCCGGCCGCCAGGACCTGCAGCGCGGCGGCGCCGCTCTCCACGATCACCGCTTCATGACCGCCGTCTTCCAGCACCGCCGCCGTCATGGCCGCAGCGAAATCATCGTCATCGACTACCAGCAAACGCATCGTTTCCCCCTCAAGCCCTTCAGCCCAACAGGCTCTTCAGTGTATCTATCAACCGGCTCTGGTCAAAGTCGCCCTTGACGATATAGGCATCCGCGCCAACCTGGATGCCGCGCCGCTGGTCTTCTTCCTTCTGCCGCGAGGTGATGATGATGATCGGCACATCGCGGTAACGCTCTTCCTGGCGCAATGCTGCGGTCAGGGCAAAGCCGTCCATGTTCGGCATTTCCACATCGGTCAGCACCGCATCGAACTCGCCGTTGCGCGCCTTGGCCAGGCCATCGAGGCCGTCCTCGGCCAGGGTAACGTGGTAACCGTGCGCTTCCAGCACGTCTTTTTCGATCTCGCGGGTATTGAGCGAATCGTCGACCACCAGCACGCGCACCTGGCTTGCTGCCGGGATCGTGGTCTGCTTGCTGCCCGCGCTGCCGCGCCGGGCCATGCCGACCAGCGCCGGGGCCTGCAGCACGCTCACCAGCTGGTTCCTGCCGGTCATCACCATGCCCGCGACCAGCGGCAGTCCGGCCAGATGCGGCGGCAGCGGCTTGATCACCATATTGCGCTCGTCGATCAGATCGTCAACCCGCAGTGCCAGTTTTTCACTCTGGGTCTGCACCACCACCAGCAACAGGTCCGCGCCGGCCGGCTGCGCGGGCAGCGACAGCATCTGGGCGAGGCTCACCACCGGAACGAATTCATTGCGGATCAGCACGGCATGGCGCTCGGCCACTTCCAGCAGCTGGTCTGCCGGCAAGCGCAGCAACTGGCTGACATGCGGCGCGGTAAAGCCGAAGGTCTGCCCGCCGGCCGCGACCAGCAGCATGCGCATCACCGCGAGCGAGCGCGGCAGCCGCAGGGTGAAGGTCGTGCCGACACCCGGTTTACTCTCCACCTGGATCGCGCCCTGCAACTCGTCGACCACGCAACGTTTGACCACATCCATGCCCACGCCGCGCCCGGAAACATCGGTGATGATCGCGCTGGTACTGAAACCGGGCAGAAAAATCAGGTCGATCACTTCGGCTTCGGTGAAGAGCGCCACCTGTTCGGCGCTGGCCAGGCCTTTTTTCACCGCCTTGTCGCGGATCGCCTCGAGCGACAATCCGGCGCCATCGTCGCGCACTTCGATGATCACACCGCCGTCATCCTGCCGAGCGCTCAGGCTGACCCGGCCATGGCGCGGCTTGCCGGCTTTTGCGCGCACATCCGGCGCTTCGATGCCGTGATCGACCGCGTTGCGCAACAGGTGGACGATCGGATCACCCAGGCGGTCGATCAACTGCCGGTCGAGTTCGATCTCGCTGCCGCTGACCAGGCATTCAACTTCCTTGCCGACCGAGCGTGCCAGATCTCGCACCATGCGCGGCGCCGGATCGAACACCATCAACAGCGGCAACATGCGCAGGATCAGCGCCTTGCCGTGCAACTCCTCCATCAAGGCTTCCTGTGCCTGCACGTCGTCTTTCAGCTCGCGGGCAAAATCGGCCACCCGCGCACCGCGACCCGCACTGCCGGCCCGCAGATCGCGCTCGATCGCCCGGATATCACGGCTTCGCTGGCGCAATCGGGCATGGCTCGACACCACTTCACCCATCAGCTTGATCAGCTCATCGAGCTTCTCCAGCGGGATGCGCACGGAATCGGCGGCCTTGAACTTGATCTCGCCGGGCGCCGCTGCCGCCACCGGCACAGATTCGGCGGGCTTGGCCGTTTCGGCATCCGGCGTCAGCGGCCGCGCCAGTGCGGCGCAGAGCGCCTCGTCCGGCGGCGCCAGCTCGCGCCCTTGCGCCACCTCATCAACCTGCGCGGCAATTGCGTCGATACCGCTTTGCAATAACTGGGCCAGGGCATGCGAGTAGGTCAGCGTTCCCTCGCGCAAGGCACCCAGCAGATCTTCCAGCCGGTGCGCCGTATCGCTGATCGGCGCCAGACGCAGCATGCGCGACGATCCCTTGATGGTATGTGCCGAACGGAAAATCGCGTTCACCACCTCCTGATCGGCGGGCTCCTGCTGCAGGGCCGCCAGGCCCGCTTCGAGATTGACCAGATGCTCGCGCGCTTCCTCGACAAAGCGCGCGGTAAACCGCTTGATATCAAGCGCCACGATGCGGATTCCTTTCCATCATGTTCGCCCCGCTACGGCGCTGCTGCGCCGCTCGCACAGGAAGCGGATATCCGCCACAGGCAGATCCAGCGGCAAGCGCAGGCCGCCATCCGGATCGGGATTCGATTCCAGCTGCAGCAACGCGGTACGATATTCGCGCCGCGCCTTGGCAGCCTCGGTATCCTGCAACAAACGGCCAAGGTAGTAATGGGCCGGCCAGCAATCCGGCCGGGTGTAGGTCGCAGTCTTGAAGTGGCCGATCGCTGCATTAGGGTCGTCCTGCCATTTGGCGACAAAACCGAGCAGCATCATGGCCTCGACCGACCAGTTGTCGCGCGCCAGCACCTGCTGCGCCAAGGCGGCCGCTTCGGCAAAGCGCCGTGTTTGCAACAACACGTAGCTTTCCAGTAACTGCAGTTCGGCATCAGTCGGTGCACTCAGGCGCAGGAAGGCAATTCGCTCCAAGGCCGCAGCATGCTGCTTGGCACGGATCAGGCCGCGCACGGCCTCAAGGTTTTCCGCCCACTCCCCGGGTGCGGTCAAACGCACCGGCGCCGCCGGCACATGGGCCTTGGCTGGAAGAGGCGTCGCAACGAGTGGCGGCTTGGCCTTCTTCAGCACCGGCGGTACGGCCAGTTTGACGGCATGGAGCGCCGGCTTGGGCCGGTTTTCGTCCTTGCTGAAGTAAAACTGTCCGCCCTCCTCGACCAGATGGAAAACACCCAGATCGTTGGCCAGCGTCTCCGCCGAGCCCAGCACCAGACAGCCCGTGTCCCGCATCGCCGCGTACAGCGCATGCTGGATATTGCGCCGCGTCGGCGCGTCGAAGTAGATCGAGACGTTACGGAAAAAAACGATGTCGAAATCGACATACCGCGCGGGCAAGCGCGTCGCCAACAGGTTGAGCGAATGGAATTCGACCATGCCCCGCACCCGCGCATCCAGCTGGTAACCCTGTCCCGGCACATAGCTGAAATAGCGCTCGCGCAACGCCGGCGGCATGCCGCGGAACGCATACTCGTGAAAATGCGCATGGCGCGCGCGGCGTAGCGCATGCTGATCGATGTCGCCGGCGATGATCGTCACCATCTTGCCGGCGTTTTCGCCGAATTTCTCCAAGAGCGCGATGGCAATCGAATACGGCTCTTCGCCGGTCGAGCAGCCGGCGCTCAGGATGCGCAGCGGCAATCCCCGCCCCTTGGCCAGCAGATCGGGCAGCAACTGGTTGATCAGCAGATCAAGCTGTTTGGGCTCACGGTAGAAATAGGTTTCGTTGATGGTCAGCAGTGAAACCAGCTCGTCGAATTCGTTTTCATTGCCGAGCAAACGCACATAGTAAGCCGAAGGCAGCTCGCCCTGGTTGGCCATCATGCGCTTCTTCAGGGCCAGCATCAGGCTGGATTCGGCCATGGCTTCGAACTGCAGCCCGCTGCGCTGGCGAACCAGTTCCTTGAACAGGGCCAGATCGTGCGCGGTCATGGCCGCATCATCCGGTTCATCAGCCGCACCATCGCACCGGCAATGTCTTCCAGCGGCAGGACCCGGTCCACCTTGCCGCTGTCGATCGCAACCCGGTTCATGCCATATACCACGGACGATGTTTCATCCTGCGCCAGGGTCTGCCCGCCGGCCGCACGGATGCTCGCGATGCCTTTGGCCCCGTCGCTGCCCATGCCGGTCAGGATAATGCCGACACTGCGCTCGCCGCAGACCTGCGCCACGCTGTCCAGCAACACATTGCAGCTCGGGCGATAAACATCGCTCGCCCTGACCTTCTGCAGGTCGATCCGGTAGTTCCGGCTGATGGCGAGGTGCGCTTCCGATGGGGAAAGATACACAACGCCGGGCAAGACCGGCTCGCCCAGCTCGGCCAGCTTGACCGGCAGATTCGATACCGTCGCCAGCCATTGCGCCATGCCTGCGGCAAACCCGGGAATGACATGCTGGGCCACCAGAACCGGGCATGCAAACGCGCCAGGCAGCTGGCCCAGAATCTGCGCCAGCGCTTGCGGGCCGCCAGTCGACGAGGCAATCGCGAACACCGGGCCTTGCCGCACCGAGGCATCGCTGGCGATCAACGGCGGCAGCAGCGGCTCGGCAACGGGCGTAGCGCGCTGATAGCGCAGCGCCTTGACGTGTGTGATCACGGGAATGCGCGCCACGAGGCGGGCACGTTCGAGAAAGGTGTGGATTCCGTCCGCATCCAGGCCAGGCTTGGCCACGACATCCACCGCGCCGTGCGATACGGCGGCATAGGCGCTCTGCGCGCTGGTGTAATCGCTCACCACCAAGATCGGCACCGGCCGCGAGCTCATGATTTCTTCGATCGCCTCGATGCCGCCCATCTTCGGCATGACCAGATCCATGGCGATCAAGTCGGGGCGTTCGCGCTTGACCTGCGCCACGGCCTCCACGCCATTAGCAACTTCGGCCATCACCTCGAAACCGGCGTCCGTCTCGAAAATGGCACGCAGCGCAGACCGTGCCAGCACGCTGTCATCAACCAGCAGAACGCGGATCTTGTCCGTCATGGCGCGTAGCTCAGCTTGCCGTGGTTTCGCCATCCAACCGGAACCGGTGCACCAGGGCATCCATGTCGGACGACAGCTTGGCCATGTTGCGGCTCACTTCGGAAAGCTGCGCCATCGACTGCGCGGTGTGATGCGTCGTGCCGACGATCTCGCGCAGGGCGATCACGACCTGGTTGGCGGCGGTTTTCTGTTGCTGGGTCGACAGCGAGATCTGCTGGGCGGCGCTGGCGGTCTTGCTGGCCGCCTCGACCAGTTCGCCCAGACGCTCGGCGGTATGCGTCGTCGCCGTCATGCCTTCGACAATGCCGCTGGCGCCCTTTTCCGAGGTGATCACCAGCCTGCTGATCGAATCCTGGATCTCGTTGACCTTGCTTTCGATCTCGCTGGTCGAATCGGTCACGCTGTCGGCCAGGCGACGGATTTCAGCCGCCACCACGCCAAAGCGCCGGCCGGATTCGCCGGCACTGGCCGCTTCCAGCGCGGCGTTGAAGGCGATCAGCTTGGTCTGGTCGGCAATGGCGTTGATGATCGTCATCACCTTGCTGATTTCCTTCGAGGTCTTGCCGAGGCCAATGATGTCGTTGAGGCTGTTGCGGTTCTCTTCCTGGATGCTCGCCATGCGGACAGCCAGCTGCTCCATGGCCTCGGCGCCGTTCCGGCTGCTGTCCAGCGTACGGTTGGCAATATCCACCACGGCGCCGGAATGCTCGGAAATCTGCGAGGACGAGGCCGACAGTTCTTCCATGGTCGAGGTGATTTCCGCCACCGAGGAGGAAAGCTCGTTCGAGGCAGCCGCCTGGTTTTCCACCGAAGCGGAAATGGCCTTGGCCCCGTCATAGACCGAATTGGCGGTACTGGTCGTTTCCGCCACCAGACTGCGCAATTGCACCAGCATGGTTTTCAGCGCGATGCCGAGCTTGTCCCACTCCGAACGCGGCTCGAAGCTGACGGTCAGGTTGCCCTGGGCAATTTCATTCGCCGCGCTGGCCACGCTGGCCAGATTGCTCTGCACCGTGCCCAGTGCCCGCGCCATGGTCCCGATTTCGCCGCCGCGCTCGATCCCGGTGATCTTCACATCCAGCCGGCCACTGGCCAGCTCGTCCATCTGTCTTGCCACCGCCGACAACGGCTTGACCACGGTACGCGTAATCGCCAATGCCGCCGCCACCGAGACCACCAGGGCCAGCACGCCGATACTGCCCAGCCACCAGGCCTGCGTGCGGTAAAGTTTGTCGATATCATCCAGATACACGCCGGTGCCCACCACCCAGCCCCACTCCGGGATGCCGGTCACGTAAGAAATCTTGGTCCGCGCAGCAATATCCTCCGAGGTTTTCCAGTCGTAACGGTAAAATCCTCCGCCGCTCTTGCGCACGACATCGATCATGTCGGCAAAGATGGCCACACCCTTTTCGTTTTTCAGTGCCAGCACCGAGGTGCCTTCCAGCGCATGATTGAGCGGATGCATCAACATTTGGCCGGACATATCGTTGATCCAGTAATACTGGTCATTGGCGTAGCGCATCGCCTGCAGTGCCGCTAGGGCCATCCGTTGTGCCTCGGCCACCGGGCGATCGGCCCGGGCTGTTTCTTGCATGATCCCGCGGATCATGGTCTGCGCGACTTCGATATGCTCCTTGGTCTTGTTTTCCCGCTCGTGCTCCAGCGCCGTGCGCAGATTGGTCAGCGAAACAAAGGCGAACACCGTCAATCCGAGCGCCCCCACCAGCACCACGACCAGCAAGCGATAAGCGATCCGCATATCCGAAAAGCGCATGACACCTTCCTCCATGATCCGCCCGCACCACGCCGGATGCGGACAGCAAACTCGAGACCCAATGAAAAGTTGGCTGCGGGCAAGAAAAACCCCGCACAAGAGCGGGGATTATGCCAGCCATTGCAGTCAGCAGGATAGCTGCGTTGTAAGCAAATCTGCCAAACTCACCCGCGCGGGTGATGCATTTCATGCAAGGCTTTCAATCTAGCTGCAGCAACCTGGGTATAGATCTGTGTCGTAGTGATATCGGCATGACCCAGCAACATCTGAACCACACGCAAGTCAGCACCATGATTCAGCAGGTGGGTGGCAAAGGAATGACGCAAGGAATGCGGCGTGAGCTGTTTTTCGGCAATGCCCGCCGCAGCCGCATACTGCTTGATGATGAACCAGAATCCCTGCCGGGTCAGCGCTTCGCCGCGCTGGTTCACAAAGGCTGCCGCCAGTTGCCGGCCCGCCGTGAGCAGCGGCCGGGATTCGGCCAGGTAGCGCGCCAGCCAGTCTGCCGAGGTTTCTCCCATCGGCACCAGGCGCTGCTTGCCACCCTTGCCGGCCAGCACCTGCACGAACTTCTCGCGCAGATGGATCTGTCCCAACGGCAATGTCACCAGTTCGGAAACTCGCAAGCCGGTGGCATACATCAGCTCCAGCATGGCGCGATCGCGAACGCCGGCAGGCGATTGGGCATCCGGCGCGGCAAGCAGCGCTTCGATGCGGTCTTCGGGTATCGCCTTGGGCAGCGGGCGGATGCGCTGCGGCGTCTGCAGATCGAGGGTCGGATCCACCTGCAATCGGCCGCCATGCAGCCAGTGACGGTAAAACTTGCGCAGGCTCGCCATGCGCCGGGCCAGCGTGGCGGCCCTGGCGCGTCCCGCTTCGAACGCCAGATAGGCCTGCACACACTCACGATCGGCCTGCATCAACCCCCCCGTACGTTCGGCATTGAGCCAACCGGCCCAGATCACCAGATCGCGCCGGTAGCCCGCCATGGTATTGGCCGCCAGCCCGTCACCGAGCCAGGCGGCATCGAGAAACTCGTCGATCAGTGCCTGCTCTGTAGCCGGGATACTCGGCTCAGAGAACATGTTCATGCGTCAGCAGCCAGCGCTTGATCGGCAGCCAGTCCTGCCCGCCGCGCCTGGCATTGAACCCGCCCAGACCGTTGGCCGCCACCACGCGGTGACAAGGGATCAGCAGCGGCAGCGGATTCGCGCCACAAGCACCGCCCACCGGGCGTGGTGCGGAATACAGCGCATGGGCCAGATCGGCGTAGGAGCGCACCTCGCCGGATGGAATCGCGGCAATCTGCGCCCAGACCCGGCGCCGGAATTCGGTCCCCTCCAGCCGGTACGGCAGATCAAAGCGGAAAGACGGATCGGCGAAATAGGCAGCCAACTGCGCAGCCGCCTCGCGCAACAACGGGTTGGATAGCGCAAGCGGAAGGCAATCCGCCCCCAGAAATTCGATCCTGGTCAGCGCATCGGCATGGGCGGAAAGACCCAGAAAACCGACCGGCGAGGCAATGACAGCATCAAAAGACGTGCAATTCGGGTTCATCATGAATCTCCTGTTCTTTCGAGCATATTGCCACTATTGCCGCCAAGCTGCAGGTACAAAAAAACGCAGACCGTGGTCTGCGTTTTTCGTAATGCGTAATGCTTATTCCGCGGCCTTGGCAACCTTGCGGGCCGGCAGCTTTTCCTTGATACGTGCGGACTTGCCCGAACGATCGCGGAGGTAGTAAAGCTTGGCACGGCGCACATCACCACGGCGCTTCACTTCGATCGAAGCGACCAGCGGGGAGTAGGCTTGGAAAGTACGCTCAACGCCGGTACCGGCGGAGATCTTGCGCACGATGAAGGAGCTGTTCAGGCCGGCATTGCGCTTGGCAATCACGACACCTTCGTAAGCCTGCAGACGTTCGCGGTTACCTTCCTTGACCTTCACTTGCACGACAACGGTGTCGCCGGGTGCGAAATCAGGAATGGTCTTGCCCAGACGAGCAATTTCTTCTTGTTCAAGTTGTTGAATCAGATTCATGGTACGACTCCAACTGTGAAGCTTGTTCCTTCTGCCGTGACTTTCATCACGAACGAGCCGGGCTTTCCCCGTGCTCTGCCTGGTATTCGGCCAGAAGCCGAGCTTCCTCTTTTGATAGCCGGCGATCTTTCAGCAACTCCGGGCGACGCAACCAAGTGCGCCCCAGAGCCTGCTTCAAACGCCAGCGCCTGATCAGCGCATGATTGCCGGACATCAACACATCCGGCACTTTCATACCCTGATATTCTTCAGGACGGGTGTAATGCGGGCAATCCAGCAACCCGTCCACAAACGAATCTTCTTCCGCACTCGCCACGTGGTTCAACGCCCCGGGCAATTGCCGCACGACGGCATCAATCAGCACCATGGCCGGCAACTCACCACCGGAAAGCACGTAATCGCCGATCGACACTTCTTCATCAACCTGGCGCTGCAACACCCGTTCGTCCACGCCTTCGTAACGACCGCAGAGCAACACCAAACCGGGCCTTGCAACCAGATCGAGCACTTTGGCATGTGTCAGCGGCGCACCTTGCGGCGACAGGTAGACAGTATGCGGCGCAACTCCGGCCTCGCGCTGCCGTGCCTTGGCGGCACCGATGGCCGCTTCGAGCGGTTCGGGAATCATCAGCATGCCCGGACCGCCACCAAACGGACGATCATCGACACGCCGGTAATTGTCCGTCGTGTAATCGCGTGGATTCCAAGCCTGCAAATCGAACAGGCCGAGCTCCACGGCACGCCGCGTCACCCCATACCGGGTCACTGCAGCGAACATCTCGGGAAACAGCGTAATGACATCAACGAGGCGCGGCCCGGGCATGTCAGTAATCCAGCCCCCAATCGACCGAGATCACGCGCGCTGCCAGATCGACCTTCAGAATCACTGCGCCAACAAACGGCAACAGACGCTCGGTCTTGCCGTCCTTCACCACCAGCACATCATTGGCACCGGTGGCAAAAAGACGCTCGACCACGCCCAGTTTTTCACCCAGCGTATTCACGACATCCAGACCGACCAAGTCGACCCAGTAATATTCGTCTTCCGCTGGCGGTGGCAATTCGCTGCGCGGAACGGCAATTTCACAGCCCTTCAACGCAAACGCCTGATCCCGATCGGCAACACCTTCAAGCTGTGCCGCCAATTTCTTGGTGTGCACTCCGCCCTCGATCAGAGAGTAGGCGCGCCACTGGCCTTCACGGCCCAGCCACCAAGTTTTGTAGTCGAACAGGCTGTCGGCGTACTCGGTATCAGCGACCACATTGACCCAACCGTGAACGCCAAAAGGCCCGCTAACATAACCCATCACCGTCAAATCCGGCGGAGCGGATACGGCAGGGACTGCCAGCGAGGCCTTGCTGTCTTTGGTCACAGTATGCAAATCAGGCTACTTTGTAGCCCTTGAGCAGGCGAGCCACAGTCTCGGACGGCAATGCGCCAACGCCGAGCCAGTAGTTCACGCGATCCATGGCGAAGCGAACACCTTCTTCGCTTTCGGCAGCAACCGGATTGTAGAAACCAACGCGCTCGATGAAGCGACCGTCACGGCGATTGCGGGAATCGGTCACCACAACATTGTAGAAAGGACGATCCTTGGCGCCACCACGGGCAAGACGAATCACAACCATTATTTTATCCCTACCCCGTCACGGGGAATGTTTGATCGGAAAAGCCGGGCATTCTACGGCAAACAGGCAACCGCAGGCAAGAAGCGCATGCAAAACAAACGCCCCGCCCCGCCGGGCGGCAGCTTTACATGCCTGGCAACAAGCCCTTCGCACCCTTCATCGCGCGCATCATCTTGCCCATGCCGCCCTTGCTGAACATCTTCATCATCTTTTGCATGTCTTCAAACTGCTTGAGCAGCCGGTTGACTTCCTGCACCTGCACACCGGCCCCCAGCGCGATACGGCGCTTGCGCGAGGCCTTGATCAGGTCCGGATTGCGGCGCTCGACCGGGGTCATCGAATTGATAATGCCTTCGAGCCGCGCCACCGCCTTGTCGCTCACTTGCGGATTATTCGCCATCTGCGAGAGTTGGCCCGGCAGCTTGTCCATCAACGCCCCCATGCCGCCCATCTTCTTCATCTGCTGAATCTGGCCCTTGAAGTCTTCCAGATCAAAGCCCTTGCCGGACTTGACCTTCTTCATCATCTTCAGCGCTTCTTCCTGATCGACATTCTTTTGCACATCTTCGATCAGGGAAAGCACATCGCCCATGCCCAGCACGCGGGACGCCATGCGGTCGGGATAGAAAGGCTCCAACCCGCCGAGTTTTTCGCCTACGCCGATAAATTTGATCGGCTTGCCGGTCACATGCCGTACCGACAGGGCCGCACCACCGCGCGAATCGCCATCGAGCTTGGTCAGCACCACGCCGGTCAGCGGCAGTGCTTCATTGAAGGCCTGGGCCACATTCACTGCATCCTGGCCCTGCATCGCATCGACGACAAACAGCGTTTCCACCGGCTTGACCGCAATGTGCAGCGCCTTGATTTCGGCCATCATGGCTTCATCAATCGCCAGACGGCCGGCAGTATCGACAATCAACACATCGTGGAAATGCCGCTTGGCATGATCCAGCGCAGCAAGGGCAATATCTTCCGGCTTCTGCCCCACCGCCGACGGAAACCATTCGACTTCCAGCTGTGCAGCCAGTGTCTTCAGCTGTTCGATAGCAGCCGGACGATAAACGTCGGTTGATACCAACAGCACTTTCTTCTTCTGCGTTTCCTTCAGCAACTTCGCCAGCTTGCCCGAGGTCGTGGTCTTGCCTGCCCCCTGCAAACCCGCCATCAACACCACTGCCGGCGGCACGGCGGCGAGATTGAGCGCATCGTTGTGCGCCCCCATCAGCTTGGTCAATTCCTCGTAGACCACGCCGATCACGGCTTGGCCCGGCGTAAGGCTGCCAATGACCTCCTGACCCTGCGCGCGCACCTTCACATCGTTGATGAACTGCTTGACGACGGGCAGCGCCACGTCGGCCTCGAGCAATGCCATGCGCACTTCGCGCAGCGCATCCTGAATATTGGCCTCGGTCAGTCGTGCATGACCGCGCAAGGTCTTGACGACGCCAGAAAGGCGATTGGATAGATTATCGAGCATGTTTTCTCCTGCGACAGGCTGCCGGTGACCGGCCCGGTCTGTTAGACTTTCCCGATCGTCATTCTACCTGAAGTTGCCGCCGTGCCCTGGTTCGCTCTGGCCGCCCTTGTCATTTACCTGGCTCTAGCCAGCCTGGCTTGCTTTTCCCGGCGAGCCGCCGGCGGCACACCCCATCCCGCAGCTGAAGTCACACTCCTACTGCTGGGCCTGCTCCTGCACGGCGCCGCCTTGTTCAATCCGTTCGTACAAGCGGAACCCTTGCACTTCGGCGCTTCCGAGGCACTGTCCCTGACCGCCTGGCTCGCCCTGGCGATCTACCTGGCCGGACAACTGGTCTGGCGCCTGCAAGCCCCCCTGACCATGCTGATCACGCTGGCCGCGCTCTTCCTGCTCATCGCACTCATCCTGCCCGGCGGACCGGTACTGGGTTACAAGATGACTGCACTGGCACGCGGGCACTTGCTGCTGGCCATGCTGGCCTACGGCATGCTTACCAATGCCGCAGCGGTCGCGTTGCTCATGCGCCTAGCCGACCGGCGCCTGCACCACCCCCGAGCAAACACCCTGCTGCACGCGCTTCCGCCACTACTGACACTGGAAAAACTGCTGTTCCTCTGTCTTTGGCTCGGCTTTTCCCTGCTCACGCTGGCACTGACCAGCGGCGCACTGTTTGCCGAACAGGCATGGGGTCACTCTCTGGCGCTCAACCACAAGACCTTTTTTTCCGCCGTTGCCTGGATCGCCTTCGGCAGCCTACTGGCAGGCCGCTCACTGCGCGGCTGGCGCGGTCGCTTTGCCGCCAATTGGACACTGACCGGTTATGCACTGCTGCTTCTGGGTTATATCGGCACCCACTTCGTCCTGGAAGTCATCCTGAACCGAGTTTGACAGCTACGCGCCACGGTTCAATCATTACCCGATCGGTCACTTTTTCTGGAACAAATCGTTGGTGAATTCACCATCAATGCCCCGGCAACAGCAGCCGACTGGATCACCAGGCCGATGGCAGCGTTCTGCCCGATGGAACAGCCCCGCTGCGGCGAGTCAACAGGGAACTGAAAACGCGTTTTGCACTTGACGACCCCAAGACACTCAACGGGCTGATTCTGTAGAATTTTGTAGTATTTCCAGGACATTCCCGAGGTCGGAATCTGCCTGGTCATTTCCGGCCAGCGGATGGAAATTCTGCAAACGCAGAATCGCAGCATATGGATTGTGCGCCTGATTCCCTCCCCGAAAAATCAATAGTTCTGCTAGACTCAGCGAGAAATACTGACAAAATGCATTGATCTGCACCTGGACCAGCCACGATTACCTGACAGAGAACGTATTATCCATGGCCACTCAGAACCTCTCTGGTCTTGCCCGTCTGCTAGTCCAGCACGCGCACCTGGTTGAAGCGGACGCCGAAGCACTGCAATCCACGGCCACCTCCACCCAAACACCCTTTATCGAGCAGTTGATCCGCAGCAAGAAAATGTCGGCACGTGACATTGCCGAGTTTTGCTCGCAAGCCTTCGGCTATCCCATTCTTGACCTGGACCAGGTCGACCCAAGCTACATTCCGCAGGGCGTTCTGGATGTCAAAGTCATGTCCACCCAACGCATCGTACCGCTCTTCAAGCGTGGCACGACCAAGCTGTTCATCGGCATATCCGACATCACCAACATCCAGGCGGTCGAGGATGTTCGCTTCCAGACCGGATTACAGGTCGAGCCTATTGTCGTTGAAGACCCGAAGCTTGCCGCACTGATCGAAAAAATGGTGGAAGCCACTGGCGCCAACATCAAGAACATCGTCATGGATGTTGCCGACCTGGAAATGACGGGAGGCGACGAGGAAATCCAGCAAGACAGCGCGGTCAATGTCGAGGTCGATGATGCACCGGTCGTCAAGTACATTCAGAAAATGCTGCTGGACGCCATCAACAGCGGCTGCTCGGACATCCACTTCGAACCCTATGAAAAGTTTTACCGCATTCGCTACCGGCTGGACGGGGTTCTGCGCGAGATCGCCCAGCCACCGCTCGCCTTCAAGGAAAAGATCGCCTCGCGCATCAAGGTCATTTCCAAGCTGGATATTTCCGAAAAGCGCATCCCGCAAGACGGACGCATGAAACTGGTGCTCTCCAAAAACCGCGCCATCGACTTCCGCGTCTCAACCCTGCCCACGCTGCACGGCGAAAAAATTTGTATGCGTATCCTGGATCCCGCCCAAGCCTCGCTCGGCATTGATGCACTCGGCTACGATCCGGACCAGAAAGAAGCCTTGCTGAATGCCGTCAGCCGCCCTTACGGCATGGTACTGGTCACCGGGCCGACCGGCTCCGGGAAAACGGTATCGCTTTACACGTGTTTGAACCTGCTCAACAAGCCGGATATCAACATTTCCACTGCAGAGGATCCGGCTGAAATCAATTTGGCCGGCATCAACCAAGTCAACGTCAATGAAAAAGCCGGGCTGACTTTCCCGGTCGCACTGAAAGCCTTTTTGCGCCAGGATCCGGACGTGATCATGGTGGGGGAAATCCGCGACTACGAGACCGCAGACATCGCGATCAAGGCAGCCCAGACCGGCCATATGGTATTCTCGACACTGCACACGAACGATGCGCCCGCCACGCTGACCCGGATGCTGAACATGGGCGTTCCCGCCTTCAATATTGCATCCTCCGTCATCTTGATCACCGCGCAGCGCCTGGCCCGGCGCCTGTGCCCCAGTTGCAAGACACCCATCGATATCCCGGCGCACGCCCTGCTCGAAGCCGGTTTCAGCGAAGCCGATCTTGATGGCAGCTGGACCCCGTATCGTCCGGTCGGGTGCAATGCTTGCCGGGATACGGGCTACAAGGGCCGGGTAGGCATCTACCAAGTCATGCCCATGACCGAAGACATGAACCGGCTAGTCATGAAAGGCGGCAATGCTATCGACATCGCCGACCAGGCACGGCGCGAGGGCGTACGCGACCTGCGCCAGTCAGGATTGATCAAGGTCACGCAAGGACTTACCTCCCTGGAAGAAGTCATGGCAGTTACCAATGAATAAGCCCCACCCCCTCACGGAGACACGCTGATGGCTGTCCAGACCAAAGCCCAGAGCATCAAGGTCAAAGAATTCACCTTCCAATGGGAAGGCAAAGACCGGACAGGGAAAGTCATCAAGGGAGAAATGCGCGCGGGCGGGGAAAATGTAGTAAAAAACACCCTGCGCCGGCAGGGCATCAACGTACTCCGAACCAAGAAACTTCGCTTGCGCAAGGGGCGCCGCATCAGCGAGCAGGACATCACCATGTTCACCCGGCAACTGGCCACCATGATGAAATCCGGGGTTCCACTTCTCACCTCGTTTGATATTGTCGCCAAGGGTCACGGCAATCCATCGGTCACCAAGCTGCTGATGGATATCAAAGCCGATATTGAAACAGGTTCTTCTCTCACCCAGGCTTTTCGCAAATACCCCAACCAGTTCGATGCCCTGTATTGCAATCTGGTCCAGGCAGGGGAGCAAGCCGGTATTCTCGACACCTTGCTGGCCCGGCTTGCCACCTACAAGGAAAAAATTCTCAGCGTCAAAAAGAAGATCAAGTCGGCCATGTTCTATCCAACGTCGATCATCGTTGCGGCCTTCGTCATCACTGCGGTGATTATGATTTTCGTCATTCCGGCCTTCAAGGATCTTTTTTCCAGTTTCGGTGCAGATCTGCCCGCCCCCACCCTGCTGGTCATGGCCCTGTCGGACTTTTTTGTTTCTTATTGGTACCTGATTTTCGGCAGTATTTTTGGCGGTATTTATGCCTTCCTCAAGGCATGGAAGCGCTCTGAAGCCCTCCAGATCTTCATGGACCGCCTTCTTCTCAAACTTCCAGTCATTGGCGAAATCATCCGCAAAGCAACACTGGCACGCTGGGCACGCACCCTGGCCACCATGTTTGCCGCTGGTGTTCCGCTTGTGGATTCCCTGGATTCAGTCGGCGGGGCCTCGGGCAACTATGTATACAGAATTGCCACCAAACGCGTGCAGTCCGATGTCGCCACAGGTACCAGCCTGACCCTTGCCATGCAAAATGTCGCAATCTTCCCGAACATGATGCTGCAAATGGTTGCGATCGGCGAGGAATCCGGCTCCCTGGATTCCATGCTCGGCAAAGTTGCCGACTACTACGAAGAAGAGGTCGACAACGCGGTGGAAGCCATGTCGAGCCTGATGGAGCCCGTCATCATGGTGGTGCTCGGCGTATTGATCGGCGGTTTGGTCATCGCGATGTATCTGCCTATCTTCAAAATGGGTGCTGCCATTGGTGGATAAACTGCATTTCGTTGACCCGTCAGCCTTCGTTGCCATCGCAGCCTTGCTGGGCTTGCTGATCGGCAGCTTTCTCAACGTGGTGATCCATCGCATTCCCATCATGCTCGAGAACAACTTTCGGCATGAGTGCGCTTGCCTGGATTTGCCGGATGATCAGGCCCCCCCACAGGTTCAGCGCTTCAATCTGGTCGTACCGCGCTCAGCATGCCCCCATTGCGGTCACGCCATCAGCGCATGGGAAAACATTCCACTCATCAGCTGGCTGATCCTGCGCGGGCGTTGCCGCGGATGCAAAACCCCCATCAGTGCGCGCTATCCCTTGGTCGAGTTACTCACAGCAATGATCTCGGGATGGATTGCCTGGCGTTATGGCGCCTCACTGCAAAGCGCCGGCGCCCTGTTGTTTGCCTGGTCTTTGATTGCCCTGGTCTTTATCGACGCCGACACCAGCCTGCTTCCAGACGATCTGACCCTGCCACTGGTCTGGCTGGGCCTGCTGTTCAACCTTGGTGGCGGCTTCGTGCCCTTGCCCGATGCCGTCATCGGCGCGATGGTCGGCTACCTTTCCCTCTGGAGTGTTTACTGGCTTTTCAAACTGGTAACCGGCAAGGAGGGCATGGGATATGGCGACTTCAAGCTCCTGGCCGCGCTTGGCGCATGGCTGGGCTGGAAGATGATCCCGGTCATCATCCTGCTTTCGTCGGTGGCAGGCGCAACGCTGGGCATCATCATGATTCTATTGGCCCGTCATGGCATGGGGAAACCCATGCCATTTGGCCCCTACCTGGGTATTGCCGGTTTCATGGCGATGCACTGGGGCGCCCCGTTGCTGAGCTGGTACGGCTTTGCCTAAGCACTTGATTGTCGGGCTTACCGGAGGCATTGGCTCCGGGAAAAGCAGTGCCGCGAGACGGTTCCGCGAACTGGGCGTACGGGTGATTGATACCGACGAGATCGGTCACGTGCTTTCGCACCCACCATCCCCCGCACTGCAACAAATTGCAAGCCGAATGGGGCAAGCGTTCCTGCTAAGTGATGGATCACTGGATCGTACCCGCATGCGCAAGCACGTTTTTTCCAGCCCTGCGGCACGAGAAACACTGGAAGCCATCTTCCACCCACTGATCCGGCAGGAGGTCGAAAGACAAATCGGCGCAGAAACCTCCGCGCCTTATACGATTCTCGTTGTTCCACTGCTTTTTGAGACACAGCGGTTCCGTGCCTTGATCCAGCGCAGCATCGTTGTAGACTGCAGCGAAGAGCAGCAAATAACCCGCGTCATGACTCGCAGCAGCCTTTCACGTACCGAAGTGATTGATGTCATGTCAACCCAGCTATCCCGCGAAAACAGATTAAACCTGGCTGATGACATCATTTGCAACAATGGAACGCTTGAGCAGCTTGAAGATCAGGTCGAACAGCTCCATCAACGCCTTCTGCTTCTGGCCAATAGCGTACAATAACCAGTTTTCAAACGGGCGGCCTTGCTGCAGAATTGCATATCTTCACCGGACGGTGCCACAGTGATCCATTACGAGTTCCCCATTAATGAACGCATCCGGACGCTGCTGCGCCTGGAGGATCTCTATAATCGTACCGTGCATTACATCGGCCGCGAGCATGCGCTCGACCACCATACGGCCTTGCTCGGCCTGTTTGAAATCATGGAAGTTGCAGGACGCGCCGACCTGAAATCCGATTTACTGCAGGAACTCGAACGCCAACGCCAACTACTGGTTTCACTGCGCAACAATCCGGATGTCTCTGAAGAAATTCTGGAAAATGTGCTATCGGAAATCGAAGGGACTCACGCGCGCCTGTTGGAAATGACTGGCAAGTTCGGGCAGCACCTGCGCGACAATGAATGGCTGATGACGATCAAGCAACGTGCAATCATCCCCGGGGGCGTGTGCGAGTTTGATCTGCCCTCCTATCATTACTGGCGCAAACAAGGCTGCATGCAGCGCCAGGCCGATCTGCAGCGTTGGTGCGCCCCGCTGCTGCCGATCAAGCAAGGACTGGAAATCGTCCTGCGCCTGCTGCGCGACTCATGCAAGACCAGCCACTATGTCGCCAAACATGGTACGTTCCAGCAAATGTCGGGCGGGAAAACCATGCAGATGCTGCGTATTTCCTTGGCTGCAGACGTGGTGGCCGTGCCGGAGTTATCCGCCAACCGTTATGCCATCAACATTCGTTTCGTCAATCCCGCCACATCGGGAGAGCGCGCGAAAGTGGTAGACAGCGATATTCCCTTTGCTCTTGGATACTGCAATCTGTGAGTTACGCACCGCGCAAGATCAACTGCCCGCAATGCGGCAAGGATACCCTCTTCCATCCGGACAACCCTTTTCGTCCGTTCTGCTCGTCCCGGTGCCGCCTGATTGACCTGGGCCAGTGGGCCGAAGAAAATTACCGCATCGCTACCGAACCAGAACCAGCCGGTCACGATTCTGTCATTTGACAGTCATTCCCCTGTCACTTCATAGCTTTAATGTTGAGCCAGTTCACTGGAGACACTCAACATGTTGCAACTCGACAGCATTCATCCGCAGCATAGCGGACATCGCATTTCATTCAGCCTCGCCCGCAACGAAGAAGAGGTTCGCGCAGCACAAGCACTGCGCTTCCGCGTCTTTGCCGAAGAAATGGGCGCCCGCGTCAAAGGCCGCGAACCGGGTCTGGATCAGGACTTGTTTGATCCGTATTGCGATCATCTGCTGGTTCAGAACGACGATACCGGCGAAGTCATTGGCACTTACCGCATCCTGCGCCCGGAACAGGCCAAGCAACTGGGCAGCTATTATTCCGACACCGAATTTGACCTTACCCGGTTCAAGGGCTTGCGCGGTCAACTCGTCGAAGTTGGCCGCTCGTGCGTGCATCCGGACTACCGGACCGGCGCAGTCATCACGTTGCTGTGGGCCGGATTGGCACAATACATGCAGGAACGCGGCTATCAATACCTGATGGGTTGCGCCAGCATGACCATGGTGGATGGCGGGCATTTGGCCGCAAGCCTGTACCAGCAACTTTGCCAAACCCATCTAGCCCCTGCGGAATGGCGGGTTACCCCACGCTGCCCGCTCGCGCTTGAGGCACTGAATCACCGCTTGCCCGCGGAAATCCCGCCGCTCATCAAGGGTTACTTGCGCTTGGGCGCCATGATCTGCGGAGAGCCGGCCTGGGATCCGGACTTCAACACCGCCGACTTTCTGATTTTGCTGCCGATGCAGAAGCTCAACCAGCGTTATGCACGCCACTTCCTGAAAACCGATGTACGCGCCAATTAAACGTCCGTACCCGCCGCAAAACGCAGGGAAATCCTGCCAGCGGGGGCCGGGCAAATTCTTTGCCACATCCCGGGCCAGGGTTGCAACCGGGATACGTTGCTGTCAGCGCATGATCCGTATAGCCGCGCATGTTTCTTCAGGTTTGTGCACGGTCTCCCTGCAATTTCCGCGCTATGGTCAAACGCAACGCGACCAGCGGATCAATCGTTGGTCCTATCGACTGACCGAAATGCTGGGGTTGCATGTCAAAGTATGCGGCGCGCCGCCCAAGAGCAGACAGCGGACTTTGATTCTTGCCAATCACATTTCCTGGGTCGATATTTTTGCACTCAACGCAGTCAGTACGGCACGTTTTGTGGCCAAATCCGAAGTCGGCAGCTGGCCCCTGATCGGACGGTTGTGCAAGGGGACAGGCACCCTGTTTATCGAGCGGGAAAACAAGCGGGATACGGCGCGTCTCAACCATGAAATTGTGGCTGCGCTGGAGGCAGATCAAAACATTGCCGTTTTTCCAGAAGGCACCTCTTCCGACGGCACATCGCTGCGTCCGTTCCGCTCATCGCTGCTGCAACCTGCCATCGCATGCCAGACAATCATCCAGCCAGTCTACCTGCGCTACGTGGATGCCAATGGCAGCCTCTCTCGCACAGCAGCGTATTGCGACGACATATCCTTTGGCACATCGATGTGGAACCTGCTGGCGGGAAAGGACATCACTGTAGAGCTGCACTATCTGGAACCCATTTCGGCCACCAGTTCAGACGACCGGCGGAAACTGACCAGCAGCATCGAAGCCCGTATCCGCGCCAAACAGTTGGAACTCAGTCCGGCAATGATGCACACGCACCCAACGCCGGCACCTGAAATATCTCGCCATCATCCAGCCGAACCGCAGTAAGCTGCCCTCCCCACACGCAGCCGGTATCCAGCGCCAGGACATTGCCATCCAGAAACAGGCCGAGTGCAGACCAATGTCCACAGACCACCCGGCGAGTCTTTACCCGCGCGGGATGCACAAACCAAGGCAGCAGACCGGCCGGCGCCTTGACCAATTCCCCTTTGAACTTGAAATCCAGCGCCCCGTCGCTCTCCACCATGCGCATGCGCGTGAAAACATTCACGGCAAGACGCATCCGGTCAAGCGGCGCCAATCCCTCTTGCCACGACCGGGGTTGGTTTCCATACATGTGCGACATGAACCAATGGTAGTTATCACCCGAAAGGGCTGCACAAACCTCATCCGCGAGCTGTATAGCCGTATCTTCATCCCATGCTGGAAGGATGCCTGCGTGAACGATCAAAGCATCCTCAAGCACGATCAGTAAAGGTTGCGAACGCAACCAATTCAGCAATACCGGGGCATCATCCGCCTGCAAGACCGCATCCAGCGTATCTCCTCGTTTGGGTTTGGCCGTGCCAGTACCGCACGCCAATAGATGCAGATCGTGATTGCCAAGCACGGTTGAAACGTGATGCCTCTCCCGATAAGCCCATCGCAGAACATCCAGCGAAGCAGGGCCGCGATTGACAAGATCACCCACCAGATACAACCGGTCGAGTTCAGCGCTATAGCCGATTTTTTCCAATAATGCCTGCAGCTCTGCAAAGCAGCCCTGGACATCACCAATCACATAACGTGCCATAATGCGCCATATATCAATAATAAATTTGAGGCGACCAAATTGCTAAAAGCGCCACTACCCAACTTACCAAGCTGGATCGATCACTTTTCCCGGCAAGATATCCCTGTTCTTGCATATTCGCTTGAACGCATGCGCGAAATGAAGGACAAGCTGGATGACATCGATATCCGCGACATAGCCACCCTGATCAGACATGATCCGCTACTTTCGCTGCGATTGGTCCGCTATCTGGAATCACGCCGTCATAACAGCCAGATCACTGATGTCACCACACTGGACCGCATTCTGCTCATGATTGGCACCAGTGGGTTTTTTCATGCGTTCAGCCACTCGCAGCCACTGGAAGTCCAGCTGGCGGACTACCCCGAGGCCGTGGAAGGCTGCAAACGGGTATGCAGCCGCGCTTATTTATCTGCGCGCATTGCCGAAGCCATTGCCACCAAACGCCACGACCTGGATCCTGCAGAGCTCACCACAGCAGTCTTGCTGCATAATACTGCTGAAATCCTGCTCTGGGTCGAAGCGCCTACCCTGGCCAATGAAATAGCCTCACTGCTAAAGCGCAATCCGGGAATGCGTAGCCGCGATGCACAAAAGCAAGTCCTCGGCATTACCTTGCATGAGCTGCATCTCGGTCTCCTGCAGGCATGGCGCCTGCCGAAACTGATGCAACATCTCCTGGATGAGCGCTTCGCGAATGAACCGCGCGTTCGCAGCGTTTCCATCGCAACCAGTCTGGCCCGTCACCTTGTCAACAGCTGGTTCGATCCAGGACTTCCCGATGATTTTCTAAACATGGCAAACCTGATCGGCACCACCCCTGAAGCCGCCTATCACCTGATCCAAAAAATCGCCCTAGCCGTAGCCGGTGAATGGGAATGGTATGGAATTCCCCCGGTTGCAGCCATGTTGGCCCAAGCAACCCCAGAAAATGTGCCCTGATCCGGCTCCATAAATAACAAAAAGCCAACCCGAAGGTTGGCTTTTATTGTGGAAGCATGCAAATTACTCTGCAGCTTCTACAGCCTCTGCATCTTCCGGACGATCAACAAGTTCAACATACGCCATCGGCGCATTGTCGCCTTGACGGAAGCCGCACTTGAGGATGCGAAGATAGCCGCCATTACGAGCAGCATAACGCGGGCCAAGAATGTCGAACAGCTTTACCACGATCTCGCGGTCGCGAGTGCGTGAGAAAGCCAGACGACGGTTGGCCAGAGACGGACTCTTGCCGAGAGTGATCAAAGGCTCAGCCACACGGCGAAGTTCTTTGGCTTTCGGAAGAGTTGTCTTGATAAGTTCATGACGCAACAGAGCATTCGCCAGGTTGCGCAGCATCGCAAGACGATGACTCGTCGTACGATTCAGTTTGCGATTGGCAAGACGGTGACGCATTTGTCAGTTCCTTTCTAAATCAGCCTGTCAGGGCTTTTCCAAGCCTGCCGGCGGCCAATTTTCAAGGCGCATGCCGAGGGAAAGACCCTTGGAGGCAAGCACTTCCTTGATTTCATTGAGCGACTTGCGGCCAAGATTCGGTGCTTTCAGGAGCTCGGTTTCAGTACGCTGGATCAGATCGCCGATGTAGTAGATGTTCTCGGCCTTCAGGCAGTTCGCGGAGCGAACCGTAAGTTCGAGATCATCAACCGGACGCAGCAGGATCGGATCGATCTGCGGCGCTTGCGGCTTCTCTTCAGGAGCAGGCGTGCCTTCCAGATCGGCAAAAACCGAAAGCTGGTCAATCAGCATGCGCGCAGCATCACGAACCGCTTGTTCCGGTTCGATCACCCCATTGGTTTCCACATCGATCACCAGGCAATCGAGGTCCGTGCGTTGTTCAACACGGGCACTTTCAACCTGATAGCTGACGCGGCGAATCGGGCTGAACGAAGCATCCAGCACGATATTGCCAATAGTGCGGTTCTCATCTTTGGAAAGACGAGCTGGAGCGGGTTGATAACCGCGCCCCTTCTCGATTTTGATTTCCATGTTGAGCTTGCCGCCAGCAGACAAATGAGCAATCACATGATCAGGATTGATGACATCCACATCATGCGGAAGCTGAATGTCGCTTGCCTTAACCGGGCCTTCACCTTCTTTGGAAAGGGTCAGCACCACAGACTCGCGACCGTGCAACTTGAGTACAACGCCCTTCAGGTTCAGCAAGATATCAACGACATCTTCCTGCACACCATCAAGTGCGGAGTATTCATGCACAACACCTTCAATCTTTACTTCAGTCGGCGCGAAACCAGCCATGGACGACAACAGGATCCTGCGCAGGGCATTGCCGAGCGTGTGGCCATAGCCGCGCTCGAAGGGTTCCATCACGACCTTGGCATGGGACGCATTTACTGCCTGCACATCGATAATGCGCGGCTTGAGCAATTCATTTGCGTTGATTTGCATATGTCAGTATCCCTTGTCCAACGGATCAGGTTAATTACTTGGAGTAGTATTCCACCACCAGCGATTCGTTGATATCGCTAGAGAGATCGGAACGCTCAGGCATGTTTTTAAACACACCTTCCATTTTCTTGGAATCCACCTGAACCCAGCTCGGGAAACCGATGCCTTCAGCCAGCGACAGCGCTTCCAAAACACGAGCCTGCTTTTTGGCTTTCTCACGAACCGACACAACATCACCAGGTTTAACCTGATAGGACGGAACGTTAACCACAACACCGTTCACCACGATTGCCTTGTGGGAAACCATCTGGCGAGATTCTGCGCGGGTGGAACCGAAACCCATGCGATACACGACATTGTCGAGACGCGATTCCAGAAGCTTGAGCAGGTTTTCGCCAGTCGAGCCTTTACGGCTGGAAGCAGCTTCAAAATAACGACGGAACTGACGTTCCAGAACGCCATAAATGCGGCGAATCTTTTGCTTCTCGCGCAGGTGCACACCAAAGTCCGAAAGACGAGGGGTTTTGGCACCGTGCTGGCCTGGGGCTTGTTCCAGCTTGCACTTGCTATCGAGCGAGCGACGAGCGCTCTTGAGGAAAAGATCCGCGCCTTCACGACGGGAAAGTTTGCACTTGGGACCAATATAACGAGCCATTTATTACTCCAGGTCAGATACGACGCTTCTTCGGCGGACGGCAGCCGTTGTGCGGAATAGGCGTAACATCCGAAATGCTGGTGATCTTGAAGCCGAGTGCGTTCAAAGCGCGCACTGCAGATTCACGACCCGGACCCGGACCCTTGATACGAACTTCGAGGTTCTTTACACCATATTCTTGGGCAACTTTACCAGCCGCTTCCGCAGCGACTTGCGCAGCGAAAGGTGTACTCTTCCGAGAGCCTTTAAAACCAGCACCACCCGAGGTAGCCCAAGAAAGTGCATTCCCTTGGCGATCGGTGATGGTTATGATCGTGTTGTTGAAAGAAGCATGCACATGCACGATCCCTTCAGACACGCTCTTTTTGACTTTCTTCCGTACACGCACTGTGTTTGCTTTAGCCATACTTGGAATCCTTCAAATTACTTCTTGCCGGCGATCGGCTTGCGCGGACCCTTACGGGTACGTGCATTGGTGCGAGTACGCTGTCCACGAACTGGCAAACCCTTGCGATGACGGAAGCCACGATAGCAACCAAGGTCCATAAGACGCTTGATGTTCATCGTTACTTCCCGACGCAGGTCGCCTTCAACAGTGTACTTACCGATTTCGTCGCGCAGTTTGTCAAGCTCAGCATCGCTGAGATCCTTGACCTTCTTGGATGGCTCAACGGTAGTAGCAGCACAAATCGCATAAGCGCGAGTGCGGCCGATACCGAAGATAGCCTGAAGGCCGATCACAGTATGCTGATGATTAGGTATGTTAACCCCAGCAATACGGGCCATACTTTCTTACCCCAGGTTAAAAAAGTTGCAAATTCTAACACCTAGAACCGATTGATAGCAATCAGCCTTGGCGCTGCTTGTGCCGCGGGTCCGTGCAAATCACGCGTACTACGCGATTGCGGCGGATGATCTTGCAATTGCGGCAGATCTTCTTGACCGATGCCTGAACTCTCATCGTCTTTCCTTTTCGATCAAAAAATGAATTCCGGAATGATTACTTGGCCCGGAATACGATGCGAGCCTTGGTCAGATCATAGGGAGTCAATTCCACTGTAACCTTATCGCCAGGAAGAATACGGATATAGTGCATCCGCATCTTCCCGGAAATGTGACCAAGTACCACATGTCCGTTTTCGAGTTTGACCCGGAACATTGCATTCGGCAACGTTTCCAGAACCTCACCCAACATTTGGATTACATCTTCTTTCGCCATAACACTTACGCCATGCCCTTGAAATTCGCTTTCTTCAGCAGGCCCTCGTATTGGTGCGAAAGAACATAAGACTGCATTTGCGCCATAAAGTCCATGGACACCACCACCAGGATCAGCAACGACGTACCACCAAAATAGAACGGTACGTTCCACTTCAGAATGAGAAACTCAGGAATCAAGCACACGATGGTGATGTAAAGCGCACCAACCAACGTCAACTTGAGAATCAGCTTCTCGATATATCGTGCCGTATGATCACCCGGACGGTAACCCGGAATCATTGCTCCGCTCTTCTTCAGGTTATCCGCAGTCTCTCTCGGGTTGAAGGTCAACGCCGTATAGAAATAACAGAAGAAGATAATTGCAGCGGCATACAACAGCACATACAACGGCTGGCCTGGATGCAGTTTGTCACCAATCGCCTTGAGCCACGAAAGTTTCTCGTTGTTGCCCGTCCAGGAAAGGACCGTCGCCGGGAACAAGATGATCGAAGAAGCAAAAATAGGCGGAATAACACCGGCCATGTTGATCTTCAACGGCAGGTGCGAACTCTGCGCCTGCATGATCTTATTGCCAACTTGACGCTTGGCGTATTGAATTGGCACTTTCCGCTGCCCGCGCTCGATGAATACAACCGCCGCAGTCAACAAAATCACACCAACAAACAAGAACAGAACCAACAAAATGGGCAAAGCACCCTGATTGGCCAACGTTAACGTTTTGCCAATCGCAGAAGGCACCCCTGCAGCGATACCGCCGCAGATCAGGATGGAAATCCCGTTGCCAATTCCACGTTCTGTAATCTGTTCACCCAGCCACATCAAGAACATCGTTCCGGTCACCAACGTGACAATCGTGGTGAAAACAAACTGCGCCTTCGCCATGACGACCAGATTGGGTTGACCATACAACATCATGGCAATACCAAAGCTTTGCGCAGTAGCCAGCAGTACGGTCGCATAACGCGTGTACTGGGTGATTTTGCGCCGCCCCGATTCACCTTCTTTCTTCAACTGTTTGAGCGTCGGCAATACCTCTGCTGCCAGCTGAAGAATAATGGATGCCGAAATATAGGGCATGATCCCGATAGCGAACACGGTAAACCGCGAAAGTGCGCCACCAGAAAACATGTTGAACATGTTCAACAAACCGGTCTGAGGCGAATCGAACAACTTCGCCAACTCGACCGGATTGATGCCTGGCACGGGGATATGTGCACCGATACGATAAACGATCAGTGCACCTATCAGGAACCATACCCTTTTTTTCAGATCTGCAAATTTACTTCCAGATGCCTGAGCGGGATTAGCCACGTTGCTGCCCCATCATAACCAGCAGATTAGTCAACAATACTGCCACCAGCTGCTTCGATTGCAGCGCGCGCGCCACTCGTTACAGCCAGGCCCTTGAGGGTAACCGCACGTTCGATTTTCCCGGACAGGACAACCTTGGCGACCAGCACATGTTGAGAAACGATACCAGCCTGGAACAGCGTCAGCAGATCAATTTCATTGACCGGCAAGGCATTCAGATCAGAAAGGCGAACCTCACCAGTCTTGCCACGGGACAACGAATTAAAACCGCGCTTGGGCAAACGACGGGCCAAAGGCATTTGACCGCCTTCAAAACCGACCTTGTGGAAACCACCGGTGCGCGACTTCTGACCTTTGTGACCACGGCCCGCAGTTTTGCCCAAGCCAGAGCCGATACCACGACCCACGCGGCGCTTGGCATGCTTGGCACCAGCACCTGGTTGCAGGGTATTCAGTTCCATTTAGCCCTCCACTTTCAACAAGTAGCTGATCGTGTTGATCATGCCACGGTTGGACGGGGTATCAATCACTTCAACTGTCTGACGGATTTTTTTCAAACCCAGACCCTGAGCACAAGCCTTGTGATTGGCCAGACGACCAATCAGACTCTTGACCAGAGTAACCTTGATTTTTTTCACGTCGCTCATTTATGCCCCCAGAATTTCTTCGATGCGCTTGCCACGCTTGGCTGCAATGTCAGCCGGGGTATTCAGCTTGGAAAGACCATCGAGGGTTGCACGCACAATATTGTACGGATTGGTCGAGCCGTGGCATTTTGCAGTGATGTTGTGAATACCCATCACTTCAAAAACAGCACGCATCGGGCCACCCGCAATAATGCCGGTGCCTTCACGAGCTGGCTGCATGAAGACGGTGGTCGCGCCATGCTTGCCGTATACGGTGTGCTGGATCGTGCCGTTCTTCAACGAAGCCTTGACCATCTTGCGGCGTGCTTCTTCCATTGCTTTTTGTACGGCCACCGGCACTTCTTTCGACTTGCCTTTGCCCATACCGACTGCGCCATCCCCATCACCAACCACAGTGAGAGCAGCGAAGCCCAGGATACGACCGCCCTTGACGACCTTGGTCACGCGATTAACGCTGACCATCTTCTCACGAAGGCCGTCCTTGCGATCTTCCATATCGTTCTTAGCCATAATTCAACTCCAAACTCAATTAGAAGACGAGGCCGCCTTCGCGGGCAGCATCAGCCAATGCCTTAACACGGCCATGGTATTTGAAACCGGAGCGATCGAAAGCAACAGACTCCACACCGGCCGCTTTTGCTTTTTCAGCAATACGCTTACCAATAAGAGTTGCAGCTTCGACACTGGCGCCATTCTTGACCTGACCACGCACTTCAGCCTCGAGGGTTGAAGCCGAAGCCAGAACATTCCCACCCGTCTCATCAATGATCTGGGCGTAGATGTGGCTGTTGCTCCGGTGCACCGACAGGCGCACCATTTTGAGTTCCGCAATCTTGGCACGGGTTTTACGTGCACGGCGGATACGTCCTTGATTTTTGTCCATGATTCAGCCTCGATTACTTCTTCTTGGTTTCCTTGATGGTCACCACTTCGTCGGAATAACGTACGCCCTTGCCCTTGTAGGGTTCTGGCGCGCGATATGCGCGGACTTCGGCGGCCACCTGGCCAAGCAGTTGTTTATCGGCACTCTTCAGCACGATCTCGGTTTGCGAAGGCGTTTCAGCCTTTACACCGGCCGGCAGTTTGTGTGCCACAGGGTGAGAAAAACCAAGGGTCAGGTTAAGCACATCACCCTGAGCCTGAGCGCGGTAACCCACGCCAACCAGAGTAAGCTTGCGCTCAAAACCCTTGGAAACACCCGTTACCATATTGTTGATCAGCGCGCGGAGGGTGCCGGACATGGCACGCGATTGCTTTGCGCTGGACTTGGCAACAAACTGGACAGCGTTGTTCTCAATCTTGACATCCACATCAGTGGCGACAACTTGGGAAAGAACACCGTTCGGGCCTTTGACAGTAATTGTATTGGCATCGAATTTGACTTCAACACCAGCCGGGATCAGCACCGGATTCTTAGCTACGCGAGACATCGTTACACCTCATCAAGCCACGAAGCACAGAAGCTCGCCACCCACACCTTGGGCACGCGCCTTGCGATCGGTCATAACACCTTTGGAGGTGGACAGAATGGCCACACCCAGCCCATTCATCACTTGCGGGATCTCGGTTGCGCCCTTGTAGATACGCAGGCCCGGCTTGGACACGCGATCGATGCGCTCGATAACCGGACGGCCAGCATAGTACTTGAGCTCGATAGTGAGCACCGGCTTGACATCGCTAGTGACAGCGAAAGATTCGATATAGCCCTCATCCTGCAGCACCTTGGCGATTGCCACCTTCAATTTCGAAGAAGGCATCGCAACAGCGGGCTTGTCCGCGCGCTGGGCATTGCGAATGCGAGTCAGCATATCGGCGATAGGATCATGCATTGCCATGTTTCTTTTCTCCTATTACCAGCTAGCCTTGACCACGCCGGGGATTTCACCCTTCATGGCAAGATCACGCAGTTTGCTACGGCCCAGACCGAATTTACGGTAAACGCCACGCGGACGGCCAGTCAGCTGGCAGCGGTTACGCAAGCGCACAGGGCTTGCATTACGCGGCAGTTGCTGGAGCTTCTGACGAGCCTCAAAACGCTCTTCATCGGTAGCGCTCTGGTCGTTGATCACCGCCATCAGCTTTTCGCGCTTGGCAGCAAACTTTGCGACAACAGCACGGCGCTTTCCATCACGGTTAATCAGTGCAAGTTTAGCCATGATTCGCCTCAGTTCTTGAACGGAAACTTGAACGCAGCGAGGAGCGCACGCGCTTCATCGTCGGTTCCAGCCGTTGTGGTAATGGTGATGTTCATACCGCGGAGAGCATCGATCTTGTCGTATTCGATTTCCGGGAAGATGATCTGTTCACGAACACCCATGTTGTAATTGCCACGACCATCGAAAGACTTGGCCGAAACACCGCGGAAGTCACGCACACGCGGCAGGGCAATAGTCACCAGACGATCAAGGAATTCGTACATACGTTCACGACGCAGGGTAACCTTGCAGCCGATCGGATAATCATCACGAATCTTGAAGCCAGCGATCGATTTTTTGGCCTTGGTCACAACCGGCTTCTGACCTGCAATCTTTTGCATGTCAGAAACAGCATGTTCCATCACTTTCTTGTCAGCCACCGCTTCGCCAACACCCATGTTCAGGGTGATCTTTTCGATGCGCGGAACTTCCATAATGGACTTGTAGCCGAACTGTTTAATCAGCTCCGGAACCACTTGTTCTTTGTAAAAATCTTGAAGACGTGCCATGTATTACCCCTTAGCCGCCAACAACTTCGCCGGTGGATTTGAAAACGCGCACTTTCTTGCCGTCATCAAGCACCTTGAAGCCAACGCGATCAGCCTTGCCGCTCGCCTTGTTGAAAATGGCGACGTTGGAAACGTGAACCGCGAGGGTCTTTTCCACGATGCCGCCCTGGACGCCACGCATCGGATTCGGCTTCATGTGCTTCTTAACCACATTTACACCTTCAACCACAACGCGATCTTCGGCCGGAATCACGCGCAAAACCGCACCGCGTTTGCCCTTGTCCTTGCCAGTAATGACGATGACTTCATCGCCCTTGCGAATCTTGTTCATGCGTTCTCCCCTTACAACACTTCAGGCGCCAAGGACACGATCTTCATGAACCGTTCGTTACGCAATTCACGCGTAACCGGTCCGAAGATGCGGGTGCCAATTGGCTCAAGCTTGTTGTTGAGAAGCACTGCGGCATTGCCATCAAATTTGATGAGCGCGCCATCAGCACGACGAACGCCTTTGGCGGTGCGAACCACCACGGCATTGTATACATCACCCTTCTTGACGCGACCACGCGGAGCAGCATCTTTGATGCTAACCTTGATGATATCGCCAACAGAGGCGTAACGACGCTTGGAGCCACCCAACACCTTGATGCACTGAACTTCGCGCGCACCGGTATTGTCAGCAACCTCAAGCCTGGATTGCATTTGAATCATTTAAAAACACCTCCAACTTTATCCGCCATATTGCCCGGAAAACCCGGGCCGGTAGCGGCCAGTTTTGGATCCCGCAAGGGAAAGAACAACCAGGCCTTCAATTGCCAGCCCAGAAGGAAAACGGGCATTCTACACAAGGTAGAATGCCCGTGCAAGCAAGTACCCGAAATAATCAGGCGCGAGCCTTTTCAACCAACTCCTTCACCACCCAAGACTTGGTGCGGGAAAGGGGACGGGTTTCTTCGATTACAACCAGATCGCCTTCGGCAAACTGATTGTTTTCATCGTGCGCATGGTATTTCTTGGACTTGCGCATCATCTTGCCGTAAAGCGGATGTTTTACCAGGCGCTCCACCAGCACGGTGACGGTCTTGTCCATCTTGTCGCTGACCACGCGACCAGTCAGCGTACGCTTCAGTTTCGCTTCAGTCATGTTATGCCGCCTTCTGAGCCAGGATGGTACGAACGCGCGCAATATCCTTGCGCACACGCTTGAGCTCGCTGACCTTGGCCAATTGACCCGATGCATGTTGCATGCGCAGACCGAACTGCGCGCGCAACAAGGCAGTCAATTCGACATTGAGCTCGTCTGCGGATTTTTGATGCAATTCAGCAACTTTCATCATTGCCCCACTTGGCGAGTGACAAAGGTAGTCTGAATCGGAAGCTTGGCAGATGCAAGGCGGAACGCTTCACGCGCCAATACTTCGCCCACACCGTCCAGTTCGTACAGAACCTTGCCAGGTTGAATTTCGGCAACATAGTATTCCGGGTTGCCCTTACCGTTACCCATACGAACTTCAGCAGGCTTCTTGGAAATGGGCTTGTCCGGAAACACACGGATCCACACACGGCCACCACGCTTGATATGACGGGTAATCGCGCGACGCGCAGATTCGATCTGGCGTGCGGTCAAACGACCACGACCCACCGCCTTCAAACCGAATTCACCGAAAGACACCGCTGCACCACGCGTGGCAACACCAGTGTTACGGCCCTTCTGCTGTTTACGGTACTTGAGTCTAGTTGGCTGCAGCATTGCGTGGCCCCTTTCTTACTTTCTTCTGGGTTTCCGGCGTTTCGACCACGGCGCTACGTTCGCCCGGCTTCATGTCGCCCTTGTATACCCAAACCTTGATACCAATGATACCGTAGGTGGTCTTGGCTTCCGAAGTTGCGTAATCGACATCAGCGCGCAGGGTGTGCAGCGGCACACGGCCTTCGCGATACCATTCGGTACGCGCAATTTCGATACCATTCAGACGGCCAGCCGACATGATCTTGATGCCCTGGGCACCCAGACGCATGGCGTTTTGCATGGCACGCTTCATGGCACGACGGAACATCACGCGCTTTTCCAGTTGCGACGAAATGCTGTCGGCAATGATTTGCGCATCGATTTCCGGCTTGCGGATTTCCTCGATGTTCACATGAACCGGAACATTCAGGATCTTCTGCAGCTGGCCCTTCAGCAGTTCGATATCCTCGCCCTTCTTGCCGATCACAACACCCGGACGAGCCGTATGAATAGTAATCTTGGCATTCTTGGCCGGACGCTCGATCACAACACGACCCACGGAAGCATTAGCGAGCTTTTGCTTCAGGAAATCGCGCACCTTGATGTCTTCATTGAGCATCGTGGCAAATTTGCTGCTGTTGGCATACCAGCGCGAGGCCCAGTTCTTGGTGACGGCGAGACGAAAACCCGTCGGATGAATTTTCTGACCCATAATCGCTCCTTAATCCCCAACAGTCAGGGTGATGTGGCAGGTTTGCTTCTCGATTTTTGCGCCACGGCCCTTGGCACGAGCCATGAAACGCTTCAGAGACGGTCCCTTGTCCACATAAATCACTTTCACCGAGAGGGCGTCGATGTCGGCACCTTCATTGTGTTCAGCGTTAGCAATGGCTGACTCCAGCACCTTCTTGATCAGAACAGCACCCTTTTTCGGGCTGAATGTCAGGATGTTCAGTGCTTGCTCTACCGACTTGCCACGGACAAGGTCAGCGACAAGACGCGCTTTTTGAGCGGAGAGACGAGCGTTGCTCAGTACGGCAGATACTTGCATGTCTTCTCCTTAGCGCTTGGCTTTTTTGTCTGCGGCATGACCCTTGAAAGTACGGGTGAGTGCAAACTCGCCCAACTTATGGCCAACCATGTTTTCATTTACATACACCGGCACGTGTTGCTTGCCGTTGTGCACAGCGATCGTCAAACCGACGAAATCCGGCAGAACGGTAGAACGACGCGACCAGGTCTTGATCGGACGACGATCATTGGAGCCACGCGCAGCTTCTACCTTCTTCAGGAGGTGCAGGTCTACGAACGGGCCCTTCTTAATAGAACGAGACATTTTGCATTACCCCTTATTCGCTGGACGACGGCGTACGATCATGTTGCTGGTACGCTTGTTGCTGCGAGTGCGGTAGCCCTTAGTCGGCTGACCCCACGGCGTAACAGGCACGCGACCTTCGCCAGTCTTGCCTTCACCACCACCGTGCGGGTGATCAACCGGGTTCATCACCACGCCACGCACCGTCGGACGGATACCCAGCCAGCGCTTGGCGCCAGCCTTACCGTACGAGCGCAGGTTGTGCTCTTCGTTGCCCACTTCGCCAATGGTGGCGCGGCAGTCAACGTGAACCTTGCGGATTTCACCGGAGCGCAGACGCAACTGAGCGTAAGCACCTTCACGAGCCAGCAGCTGAACGGAAGCACCTGCCGAACGAGCCAATTGAGCACCCTTGCCCGGTTGCAGTTCGATGCAGTGAATCGTGGTACCCACCGGAATGTTGCGGATCGGCAGGGTGTTGCCTACCTTGATCGCAGCTTCGGAGCCGGAAACCACGCTCATGCCAGCCTTCAAGCCCTTGGGAGCGATGATGTAGCGACGTTCGCCATCGGCATAGCACAGCAGCGCGATGTTGGCGGTACGGTTCGGGTCATATTCAAGGCGCTCGACCTTGGCAACGATGCCATCCTTGTTGCGACGGAAGTCGACCAGACGGTAATGTTGCTTGTGACCACCACCCATATGACGGGTTGTAATGTGGCCGTTGTTATTGCGACCAGCAGTCTTGGACTGGCTTTCAACGAGCGACGCAAGGGGAGCACCCTTGTGCAGGTCGGAATGAACCACCTTGACTACAGCGCGGCGACCGGGCGATGTCGGTTTTACTTTTACCAATGCCATGATTCAGTCTCCTTATTCCGCAGCCGCGAGATCAATTTCTTGACCAGACACAAGGCTGACGTACGCTTTCTTCCAGCCCTTGCGTTGACCATTGAAACGACCGAAGCGTTTGGCCTTGCCCTTGACGTTCAGAACCTGAACGCCTTCGACCTGGACCTTGAAGAGAAGCTCTACCGCAGCCTTGATTTCAGCCTTGGTGGCATCCTTCACCACGCGGAAGACGACTTGCTCGTACTTTTCACCAGCAAAGGTAGCCTTCTCGGAAACAACCGGCGCCAGGATAACCTGGAGCAGACGGTTTTCTGCAAATTGCATCATGCGTAGATCTCCTCAAAAGCTTGCAGCGCTTCACGGGTAAGCACTACTTTCTTGAAGCGCACAAGGCTCACCGGATCAGCAGCAGACGGCTCAACAACGAGCACGTTCGGAAGATTGCGCGATGCGAGGTAGAGGTTCTCACCGAGCTCATGGGTAACGATCAATACGTTATCCAGCTTCAGGCCAGCCAACTTCTCAACAAAAGCCTTAGTCTTGGGGGTTTCGACCTCAAAGGAATCGAGCACCACCAGACGATCTTCGCGAGCGAGTTGCGACAGAATGGTCGCAATACCAGCACGGAACATCTTGCGGTTAACCTTCTGACTGAAATTCTCGTCGGGGCTCGACGGGAAAGTCTTACCACCCCCACGCCACAGCGGGGACGAAGTCATACCAGCACGGGCACGACCGGTGCCTTTCTGGTTAAACGGCTTCTTGGTGGAGTGCTTGACTTCAGCACGGCCCTTTTGGGCACGATTGCCACTACGCGCATTGGCGAGGTAGGCGGTCACCACTTGGTGAACCAGCGCCTCATTGAAGTCACGCGCGAACAGGGCATCGGATGCAGCGATAGCCGATTGGGCTTCGCCGCTTGCATTGATGACTTTAAGTTCCATTACGCACCTGCCTTCACTGCGGGACGCACGACAACATCATTGCCCGGGGAGCCAGGAACAGCACCCTTGATCAATAGCAATTGACGTTCGGCATCAACACGAACGATTTCCAGGTTTTGCACGGTGCACTTGACGTTACCAAGATGGCCCGCCATGCGCTTACCCGGCAGAACACGGCCCGGATCCTGAGCTTGGCCGATGGAACCAGCCGAGTTGTGGGAACGCGAGTTACCGTGTGAAGCACGGTTGGAAGAAAAGTTGTAACGCTTGATGGCGCCAGCAAAACCCTTACCAATCGAAGTACCAGAAACATCAACAAGCTGGCCAACGGTAAAGATTTCGACAGACAACGCATCGCCAGCCTTCAAATCGGCCAGCTTTTCTGCATCGATACGGAATTCGACCAATGCCAGACCGGCTTCAACACCCGCCTTGGCAAAATGACCGGCTTCCGGCTTCGATACGCGATTAGCTTTCTTTTCACCGAAAGTTACTTGAACAGCAGAGTAGCCATCCACTTCCGGCGTTTTGATTTGCGTGACGCGATTAGCAGACATGTCCAGCACCGTTACCGGAATGGAAGCACCATCCTCAGCAAAAACGCGGGTCATGCCGACCTTGCGACCGACAAGTCCTAAGCTCATAGTTATTCCCTTTATCAAGGGCCAGCTACGATTGGCTGGCTATGATCCAATTAAAAAAATACACGGGCTTATCGTCCTAAAACGATAAGCCCGCGATGATACTACAGCTATTCTTTTTCCTGCAAGCACTTGCATGCAAACAGTCAAAAAAGCTTGTTCTCATGATAAACCGGGCGACATTTATTGCCGCCGGTTCATCCAGCCACAATTACTGCAGCTTGATTTCGACGTCAACACCAGCCGGCAAATCCAGCTTCATCAGCGCATCAACGGTCTTGTCGGTAGGATCGACAATGTCCATCAAGCGCAGATGCGTGCGGATTTCGAACTGATCACGCGCCGTCTTGTTGACGTGCGGCGAGCTCAACACATCGAAACGTTCGATCTTGGTAGGCAGAGGAACCGGACCCTTGACCACGGCGCCAGTGCGCTTGGCGGTCTCGACGATTTCCTGAGCCGAACGATCGATCAGTGCGTAGTCAAACGCCTTCAGACGGATGCGAATCTTTTGGTTTTGCATTTTTCTCTCGCTTACTCAAGAACCTTGGCAACCACGCCAGCGCCAACGGTACGGCCACCTTCGCGAATCGCGAAGCGCAGACCTTGCTCCATGGCGATCGGGGAGATCAGGCTCACAGTGATCGATACGTTGTCGCCCGGCATCACCATTTCGGTACCTTCCGGCAGTTCAACCGCACCGGTCACGTCGGTGGTACGGAAGTAGAATTGCGGACGATAGTTGGTGAAGAACGGGGTATGACGGCCGCCTTCATCCTTGCTCAGCACGTACACTTCGGCAGTGAACTTGGTATGCGGGGTGATCGAACCCGGCTTGGCCAGAACCTGACCGCGCTGTACGTCTTCGCGCTTGGTACCACGCAGCAGCGCGCCGATGTTGTCGCCAGCTTGACCTTGGTCGAGCAGCTTGCGGAACATTTCCACGCCGGTACAGGTGGTCTTGACCGTCGGAACGATACCGACGATTTCGATTTCTTCGCCGACCTTGATGATGCCGCGCTCAACACGACCGGTCACCACGGTACCGCGACCGGAGATCGAGAACACGTCTTCCACCGGCATCAGGAAGGCGCCGTCGATGGCACGTTCCGGTTCCGGGATGTAGGTATCCAGCGCTTCGGCCAGACGCAAAATTGCCGGTTCGCCGATTTCGGACTGGTCGCCTTCCAATGCCTTCAGGGCAGAGCCCTTGATCACCGGAATGTCGTCGCCCGGGAAGTCGTACTTGGACAGCAGATCGCGCACTTCCATTTCGACGAGTTCGAGCAGCTCTTCGTCATCGACCATGTCGGCCTTGTTCATGAACACGATGATGTACGGCACACCAACCTGGCGAGCCAGCAGGATGTGCTCGCGGGTTTGCGGCATGGGACCGTCAGCAGAGGACACCACCAGGATCGCGCCGTCCATCTGCGCAGCACCGGTAATCATGTTCTTCACATAGTCGGCGTGGCCCGGGCAGTCAACGTGGGCATAGTGACGGATTGCGGTTTCGTATTCGACGTGCGCAGTATTGATAGTAATACCGCGAGCCTTTTCTTCCGGCGAGCTGTCGATTTGATCGTAACCCTTGGCTTCACCGCCGAACTTCTTCGACAGAATCGTGGTGATCGCTGCGGTCAGCGTGGTCTTGCCGTGGTCAACGTGGCCAATCGTGCCTACGTTTACGTGCGGCTTCGTCCGCGCAAATTTTTCCTTGGCCATGATATTTCCTTCTCGAGAACTAGAAATATTCAAACAAAGCGAATGGAGCCGATGATGGGAATTGAACCCATGGCCTCTCCCTTACCAAGGGAGTGCTCTACCCCTGAGCTACATCGGCACATATTGGAGCGGGTGAAGGGAATCGAACCCTCGTCGTAAGCTTGGAAGGCTTCTGCTCTACCATTGAGCTACACCCGCGCAAACAACTGTGTTCCATACAGGCAACCGGAACTTCTCTTCAACCGCATTTGCAGTCATTTGGTGGAGGGGGAAGGATTCGAACCTTCGAAGGCTGAGCCGCCGGATTTACAGTCCGGACCCGTTGACCGCTGGGGTAACCCCTCCAAAAGAGAGGCGCATTATGGGCACGCCTTCTTACCTTGTCAAACCCTTTCCCGTTAAATTTGTAAAAAATTTGCCATGTCCTTGATAATTCAATCGAACAATCTTCATCACCCTGTTCCAACTGGCGATTGAATTATTCCCCGCCACCGCCATCTAAGGGCTGCAACTATCAAAAGTGGAGCACTGCAAATGAACAACTGGTTGAAAACCACCGTATTGATGGCGGCCATCCTGGCGCTCTTCATGCTTGTTGGTGGATTGATCGGCGGCAAGAATGGCATGTTGCTCGCCTTGCTGTTTGGCGGCGGCATGAATCTATTCGCCTATTGGAACTCGGACAAGATGGTCCTGCGCATGTACAACGCGCACGAAGTCGATGAGCAAACCGCGCCGGAACTTTACGGCATGGTGCGCGAACTCGCAGGCAGGGCCGGCTTGCCGATGCCTCGCGTTTACGTCATCGAGGAAGACCAGCCGAACGCTTTTGCCACCGGCCGCAACCCGGAACATGCCGCCGTGGCTGCCACCACCGGCATCATGCGCATGCTGTCCTACCGTGAACTGCGCGGCGTGATGGCCCACGAATTGGCGCACGTGCAGAACCGCGACATCCTGATTTCAACCATCTCGGCCACCATGGCCGGCGCCATCTCGGCGCTAGCCAACTTCGCCATGTTTTTTGGCGGCCGCGACGAGAGCGGTCGACCAGCCAATCCTCTTGCCGGCATTCTGGTCGCCATTCTGGCCCCGCTGGCCGCCTCGCTGATCCAGATGGCCATTTCCCGCGCCCGGGAGTTTGGCGCCGACGCCGGCGGGGCCCGCATCAGCGGCGACCCCATGTCACTGGCGAGTGCACTGGCCAAAATCGAAGCCTATGCAAGCGGAATACCGATGTATGCCGCCGAGGCACACCCGGAAACAGCACAAATGATGATCATCAACCCGTTGACCGGTGGCGGGCTGGACAATCTGTTTCGCACCCACCCGGCCACGGCCGACCGGGTGGCCCGTCTGCACGCGATGGCCAGCGGTCAAATTGAATATTGATTTTTCCAATCCCAGTCTTGATAACCCACTACAATTGTCCTTTTAAAAACTAAAGCGGCAAGACGCCTTCGCATGTTTCTTACTCAAAAATACGCCAGCACCGTCATTACCGGGGTGCTGGCCGGCCGCAACCTTGACGAAGCACTCGCCACCCGCTGGAGTGCCAGTCCCGAACTCACCCCCCAGCAACGCGGCGCCATCCAGGACATCAGTTTCGGCACGCTGCGCCATCTCGGGCTACTGGAACAGGTACTGACACAGCTGCTGCGCGCCCCGCTGCGCGAGCCCGAGCTGCGCGCATTGCTGCTGGCAGCGCTGTACCAACTCCAGTTCACCCGTGCGGCACCCTATTCCATTGTCGACCACGCCGTGAAGGTCGCCACCCACACCGGCAAAGGCCAGGGCAAAGGGTTGGTCAATGCCGTGCTGCGCAACTTCCTGCGCAACAAGGATGGCCTCATCAAGCAGGCACACGCGACGGACTGTGGCCGCTTTTCGCACCCGGACTGGTGGATTGCCGCCATGCGCGCGGCATACCCGCAGCACTGGGAACAGATACTCGCCAGCAACAACCAGCATCCGCCCATGACCTTGCGCATCAACCGGCGCAAGACCAGCACGGCGGACTACCTGAATTTGCTGAGCGAGGCCGGCATCCCGGCCCAAGCCCTGGAACGCGAGGCCATCCTGCTCAAGCATCCGGTCGGCGTGAGCCAGTTGCCCCACTTTGCCGACGGTTGGGTCTCGGTACAGGACTTCGGCGCCCAGCTTGCCGCGCACCTGCTTGACGTGCAAAACGGCATGCGGGTGCTCGATGCTTGCGCCGCGCCCGGCGGCAAAAGCGGTCACATCCTGGAATTGGCCGACGTTGACCTGCTTGCCGTGGACATCGACAACACGCGCCTTGACCGGGTCAATCAAAACCTGGCGCGGATCGGCCTGAGCGCAAAAACCATCGCCGGCAATGCCGCCCGGCCGCAGGAATGGTGGGATGGCCGCCCGTTCGAGCGGATTCTTGCCGACGTACCCTGCTCCGCCACCGGCGTGGTGCGGCGCCATCCGGATATCAAGTGGCTGCGCCGGCGCGAGGACTTCACCGCATTCGCCCGTCAGCAGGCAGAAATGACGGATGCGCTCTGGCCACTGCTGGCGAAAGGCGGCAAACTGCTATACGCTACGTGCTCTGTATTTCCGGCCGAAAACACCGAGGCAGCCAGTGCATTTGCCGCCCGGCACCCGGACGCCGAAAGACTGGCCCTGCCAGCATCGGTTTGTGCCAACGGCCAGTTGTTACCCACCCCGGAGCACGATGGTTTTTATTACGCGCTTTTCCGCAAAACTGGCTAGCCTGATTCGTCTGGCCCTGCTTGCGGCATTCCTGCTGGCGGCGCCCTTCGGGCACGCCGGCGGTATCGAGCCGCAAAAAGCCGTTGCCCGTTTTTCCGACAGTCACATCGAAATCTCCAGCCGCTTCAGCATCACCCTCTCGGCCACGCTGGAACAAGCCCTGCAAAATGGCCTGACTTTGCCCTTTCAGTTCGAATTCCAACTGACCCGCCCCCGCCTCTATGCTTGGGCGTACAAGCTTTCCGACTGGTTCGGCCCCGCGGCCACCGTGACGCAACGACTTTCCTACCAGGTACTCACCCGGCAGTACCGGGTCAACTCCGGCGGACTTTCCCGCAATTTCAGCAGCCTGAACGAAGCACTGTCTGCGCTGGGCATCGTGAGTGGCTGGCAAGTACTTTCCGATTCCAGCGTCGTGCGCGACAGCACGGAATTCGCAGGTCGCGTACGGTTGAAGCTTGACCTGTCCCAGTTGCCCAAGCCCTACCAGCTTGCCGCAATCGGCCAATCCGAGTGGCACCTTGATTCGCCCTGGCTCGAACTGACCGTGGCAAGCACCCAGGAGGCGCCGCAGTCATGAAACGCCATGTGCTTCTCGTGCTGGCCTCGATCGGTGCCATTGCCATCTTCCTGCTGGGGACGGCTGCCGGCAATGCTTCGGCCTTTTCCCGCTACTTTGACTCGCTGCTGTGGTTCAACCTGTTATTGCTGGCAGGGCTCGGCTTGCTGGTCGGTGCCCGTTTCGTCCAGTTGCGGCGCCATGTGCGCGCCAAGGTATTCGGCTCGCGCCTGATGCTGCGCATGGTGCTGATGTTTGCACTGGTTGCCATTCTGCCCGGCGCACTGGTCTATACGCTTTCGGTGCAGTTTCTCAACCGCAGCATCGAGACCTGGTTCGATGTGCATGTCGACAATGCGCTCGAACGCGGACTGAATCTGGGCAACAGCGCCATTGAATACCAGCTCTCCGATCTTGCCCGCAAGGCCAAGCTGACCGCGCTGGATTTGCGTGACGGCGACGGTTTTTCCATTCCCGCCAAACTTTCGCGCCAGCGCGAGCAGATCGGCGTGCAGGAAATCTCGCTCTTCGAGGAAGGCGGCCTGCTGCTGGCACACGTCGGCAATGAAAACGCCAGCCTGATCCCCCCGCAGCCGGACCGGAAAATCCTGCGCTTGGCCGCGCGCGATGCCTATCGCATCGTGGAAAAACCAGCGGACAAGGGGCTGACCATGCGGGTGGTCGTACGCATTCCCAGCGCCGATCTCAGCCAGAAAGACCGCGTCTTGCAAATGATCCAACCGGTCCCCAGCCAACTGGCAGCCGATGCCGAACTGGTCGAACAGGTCCGCAACGACTACAAATCGCTCTCGCAGGCACGCCGCGGCCTGAAAATGATCTACAGCCTGACACTGACTGTTGCCCTGTTGATGGCGCTGCTCGGCGCACTGGTACTGGCCATTTTCCTTTCCGACCGGATTGCCGCCCCGCTTTCGCACCTGGCCAAAGGCACGCGTGCCGTAGCGCAGGGCGACTTCAGCCAGCTTCAGCCCATCGTGAGCCGCGACGAACTGGGCATCTTGACCCACTCCTTCAACCGCATGACACGGCAGCTCTCTGATGCGCGTACTACCCTGGAGCGCAACCAGGCGGAACAATCCGCGGCCAAGGCGTATGTTGAAGCCATTCTCGGCTCGCTGTCTGCCGGGGTGCTCTCGTTCGACGAGCACTGGAAACTGCAATCCGCCAACCAGAGCGCGCTATCCATCCTCGGCATCAATCCGCAGCAAATGGACAGCGCCGTGCTGGGCGATTGGTCGCAATCGTTCCCGGCGCTCAGCCCCTTCTGCGAGCGGGTTTCCCAGGGCTTTGTCAGCGGCACCGACACCTGGCAAGGCCAGATCGAGCTGGCCGGCACGCCCCGGGTATTGCTGGTGCGCGGCACCCGCCTGAGTACCGAGGATGACGACCCCGAACACCGTGGCTACGTATTGGTTTTTGACGACGTCACCGATCTCTTGTCTGCGCAGCGCGATGCCGCCTGGGGCGAGGTAGCGCGCCGGCTGGCTCATGAAATCAAGAATCCGCTCACGCCGATCCAGCTGGCCGCCGAGCGGCTGGAACACAAGCTTGCCGACCGGCTTGATGCACAAAGCGCGGAATTCCTGTCGCGCAACACCCAAACCATCGTCAAACAGGTGGGCGCACTGAAACAAATGGTCGACGCCTTCCGCGACTATGCCCGCAAGCCCACAGGCAAGAAAAAACCCCTCGATCTGCAGCAACTGATCAGTGAAGTCCTCGTGCTGTACGAAACGTCCCCCGTCACACGGCGGGACAGCGTCGAAGGCCCGTTGCCGGTCCGCGGCGACATCACGCATTTGCGCCAGGTCATTCACAACCTGATGCAAAATGCACAGGATGCAATTCAGGAGGCAGAACACAAACAGATTTTCGTTCGCACGGAACGGGATGAGCACTGGGCTCGCCTGATCATCGAGGACAGCGGCCCGGGCTTCAATCCGGAGTTGATGCCCCGAATTTTTGAACCTTATGTCACCAGCAAAACCAAGGGAACCGGATTGGGACTCGCCATCGTCAAGAAAATAGTGGAAGAACATCAAGGATATATCCAGATCGGAAACCGGGAAGCCGGCGGCGCATTTGTGCGCCTGGATCTGCCGCTCTGGGAGGAAGCTACACATGGCAAAGCATGAAATTTTGATTGTCGACGATGAAGTCGGTATTCGTGAACTCCTGTCGGAAATCCTGCAGGATGAAGGCTACGCAGTCGCCTGCGCCGAAAACGCCGAGGCAGCGCGCCGCTACCGCAACCAGAATGAACCCAAGCTCGTGCTGCTCGATATCTGGATGCCGGATACCGACGGCGTGACCTTGCTGAAGGAATGGTCGCGCAACGGCCAGCTCACCATGCCGGTGGTGATGATGTCCGGCCACGCCACCATCGATACAGCCGTGGAAGCCACCCGGATCGGCGCCCTCGATTTTCTGGAAAAGCCCATCGGACTGCAAAAACTGCTGGCAGCCGTCAAGCGCGCATCGACGCACCAGATTGCTCCCCCTGCAGCCAGTCGTGGCCTTGCCAGCCTGGGAAGCGGCCCCTTGATCCGCGAATTGCAGGAAGCACTGGATCACGCCGCAAAACAGCACTTGCCGATCCTGTTGACGGGCGAACCTGGCGTCGGCTTCGAAACTTGCGCGCACTATCTGACCGCCCCCGGGGCCGCTTTTATCGCTCCGAATTCGCATGACGAATTGGCACTCGCGCCTCAGGAATTGCTCAACAAAGCCAGCAACGGCACCCTTTTCCTGCGCGATATCGCCTACATGGAGCACCGGGCCCAGGCCGGATTGCTTACAATCCTGCCCCGGCTGGGAAAACACAAGGTGCGCCTGATTGCCGCCTGCAGCCGGCCGCTCAATCAGCTCGACGTCCAGATCGAGGCGGAACTGCAACGGCTGATCACCCAGCTGATCGTCCCCGTTCCCCCGCTACGCCAGCATGCCGGCGATATCCCGCCGCTCGCCGAGATGCTGCTGGCGCAAACCGTCACCGCCAATCGCCTTGGCCCGCGCCGTTTCAGCCATGCCGCCCTGCAACTGCTGGCGAAACAAAGCTGGCCCGGCAACCATGACCAGCTGGCCAATATTGTGAAAAGCCTGGCATTGACCGGGCGCGATGGCGAAATCGATGTTCCTGCGGTCAGCCGCCTGCTGGCACAACTGGCACCGCTCTGCGGCGAAACGGCCGCTGTCGCGGCAGCCGTGGTGACAACCCCCGTGCAGGACATGCGCGCTTTCGACCTGGACCTGCCTTTGCGCGAAGCCCGCGACCAGTTTGAACGCCACTATCTGGAACGGCAGATCGAGCTGGCCAACGGCAATATGAGCCGCGTGGCAGAACGCATCGGACTGGAACGCACGCACCTGTACCGCAAGCTCAAGCAGCTTGGCATTCAGGTGCCCAAAAAAGCCCGGGCCGGCAATGACGAATAGCGGGGTCATCACAAGACTCGAAACAGGACGCATCTAAAGCCTGCCGTTTCACCGAGAGGTTCGGTATCCGCATTCAGCAGGCGCGGGCACCGAACCTCCTCGTTCAGAGCCGTCGCCAACGGCGATCCAACGCCAAGCGCACCAGAACTTCTTTATGCATACCTTCCTGACCGGTTTTCTGCTCTCGCTCTCGCTGTGCCTGGATATCGGCATCGTCAACGTGGCCATGATCGATGTCAGTCTCAAATACGGTCCGCGTCCTGCGCTGTGGCTGGGGCTGGGTTCCTGTTTCGGCGACCTGACCTACGCGGTGCTATCACTGGCGGGAATGGGATTCTTGCTGCAGTTCACCCCGGTGAAATGGGCGACTTGGCTGCTGGGCGGGAGCATGATGCTGTATCTGGCCGTGAAAATGGCCCGGGAAGCCTGGCGGGACGCCCGGCGCGGTGCGACCGCGCATCCGCCGTTACCGGGCCGACGCGGGCTGTTCAAGCGCGGCCTGATGCTGGCCCTGGCATCGCCATCGGCGATTCTGTGGTTTGCTGCCGTGGGTGGCAGCCTGATCGCCCAGGCAACCGATGGCTCGGCCATGGCTGCCGTTTATTTCCTGTCCGGTTTCTTTGCCAGCGGCCTGGCTTGGTCTGTTTTCGTCTCCTGCAGCGCCAGCCATGGCGGAAAACTGCTCGGCCAGCGTTTTGTGCAGGGCTGCCATCTGCTTTCCGCGCTGCTCTATCTGTGGTTCGCCGTGCTGGTCCTGCATAACGGTTACAAGACACTCTGGCCCAATTTTTTCTAAGCCGGATTCGTTTCTACGCGCTTACTGGTCCGCCTCGATCTTGCCGCGCCCGCTATGCTTGGCCCGATAAAGCGCTTCCTCTGCCCGCAGCAACAAGGCCCGGCCGTTTTCATCTTCCTTGAGCGCCGCCATGCCTGCGGAAAAACGGATTTCAATGCGCTGGTTTTTATGGATCAACGGCGTGTTTCCCGTCACCAGCTTGAGCCTGTCCACCACATAGCGCGCACCGGAAAGATCGGTTTCAGGCAGCAGCACCAGAAATTCCTCGACGCCTTGGCGCACCAGCAAATCCGAATCGCGCAATACCGCCTTGGCCAGATTGGTGACATGCACCAGAAGCTGATCGCCGACCGCATGGCCGAGGCGGTCAGTGACTTGGGTAAAGTCATCGAGTTGCATCAATACGGCGGAAAGCCGCCCGTTGCCGCGGCGCGCGTGTTTGACCTCGCGCAACAGCAGGTGATCGAGTCCTTGCCGGTTGAGCGCGCCGGTCAGGGCATCCTGCTCCATGAGCTTGCGACTGAAGGAAAGGTCTTCCTCGATATTCTGGATGGAGTTGCGGATCATCTGCAGATCGCAGTGCGACGTCGACACGGTGGCATGCACATTGTGCGTGGACTGGATAATCTGGTTAAGCAGGTCTTCCAGCGCCGAATGCGCCTCGTCCGGCGATTGCCGCTTTTCGGAATGGGCTCGCCGCACGCTATGCAGGGCGCCGAGGCTGGCCGCGATATCGGCCCCGCCCCCTTCCAGCGCACCCAGCAGTTTTGCCGTTGCCACGTTGGCCTCTTCAATAAGATCATCAATCTTGTAGAGCACTTCCCAGGCGATCTGGATTTCATCCGGGCTTTTGCTGTCCGGCGACTTGATCGTGACGATCGCATTGTAGAATTGCGAATAGTTTTCCGGCGTCGGCGCCAGACCTCGTTCTGCGAGGCGCTTGAGTGCGATGCGGGCAATTTCTACCGGATTCACCGGAACAGAGCTGGACATGACCTGAAAAACCTTTTACAAAGTTTTGATAAAATTAGAGAAAGTCGAAGACTTACAAACAAACCTTACATTGTAGCCATGGGCATGGCAACACGCCAAGCGCAAACTCGTCTGGAAACAAATTCATGCATATTCATATTCTCGGTATTTGCGGCACCTTCATGGGCGGCATTGCAGCGCTCGCCCGCTCAGCCGGCCATCGCGTCACCGGCTGCGATGCCAATGTCTACCCGCCGATGTCCGACCAGCTGCAGGCGCTGGGCATTGAACTGATCGAAGGCTGGGGAACCGAGCAACTGGCCCTGCAGCCCGATCTGTTCGTGATCGGCAATGTCGTGCGGCGCGGCAATCCGCTGATGGAGGAAATCCTCAATCGCGGCCTGCCCTACACCTCCGGTCCGCAATGGCTGGGCGAGCACCTGCTGGCCGGGAAATGGGTTCTGGCCGTTGCCGGCACCCATGGCAAGACCACCACCTCGGCCATGCTGAGCTGGATACTCGAATACGCCGGACTGGCGCCCGGATTCCTGGTCGGCGGCATTCCGGAAAACTTCGGCATTTCCGCCCGCTTGCCGGGCGAACCGCGCCAAGAGGCGGGCGGCCAATCGCCGTTCTTCGTGATCGAGGCCGACGAATACGACACGGCCTTTTTCGACAAGCGCTCGAAGTTCGTGCATTACCGCCCGCGCACCGCGATCCTGAACAACCTGGAATTCGATCACGCCGATATCTTCCCCGACCTTGCCGCGATCGAGACCCAGTTCCACCACCTGGTGCGCACGGTTCCCGGCAATGGTCGGCTGATCGTCAACGGGCGCGAGGAAAGCCTGCAGCGCGTACTAAACCGCGGCTGCTGGAGCGAGATCGAGCATTTCGGCGCCGACAACGGCTGGTCGATCGGCCAAACCCACGCCGACGGTTTCGATGTCTGCTGGCAAGGAGAAGTGCAAGGCCAGGTCCGCTGGTCGCTGCTGGGAGAACATAACCAGCTCAACGCGCTGGCCGCGCTGGCCGCCGCCCGCCATGTCGGCGTTCCGCTGGATGTCGGCATTGCCGCGCTGGCCGAATTTCGCAACGTGAAGCGGCGCATGGAGGTCAAGGGTTGCGTGCACGGCGTCACCGTCTACGATGATTTCGCCCACCACCCCACCGCCATTGCCACGACGCTGGCCGGCTTGCGGCGCAAGGTCGGCCCGGCGCGTATCCTGGCAGTACTGGAACCGCGCTCGAACACCATGAAGCTTGGCACCATGAAGGCGCAACTGGCGGGCAGCCTGAGCGATGCGGACCGAGTGTTTTGCTACGGCGCGGGACTCGACTGGAACCCGGCCGAAGCGCTGGCACCGCTGGGCGCGAGCGCCAACACCTTCACCGAACTGGATCAATTGATTGAAGCCATCGCCACCACGGCAGCGGCCGGAGACCACATCCTCGTGATGTCCAACGGCGGATTCGGCGGCATCCACGGCAAATTGCTGCACAGATTGGCGACGACACGCGCCTAGCAGGACCACTCGGCCGCGTTCGGCCAGGTATGGGATATCTGGCCGGTTTAGAGCCTATCTCAGTAGGCGAGCGAGCCAAGGCAGATGGCAGGAGGACGGCGCACAGGAACCGGAATGTACATTGTAAGTACATGAGGATTCCGAGCACCGCCCGACTGTCAGATGCGAAGGCGCAGCCGCCTAATGAGATAGGCTCTTACAGCACCACCGGCCGGCCGAATCCAAGTTTTGTCTTCAGGTGGGTAATGTCGTTGAACAACCGGATGCAGGGCACGCCATTGTAAAAGTCCACCACGGTGATCGAGGCGTTGTCCGAGCGGAACGGGAAGCGGTTTTCCAGCGAGCCGCCGGCCCACAGCGTCAGCATCGCGCGGATGATGCCGGCGTGGGCCACGGCCGCCACCACGTTGCCTTGATGCCGGGCCACGACTTTCTCGCCAAAACGCAATGCGCGCGCGGCCAGTTGCGCCATGCTTTCCGCATCCTGCAATACCGGCCGGGTCATGGTGGGCGTCGGGCCCATCGTGATCCAGGCGTTGATTTCGTCGAACAGCGCGGGTTTCTGTTCCTTGAGCGCCTGGATCGTGAAATCGGAGAGTTCGCCGAAATCGTATTCGATCAGGTCCGGGTCGATCTGCACCGCGACGCCGACCCGCTCACCGATCGCCGCAGCGGTCTGCCGGGCGCGGGATAGTGGACTGGCATAGAGCGTATCCACGCCGTATTCGGTCATCCGCTCTGCCAGCGCCTGGGCTTGTTGCAGACCGTGCGCATCGAGCGGATCGTCGGTCGTGCCCAGGATACGGCCTTCCTGATTGGAAACGGTTCTGCCATGACGGATCAGGATCAGCCGGGCGACTTCGTCCTGCGATGCTTCGAAAAAACCTTTCATTTTTTTAGCTCCTCCCGCATGGCATCGATGATGGCAGCGTAATCGGGTTGGCCGAAAATGGCCGAGCCGGCGACGAACGTATCCACGCCGGCGGCGGCAATGGCCCGGATATTATCGACTTTCACCCCGCCATCGATCTCCAGCCAGATTTCCCGTCCGGTGCGCGCCGTGTATTCGTCGATACGGGCACGGGCGGCGCGGGCTTTTTCCAGTGTAGCGGGAATGAACGACTGGCCGCCGAATCCCGGATTGACCGACATCAGCAGGATCACATCGATCTTGTCCATCACGTAATTGAGATGATGCAGCGGTGTAGCCGGATTGAACACCAGCCCGGCCTTGCAGCCGCTATCCCTGATCAGTCCCAGGCTGCGATCCACATGGTCGGCGGCTTCCGGATGGAAGGTGATGATATCGGCGCCAGCCCGGACGAAATCGGGAATGATGCGATCGACCGGCGTCACCATCAGGTGCACGTCGATGGGAACGCGGGTATGCGGGCGGATCGCTTCGCACACCAGCGGGCCGAAGCTGATGTTCGGCACGTAGTGGTTATCCATGACATCGAAATGGATCAGGTCAGCGCCGGCGGCGATCACGCTTTGCATTTCCTCGCCCAGGCGGGAAAAGTCGGCGGAAAGCAGGCTGGGCGCGATGCGAAAATTCGGCATGCTATTTTCCTGGTCAGACTGTGACGGGCGACGAAAACGCCTGCGCCAGCGCGGCAAACGAGACATCCGCCGGCAATTGCTCGCAGACGGCCAGCGCATCGGCGTACGCATCATTGGGAAAGAAGTGGCTGCGGGTGATCAGGCAGGCCAGCCCCGCACCGCGCGCCGCAGCGAAACCGTTGGGAGAGTCCTCGATCGCGAGGCAGGCGCTGGCCGGCAGGTCGAGTTCCCGCAAGGCCTTGAGATAGGCTTGCGGGTGCGGTTTTTTTTCGGTCACGTCTTCACCGCATACCACCGAGGCAAATCCATCGCGCCAGTGCGGACCGATATGGTATGACAGCAACGCCGCGACATTGGCCGTGGCCGTGGTGGTGACAATCGCCTGCTTGCAGCCGGCCTGGTGCGCCTGGCGTATCAGGCTCAACACACCGGGGCGCAGCGTGATGGCGCCCATGGCGACAGTGTCGGCGTAACAGCACGTTTTCAACTGATACAACTCTTCCAGTTGCTGCGGCCAGTCCGGCTGCGCGATCCTTGCCGGATCGTTTTCCCGGGCATAGAGCTGGATGCGCTCCTTGCCGCCGGTGATATCCAGCAACTGTGCGTATTCCTGTTCGCTCCAGCGCCAGGGCAGACCCAGTTCGCGGAAGGCACGGTTGAACGCGGGCAAGTGCCCGTGCAGTTCGGTTTCGGCAATCGTGCCGTCCACATCCCAGAGCAGTGCGCTTGGCATGGTCAATTTCTCCGTATCTCCCAACTCGATCGTCATGGTTGACGCTTGGCCCGGTGCATCAGCTGCATGATCATCGGGGTGAAGATCAGCTGCATGGCCAGTTCCATCTTGCCGCCGGGCACGACGATGGTATTGGGCCGGCTCATCCACGAGTCATGCAGCATCGACAGCAGGTAAGGAAAATCGATGCCCTTGGAATTGGCAAAGCGAATGACCACCATGCTTTCGTCCGGCGTCGGAATCGATTTGGCAATGAACGGATTTGAGGTATCCACGGTCGGCACGCGCTGGAAGTTCACGTGCGTGCGCGAAAACTGCGGGCAGATGTGGTCCACGTAATCGGGCATGCGGCGCAGGATCGTGTCGGTGACGGCCTCCTGCGAATAACCGCGCATTTTCTGGTCACGGTGCAGCTTCTGGATCCACTCCAGGTTGATGATCGGCACCACGCCCACCAAGAGATCGACATGGCGGGCGACATCGACCGTGTTGTCCACGTAGCCGCCGTGCAGGCCTTCATACAGCATCAGGTCGGTATCGGCTGCGATATCGACCCAGGGCGTGAAGGTGCCCGGCTTCTGGCCGTAGGGTTCGGCCTCGACCTCGTCGTGCAGGTAGTAGCGGACCTTGCCCTGCGCGGATTCACCGTACAGGACAAACAGCTCTTCCAGCTTGTCGAGCAGATTTGTTTCCGGGCCGAACAGGCTCAGGTGGCGGTTGCCGGCGGCTTCGGCTTCCTTCATCGCGGCGCGCAGCGCCAGCCGGTCATAGCGATGGAAGGCATCGCCCTGCACCAGCTGCGACTTGAAACCTTCGCGCCGGAAAATATGGGAAAAACTGTTCAGAACAGAGGTCGTCCCGGCGCCGGACGAGCCGGTGACCGCAACGACGGGATGTTTCGCGGACATGCAATTTCTCTCAAATAAAAAGTGTCTCAGCAATCCTGGGTAAACAGGCTTCGTTCCTGGAACAGGGGCGAAACGAAGGGACGGTCGATCCCGGTATCGTGTTCGGTGTGGTAACGGATCACGCGCTTGACTTCGTCGCGCGAGCCAAGGATGACCGGGACGCGCTGATGCAGTTGCTCCGGCGGGATATCGAGGATGCGCTGGCGCCCGGTCGTCGCCATGCCGCCTGCCTGCTCGATCAGCATCGCCATCGGGTTGGCCTCGTACAGCAGGCGCAGGCGATCGGGCTGGGCGGCATCCTTGCCACCGCGCGGGTACATGAAAATGCCGCCGCGCATCAGGATGCGGTGCACTTCGGCCACCATCGAGGCGATCCAGCGCATGTTGAAATCACGCCCGAGCGGGCCGCTCGCACCTTCCTTGCACTCTTTCACGTAACGGGCTACCGGGGGTTCCCAGAAGCGCGCATTGGAGGTGTTGATGGCGAATTCGCTGGTCTGGGCCGGAATCTTCAGGTTGCGATGGGTCAGCACGAAATTGCCCGAATCCCGGTCCAGCGTGAAGCAGTGCGTGCCCTGGCCCAGGGTCAGCACCAGCATGGTGGCGGGGCCGTACAGCGCATAGCCGGCGGCGAGCTGTTGCGTGCCGGCTTGCAGGAAATTGCTTTCCGCCGGGGTTTCGTTCGAGCCGTTGTGCAGGATCGAGAAAATGGTGCCCACCGACATGTTGATATCGATATTGGACGAGCCATCGAGCGGATCGAAGACCAGCAGGTATTCCCCTTTCGGATACTGTTGCGGAATGGCGTAGGGGCTGACCATTTCCTCGGAGGCCATGCCGCAGAGCTGGCCGCTCCACTCGCAATTGGACACCATCACCTCATTGCTCACCACATCCAGTTTTTTCTGGATTTCACCCAGCGCGTTTTCCGTGCCCAATGACCCCAGATTGCCATCGAGTGCGCCCTTGGAAACCATGGCGGCAATCGTTTTGATGGCGGAGGCCACCTTGCTCAACAGGGTGACCAGGTCATGCTGGCCGGGATGCCCCCGCAATTGCTCTACCGCGAATTTTGTCAACGTCGTGCGTCCGGACAACATGCTCTTCTCCTAGTCGAATGCCCCGGAGGGCGGATGCCGCACCGGGGGAAATCTTGCTTTTATGGGGGGATAGCCGGAATCAGACCGTGCCCAGCTGTTCGCGCCAGCCCGGGTAGAACTTATCGGCGTCGGCCTGGAACGAGAGGAACGCGCCGCGCAGTTCGGCATGCGATTGCGCGTACTCGACCAGGTTGATTCCCTGCTGCCAGGCGTCCTGCGCCTGGCGCAGCGATTTCGCCCCGGCGGTGCCGCCGTCGCGGTGACCGAACGCGCCGCCGCCGGAGGTCTGGATCACGTTGGAGTGGCCGAGGTTGTCGAAGAAGGCCGGCAGGCGCAGCGCGTTCATGCCGCCGGAAATGATCGGCGTGGTCGCCTTCATCGCCAGCCATTCCTGGTGGTAGTACGGGCCTTGCGCCGAATCCTGCTCCAGCATGTAGGCGATTTCCTTGTCGCGGCCTTCGCCTTCCATCTTGCCGAAACCCATGGTGCCGGTATGGATGCCCGATGCGCCGAGCAGGCGGCTCATCTTGCTCAGCACGAACGCGGTATAGCCGCGCTTGCTTTGCGAACTGGTCACCGCGCCATGGCCGGCGCGGTGGTAATGCAGGAACTGGCTCGGGAACTGGCGGCGGCAGGTGGTGACGGCGGTCGGGCCGGCCACGTAGCCATCGACCAGGAACGCGACGTGGTTGGCGTTCTCGCCGAAGATGTCGAGGATCGCTTCGCCGCGCGCAATCATTTCGAAGGGATCATCGGCGGTGATATTGGCCGAGAAGAGTTTCACTTCGCCGGTGGCATCCTGTGCACGGCGCATGGCATCGGCCACGCGGCGCATGGTGTCTTTCAGTGGGGAGAAAACCTGGTTGCCCTGCGGTTCGTCGTTCTTGATGAAATCGCCGCCGAGCCAGAATTCATGGCAGGCATCGGCAAACGGCTGCGGGCGCAGGCCGAGCTTGGGCTTGATGATGGTGCCGACGATCATGCCGCCGTTGACCACCGGGCGACCGAGCACGCGCCACAGGTCGACGATATTCATGGCCGGGCCGTCGAACAGTTGCAGGTAGACGGGGGGCACGTAGAAATCGTACATCTTGGCGCATTCCACATCGCCCATGCCCTGATTGTTGCCGATGGTCAGTGTCAGGAACGACGCCATCATGGCGCGGCCGTCGATGATGTTGCGGTCGAACAGCTCGACCGGATAGGCAATCTTCATCAGCTCCTGCGCCGGATCGATCTCGTACACCAGCGCGTCCACGCCCTTGGTGAAATCGTCGGTGGTGCAGACTTCCACATTGGTGCCGGTCGAGGATTCGGCGGCGAAGTGCGCGGCGGTTTCCAGGTAGCCGTAGCCTTGCTTGGGCTTCATGCTGTAGGCGCACAAGACATGGCGGCCGCCGGCGATCAGGTCGGCTTCGTTCAGATCAAGACGGGCATAACGGTTGGATTGGTCCACGGCGTTTCCTTGGCTGCGTTTTCGAATAGACAGCGCCAGATTACGCGGCAATAAACCAAAGAAAAATTAAATAGTTTTTACTTTGGCATAAGTAAATGCTTATGATTGTGGCGCTATCTTTCCACCCACTTCTGATTGAGATGAGCCCATGTCCCTGGTTCGCCGCCTGACCCTGCGCCAGCTGGAAGTCTTTTGCGAAGCCGCGCGGCTGCTTAATTTCGCACGCGTGGCCGAACATCTGCACCTGACGCAGCCCGCTGTTTCGATGCTGATTCGCCAGATCGAGGCGAGTCTCGACCTGGCCCTGTTCGAGCGCTCGGGCAAGAAAATGCGCCTGACCGAGGCCGGCGAAACGCTGAAGCACCATGCCCTGCGCATCTTGGGCGAGCTGCGCGACGCCGATCAGGCGCTCAATGCCTACAAGGGGCTCGAAGGCGGATCGATCACGGTGGGGCTGGTCAGCACCGCGCAGTATTTCGCTCCCAAACTGCTGGCGCAATTCGCCCGCCAGTATCCCGGCATCGACGTGCAATTCCAGGTGGGCAACCGCGAAACCCTGATCCGGCTGCTGCGCGACAACCAAACCGATCTGGTGATCATGGGCCGGGCACCGGCCATTCTGGAAACGGTCTCGGAACCGCTGGCCGAGAACCCGCATGTGTTGGTCGCGCATCCCGACCATCCGGCCTTGGGCCGAACCGGGTTGACGCTGCGCGATCTGCAGCAGGAAACTTTCCTGTTGCGCGAAGCCGGATCGGGCAGCCGCAGCGTGATGGAGGAGTTTTTTGAAGCGCATGACTTCACCCCGGCGCGCACCAGCACGATGGGCAGCAATGAAACCATCAAGCAGGCGGTGATGGCGGGGCTGGGAATCAGCCTGCTCTCGCTGCACACGCTGGCACTGGAGCTGCGCGGACACGATCTGGCGCTGCTGGAAATCGACGGCACCCCGCTGCGCCGCACCTGGCATATCGTGCACATGCGCGCCAAGCAGCTCTCCCCGGCCGGGCAACAGTTCCGGCGCTTCCTGATCGAACAAACCGAGGGTTTCCTGCGCAACCACCTGGTTCTCAACGAAGATGATTGACCATATTCCTTTGGGCAGGAACACTTTGCCTTGCCGGGCCAACGCAGGTTAAAATTTGATCGAATTGCATTTTATTCGATCAAATAGTTCATTCCACCGGGCAATTGACTGTGCGCAAAGCCCATCCGCCGCAAGAGAGGGAATCATGGCATATCGCTTGATCGCACTGGATCTGGATGGCACCTTGCTGGACAGCCATGCGCAGATTCGCCCGGAAACCATCCGGGCCCTGCAGCAGGCACGCCAGCAGGGAATCGAGATCATCGTGGTGACCGGGCGCCACCATATCGCTGCCTATCCCTACCACCACCAGCTGCAACTGAGCACCCCGGCGATCTGCTGCAACGGCACCTATGCCTATGATTATCATGCCCGCAGCGCGGTGGCTGCCAATCCGCTGAGCAAGACCCAGATGCTGCGCATCCTGGAAAAAATCCGCGCGCACCATATCCAGGGGCTGGTCTACGTCGACGACGCGATGTGCTACGAAGTGGCCGACGCGAATATCGCGCGCATGCGCGCCTGGGCCGATTCGCTGCCCGCTCATGTGCGGCCCACGATCAAACAGGTAGCCAGCTTCGAGCAACTGGCTGGCGAAGCCAAGTCGATCTGGAAGTTCCTCGCGATCAAGCAGGATGAAACGGCGTCGCTCGATGCGTTCCTGGCGGAAATCGAGGCCGAACCGGATCTCTCCTACGAGTGGTCCGGCGCTACCCGCATCGATATCACCCAGAGCGAGAACAGCAAGGGTGCGCGTCTGGCAGAATGGATCGCCACGCGCGGCATCGATCCTTCGGAGGTCATTGCCTTTGGCGATCACCGCAACGATATGAGCATGCTGCGAATGGCCGGCCTGGGCGTGGCGATGGGCAACAGCGACGAGGTGGTGCAATCCTGCGCGCAGTGGGTGGCCGGCACGCACGATACCGATGCCATTGCCGAGACGCTGAGGCGCTTTGTTCTTTCGCAGTAGGAGCCTAGGCTCTAAACGGGTAGCAGCAACTGTCTGAAATCACACGATAACCACGGAGCGCAGCATGAGCAATCAAACCAGCCGACTGAAAGCGATCAGCACCTACGGACAACAAGTCTGGCTTGATAATCTTTCCCGCCACCTGATCGAAAGTGGCCGTCTGGCGCGCCTGATCGAAGAGGACGGCGTGGCCGGGGTGACATCCAACCCGGCGATTTTCCAGCAGGCCTTCGCCAAGGACCCGGCCTATCTCGCCGCCAAGGCCGCCCTGCCGGCAGACATGACCGATCCGGAAGCGCGCTTCGAAGCACTGGCACTGTCGGACATCCAGGCCAGCTGCGATATCCTGCGCCCGGTTTACGAGCGCAGCGGCGGCGAACAAGGCTATGTGAGCTTCGAAGTCTCGCCGCGCCTCTCGCACGATGCCGCCGGCACGCTGGCTGCCGCCCGGCGCTTGTGGACCAAGATCGACCGCCCGAATGTCATGATCAAGATCCCCGCCACACCGGCCGGGCTCGTCGCCATCCGCGAGGCCACGGCCTGCGGGATCAATGTGAATGTCACGCTGGTGTTTTCCCCGCAGCAGGTCGAGGCCGTGGCGCAAGCCTATATCGCCGGCCTGCATGATCGCCAGGCGACCGGCTTGCCGGTTGCCGGCATCCGTTCGGTTTCCAGCGTATTCATCTCGCGCGTCGATGCCAAGCTCGATCCGCAACTGCCCGAACACTTGCGCGGCAAGGTATCCGTCGCCTCCGCCAAGGCCGCCTATGCCGCCTGGCAGCGGCGCTGGGGGCCTCAAGGCAGCGAATTTGCCGCGCTGGCCGCTGCCGGCGCGCTGCCGCAAATCCTGCTGTGGGCCAGCACCGGGGTCAAGAACCCGGCGTATTCCGACGTGCTGTATATCGAAAGCCTGATCGGCCCGGACACGGTCAACACCATCCCGGAAGCGCCGCTGGAAGCCTTCCGCGATCACGGCAACGCCGCCGCCACGCTGGCGCACGATGTCGCGGCCGCGCAGGCGGTGCTCGATGCGCTGCCCGAGCTGGATATCGATTTGAACCAGGCCGGAGAAGTCTTGCAGCAGGAAGGGCTGGCGCAATTCGAACAGGCGTTTGAAACCTTGTTGGAATCGGCCAGGTAAACCCGCCGGGCCAGACTGCTTGAACAAGGGGGCGTGCTGCAATGGCACGCCCCCTTGTTTTTCCGCCGCTTGCAAGCGACAGGATTGCCGCTGCTGACGCCCCCTTCCGCATAACGCGAAGCTTCCCAAAAAGTTTTTGATCCGGCACGGCGTTACGGCCCGCTGATTCCACCGATAATGGCGACTCTCCGTAGCCACCCCGATCGCTGGATAGCTGATGCACCAAACAGCCCTATCGAATGAAAGCGATGAAAGCACCTTCATGAACCTGTTCAATAAATTCAAAACTCTGAACATCAAGATGCGGATCGCCATCTCGGTCTTGCTGCTCCTGCTGGCCAGTATCTGGGGATTGGTCTACGCCGTATCGGTGCAACTGGAAAAAGACCTTACCCGCCTCCTGTTCACCCAGCAATTTTCCGTTGCGTCTTACATCGCCAACGAAATCGATGAGAACATCAAACAACGCACCAATACCCTAACCGGGCATGCGGCGACCATTACCCCGCAATTGCTGGCCGACCCGGCAAAAGCGCGCGGCTTCCTTCAGGAGCGCATTGCCCTGAACAGCATGTTCAAGCTGGGCCTGGTGCTGATCTCAAAGGAGGGTCAAGGGCTCGCCGACTACCCGCATATCCCGGAGCGGCAAGCCTCGCGCTTTGACGGGATGGAATACTTTCAGGAGGTCATGGCAACCGGAAAACCGGCCATTGGCAAGGCGCGCATCGGCCGGTTCACCAAGCAGCCCGGCATCGCCATGGCAGTGCCGGTCCGAAATAAAACGGGCGATATCATCGCCGTATTTGCCGGTTTTGCGCCGCTGTCCGACTCCACCCTCTTCGGCCAGGTCGAGAAGCTCACACTCGGCCACTCCGGCTACGTGGTCATCGATGACCCCAAGAATCGGCTGATCGTCTCGTCCAGCGATCCGCAACGCATTCTCGGCGAGATGGCCAAGCCGGGTGCCAACGCCATGCTCGACCGCTTCGTGGCCGGAGTTGAAGGATCGGGCGTGACGGTCAACTCCAAAGGGATCGAGGTACTGACTTCCGGCAAACGCATTCCGACGACGGGCTGGATCACGCAGGTGATTCTGCCGACGGCAGAGGCTTTCGCGCCGATCCGCGCCATGACCAGCGCGGCCCATAAAATCGCTGTCGGTTTGTCGGTGCTGATCGCCCTGCTGATCTGGATCATCATCCGGCAAGCCTTTCGCCCGCTCGATGCGGCGACAAAGGCCATCCACGACATGGTCGAACACCAAACGAACATGGTGCCGCTTCCAGTATCGGGCAGTGACGAGCTTGGCAAGCTGCTGACAAGCTTCAACTTGCTGGCCGATCAACGCCGGCAGGTGGAAGAGGCATTGCGCAGCAGCAAGGAAATCTTCCAGACGATCCAGCACTCCATCACAGAAAGCATTTTCCTGCTGAGCCCCAGTGGCCGGGTCCTGTCTGTCAATCCCACCGCCGTGCAACGGCTGGGCAAGACGAAGCAGGAAGTGATCGGTATCGATGTATTCAGCCTGTTTACGCCCGAGGTAGCCCGCCTGCGACGCGCCATGTTTGATGAAGTTTTCCGCACCGAACAACCCAAGACCGTCGAGGATTCACGGGACGGCCGTTTTTATTCGCTGACGTTTTTCCCGGTAATGGACACGAACGAAAAGTGCGAGGCGATTGTCGTGGTGGCCACGGATATCACCGAGCGCAAACAGCTTGAGCAAAAAACCAAGTATTTCGAAGCCATCGTCCTATCGTCCGAAGACGCCATCGTCAGCCAATCGCTGCTAGGCATGGTCACCAGCTGGAATGCCGGCGCAGAGACCATCTTTGGCTACAGCACCGAAGAAATGCTCGGTCAGCCGATTAACACGCTATTTCCGGACGACCGCAAGGACGAAGGGAAACAGATGATTGAACGAATCCGGGCCAGTGAAAAAGCAGAACATTTCGAAACGGTCCGGCGACGCAAGGATGGCGTGCTGATCACGATTGCCGCAACCTATTCGCCCATCCATGACAGCAGCGGAGCCACTGTCGGCATATCAACCATCGCACGCGACATTACCTTGCGCAAACAGGAAGAAGACGAATTGCGCCGCAGCAAGGAAGCCATCGAACGGCTGTCGAGCAGGAACGCGCTGCTGCTCAATTCTGCCGGGGAAGGGATCTTCGGCGTCAACATGGCCGGACAGTGCACGTTCATCAACCCCGCAGCGCTTACCATGCTGGACTATCACGAGAGCGAGATGCTGGGGCAGGACCTGCCAGCGCTGGTTCATTACCAGCATCTCGATGGTACGCCGTGTCCGACTTCGGACTGCCCCATCCTGCAGACCCTTCGCGATGGAATTGCCCGACGCGTCGAAGACAGTTTCTTCCGCAAGAACGGTGAGCGCTTTCCGGTGCAGTTGTCGGTGACCCCCATGATCGAAGCCGGCCGCCATCTCGGTGCCGAAGTCGTTTTCCAGGACATCAGCCAACGCAAACAGATGGAAGCCGAGCTGCAGCGCCTGGCCACCACGGATTGGCTCACGGGACTCGCAAACCGGCGCCATTTCGTTCGCGCCGTCGAGATGGAGCTGGCACGGATCAAACGCTTTGCCGGAACGCAAGCCGCCTTGCTGATGCTCGATCTCGATCACTTCAAGCAGGTCAACGATACCTACGGTCATGCCGCCGGCGATGTCGTCCTGCAAGCGTTTGCCGACTGCCTAGGCGAACCCCTGCGCAAGACCGATTTTGCAGGCCGGCTGGGCGGCGAGGAGTTTGCCTTGTTGCTGCCGGGCACCTCTCTGGAGCATGCCCTGATCCTCGCCGAACGCGTGCGGCAACGGGTGTGCGACAGGGAGATCATCCTCGACGAGCGCAGCCTGCATGCCACGGTCAGCATCGGGGTCTCCACGCTTTGTGCTACGGATGCCAGCCCGGACGATGTTCTCGCCCGGGCCGATGCCGCCCTTTACGCGGCCAAGAACGCAGGCCGCAACCGGGTTGAAGCCATTGCACCGCCGCATGAAACTGCCAATAACCCTTGATTCCGGATACAGGCCGTCAAAACTTTATGAATGAATCCGCCTCCCCCATAACCCGCCACGCCGCCGAAGTTCACCCCGTCGACCTCGATCATGTCCCCGACATCAGGCTGATCGCCTGCGACATGGATGGCACGCTTCTGGATGACGACAACGCGATCCATGCCGATTTCTGGCCGCTGATCCATCAGTTGCATGAGCGCGGGATCATTTTCTGCCCGGCCAGCGGCCGGCAGTACCACAGCCTGTTTGAGCATTTCACGCCGATTGCCGACGAGTTGATCTTCATTGCGGAAAACGGCACCTATGTGATGCATAAAGGGATCGAGCTCAGTTCCGACTGCCTGAGCCCAGACGCTGCGCGGGAGCTGGTTCAGGTTTTCCGGGCGCTCAAGCAAAGGGAAGCCGATGTGGGCGCCGTCCTCTGCGGCAAACGCTCCGCGTATATCGAAGGCAATGACACGGAATTTCTGGCCGAAGTTGGCAAGTATTATCGGCGACTGGAAATGGTCGATGATCTGCTAGCCGTGCAGGACGACATTCTCAAGGTTGCCATCTTCAACCCCAGATCGTCCGAGCGGGTGAGCTACCCGGCGTTTGAGCGCTTTCGGGATACCCATCAGGTCGTTATTTCCGGCGAGCACTGGCTCGACGTCATGGTCCCGCTGGCAAACAAGGGATCAGGCCTGCGCCATATCCAACAGATGCTGCACATCACGCGGGACCAGACCATGGTATTCGGCGACTTTCTCAATGACCTGGAGATGATGGACGAGGCGACCTATTCCTTCGCGATGGCCAATGCCCATCCGCGCCTGAAGGAGCGCGCCAACTTCGTTTCGCCCGGGAATACCGACAATGGCGTGGTGCGCACGATCAAATCGGTTCTCGGGATCGACTAGAGAAGCAGTGGTCACTGCCGGGAAGTCGACCCCAATCCCTGCTATTTGAACAGGTCGTCGAGCGGATTGGGTTTCTTTGCTGAGGACCCGGCAGCCCTGCGGCCGGAGAATTCTTCTTCAATCTTGTCGCGGTAATAACTCCACGCCGCAGCCGAATTCGACAACTTGCGCCAGACTTCATCGCCGACACCGGCATAATCAATCACGCTGCCATCGTCGAGTTCGACGCGCAGGGTACGCTGCCGAGGTTCGTACCCGATCGCACGCAGTCGCCCGGAATTGATGCGTTTCATCTCCATCGCCGCCTCCTGTTTTTACCTATTGTACGAACACTTTTGGCTCAAGCACAAAACTCCGCTAGCTCATGAGTTGGTGCTGGATGAGATAAATTCCCGCACCGGCGAAATACCCGACCAGGGCAAGCCCGCTGATTTTCCGGACGTACCAGAAGAAGTGGATTTTCTCGAGCCCCATCGCAGCCACGCCGGCCGCCGAACCAATGATCAGGATGGAACCGCCGGTCCCGGCACAGTAAGCCAGAAATTCCCACAGGAAATGGTCAGTCGGGAAATCGGTCAGGCTGTACATGCCCATGGACGCCGCCACCAGCGGCACGTTGTCCACGATCGCGCTGGCGATGCCGATGATCAGCACAATGATGTCCTGCCTGCCAACGGTTTGATCCAGCCACTGCGCGAGTGATGTCAGGATATGCGTATGTTCCAGCGTGGCGACCGAAAGCAGAATGCCGACAAAAAACACGAGCGAGCTCATATCGATTTTGCTCAAGGCATGAACCAGCGTGAAATGCTGCTTGAATTCATCCTCCTTGCGGCGATGAATCAGATCACCCACCAGCCAGAGAATACCCAAGCCGAACAGGATGCCCATGAAAGGCGGCAGATGTGTCACCGTCTTGAAGGCCGGCACGGCCACCAGTATCCCAAGTCCGAGGAAGAAAATCAGATTCCGTTCAAATTCCGTACTGCGCAATCCGTGGTTGCTATCCACCCGCTCCGGGCTGACCACGTCGCGCCCGCGCAAGGTATAGGCGGTAATGGCCAAGGGCACGATCATGCTCACCAGCGACGGCAAGAGAACCGCCTTGATAATCGCCAGCGAGGTGATCTGGCCGCCAATCCACAGCATGGTCGTGGTCACGTCACCGATCGGCGACCATGCGCCGCCCGAGTTGGCCGCAATCACGATAATCCCGGCAAAGAAAAGGCGATCCTCCTGCTTTGCCAAGAGCTTGCGCATGAGGGAAATCATCACGATCGTGGTGGTCAGGTTATCGAGAATGGCACTGAGGAAAAAGGTGACGAATCCCACCAACCACATCAGCGAAGACAATTTTGATGTACGGATGCGTTGGGTGATGACCTCGAATCCGTTGTGCGCATCGACGACCTCAACAATGGTCATGGCCCCCATCAGGAAGAATACGATCTGGGCGGTGCCCATCAGGGATTCGCCAAGCTGTTCGCTAACCGTATGTGGATCGCCAAGTGACAGCGCGTAGATGGTCCACAAAAGACCCGCGCCCATCAGGGCCGATGCCGACTTGTTGACCTTGAGCGGGTGTTCCAGCGCAATGGCGGCATATGCGACAACAAAAATAACAACCAGTGCAGCGAGCATTTCAACCACCTTCTGTTGATTGGAGCCGGGTAAAACTGCCTTGGCCGTGAAACCTGGATATGCGATGACGCAACGCCACGACCCTTACAAACCGGCGTACACAGTAGCGCAACCAACAGGTAAAATAAATTCGATTTATTTCACGTAATAATTCGTATTTTTCGATGTATTGGATTCAGCTTTGAACCACAAGCACCTTTTTTATTTCTGGAAAGTGGCAAAGATTGGCAGCGTTGCCCGTGCTGCAAAATCCATCAATGTCACCCCGCAGACCTTGAGCGGCCAGATTGGACTGCTGGAAGAAAACCTGGGAACGGAACTGTTTTCCCGGCAAGGGCGCTCTATCGTTCTGACCGAGGCGGGCAAACTGGCGCTGGAATATGCCGATGAGCTTTTCGCCCTGAGCGCGGAACTCGAAGTGATGATCAAGCATCATCCCAAAGGGCGACCTGCGGAATTCCGGGTGGGGGTTTCGGATGCCGTGCCGAAGGCACTGGCTTACCAGTTGCTTCAACCGGCCATCCAGGGCGCGCATCCGACACGCATCGTCTGCCGGGAGTGGCAATTGGACCGCTTGCTGGGGCAGCTGGCGGTTCACCAGCTCGACTTGGTGATCTCGGACGCGCCGATTCCGCCATCGTTCAGCGTACGCGCCTACAACCACCGCTTGCTGGAATCAGGATTGTCTTTCCTGGCGACGCAGGATCTGGTGGCCGGTCTTGCGGCGCCATTTCCTACCTGTTTGAATACCCTCCCCCTGCTGCTGCCCGGTGAAGATTCTGCCATCCGGACCGGCCTTCAGCCGTGGCTGGAGAGGAATAGAATCCGTGCCCGGATCGTGGGCGAATTCGATGACATGGCCTTGATGGCCGCATTCGGCCAGGCGGGCATCGGTGTTTTTCCCGTTCCCACCATCGTCGAGGAGGAATTCATCGCCTCCGGGAGGCTGGCAATCGTTGGCCGCACCACCGAGGTCAAGGCCAACTATTTCGCCATTTCAGTGGAACGGCGGCTTACCCATCCCTGTGTGTTGGCCATTACCCAGTCAGCCCACCGTATGGCCTCGGGCATTGATTAGGCGTGTGGCGCCACCCGGGACACGCCCTCGCCCTTCGCGTAGTCCGGGCGGGCAAGCGGGCAGGCAAGCCTGCCCGGATTGAAGGGCTGCCTAGCTGACGAAATACAGCGCCGCCTCGGCTTTTTCCCGGTTGGCGGAAACAATGATGTCTCGGCCTTCTTCGTGCACGACGTAGACATTGCTCGGGCCAACGCCTTCCTCGATCACTGCCATCTTGAGTTCCAGCGGCTTGGTGTTGCTGGCGCGCACGTAGAAAAGCTGCTGCTTGCCGCGGCGGCAGCCGCCGATGAACACCGGCACGCCGGCCAGGGTCGAGCCGACCACCACGTGGTAGAACTCGCTGATTTCCGGATGTTCGTACACCCGCTTGTAGGCGCCGTCGATCTTCTTGTAGACGCGAAAGTATTCGCCGTGGAACGGTTCTATCGTGGCGAATTCCAGCTCGCCGTCGCCGTCGATATCGATGGCCGAGATGTCGCTGATCGGCCAGTCCATGAACTGCTCGACCTTCCACTCGCCGTCCGGCGTTTGCGGCGGAGTCACTTCAAACGCGCCCTCTTCGCACGTGACCAGGCTGCACATCGCCTCACCGCGGGTCAGGCGGCTGTAGCCGTGGTTCTTGGTCAGCCCGTCCTTGAGCACGCGCACTTGCAGCGGGCCGGTGCCGGTAAATTCGCCGACCCAGATCTTGCCCGGATTGGACCAGTCTTCCTTCGAATCCTTGGTCGTGGCCAGCGTGCAGCCGATGAAGTAGTGCCGGCCGTTGACGGTCAGGAGATCGAAGCGGTGGATGTACGGCATGTGCAGGATGTCGGTGATTTCATAACCGCCATCGCTCAGCGGGCGCACATGCACGACCTTCGCTTCTTCCCACTGGAACATCTTGAAGAATTTCTGCGTGGCCAGGAATTCGCCATTGGTGCCGGGAATGGGAACGATGGACATGGTGCCGCCCGGCATTTCCCACACCGGATGGGATTGGGTGTAGTCCGGGCCACTCCAGGCCAGACAAGGCCCTTCTCCTTCGGTGGCCAGCATGATCCGGGTTTCGCCGTCCACCACGATGCTGTTGGTGGAATAGCAACGGTTCATTTCAGTCAAAAAATGCTTCTCGATCTTCATGGGTTTATCCTCGAACACCAAAATTGCTGCCGAATTGACAGTTTTGCGTGATATTAAATCACCCAACAAAAAAATAAAACACTAAACGATCGATATGATCGGTTAATTTCCGCTCGTTATGTGCGTATTGGGTTGGGTGGCAAGGGGGCAAAAAAGCAGGCATTGAGGAGCGGAAATCAGCATGCACACGCGCTCGGCCATAGGAAACCGACGTTCAAAGGAAGAAGCGCCGCGCTGCAAGCCAGTAAAACAGACGATGAACGGCGTGGCCAGGCAGGAAATAAAGGGGCCGTACCATCCGGCACTTGGCACCGGCATGAAAGACTGCGCAAGCCCGTCCGGCCCGTCTCCACGAGAGGCTACGCACAAAACGATCATTTTTCCCTAGAAGTGATTGATTGCCCAAACACTTGAAAAAACAAGGGACAATCCGGAGAAAATGCACGAGCAACAACTACATGTATTTGATTTATATACATTTTAAATAGAAAAGAACCATCCAGCCCATATTGACGGCCTAGGAAAACCTGCGATCAGGCGCAACCGGTCATATTGTTGATCGCGGTCAATTGATCAAAACGCTCAATCGCAATACAATCCATTCGAACACTCGATAGAGCGGTTTTCGAACATACCTACTGGAGGAATCATGGAACTCACCAAACAACTCCTTGCGATGGACGCCATCCAGCTCCAGGCAGAAGCTGCCGACTGGAAAGAAGCAGTCCGTATCGGCGTGGATTTGCTGGTCAAGGCCGATGCCGTTGAGCCGCGCTATTACGATGCGATCGTCAACATGACCACCGAGCTGGGTCCGTGGTACATCCTCGCCCCCGGCATGGCCATGCCGCACGGCCGCCCGGAAGAAGGCGTCAAGAAAAACAGCTTCGCACTGGTGACCCTGAAGACCCCGGTCAATTTTGGCGATCCGGACAACGATCCGGTTGATATCCTGGTCACCTTGGCCGCCACCGATGCCAAGACCATGAATGAATCGTCCATCGTCGAAGTGGTCACGCTGCTGGGCGACGACGACACGGTGGCGCGTATCCGCGCGGCCCAAACCCGCGCCGAGCTCGAAGCCATTTTTGCCACTATCGAATAAGCGGGGCAACGATGACTGTCCGTCCTCGCCCCATGCTGGGCATTTACGAAAAGGCGCTGCCGCCTGGCCTTAACTGGCCAAGCCTGCTCGACGCTGCCAAACGCGCCGGTTACGACTATGTCGAAATGTCGGTCGACGAATCCGATGCGCGACTGGCGCGCCTGGAATGGACCGCGCAGCAACGGGCGGCTTTCCGTAACGCGGTGACCGAATCGGGCATACCGGTGCGTTCGATGTGCCTTTCCGCCCACCGGCGTTTTCCGTTCGGCAGCGCCGACCCCGCGATCCGCGAACGCGCCCAGACCATCATGCGCCAGGCCATCGATCTGGCCGCCGACACCAGCATCCGCACCATCCAGCTCGCTGGCTACGACGTATATTACGAGCCGTCCACTCCCGAAAGCCTGGCGCGTTTCGAGGAAGGCCTAGCCTGGGCCACCGGCCTCGCCGCCGAGGCGCAAGTCACGCTGGCCATGGAAATCATGGACACGCCGCTGATGGGGTCGATCAGCAAATGGCTGGCCTACGCCGAGAAGATTCGCAGCCCCTGGTTCCAGGTCTACCCGGATCTGGGCAATCTCACCGCCTGGGGCAACCATGTGCCGGTCGAACTGGCCATGGGCGTGGGGCGCATCGCCGCCGTGCATATCAAGGATACGCTGGCGGTCACGCCGGATTTCCCCGGCCAGTTCCGCGATGTACCGTTTGGCAGCGGCTGTGTCGATTTTCCCGCTGCATTCCGCGCGCTCAAGGCGATGAACTACCGCGGCTGTTTCCTGGTTGAAATGTGGACCGATAAGGCGCCGGACCCGGTCGGCGAATGCGCCAAGGCGCGCGAATGGGTTCTGGCCCGCATGGCTGAAGGAGGCCTGGCATGAATTTGAAGGAACTGAAAGAGCACGTGCTGGTGGCAAACCTGGATCTGCCCAAATACGGACTGGCCTTGTTCACCTGGGGCAATGCTTCCGGCATCGACCGCGAACGGGGGCTGGTGGTGATCAAGCCGTCCGGCGTGGAATACGATGGCATGAAGGCGGACGACATGGTCGTGGTCGATCTGGATGGCAAGGTGATCGAAGGGCGTTACAAGCCCTCCTCCGATCTGGAGACCCACCTGGCCATCTACCGCGCATTCTCTTCTGTAGGCGGCGTGGTGCATACCCATTCGCCGTATGCGACCGCCTGGGCGCAGGCCGGGATGGATGTGCCGGCCGAAGGCACGACGCATGCCGACCATTTCCGCGGTGCGGTACCCTGCACCCGGCCGTTGACTTCCGCGGAAATCGCGGGTGCCTACGAGGCGGAAACCGGCAACGTGATCGTTGAAACCTTCCAGAAGCGCAATATCAACCCCGCCGAACTGGGCGCCGTGCTGGTACACGGCCATGGCCCGTTCACCTGGGGCAAGAATGCCGTGGATGCAGCCCACAATGGCGTGGTTCTGGAAGAAGTCGCGCGCATCGGTATCCTGTCACGCACCGCCGGCTCGCCAACCCCGATTACCCAGCAATTGCTCGACAAGCATTTCCTGCGCAAACATGGCGCGGGCGCCTATTACGGGCAAGCCGGACACTGACACAAAAAACACAAGTCATTAAGTCATTGATCTCAGGAGAAGAGTCATGCAAATCCGTGAAGTTGAAATCGTGAATCCGACCGGGCTGCACACCCGCCCGGGCAACATGTTTGTCAAGAAAGCCAAGGAATACGCAGCCACCGTCACCATCATCAAGGGCGACAAGCGCGTCAATGCCAAGAGTCTGCTCACGCTGATGAAAGCCGGCATCTCGCTGGGCGATCGCATCATCATCGAGGCCGATGGCGCCGACGAAGCCGAAGCCGTTGCGGGACTCTCCGAACTCATTGCGTCCTTCACGGAGTAATGCCATGCAAACGCTCAAGGGAATTGCCGCATCGCCCGGCGTGGTGATCGGCCCGGCATTTGTCTATACCCAGCCGAAACTGGATATTCCGGAAGGCACGATCACGGCTGATCGCCTGGATGCCGAAGTGGCCGCCTTTCAGGCCGGACGCCTTCGCGCCGAAGCCGGCCTGCAGGCACTGGTCGAGCGCGTGCGAGCCGAAAAAGGGGACGATCTGGCCGGGGTGTTCGAGGGCCATCTCGAAATCCTGATGGACGAGGAATTCGAAGCCCAGATCCTGGCGCAGATCCGCGAAAACCACCTGTGCGCACTGGCGGCCGTTCGTGCCGGCGTCGAGGCGCAGCGCCAGGAGTTTCTGGCGCTGGATGATGAATACCTGCGCGAACGCGCCGACGATCTGGCCGATATCGGCCGTCGCCTGCTCTACGCCACTGCCGGCGTCGAGTTTGCCAGCCTCGATGATCATCCCGATCACGCCATCATCATTGCCCGCGATCTGACTCCCTCTGACACCGCCCAGCTCGACCCTGCCCGCGTGGCCGGTTTTGCAGTGGAAACCGGCGGGCGGACCAGCCATACCGCCATCATGGCGCGCACGCTGGAACTGCCAGCCGTGGTGGGCTGCGTCGGCATCCTCGATGCCGTGACCATGGGCGATCTGATCGCCATCGACGGGCGCAGCGGTGACGTGGTGATTGCGCCCGACGCCTCCACCGAAGCGGCATACCGCACCCGCCGCGCCGCGTTCCTCGCGGACCGGGAAGTGATGCTGGCCCTGGCCGCCTTGCCGGCGACGACCACTGACGGTGAAACCACCATGCTCGGCGTCAATATCGGCACGCCTGCCGATGCCGAAGCCTCGCTGCCGTGGAATCCGGATGGCGTGGGCCTGTATCGCAGCGAATTCCTATTCATGGATCGCCCCGGCCTGCCGAGCGAGGACGAGCAATTCAAGGCCTACGCTTCCGTGGTCAAGGCCATGAAGGGCAAGCCGGTGGTACTGCGCACGCTCGATGTCGGCGGGGACAAGCCGGTGGCCGCCGTGCCCTTCCCGCACGAGGACAATCCGTTCCTCGGCTGGCGCGGCGTGCGCATGTGCCTGTACAAGGAAGAAGGCAACCAGGACATCCTGCGCACCCAGTTGCGCGCCGCACTGCGCGCCGCTGCCGATGGCGAAATGTGGATCATGTATCCGATGATCTCCAGCTACGAGGAGGTGGTCGCGGTCAAGGAACTGCTGGCGCAAACACAGCAGGAATTGAAGGCGGCCGGCAAGCGTTACGGCGAGGTCAAGACCGGCATCATGATCGAAACGCCGGGCGCGGCGATGATTGCCGACAAGCTGGCCGAAATCGTGGACTTCTTCAGCATCGGCTCCAACGATCTGACACAGTACACACTGGCAGCCGACCGGGGCAACGAGCGGGTCTCGCGCTGCTACCAGACTTTCCACCCGGCAGTATGGCACCTGGTTTCGGCAGTGATCCATGCCGGCAGGACGCACAAGATCCCGGTGGGCATGTGCGGCGAGCTGGCGGGCATTGAAGAAGCGGCACTTCCGCTGCTGGGGCTGGGGCTGGATGAGTTCAGCATGAGTGCGCAATCGCTGCCGCGCATCAAGCGCATCATCCGCGCCGCCAGCATGGAAGAAGCCAAGGCCTGCGCACGGGCGGTTCTTGACGCGCGTACCGCAGAAGAAGCCTTTGCTGCCGCATCTTCCGCCATGAAAGCGGTTTTGAGCCGCACCTGATTGATGTAATAGTTATATGCAGCCACAGAACGCGGGCGTGAAAACGCCCGCGTTTTTCATCTGCGTTACTTTTTCATACACATGATCATTATTTTGATTTTATTGATTGTTTAATTTACCATCACATTCAATTAATTCACTTCAAACAATCATGAACAATCCTGCCAGCCTGGGAAGAATCACCTCGCAACGCCGCCAACGTATCCTCAGCAAACTGGAGGAACTGGGCGCGGTGCGCGTGACCGATCTTGCCGAAACCTTCGGCATTTCCGAGATCACCATCCGCCGCGATCTGGATGAGCTCGCCAAGCTGGGATTGCTGGAGCGCTTTCATGGCGGCGCGCGCCAAGCCACCACGGCCGGCCAGGAAACCCTGTTCAAGGACAAGCCGCGCCTGCATGCCGAAGAAAAAGACATCATCGGCGCCGTGGCCGCCAGCTTTGTGAAGAATGAAGACACGGTGCTGCTCAATGGCGGCACCACGACGCTGGCCATCCTGCGCCACCTGCGGCAGCGCAACGTGCGCATCATCACCAACAATGCGGCCGCGCCGGACGAGATCGGTGATTCCGGCGCTGAACTCATCTTGCTGGGTGGTCAATACCGCAACAAGTCCCGCTCGCTGTATGGCGGGCTCGCCGTGCTGACGCTGGGGCAGATCCATGCCTCGATCTGCATCTTGGGCAGCAACGGCGTCAGCGCGCGTACCGGGCTGACGACCTCGGTTTATGCCGAAACCGCCATCAACCTGCTGATGGTCGAGCGCTGCAAGGGCGAAGTGATCGTCGTGGTGGATGGCTCGAAGATCGGGGTCACCTCCAATTTCTCCGGCGTTCCGCTCAGCCAGATCAGCACCCTGATCACGGATAGCTCGGCCAATCGCGAAGAATTGCAGGCGATCAAGGCGGTTGGCGTCAGGGTTGTGGTCTGCGACCTTGAGCGCCCTGGCGAATTTGCCGATCTTTGATTCCTGGCGGTTGCTCCGCCCTGAACATGTTCGAAGTCGTCACCCCGGCGAAGGCACCCAGCGAGAATGCAGCGCCCGCGGCCAGATTCCGGTCTTGCCCTAAGCTGGATACGCCGGAGTGACGGAAACATCGAACTTCGCCAAGCAGTAACCTGTTTCTCGCACAATTCCCTTCCCTGACAACACGCCTGTCCGACCGTACCGCTGCACGTGCTTTTTTGCACGGGGACAACACCTGATTTCGATCACGCCCCCCCGCTCCCCGCAGTCCGTTTTCTGTCCGGATTTCATTATCTTGATCAATCGCAAGTCTGGCATTTTCGCAAAATGATCGTTTTACCCAATCCCACACACTAAAATTGGCGAATTGTTTTTGAAAAAACTCCACTTATTCAGCCACATACGCACCACAAATCCGATAAGCGGCGGACACGCCCCAACATTAGCCCTGAGTATTTCGATCGTTTCGATCATTAAACGATCAAATAACATGAACAATTTGTTTGTGTTCGATCGATACAGGGGGTAATCTAGCCTTGAATCTCGCAGTATTAAATCAAAGCGTGCATTTCGATCAATGATTCTGGCTTCGATCGGTTTGATTTTGATTTAAGGCATGGCGGTGATTTTGTGATAACAAATCAACTCAGCGTCAAGGAGGAGGTAAAAGTGAACTCATCAGCTTTTGATATGGTTCTGGTCATATGGAAGGGCTTGTTCGCCAATATTATGGCCGAACCCGCCATCTTTATCGGCCTGATTGTCCTGATCGGCTACGCGCTGCTGCGTAAACCGTGGTACGACTGTTTCAGCGGCTTCATCAAGGCTACGGTCGGTTTCTTCATCATGCAGGCCGGTGCAGGTGGCCTCGTCAACAGCTTCCGTCCGATCATGGTCGGCCTGAAAGATCGCTTTGAGCTGCAAGCCGCGGTGATTGACCCGTATTTTGGTTTTAATGCAGTCAACGCTGCTTTCGCCCAAATGGGGTGGACCACCTCCTTGATCATGGTGGCGCTGCTGGTGGCCTTTGTCTGGAACATTATCCTGGTGGCATTGCACCGGATTACCAAGATCCGGACCTTGTTCATCACCGGCCATATCATGGTGCAACAGGCCACAACCGGTCTGTGGCTGATCTTCATTGGTGTTCCGTTCATGCAGAACAACATCTATGGGGTGGTCGCCTGTGGCCTGCTGGTGGGTACTTACTGGGCGGTGTTCTCCAACCTCACCGTGGAATCCACGCAGGAACTGACCGGCAACGCCGGCTTTGCCGTGGGTCACCAGCAAATGCTGGGTGTTTGGATTACCGACAAGGTTGCCGGCAAGATCGGCAACAAGGAAAAGTCGGTCGAACACCTCGAACTGCCGGGCTTTCTGCAGATCTTCAACGACAACGTCGTGGCAACCAGTACCCTGATGCTGTTCTTCTTCGGCGCGATCCTGGTCGTGCTCGGACCGGAATATCTCGCCAAGAACAAGTTCTTCAATCCGGCTTCGGGCGAGTTGTTCATCAAGTACATCTTCAAGACCACGATCCAGTTCGCCGTTTACCTTTACATCCTGTCGGCCGGGGTACGCATGTTCGTGGCTGAAATGACCGAATCGTTCAAGGGCATTTCCGACAAGATCCTCAAGGGCTCGTTGCCGGCTATCGATTGCGCTGCGGTGTATGGCTTCGATGCTGCCGGTGGCAACTCGATCCTGTTCGGCTTCCTGTTCGGCGCCATCGGTCAGTTCGTCGCCGTGATCGCGCTGATTGCCTTCCACTCGCCGGTCCTGATTATCCCGGGCTTTGTGCCGGTGTTCTTCGATAACGCGACACTGGGTGTATTCGCCAACAAGAAGGGCGGCTTCCGCGGCTTGGCAATCATCTGCTTCTGCTCCGGTCTGATCCAGGTATTCGGTGGCGCGTTTGCTGCCGGCGCCTTCGGTCTGGCGGCCTACGGCGGATGGCACGGCAACTTCGACTGGGATACCTTGTGGCCCGGCATCGGTTGGCTGATCCAGAACTTCGGTTCGCTGGCCATCGCCCTTGCCATTATCGTGATGCTGATCATCCCGCAGCTGCAATACCGTCGGAACAAGAAAGGTTACTTTGCAGCAGCCAATCCGGACATGGAACCCGAATTGTCCACAAACCCGGCTTAAGGAGAATTGAAAATGTTGAAAGTCGTCGCAGCATGCGGTAACGGGATGGGTACTTCGCAGATCATCAAGATGAAGATATCGAACGTATTCAAGCGCCTCAGTGTCCAGGCGGATGTGCATCACATGTCCGTGGGCGAAGCCAAGAGCCAGGCATCCAATTTCGATGTGGTGTTCTGCTCCGAATCGCTGATGAGCCAGTTCAAGGGCGGCGCCCGCACCAAGATCATCGGCCTCAAGAACCTGCTCTCCGAGCAGGAAATCGAGGACAAGATCAAGGCGGCAGGCATCGTCTGACCCACGCAGGACGGGCGTGCAGCGGTTTCTTCCTCCGGTTGAAACCGCTGTATTCCCGGACTTCCTGCCCTGGTCCGATCAACCCCTGATTTAGCAATACCAGCCAGCGCCCAGGCTCCTTTTTGAAGGATTCTTCGGCGCAAGGCCCCCGGCTTGCCTGCATTCGTGTTTTTTCCCGTGCGGCATGCCTGTAACCCAATCAAAACGAGGTAAGCAAGATGGCAAAAATAGACGAAATCACCAAGGAATCCTGGGTACTGAGCACCTTCCCGCAATGGGGCACCTGGCTCAACGAAGAAATCGAACGCGAAGTGGTCAAGCCCGGTACCTTCGCCATGTGGTGGCTGGCCTGTACCGGCATCTGGGTGAAGACCGAAGGCAATACCAACATCTGTATCGACCTGTGGTGCGGCACCGGCAAGCGCTCGATGAAAAATCCGTTGATGGATCCGCATCACCAGATGGCCCGCATGAGCGGTTGCGTGGCACTGCAACCGAACCTGCGCGTATCGCCTTTCGTGATCGATCCGTTCGCGATCAAACAGATCGATGCCGTGATCTCCACCCACACCCACAACGACCACATCGACGTGAACGTGGCCGCTGCCGTACTGAAGAACTGCGATGCCAAGGTTCCGTTCATTGGCCCGAAATCCTGCGCCGACATGTGGAAGAAATGGGGCGTTCCGGCCGAGCGCATCATCCAGGTCAAGCCGGGCGACGTGGTCAAGGTCGGCGACATCGAATTGGTAGTGCTCGAATCGTTCGACCGCACCATGGCCATCACCCTGCCCAAGGAAGAAATCGCCAAGGACAAGATGCCGGCCGACATGGACGACGTGGCCGTGAACTACCTCGTCAAGACCCCGGGCGGCAACCTGTATCACAGCGGCGATTCGCACTTCTCCAACGGCTACGCCAAGCACGGCAACGACCATGTGGTCGACGTGGCACTGGGTTCCTACGGCGAAAACCCGCGCGGTATCACCGACAAGATGACTTCGTCGGACATCCTGCGCATGGCCGAAGCGCTGAACACCAAGGTGATGATCCCGTTCCACCACGACATCTGGTCCAACTTCATGGCCGATCCGATGGAAATCACCACGCTGTGGAACATGAAGAAAGACCGCCTGAAGTACAAGTTCAAGCCGTACATCTGGCAAGTCGGCGGCAAATTCGTTTATCCGGACAACAAGGACGACATGGAATTCCACTTCTACCGTGGTTTCGATGATGTCTTCACCAAGGAAACCGACCTGCCGTTCCCGTCGTTCCTGTAATTCTGTAAATCTTCGCGGCTGCTGTGCTTGCGGCAGCCAAAGAGTCCGGTTGCCTCTCCCCCTTGTGGCAACCGGGTGCGCTCGAAAGGGCAGGTCTTGCCATCTTCCTCCCTAGCACAGGCCTGCCCGTTTCGACCCGCTTCGCTCCCTTGATTACCTGTCAGTTGCTAGAGGACGCTCATGAGTACCCCGCTCAATACCGATCAACTCACCAAGATGCACGCCTACTGGCGCGCAGCGAACTACCTGTCCGTCGGGCAGATCTACCTGCTCAATAACCCGCTGTTGAAAGAACCGCTCAAGCGCGAGCACGTCAAGCCGCGCCTGTTGGGCCACTGGGGCACCACGCCGGGCCTGAACTTCATCTACGTGCACCTGAACCGCGTGATCAAGGAACGC
>JAGTRM010000014.1 GCA_018261735.1 Pseudomonadota bacterium
TTCCGCTGCTGCTTCCGCACCGGCCAAGAAGGCTCAAGCTGACGCATCCGCCGTTGCTTCCAAGCCGGCTGCCAAGAAAGCCAAGAAGGCTGCCAAGGCTAAGGCTTCTGCTGCTTCCGCTGCCAAGTAATACTCGCTGCGGTTGACAAGAACGGGGGCGCTTGCGCCCCCGTTTTGCTTTTTTACGTTGTTGGAATAATGCTTGTGATGAAACGTGCCTGGTTGTTGCTGCTTGCTTGCGCCATGCTGATGGTGCTGCTGGTATCGTTGTCGAACCGTTTTACTGCGCCGGCCGAAGCTGCGGCATCGGCACCGGCAACCGCGGTTGCGCGCGAATCGGCCGCGGCGGTTCAGGAACAGCCCGGCAACGGGGTGGAAGAGGCACGCGCCAGCGACGTTGCCGCACAGAATCTGGCCTTGTTCTTCGGCCGCGATGACCGTGTGTTTATCTCCACGCCCTATGCCCAACCGTATTCGGCGGTGGGCAAGATGGAAACGGTGGGCGAGAGTCGCTGTACCGCCACGCTGGTCGCTCCCGATCTGGCGGTGACTGCCGCGCATTGCTTCCTGATGACTCCGCACAAGCTCGATCAGGGCAAGTGGTTCTGGGCGGGTTACCACCAGGGCAAGTGGCAGGCGCGCTATCGGATCGAGGCACAGATTTTTCACCCGAAATTCCGCCAGGGGCTCGACTACAAGGGGGACGATGTCTATATCAAGCCCTCGGCCGCGCCCTATGACATTGCCTGGCTCAAGCTGAAGTTCGTCGATGGCGTTGCGCCGGCACCGATGCCGATCTATACCGGCAATCATTCCGACGATCTCTTGGTGCGTATCCAGCGTTATGACAGCAAGGTGACGCAAGCGGGTTTTGCGCACGACCACCGCGAGCAGCTGACCGCGCATCAGGGCTGCGCCGTGACCGGGCTGATCGACGACAATACGCTGGAACATCAGTGCGATACCCTTTCCGGCGATAGTGGTTCACCCTTGTGGCTGACTACCGAAAATGGCCCGTTGCTGATCGCTGTGCAGAGCTCGGCGCCGGACTGGTTCAATCGCAGCAAGGCCGACAATACCGCGGTCACCGTGCTGCAATTACCAAAAAAACCGAAGTGATGGCCTGCCGCCAAGGCTGTTAGAATCAACAATCCCACTGCAATTTCAGGAACGCGCATGGATATCCAAGCCTACATGCAACAGGTCGGCCGCCAGGCCCGCGCCGCCAGCCGCCTGATGGCCAAGGCCGATACCGGCGCCAAGAACCGCGCGCTGGAAGCGATTGCCGCCGCCATCGAGCGCGATACCGCCAAGCTGCTCGCTGCCAACGCCGAAGACGTGGCCGTTGCCCGCTCGGAAGGACTGGAAGACTCGTTTGTCGACCGGCTGACGCTGACCGCCAAGACCGTGGCGACGATGGCCGAAGGCCTGCGCCAGATCGCCGCGCTGCCCGATCCGATCGGCGATATGACCGATCTCAAGTTCCGCCCGACCGGCATTCAGGTCGGCAAGATGCGCGTACCGCTTGGCGTAATCGGCATCATCTACGAAGCGCGCCCGAACGTGACGGCGGATGCCGCCGGGCTGTGCCTGAAAGCCGGCAATGCCACGATCCTGCGCGGCGGCAAGGAAGCGATCCGCTCGAACCAGGCGATTGCCGCCTGCGTGCGCGAAGGGCTGGCGGCGGCCGGATTGCCGGAAACCGCGGTGCAGGTGATCGAAACCACCGACCGCGCCGCGGTGGGTGCGCTGATCACGATGAATGAATACGTGGATGTGATCGTGCCGCGCGGCGGCAAGAGTCTGATCGCCCGCATCGCGCAGGACGCGCGTGTGCCGGTGATCAAGCATCTCGACGGCGTCTGCCATGTGTATATCGACGACGAAGCCGATCCGGAAAAAGCGATCCGCATTGCCGACAACGCCAAGACGCAACGCTATGCGCCATGCAATACCATGGAAACGCTGCTGGTCAACGAGAACGTCGCCGATTTGATCCTGCCGCCGCTGGCTGATATCTATCGCAGCAAGGGTGTGGAAATGCGCGGTTGCGCGCGTACCCGCGCCATCGTGGCTGATGCGATTGCCGCGACCGAAGAAGACTGGACCACCGAATACTGCGCGCCGATCCTCTCGATCAAGATTGTGGCCGATCTGGACGAGGCGATCGAGCATATCAATACCTACAGCTCGCAACATACCGATGCGATCGTCACTGAGAATTACACCAAGGCGCGCCGTTTCCTGCGCGAAGTGGATTCCAGCTCGGTGATGGTGAATGCCTCGACCCGCTTTGCCGACGGTTTTGAATACGGCCTGGGCGCGGAAATCGGCATTTCCACCGACAAGATCCATGCGCGCGGCCCGGTTGGCCTCGACGGGCTGACCAGCCAGAAGTGGGTGGTGTTGGGCGATGGGCAGATAAGAGTTTAAATCGCGCAGGCAAACCCGCCTTCTGGCGGGTTTTTCACAGGGCACCATGAAAACCATCGGCATCTTCGGCGGCAGTTTCGACCCGGTCCACTTCGGCCACATCGCATTGGCGCGTGGCTTGCGCGATGCGTTTGCGCTGGATGAGGTGCGCTTGATTCCGACCGGCGAGCCGCCGCACCGCGATGCGCTGAGCGTCTCCGCCGAGCAACGACTGGAGTGGGTTGAGCAGGCGCTGGCGGGTGAATCCGGCCTGGTGGCGGATGATCGCGAAGTGCGGCGAGCGGGCCTGTGTTACACCATCGATACCCTGGGCGAAATCCAGCAGGAAAATCCGCAGGCCCTGCTGGTCTGGCTGATTGGCGGCGATTCCTTCTTCAATCTGAATAAATGGCGGCGCTGGCGCGAGTTGCTGGACGCCGGCCATCTGGTTGTTGCCGCGCGCCCGGGCATCGATCTGGCGGCTTTACCACAAGAAATAGCGGCGGAATACGCCGTTCGTGCAGTTTCTGCTTCGCCCGGATCACTCGGGAAAGGTAGAATCAGCGTTTTGCCAATGCCGCTGCTGCCTTTTTCTTCGACGGATATCCGCGGGAAGCTTGCAAAAGGCGAAGATGTCAGCACATTGACCCCAGTGGCGGCGCAATTGCGCGGCGCTGGCTATTACCGATAACGGATACCGAATGGACGAAATGATTCAAAAAATGCGCGATGTAGCTGTCGCCGCGCTCGAAGATGTCAAGGCGAAAGAAATCCTTGCACTCGATACCACCAAGCTCACCGACATGTTTGAATGCATGATCGTGGCCACCGGCGATTCCAACCGGCAGGTGCGCGCGCTGGCCAACAATGTGCGCGAAGAACTGAAAGCCAAGGGCTACGACATCATCAGCACCGAAGGCGAGGAATACGGCGAGTGGGTGCTGGTCGATGCCGGCAACGTGATCGTGCATGTGATGCTGCCGGCCGTACGCGACTACTACGATCTGGAACAACTGTGGGGCGGCCAGAAGCCGACCTTCAACCCGATCGGCAAGCCGTGGAGCGCGGCGGACAAGGAAGATTAAGCTTGTCTGTGCCTCGCAAACCAAACCCCAGCGCATGCGTTGGGGTTTTCTTCTTTTGATGGGTTACCGATGAAGCTCTACCTGATTGCCGTAGGTCACAAGATGCCGGACTGGATCAGCGCCGGTTACGAGGAATTCGCCAAGCGCATGCCGCGCGATTTTCCGTTGCAACTGATCGAACTCAAGCCGGACAAGCGCAATGCCGGACGCACGCCGCAGCAGGTGATGGCGGAGGAGGCCGAGCGTATCTTGGCAGCGATCCCGAGCGATGCGCGCGTGCTAGCGCTGGACGAGCGCGGGGCGAACTGGACGACGATGAAGCTTGCCGAGAACATGAAGGATTGGCAGCGCGACGGGCGCGATACGGTATTCATCATCGGTGGCACCGACGGGCTGGATCCGAGCGTGAAGAAGCGCGCGGATCAGTTGTTGCAGCTTTCGGCGATGACCTTGCCGCACGGGATGGTGCGTGTGTTGCTGGCGGAGCAGTTGTATCGGGCGGTTTCAATTCTGAATAACCATCCGTATCACCGCGAATGATGTCAGGCGGCTGCGCCTGCGCATCTTGCGGTCGGGCAGTTCTCGCAATCCTCATGGACTACTTGTCCATTCCGGTTGCTGTGCGCTGGCCTTCCGCAACCTGCTTTGGCTCGCTCGCCTGCCGGTGCATGGATGATGAAGCCGTCGAAAGACGGCATTTTTATTTTATGCGCCTAACGGCGCGGTGGTTTGGAGCCGTTTCCGCACGGCGGGCAGGAAGGGGGCTTTGCGTCGCCAAAGCCCCCTTCACCCCAAAGGCGCCCCCGCCCTGCGGCGCTCCGCGCTTCCCTCGGTCGGTCGCGAGCCTATGGTCTCGCTCCACTCGCTCGGCGCTGGTCCCAGGGGATGGGGGAATCGTCTGCCAATCAGATGGTTGTGTCACTTGTATAGAATTCAAAATCGTTGCAAGACTGTTCTTGCAACAGCCCGTGGTTATGCCGCCCAAATCCCCTGAAGCAAGCCGAGCATCGCAGCTGGGCGCGGGAATTCGGCGAGGACTGTTTGAGCCCCGCAGGGGCGAGTTCCGCAGCCGCCGCGTTTGGCGAGAAGCGCAGGGAACCCGAAGGGCTGGCTGTTGGGGTCGCCTTGGGGGTGAAGGGGGGATTGGCGAAGCAATACCCCCTTCCCGGGGCGGGACGGAAACCCGCCTTCAAAACAACGCGCGAAGCGCAAAAAAGAGAAAGCCGCCTTGCGGCGGCAAACCCGGATGGCGCCGCAAAGCGGCTTATCCAGGCTACGCTTGCTTCATAACAGCTATAAGACTTTGTGAAAATTGAGATAGGGGGAAATGGCTGCGTCGAGTTTGTTTATGTGATCGTTGATATGCGAATAGGCATCCTGCATTCCAATCATCATTTTCATATACTCTTCCGGACTTGCTCGCTCCAAGTCACTACCGTGTTGCTTGAATCCAATTATTTTAAAAGCAGCCGAGTTTATTGATTCTAATAAGTCTAATACTGTTGAATTTTTGTCAAAAAGGAATATGGATTCTTGTTTTGCGATGATGAATTCTTTGTGAGAGCGAGAAAGCTGACCAACTTCCTTTGATTTATCAAATTCCACCAAATTTTGATAGAAATTGATGGTTTTTACATAAATTTCGAATCGTCTGTTGTAAAGATCAAGGCGTAATTTTTCTCGGTTTGTTTTCCATTGCTGATGTGCCACCCATGCAACAAATAAGGTAATAAGTACTGGTGTAATCGCAACAAGATAATCAAACCAATTTCTATGGTCAACAATGCCTGGCATGGGAATCTCCTGATTCAATATGCACACTTGGCTGATTTTTCTGTCAAAGACCCGAGCCCGCCACCATCACTCCATCCGCCTCCACCAACGCCCCCTTCGGCAAAGCCGCCGCCTGCACCGCCGCCCGCGCCGGATACGGCGCGGTGAAATACTCGCCCATGATCTCGTTCAGACGCGCGAAGTTGGCCAAGTCGGTCACGAATACACCGAGCTTCACGATATCCGACAGATCGCCGCCGGCCGCCTGGCACACCGCACGCAGGTTCTGGAATACGCGATGTGTTTGCGCTTCGAAGCCTTCGGCCAGCGCGCCGCTTGCCGGATCGAGGCCGATCTGGCCGGAGAGGTAGACCGTGTTGCCGACCTTCACGGCCTGGGAGTAGGTGCCGACGGCTTTCGGGGCGGCGTCGCTGTGGATGATGGTTTTGCTCATGATTTTTCCTTTTTGGAGAGATTTTTCTGGATGATCCCAGAATCAGGACTTGTGAGGAAATCGTAGCGAGTGGTCCGCAGCGGGGTGCGGACGGAGCGCAGAAACCGGAATGTACATGTGAGTACATGAGGATTTCGAGCACCGCCCAAGCCCCGATCCGGGCCGCGCAGTAGATTTAGTCATAAGTCCTCAGGGTAAGAAGCGTTCCAGTAAGTTATTCAAATAACGCTGCCCCTTTGCCGTTGGCCAAGCGCGCAGATGGTCGCGCGCGAGCAGGCCTTCTTTCTCGGCGCGCTCGAACTCCGCTAGCACGGTCGTCAGCGGCAAGCCGGTGCGCTCGGTAAACAGCGCCAGGTCGAAGCCTTCGGTCAGGCGCAGGGCGTTGAGCATGAATTCGAACGGCAGTTGTTCGTGCGGCACGACTTCTTCGCTCTGCATGGCCGAGCCTTGCTGGATGCGGGTCAGGTATTCGGTCGGATGGCGGTAACGGGTCTGGCGCACGATGCGGTCGGGGAAGCTGATCTTGCCGTGCGCGCCGGCGCCGATGCCCACATAGTCGCCGAACTGCCAGTAGTTCAGGTTGTGTTTCGTGCGCCGGCCCGGTCTGGCGAAGGCCGAGGTCTCGTAGTGCTCGAAACCGGCAGCGGCGAGATGCACCTCGATGGCTTCCTGCATGTCGGCCGACAAATCGTCATCCGGCAGCGGCGGTGGGGCGGCGGCGAAGGCGGTGTTGGGTTCCAGCGTCAGGTGGTAGGCGGAAAGATGCGTCGAGCCAGCGGCAATCGCCGTGTCGATGTCGGCCAGCGCTTCGGCCAGCGTTTGCTGCGGCAGCGCGTACATCAGGTCGAGGTTGAAGTTGTCGAAGTTGGCGCGGGCGATCTCGATCGCCTTGTGCGCTTCTTCGCTGCTGTGCACGCGTCCCAAGGCTTGCAGATGGCGGTCATTGAAGCTCTGGATGCCGATCGATAGCCGGTTGATGCCGGCGGCGCGGTAGCCAGCGAACTTCTCGGCCTCGAACGTACCGGGGTTGGCCTCCAGCGTGATTTCGGCTTCCGGCAACAGCCGCACGCGCGCGCGGATCGCGTCGAGCAGGCGGCTGATCGCGGCGGCGGAAAACAGGCTCGGCGTGCCGCCGCCCATGAAGATGGTCAGCACCGGCCGGCCCCAGAACAGCGGCAGGCTGTGTTCCAGATCGAGGATCAGCGCATCAATATATTTGTCTTCCGGCAGGCCGCTTTTCACCGCGTGCGAATTGAAATCGCAGTACGGGCACTTGCGGATGCACCACGGGAAGTGGATATAGAGCGACAGCGGCGGCAGGATCGGCAGCGACCAATGGCCGGCGGAAATCGGTTTCATGGCTTGCCGTACGGGTTGACCAGCTTGTCGACGAGGTCATGCAGTACTTCGCGCAACTGGGTTTCCGAGACTTCCATCAGCAGCCCGTCTTCGAACAGGTCTTGCGCCATTTGTTTGAGTTCGTCGAGGTTCTCGTTCATCACCTTCACCTTCTCGGTGCAGGAGACCACCGATCCATCGTCACGCAGCCACACGGCCCAGCGTTTTTCGTCGTTGCTCACAACCCGTGCTCCTTCAGCTTGGCAATCAGTTCGCGCAGCGCCTTGCCGCGGTGCGAGATCAGGCTTTTTTCTTCCGCGCTGATTTCCGCCACGGTCTTGCCGAACTGCGGCAGGAAGAAGTACGGGTCGTAGCCGAAGCCGCCTTCGCCCTGCGCGGTATCGACGATCTCGCCGTCGAGAAAGCCGTCGGCGATCAGCGGTTGCGGGTCGTCGGCGTGGCGCACCAGCACCAGCGCGGCGTAGTAATAGGCGCGGCGGTCAGACTGCCCGGCGAGTTCGGCGACCAGCTTTTCGTTGTTGCGCGCGTCGGATTTCGGCTCGCCGGCATAGCGGGCGGAATACACGCCAGGCGCGCCGCCGAGCGCATGCACGCAGATGCCGGAATCGTCGGCGAGCGCGGGCAGGCCGGTGGCCTGTGCGGCGTGACGCGCCTTGGCCAGCGCGTTTTCGACGAAGGTGGCGTGCGGCTCTTCGGCTTCGGTTACGCCGAGCTGGCCTTGCGGGATGATTTCGATGTCGAGATCGGCGAATAGACGCGCGAATTCGCGCAGTTTGCCTGCGTTGTTGCTGGCGAGAACGATTTTTTTCATGGCAGGGCGTACGCAATTATTACAGCCTGCAAGTTTACCTGTTTGACTATATGATTGGCCGACCATTCCTTTCAACTTTTACCATCATGATTGTCCAGCAAGCCATCGATCGCGCGCTTTGGCAGATCGCAGTCGATCTTTCCAACACCATGCCCGGCGAAGTGCAGTTCCAGCGGCTGGTTTCCGCGGTCGGCACGGTACTGCCTTGCGATGCGGTGGCGCTGCTTCACCTGCAGGATGGCGTGCTGACACCTGTGGCGAGCCACGGACTTGCGCCGGACCTGATGGGGCGGCGCTTCGAGCCGCAGGCGCACCCGCGTCTGGCGGCGATCCTGGAATCGGCGCGGCCGGTACGCTTTCCGATGGACAGCGATTTGCCGGATCCGTTCGATGGCTTGCTGGCGGTCGATGCCGAGCATGAAAAGCCGGTGCATGCCTGCATGGGCTGCAGCCTGCATGTCGACCGCGAGCTGGTCGGCGTGCTGACGCTCGATGCGCTGGACGAGCATGCGTTCGAGCGCCTGCCCGATTCGACCGTGGCCGCCTTTGCCGCGCTGGCGGCGGCGACCTTGCGCAACGTGGCCCTGATCCGCGCGCTGGAGCAGGCCAGCGAGCGCCAGCGCGCGATCGCGCGCGATTTGATGCAGGAAGCGTTGCGGCGTGAAGGCACGCTGGTGGGCAGCAGCCCGGCGATCCGCGCGTTGCGGCGGGAAATCTCGCTGGTGGCCACGACCGATCTGGCGGTGCTGATCACCGGCGAAACCGGCACCGGCAAGGAGCTGGTCGCGCGCACCGTGCATGCGCAGTCGCCGCGCGCCGAACAGGCGCTGGTGCAGATCAATTGCGCGGCCTTGCCCGAATCGGTGGCCGAAAGCGAACTCTTCGGCCACAGGAAAGGCGCGTTCACCGGCGCGGTGAGCGAGCGCGCCGGCAAGTTCGAGCTCGCGCACGGCGGCACGCTGTTTCTCGATGAAATCGGCGAGTTGCCGCTCAACCTGCAGGCCAAGTTGCTGCGCGCGTTGCAGCAGGGCGAAATCCAGCGCGTCGGCGCCGACGAGATCATCCGCGTGAACGTGCGCATCATCGCCGCGACCAACCGCGATCTGCTGCGCGAAGTCGAGGCCGGGCGTTTCCGCGCTGACCTTTACCATCGCTTGCACGTTTACCCGATTGCGGTGCCGCCGCTGCGCGATCATCGCGAGGATCTGGCTGCGCTGGCCGGCACTTTCCTTGATGCGGCCCGGCACAAGCTGGGCATCGCCCGCATCGATCTGCATCCGCAGGCGCTGGCCGCGCTGGAGGCCTACGACTGGCCGGGCAACGTGCGCGAGCTGGAACACCTGCTGCTGCGTGCCAGCCTGAAAGCCGCGCAACGCGACGGCGAGCGCGCGCTGCTGCGCCCGGACGATCTGGCCTTGCCGCAGACCGCCATCCCGCCGATGGTTGCCCCGCTTCAAGCCGAATTGCCGGCCTTGCCGCAAATGGGGCTGCGCGAGGCAGTGGATGCCTACCAGCGGCAGTTGATCGAAACCGCGCTGGCGGCCAACCAGGGCAACTGGAGCCTGGCAGCGAAACAGCTGGGACTGGACCGGGCCAACCTGCAGCGCCTGGCGCGCCGTGTAGGTGGCGTCATTTAGACTGCATGAGTCAATTTGACCTGGAATCGTGCGTGTCGAAATGACTCGGTTTGTCGACGTAAAAAATAAAAATTCCTTGAAAATCAATTGAATGAAATCTTGGCACGCTTCTCGCTATAAAGGTTCCAGTTTTAACCTTAACCATAGCAAGGAGTTTTCCGATGTTTTGCGTGCAATGTGAACACACTATCCGTACCCCCCAAGGCAATGGCTGCAGCTACGCTCGTGGCATGTGCGGCAAGACCGGCGAAGTGTCCGATCTGCAGGACATGTTGGTCCATCTGCTGCAGGCTGTTTCGACCTATGCCGTGGCTGCACGCAAGGTCGGCGTGATTGATGCCGAAATCGATGCCTACGCCCCGCAAGCATTCTTCTCCACCCTGACCAACGTGAACTTCGATGCCGAGCGCATCATCGACTTCAGCCGTCGCGCCGAAGCCTATCGCAACGATCTGCGCGCCCGTTACGAAGCCGCCTGCGCTGCGCAAGGCGTGGCCGTTGAACTGCTGTCGCCGGCCGCACACTACAAGCTGCCGGACGCCAAGACCGTAATGCTCTCTGATGCGCTGCAATTTGCGCTGAACCGCCAGAAGGCCGAAGTCGGCGAAGACATCATCGGCCTGCGCCTGCTGTGCCTGTATGGCCTGAAAGGCGCCGCCGCCTACATGGAACACGCCCGCGTGCTCGGCCAGACCGATGCGGCAGTCGCCGGCAAATATCACGAATTCATGGCCTTCCTCGGCACCAATCCGGACGACATGGGCGCGCTGTTCCAGTGTGCGATGGATATCGGCCAGCTCAACTACAAGATCATGGAAATGCTCGACAAGGGCGAAACCGAGACCTTCGGTCATCCGGAACCCACCCGCGTCAATACCCAGCCGGTCGCCGGCAAGGCCATCGTCGTTTCCGGCCATGACCTGCACGATCTGGAACTGATCCTGCAACAGACCGAAGGCAAGGGCATCAATGTCTACACCCACGGCGAAATGCTGCCGGCGCACGCCTATCCTGCGTTCAAGAAGTACAAGCACCTGGTCGGCAACTATGGCACGGCCTGGCAGAACCAGCAGAAGGAATTCGGCGAATTCCCGGGCGCGATCGTGATGACCTCGAACTGCATCGTCGATCCGAACGTCGGCCAATACGGCGCGCGCATCTTCACCCGCAGCATCGTCGGCTTCCCGGGCGTCACGCACATCGCCGGCAACGACTTCGGCGCCGCGATTGAATCCGCACTGGCGCAACCCGGTTTTGCCGCCGATGCAACGCCGGTCTACACCACCACCGGTTTCGCCCGCAACGCGCTGATGGGCGCCGCGCCGGCCGTGATCGAGCAGGTGAAAGCCGGCAATATCAAGCACTTCTTCCTGATCGGCGGCTGCGATGGCGACAAGACCGAACGCACCTACTTCACCGATCTCGCCAAGTCAGTACCGCAAGATGCACTGATCCTGACGCTGGCTTGTGGCAAGTTCCGCTTCAATACGCTGGAATTCGGCGACATCAACGGCATTCCGCGCTTCCTCGATATCGGTCAATGCAACGATGCCTATTCGGCAATTCAGTTGGCGCTGGCGCTGGCCGATGCGTTCGAGTGCGGTGTGAACGAATTGCCGCTGTCGCTCGTGCTGTCGTGGTTCGAGCAGAAGGCGATCGTGATTCTGCTGACGCTGCTGTCGCTCGGCATCAAGGACATCCGCGTCGGCCCGACCGCACCGGGCTTCCTGACGCCGAACCTAGTCGGCGTGCTGAACCAGCAGTTCGGTCTGAAGCTGATTTCTTCCGTTGAGCAGGATCTGGAAGAGATGCTGGCTGCCTAAGGCTCGCACTCCGGCACCCGGCAGGTTTTATGCGCCCTGCGGCGCGCAGTTTTGGGTGCCGGTCCCGCCCGGCATGGCGTGATACTTTCTTTGCTTCTGCAAAGAAAGTATCCAAAGAAAGCAGCCCCCAAACGATCGCCCCTCCGGGGTGCCCTGCGTCGGTCGCGAGCCTGGGTCTCGCTCCACTCCTCGGCGACCTTGCAGGGGAGGGAGGCGTACTAATCAGCAGCATTTGGGTTTGGGGTGTTGTTAAAAGCGCTTCATATGAGCCGCGGCAATTGTTAGTACCACTTTGATCCCCTGAAGCCAGCCGAGCATCGCAGCTGGGCGTGGAGGTTTCGGCGAGGACTGTTTGAGCCCCGTAGGGGCGAGTTCCGCAGCCGCCACGAACAGCGAGAGGCGCAGGGAACCCCGAAGGGGCTGGCGGTCGGGGTCGCCTTTGGGGTGAAGGGGGCTTTGGCGAGACAAAGCTCCCTTCCTGCCCGCCGGGCGGAACCGGTATATAAATAGCGCGCCGTCAGGCGCATCAAATCGCCGTCTGCTGACGGCGAGCCGGGGTTATGACCGGAGGGCATTCCCGTGGGACGCCCTTATGTACCAACCCAGGCTACGCGAACTTAAAACATAAACCACTGAATACAGGTTTATCGGAACCATGAACAAACCCATCGAACTTCCCGCCATCTGGCTGGGCGAAACGCCACTGGTCTGCATCGCCCGCACCGAAGAAACACACGATTGCGCCACTTTCGAACTCGCCGCGCCGACCGGCCAGCGCTTTGATTACTTCCCCGGCCAGTTTGTCTCGGTCGGTGCCGAGATCGATGGCAAAACGCATTGGCGCGCGTATTCGATTTCCTCCAGCCCAAACCAGCCGGAAACGCTGGCGATCACCGTCAAGCGCGTCGAAGGCGGGCTGGTTTCCAACTGGCTGCTCGATCACTGGCGCGCCGGCATGAGCCTGCCGGCACTGGCGCCGGCCGGCGATTTCGGCCTGAAAAAAGGCGAGGCCTTGCCCCCGGCCGTGGCCTTCTTTTCGGCCGGCAGCGGCATCACGCCGATGGTGTCGATGTCGCGCTGGCTGCTGGGAAACGAGGCCGAGGTCGAGATCCATTTTTTCCACAGCGCGAGGAGCGAATCCGATTTCATTTTCGGCCGCGAACTCTTGGCGCTGGCGGCGGATTACCCGCAGTTCCGCCTGCACCTGTTTCTGACGCAGCCGCAGGGCGGGATGCCCTGCCATACCGGACGGCTCGATGCCGCGCGGGTCAAAGCGCTGTTGCCGGATGTTTCCGGCCTGCGCGCCTGGCTGTGCGGGCAGGATGGCTATATGGATGCGGTCAGCGAATTCCTGAGCGCGGCGGGCGTGGCGGATGAATGCATCCTGCGCGAAAGCTTTACGCCGCCCGTGACCGAGATCGACATGGATGCAGCGCGCTATGCGTTGAGCGTGCCGGCTTTCGGCAAGACGGCCGAGATCGCTGCGGGCGAGAGCCTGCTCGACGTGATGGAACGCGAAGGCTTGCCGATCATCGGCGCCTGCCGCACCGGCGTCTGCGGTTCGTGCAAGTGCAAGGTGCTGTCGGGGATCGTCGAATCGGCCAGCAACATTCCGCTGACGGCGGACGAAGTGGCCAATGGCTATGTGCTGGCCTGCAGCAGCACGGCCAAGGGCGATCTGGAGGTCGCGCTGGGTTGATTCGCGCGGGTTGGTTAGTAGCGCTTGGTCAGGATCAACTTGTCGCCGTCGCGTTCCATGACAAAGCGGCCAAGAATATTCATGCCGATCAGCGGAACATGGGGTGAACCGTCGCCGGATACCCCGGTTTCCACGTTGTAAAGCGGGATGCCGGCAAATTTCACTTCGTTGACCACCACTTTGTAAAACGGCACCACGCCGGCGGCAGTCCGGACATAACCCGGCGTGCCTTGTTTGGGGTCGATGCTGGCTTGCTTGGCGTTGACCCCGGAGATGGCCAGCGTGGTTGCGCCGGTATCGATCAGCCCGCGAAACGGCATGCCGTTGATCGTGATGTTGGCGTAGAAGTGTCCGCCACCTTCGGCAAACAGAATGATCTGCTTGCCATTGCCTTCCTCGCCGGCGGCGGGTGCGCCACTGCTCTTGAACGAGCGGCTGTCCATCGACAGCGTTTTCTTCTGCCCGCCGACGTCGAACACGGCAGTGCCGCCCGCGACTGAAACCAGCTTCGCGCCATTGGCACTCTGGCCGGCGGCGAGCAGCTTGGGCTTGCTGCCGTCGATCTCCACCATCGCCTTGTCGCCCATGATGGCGACCAGGTTGAGTTCCACCGCATTAGCGGCAAGGCTGGTCAACATCAGCAGGGCAGCAAGTGTCAGTCGCATGGTTCCTCGCGGCGGCGCTGGCTGGCCTCTACGGCGGCCAACGCCTGTTCAATCAGGCCAAAATCGGCATCTTTCAGCAGTTTCGCATCTGACAGCATTCTGCGCCACTGTCTTGCGCCGGGCTGACCTTGATATAACCCAAGAACGTGCCGTGCGATCAAGCGCAGCGGCAGGCCCTCGGCCATTTCGCCTTCGATATAGGCGCGCAGATCGTGCATGATCTGTTCGCGCGTGCGCAGCGGGTGGGCATCGCCGTAATAGCGCTGGTCGACCTCGGCCAGAATCCACGGATTATGGTAAGGCTCGCGCCCGAGCATCACGCCATCGACATGCTGCAGGTGTTCGGCCACCTGCTCGTGCGTGGTGATGCCGCCGTTGACGATGATCTCCAGGCACGGAAAATCCTGCTTCAACTGGTAGGCGTAGTGGTATTTCAGCGGCGGAATATCGCGGTTTTCCTTGGGCGAGAGGCCTTTCAGGATCGCGTTGCGCGCGTGGACGATAAAGGTGCGGCAACCGGCATCGGCAATCCTTCCGACGAAATCGCGCACGAACTCGTAGTCTTCCACCTTGTCGATACCGATGCGGTGTTTCACGGTCACATCGATCTCGACGGCATCACGCATGGCCTTGACGCAATCGGCCACCAGATCGGATTCCAGCATCAGGCAGGCGCCGAAGCTGCCGTTCTGCACGCGCTCGGACGGGCAGCCGACGTTGAGGTTCACCTCGTCGTAGCCCCAATCGCGCGCCATGCGCGCGCAACGCGCCAGATCGGTCGGGTCCGACCCGCCCAGCTGCAGGGCCAGCGGGTTCTCGACCGGATCGAAGCGCAGGAAGCGTTCTCGGTCGCCATGAATCAGCGCGCCGGTCGTTACCATCTCGGTATAGAGCCAGGTGTGGTGCGAAATCTCGCGCGCAAAGCGCCGGTAAAAGCGGTCGGTCCAATCGAGCATCGGCGCGATGGTGAAGCGGCGGGAAGGGGCAATCGGTGGCATGGCTTGGTCAGTTAAAGGCTTGTTCTTGGCTGAAGCCGCCTATTTTACCGGTCATTCCGGCGCATTCGCCGGGAATTTCAGAACGCGAGTGTTTTCAGTGCCAGCCCGGCCAGCGCGCAGGCCGCGATCACGTGAATGACATTACGCCTGAAGCGGAACAAGGCAATGGCCGCAGCCAGGGCGATCAGCGCCGATACCCAATCGAAGCGGCCGGCGAAACCCTGGGGCCACAACACGTGATAGCCGAAGAACAGCGCCAGATTGAGGATCACGCCGACCACGGCGGCGGTGATCGCGGTCAGCGGCGCGGTAAATTTCAGATCGCCATGGGTCGATTCGACCAGCGGCCCGCCGGCCAGAATGAACAGGAAAGACGGCAGGAAAGTGAACCAGGTGACCAGCGTGGCCGCGACCGCGCCGGCCAGGAACAGGCTGTCCGGCCCGAAGATCGCTTTGACGTAGCCGCCGACGAAGCCGACGAAGGCCACGACCATGATCAGCGGCCCGGGCGTGGTTTCGCCCAGTGCCAGGCCGTCGATCATCTGGGTCGGCGTGAGCCAGCCGTAATGCCCAACCGCGCCCTGATACACATAGGGCAGTACGGCGTAGGCGCCGCCAAAAGTCAGGAGGGCCGCCTTGGTGAAAAACCAGCCCATTTGCGTCAGCGTGTGGTTCCAGCCATAGAACGCCGTCAGCAGGCCCAGCGGAATCGCCCACAACAGCGCACCGGCGATCGCGACTCGCAGCAAGGTTGACCAGCGGAAACGCGCATGTTCCGGGGGCGGCGTGTCGTCGTCGATCAGCGCCGGTCCGAATGAGGTATCGGCTTTGCCGTGACCGCCACCAAGCTTGAACTTGGCCGGTGCGATCCTGCCGCCGAGGTAGCCGGTCAGCCCGGCGGCTGCGACGATGGCGGGGAAAGGCACATTCAGCGCGAAGATCGCGACGAAGGAGGCAGCGGCTATTGCCCACAGCACCTGATTTTTGAGCGCGCGCGTGCCGATCCGGTGGGCGGCTTGCAGCACGATGGCGGTCACCGCGGGCTTGATGCCGTAGAACAGGCCGGCCACCAGCGGCATTTCGCCAAAGGCGATATACAGCCACGACAGCGCGATCAGGATGAACAGCGAGGGCAGCACGAACAGCGCTCCGGCCACGATGCCCCCCCAGCAGCGGTGCATCAGCCAGCCGATGTAGGTGGCGAGCTGCTGCGCTTCCGGCCCGGGCAGCACCATGCAGTAATTCAACGCATGCAGGAAACGGCGTTCGGAAATCCAGCGCCGGTTTTCAACCAGCTCCTGGTGCATGATGGCAATCTGCCCGGCCGGCCCGCCGAAGCTGATGAAACCCAGCTTGAGCCAGAAGGCAAACGCCAGCCAGAAACTCGCCGGGGCAGGCGGGGGCGCGGTGTGCTCGAGCGGCGATGCGGCTTCGCTCATGGTGGGAGCTCCTTTCGGCAAGAGGTTGCCAGCAAGCCATCGAAAAGGGTGCTGGCCTCAATAGCGGCAGGATAGCAGGGCGAGGTCGATAAAAAAGCCCCGGACGTTAAACCGGGGCTCTATAAGCGCGTGTTCCAACTCAACTTTATTATTGTGGGAACCTGACTTGCGCAGTCGGTTTCCTGTCGATCCGGTTGGATAGATGGCCACAACGATTACGGTGAGTGAACACCGCAGTCCGTTCAGCCAAGGCGCTTGGCAACGGCATCCCAGTCAACCAGCTTCCAGAACGCTTCCAGGTAGTTCGGGCGGCTGTTGCGGTAGTCGATGTAGTAGGCGTGTTCCCAAACGTCGACGGTCAAGAGCGGCAAGTCGCCGGTGGTCAGCGGGGTGCCGGCGGCGCCCATGTTGACGATGTCGAGGCTGCCATCGGCTTTCTTCACCAGCCAGGTCCAGCCGGAACCGAAGTTGCCGACGGCGGAGGCGGCAAAGGCTTTCTTGAAATCATCGAACGAGCCCCACTTGGCGCTGATCGCATCAGCCAGCTTGCCGGCCGGTGCGCGCGCTTCACCTGCGGCGTTCGGTTTGAACGAGAACCAGAAGAAGGTGTGGTTCCAGACCTGGGCGGCGTTGTTGTAGAGGCCGCCAGCCGGTGCGGATTTCACGATCTCTTCAAGGGATTTGGATTCGTTTTCGGTGCCCTTGATCAAATTGTTCAGGTTGGTGATGTAAGTCTGATGATGCTTGCCATAATGGTATTCAAGGGTTTCCTTGGACATGTGCGGGGCCAGGGCATCCAGTGCATACGGCAGTTCGGGCAGCTTGTGCTCCATTTTGTATTCTCCATGTGGTGTGTGGGTTGATCCGCTTTACAAGATTATGCTTCTTCTTCGCATTTTCAAGGGGCGTTTTTCGGAAAGGGCGGGGTATGGTATCTTCGGCGAACTAATGCGGCGCTGCCGCGCAAACTGGCTTGATGGATAAACATGAGTATTCTCACCCTGATTCTTGCGCTGACCCTTGAGCAATTCCGTCCGATCAGCAGCCGAAACCCGGTCTATCTGGCATTCGTGCGCTTCGCCAACCGGCTGGAGCGCAATCTGAACGCGGGCGAATACCGCAACGGCGTACTGGTCTGGTTCATCGCCGTGCTGCCGCTGGCGCTGATCGGCGCGGGCGGGTACTGGCTGCTGCTAGCCCAGGGCAGCCTGATCCTGGCGCTGGCCTGGAATGTGCTGTTGTTGTATTTCACCATGGGGTTTCGCCAGTTCAGCCATGCGTTCACCGGCATTTCCAAAGCCTTGCGCGCCGATGATCTGGACGGCGCCCGCGCCTCGCTGGCGGACTGGACCGGCCAGCCGGCATCCGAGTTGACCTCGGATGAAGTCGCCAAGCTCACCATCGAGCAGGGCGTGATCGATTCCTACCGTTACGTGTTCGGAACCATTTTCTGGTTCGTGGTGTTGGGCTGGCTGGTGGGCCCGGCCGGTGCGCTGGTCTATCGCGCTGCGTGCCTGCTGCAGCAAAAATGGCGCGACAACGAGCCGTTCGGCGCGTTTGCAACCAGCATCCTGGCCGTGATGGATTACGTGCCGGTGCGCTGCGCCGCTGCCGGGTTTGCCATCATGGGCGATTTCGAAGATGCCGTGTATTGCTGGCGCGTACAGGCCAAGCAATGGGCGGATTACGACTACGGCATCCTGCTGGCTTCGGCCGCAGGCGCGCTGGGCGTGCGCCTGGGCGATGCAGTACATCAGGACCATACCGTGCGCTTCCGTCCGGAGATGGGGCTGGGCGATACCGCCAATGCCGATTATCTGGCCAGCGCCGTGGGCCTGGTCTGGCGCTCGGTGCTGCTGTGGCTGACGCTGATCCTGCTGCTGTCGATTGCGCAGTGGCTGGCCTGAATGGATCAGTGCTGGTTGTGTTGATTTGATTATCCTGACGGGCGCCGCTGTGGCGCCCGTTGTTTTTTGTTCATGCGAGGGCTGTTATGCGAACCATCCGGATAGGGCAGAACGAATTGGTAGTAAGCAACATCTACTGCGTGGCGACCAACTATGTGGCGCATGCGGTGGAGATGGGCACGAAAGTCTCCGAATCCCCGATCTTCTTCATGAAGCCGACGACGGCGATCGTGCCGCCGGGGCAGCCGATTGTGCTGCCGGACTGGTCGAAAAACGTGCATCACGAGGTGGAAGTGGTCGTGGCCATCGGCAAGGACGGCGTGGATGTACGGCGCGAGGATGCGCTGTCCTATATCGCCGGCTATGCGATCGGGCTCGACATGACGGCGCGGGATGTCCAGGCCGAGCTCAAGAACGCCGGTCGGCCGTGGGCGCTGGCCAAGGGCTACCGCGGTTCGGCGGTATTGAGCGAATTCATCCCGGCCGAGCGGATTGCCGACCCGGCCAGCATCGACTTGTCGCTGGAAATCAACGGCCAGATTCGTCAGCAGGGCAATACCCGCCATCTGGTGTTCGGCATTGCCCAGATCATTGCATATGTGTCGCAGCGCTTCGGCCTGCAGGCCGGGGACTTGATCTACACCGGCACGCCCGAAGGCGTGGGCCAAGTGCAGCATGGCGACAAGTTGGTGGCGAAGCTGGCGGATTTGATAGTCGATAACCGTCAGGTGGTCTGATCTTCATTTTTGGCGGGTAGGCGAGCGAGCCAAAGCAGGTTGCAGGAGGACGGAGCACAGGAACCGGAGTGTACGTGCGAGTACATGAGGATTCCGAGTACCGCCCGACTGCAAGATGCGAAGGCGCAGCCGCCTACTGAACGGCCGGTAGCGAGGAAAGATCCCAGCGCGGTTGAATGCTGAAACTGCCGGCCGCCTGCGCGAAAGCCAGCCGCTGCGCGCCGGCGAAAGCGATCATCGCGCCGTTGTCGGTGCACAGCGACAGCGGTGGGTAGAACACCTCGAAGCGGCGTTTTTTCGCGGCATCGTCCAGTGCCGCGCGCAACTGGCGGTTGGCGCCGACGCCGCCGGCGATCACCAACCGCTTCAGCCCCGATTGCTTCAGCGCGGCCAGGCTCTTTTTCAGCAGCACTTCGACAATCGCCTCCTGGAACGCCGCGCAGATATCGGCCGTGGTCTGCTCATCGAGCGGCGATTCCGCTTTGACCAGATTCAGCACGGCGGTTTTCAGGCCGGAAAAGCTCATTTCCAGATCGCCCGAATGCAGCATCGGGCGCGGTAGCTTGAAGCGCGCGGCATCGCCCCGGTCGGCGAGTTTCGACAGGGCCGGCCCACCCGGGTAGCCGAGTCCCAAGAGCTTGGCCGATTTGTCGAACGCCTCGCCCGCCGCATCGTCGACGGTTTCACCGAGCAATTCGTAGCGCCCGACGCCATGCACGGCCATCAGCTGGGTATGCCCGCCCGACACCAGCAGCGCGACGAACGGGAATGGCGGCGCCGGATCGGCGAGCAGCGGCGAGAGCAGGTGGCCTTCGAGGTGATGCACGGCGATGGTTGGCTTGTTCAGCGCAAAGGCCAGCGCGTTGGCCACGCTTGCGCCGACCAGCAGCGCGCCGGCCAAGCCCGGCCCGGCGGTATAGGCAATCGCGTCGATATCGTCCAGCGTGCGCCCGGCCTCGGCGAGGCAGCTTTGCGTGAGCGGCAGTACGCGGCGGATATGGTCGCGCGAGGCGAGTTCCGGCACCACGCCGCCGTATTCTGCGTGCATGGCGATCTGCGTATGCAGTTGGTGCGCGAGCAGGCCGGCCGTGGTGTCGTACAGCGCGACTCCGGTCTCGTCGCAGGAGGATTCAATGCCCAGAACCAGCATGGCTAAACAATCAAAGCGGAAAAGCGACAATGGTAACGGTTTGCGCGGGTGGCGGCCAATCCGGATGGCTGTGGAGGCAGGGCTTTGCGGTAGAATCGCGCATTCGTTGCAAATTCTGAAAGGTTGATGATGGCGCGCAAATATTTCGGCACCGACGGGGTGCGTGGGTTGGTGGGCGAGTATCCGATCACGCCGGATTTCGCCATGAAACTCGGTTATGCCGCGGGCAAGGTGCTCGCCTCCAAGGAGGCGCGCAAGCAGGGCGAGCATGCCGGCGTACTGATCGGCAAGGACACGCGCATTTCCGGCTACATGCTGGAGGCTGCGCTGATCGCCGGTTTCACGGCAGCCGGGGTCGATGTTTTCCTGACCGGCCCGCTGCCCACACCGGGCGTGGCTTACCTGACCCGCGCGTTGCGCCTGTCGGCCGGTGTGGTGATCTCGGCCTCGCACAATCCCTACCATGACAACGGCATCAAGTTCTTCAGTGCCCAGGGCAAGAAACTGCCCGATGAGGTCGAACTGGCGATCGAAGCGGCCATCGACGAGCCACAGGGGTGCGTCGGCTCGCGCGAACTGGGCAAGGCCAAGCGCGTGGACGATGCGGCCGGGCGCTATATCGAATTCTGCAAATCCACGTTCCCGAACGAGTTCGACCTGCGCGGGCTGAAGCTGGTGGTTGATTGCGCGCATGGTGCGGCCTATCACATCGCGCCGCATGTGTTCCACGAACTGGGCGCGGACGTGGTGTCGATCGGTGTGCAGCCCAATGGCCTCAACATCAATGATGACGTGGGCGCCACGCATACCGATGCGCTGCGCCGCGCGGTGCTGGCCGAAGCCGCCGATTACGGCATCGCGCTCGATGGCGATGCCGACCGGCTGATGATGATCGACCGCGACGGCACGCTGATCGACGGCGACATGCTGCTTTACGTGCTGGCGCGCCATCGCCAGGACAAGGGCACGCTGGTTGGCGGCGCGGTCGGCACGCTGATGACCAATCTCGGCGTGGAAAATGCGCTCAAGGCGCACGGCATCGGCTTCGGCCGCGCCAAGGTCGGCGACCGCTACGTGCTGGAAATGCTCGAAGAAAAGGGCTGGCAGATCGGCGGCGAAGGCTCCGGCCACTTGCTGTGCCTGGATCGCCACACCACCGGCGACGGCATCGTTTCCGCGCTGCAGGTGCTGACCGCGGTACAGGAATCGGGCCGCACGCTGGACGATTTCTGCAAGGAGCTGAAGCTCTCGACCCAGGTGCTCAAGAACGTGCGCATTGTGCGCGGATTCGATTGCAAGAACAGCGACGCGATCCAGCGCTCGGTTCAGGAAGCCGAAACCGCCATGGGCACGGATGGCCGCGTGCTATTGCGAGCGTCCGGCACCGAGCCGGTGGTGCGTGTGATGGTCGAGCATGTGGATCAGGCCATGGCCGAATACTGGGCCGAGCGTATCGCGGCAGTGGTCAAGACCGAGGCGCTGTCCTGACATAACCTTTGCCTTGATGCACCGCATGGAGCGGGAATCGGCGCGCCGGTGAATTGACCTTGCCCGGCGCGTTTTTTGCTTGATACTGTAAGAAGAATCCTTACGGGAGACGGTGATGCGACTTCCTGATCCGCTCAAAGGCATCCTGATCGATCTCGCCGGCGTGCTGCATGTGGGCGAGGCCGCATTGCCGGGCGCGGTTGAAGCGCTCGCGCGCTTGCGCGCCGCGGGCCTGCCGCTGCGTTTCCTGACCAACACCACCCGTTCTCCGCGCAGCCAGATCCTTGCTCTGCTGCAGCGCATCGGTCTGGATGTGCGCCCCGAGGAGGTGCTGACCGCCGCGCTGGCCACCCGACGCTATGTGCAGCAGCGCGGATTGCGGGCGCATTATTTGATCCATCCGGCGATTGTCGAGGACATGGGCGAGAGCGATCCGAATCCCAATGTGGTGGTGCTGGGAGACGCGGGCGACGATTTCACCTATGCCCGGATGAATGCCGCCTTCCGCTTGCTGATGCAGGGCTTGCCACTGGTGGTGATGGCGCGCAACAAGTATTTCCGCGAAGCCGATGGCCTGTCGCTCGACATGGGCGCTTATGTGGTGGGCCTGGAATACAGCGCCGGCGTGACCGCGCAGGTGATCGGCAAGCCGGCCCGCGCGTTCTTCGAGACCGCGCTGCTCGATATGGGCGTGCTGGCGCAGGATGCGGTGATGATCGGCGACGACGTGAACGACGATGTCGGCGCCGCGCAAAATGCCGGTGTGGCCGGGGTGCTGGTGCGCACCGGGAAGTTCCGGCCCGGCGACGATCGCCTGCCGCATGTGCAACCCGCGCTGGTGGCGGATGATTTTGCCGCTGCGGTGGAGGTGCTGCTGGCGCGGATGTGCTAGGTCCGACGACCAGCACCGGTAACAATGAACTGTACTGCACAAATTTTCACCAGACTGTTTGGCCGCTGCTTGTTAGTATGTGGGTCTGGTTGATAACCCCTCTCGATATCATGAATTCCCCTGCTGTTTTGGCCCAGACTCCCGTCAACGAGACGCGCTTTCGCGTGTTGGGGGCGATCAGTTTTTCCCATTTCCTCAACGACATGATGCAGTCGCTGATCATTGCGATCTATCCGCTGCTCAAGGGCAATTACGATCTGAATTTTGCCCAGATCGGGCTGTTGACGCTGGTCTATCAATGCACGGCATCGCTGCTGCAACCGATGGTCGGCTTCTATACCGATCGCAAGCCGCAACCGTATTCGCTGGTCTTTGGGATGGGTTCGACGCTGATGGGGTTGCTGCTGCTCTCGACCGCGGGAAGCTTCGGGCTGCTGCTGGTGGCTGCCGCGATGGTCGGCATGGGGTCTTCAATCTTCCATCCGGAATCCTCGCGCGTAGCGCGCATGGCCTCTGGCGGTCGTCATGGCCTCGCGCAATCCATCTTCCAGGTCGGCGGCAATGCCGGGACGGCCGTGGGGCCGCTGCTGGCGGCGCTGGTGGTACTGCCGTTCGGCCAGCCCAGCCTTGCCTGGTTCTCGCTGGCGGCTCTGCTGGCGATGGGCGTGTTGTGGAAAGTCGGCAACTGGTACAGCGCGCAGCATCGCGCCGGCAAAAGGCAGCAAGCCGCCGTGCCGACCGGCCTGTCTTCAGCCCGCACGGCTTGGGCCTTGACCATCCTGGTGCTGCTGATCTTTTCCAAGTACATCTACCTTTCCAGCCTGACCAACTATTACATCTTTTACCTGATGCACCACTTCGGGCTGGGCGTGCAATCGGCGCAGTTCCATCTGTTTGTCTTCCTGTTCGCCGTCGCGGCCGGAACCGTGCTGGGCGGGCCGATCGGCGATGCGATCGGACGCAAACGCGTGATCTGGTTCTCGATTCTCGGCGTGGCGCCGTTCACGATCGCCTTGCCGTATGCCGATCTGTTCTGGACTACGGTCCTGTCCTTCATCATCGGCCTGATCCTGGCCTCGGCATTTTCCGCGATCCTGGTCTTTGCCCAGGAACTGCTTCCTGGCAAGGTGGGGACGATTTCCGGCCTGTTCTTCGGTTTGGCGTTTGGTGTGGCCGGCGTGGGTGCGGCGATCCTGGGCAAGCTGGCCGATAGCTACGGCATTGAATACGTCTACCAGCTCTGTGCCTGGATGCCGCTGATGGGCGTGATCACGGTGTTTCTGCCCAATCTGCACACCAACAAACGCTGACTGCCGGAACCGTTTCGCAGGGAACGCCTCCTCCGGGTTTCCTGCAGCTCCAACAAGCAACAAAGCCTCCACGACCGGGAGGCTTTGTCTTTTGCGGAACCGATTCGGGATTGCTGGTTAGAGCGATGCCCCGTCGAAGACATCGCACGGAAGCTGCGTCGGGTCCATCCCGTCTATGCATCCGATGTTGATGCGGTAATGGCCCGGCTTGCGCAGGGTCTGATGGAAAGGGTAGATGCCGCATTGCTTGCAAAAGTGGTGCTTGGCAATGCGGCTGCCGAATTCGTAAGTGGCCAGGGCATCCGCTTTGACTTCGATGCTGATTTCCTCGGGCGCAACCATGAAGGCGGTCATCATCGCGCCTTTGCGGCGGCAGATGGAGCAGTTGCAGCGCAATCCGCGCTCGATATCCGGCCCGCTGAACGTGAAGCGCACCGCGCCGCAGTGGCAACTTCCCTGGTATTTTTTCATTCGTGCAATCCCCTGCGCTGGTGGTCTGAAAATACAAAGTCCAAGGGTAGCGCATTACCGCAGACGAGGGATGCAAAAAAGTACCTGGATAATGCCTGTCGCTCAGCTGTAGGTATCGATGGAATTTCCCAGCGTTTCCCATTCCTCTTTTACTGCTGAAACGCCGTTGCTTATGGCATCGCCAATGGAAGAAATCCCTGACTCCACGGATTCTTCCATGGATGAGAGTGTGGAGACGACCGTATCGCTGGCCTCGGATACTTCATCCGCAATTGCTTTGGCCCCGGTTTGGATGCTTTGCCAAATGCCGCTGGAACTGCTGGTTGCGCTAACGCTGGTCATGATCAAGCCTCGGTAGAAAAGTCTTCGCAATCTTACTTGTTCCTCCCGGCCGCAAGCGGCTCCGGGCGGGTTGCTGCAGGTTAAATTGGTTAAAAATTGATTAAGTTTTATTAAGCGCGGGTCGCGGGCGGTCTTTTTGCCATGCCGCGGCTCAGACTGCGATTTGATATTGCAACGCAATATATATCTGCTTCAATGACTTGGATGGGGGATATTTCGGAGGCAGCGATGACAGCAGATCAAACCACCATTATGGCGAATGAATGGCAACAAAATCCTCGCTGGCGCGGCGTGGTCCGCCCTTACACTGCCGCTGATGTGATCCGCTTGCGCGGCACTTTGCATGAGGAGCACAGTCTGGCGCGCCATGGCGCGGAAAAAATGTGGCAGTTGCTGCAGACCGAGCCGTTCATCCGCGCGCTGGGTGCCATGAGCGGCAACCAGGCCATGCAGCAGGTTCGCGCCGGCTTGCAGGCCATCTATCTCTCCGGCTGGCAAGTTGCCGCCGATGCCAACCTGGCCGGCGAAATGTATCCGGACCAGTCGTTGTATCCAGCCAATTCGGTTCCAGCCGTGGTTCGGCGCATCAACAACGCCTTGCGCCGTGCCGATCAGATCAGCCATTCCGAGGGCGATCACAGCATCGACTGGTTTGTGCCGATCCTGGCCGATGCCGAGGCGGGTTTTGGCGGCGTGCTCAATGCGTTCGAATTGATGAAATCGCTGATTGAGGCCGGCGCCGCCGCCGTCCATTTCGAAGACCAGCTGGCCAGCGTGAAGAAATGCGGCCACATGGGCGGCAAGGTGCTGGTGCCGACGCGCGAAGCGGTGGAAAAACTGGTTGCCGCACGCCTTGCTGCCGACTTGATGTGCGTGCCGACCGTGATCGTGGCGCGCACCGATGCCGAGGCGGCCGATCTGTTGACCAGCGATGTGGACGACAACGACCGGCCTTTCTGCACAGGCGAGCGCACGCCGGAAGGCTTTTTCAAGACGCGCGCCGGCCTGGAGCAGGCCATCTCGCGTGGCCTGGCGTATGCGCCGTATGCCGATCTGGTCTGGTGCGAAACGGGCAAGCCGGATCTGGACTTCGCGCGCAAGTTCGCCGAGGCGATTCGCAGTAAGTATCCGGACAAGATGCTGGCCTACAACTGTTCGCCTTCCTTCAACTGGAAAAAGAACCTCGACGAAAACACGATCGCCCGCTTCCAGAATGAACTGGGCGCGATGGGCTACAAGTTCCAGTTCATCACGCTGGCGGGCTTTCACGCGCTCAACTACAGCATGTTCCATCTGGCGCACGGCTATGCGCAGGGCGGCATGCCGGCCTTTGTCGAGCTGCAGGAGGCCGAATTCGCCGCGGCCGCACAAGGCTTCACCGCGGTGCGGCACCAGCACGAAGTGGGCACCGGCTATTTCGATGCGCTGACCCAGATCATCCAGTGCGGGGAATCGTCCACGACCGCGCTCAAGGGCTCGACCGAGGCCGAGCAATTCCATTGAGAGGAAAGACCAACATGCCTGCGCAAATCAAGATATTGGCCCCCGTCAGCCCGGAATTCGCCCAGATCCTTACGCCGGAAGCGCTGGAATTCCTTGTCCAACTACACCAGCAGTTCGAATCGCGCCGGCAGATATTGCTGCTGGCGCGCCGTGCCCGGCAACGGCATCTGGATGCCGGCGAGATGCCGGATTTCCTGCCGGAAACGCTGCCGGTCCGGCAGGGAGACTGGACCATTGCGCCGTTGCCCGATGATCTGCTGGATCGCCGGGTGGAAATCACCGGTCCTGTCGAGCGCAAGATGATGATCAATGCGCTCAATTCCGGCGCTTCGGTGTTCATGGCCGATTTCGAGGATTCCAACAGCCCGACCTGGATTAACCAGATTACGGGCCAGATCAATGTGTGCGATGCCTATCGGCGCACGATTGCCTGGACCAGCCCCGAAGGCAAGGAATACCGGCTTGACGACAAGACCGCCACGCTGCTGTTGCGGCCGCGCGGCTGGCATCTGGATGAAAAGCACGTCGAGGTGGATGGGAAACCCATGTCGGGCAGCCTGTTTGATTTTGGCCTGGTTGTTTTCCACAACCTGCAGTACCAGCTGGAACAAGGCAGCTCCTGTTATTTCTATCTGCCCAAAATGGAATCGCACTTCGAGGCGCGCCTGTGGAACGATGTGTTCGCCTGGACCGAAGCCACGCTGCGTGCGCCGCACGGTTGCATCAAGGCCACGGTACTGATTGAAACCATCCTGGCTGCATTCGAGATGGACGAGATCCTGTACGAGTTGCGCGATCACTCCGCTGGCCTGAATGCCGGGCGCTGGGATTACATTTTCAGCTGCATCAAGAAATTCCGCAGCAATCCGGATTTTTGTCTGGCCGACCGCGGCAAGATCACCATGACCGTACCTTTCATGCGCGCCTATTCGCTGCTGCTCTTGAAAACCTGCCACCGGCGCAATGCACCCGCCATCGGCGGCATGTCGGCGTATATTCCGGTCAAATCCGACCTCGTGGCCAATGAAAAGGCCATGGCGCAAGTGCGTGCGGACAAGGAGCGCGATGCAGGCGACGGTTACGACGGCGGCTGGGTCGCGCATCCGGGCCTGGTGCCGATTGCCAAGGCCGCGTGGGATGCGGTGCTGGGCGACCAACCCAACCAGATTGCCAGGAAACGCGACGATGTCAGCGTCAACGCTGCGCAATTGCTCGATTTCAAACCGGAGGCGCCGATTACCGAGGCCGGGCTGCGCAACAATATTTCGGTTGGCGTGCAATATATTGCATCCTGGCTCGCGGGCAACGGCTGCGTGCCGATCAACAACCTGATGGAAGATGCCGCCACGGCGGAAATCAGCCGCTCGCAAATCTGGCAGTGGATACGTTCGGAAAAAGGCGTGCTGGAAGACGGCCGTAAAATCAGCCGAACGCTGGTCTTGGCCCTGCTGCCGGAAGAGCTGAAAAAAATCGAAGCGGAAGGCAAATACCCGGGCACGCTGGCCGCTGCCTCCGATCTGTTCCTGGAATTGGTGATGGCCGGTGAATTTACCGAATTTCTCACTTTGTCGGGCTATTCGCGCTTGGATTGAATGACAAGCAGGTTTAAAGTGAACCAACAGTCGGTTAAAGTGAACCAACGGCCGGTGATCCAGTCTCGTCTTGGCGGGGACGGTCGGCTCGGGTTCCTGCGGTGATTGCTTGCGTTTGCAGTACCTGTACAACGTGCAGGGTTCGCATAGCGTAACCGGTGATCTGTTTTTGTTCCGGATTGAAAAGTGCCGCCTGGCAGGCTAGGCGCGTTTGACCTCAAAAAATGGCGAGGCCAGTGATGAACCATATTCTGTTGCTCGATGATGAAGAGAATATCCTGTATGCATTGCGCCGTTTGCTGATGCATATGCCGTGCATCTGGGAGGGCGTGACCTACCCGCTGCAGATCGAAGTATTCCACGATCCGTTCGAAGCGCTTGAGCATGTTCAGAAAAACACGCTTGATCTGATCATCGCCGATTATCGGATGCCGGGAATGGATGGCGTGACCTTCCTGCGCAAATGCCGCGAAATCCAGCCGCTGGCGGCCAGGATGATCCTCTCCGGCTATGCCGATATGGATGCCATGATCAGCGCCGTCAACGAGGCGCAAATCTACCGCTTCCTGCAAAAACCCTGGGGCGAGTACGAACTTGTCGCGAATATTGGCCAATGCCTGGCCCATCATCATCAGCAAGTGGAGCACCGTCGGCTGGCCGAAGTGGCGCGGCAATACGAATGCCATGCCCATCCGGAAAACATCTAGCGTCGGTAGAGCCTTGATCGGTTGCGCAGCGTGATCCATGAAAAAAGCCACTGGAATCCCAGTGGCTTTTTCTTGCACGCAATGGCGCGGACGCAGTTAATTCGCCATATCCAGCATCAAGCCATTCAGACGCTTCACGAATCCGGCCGGGTCATCCAGTTGGGCTCCTTCAGCCAGCGTGGCCTGGTCGAACAGGATTTCGGTCCAGTCGGCAAAGCGCTCCTTACCCACTTCCGCCTTGATCTTGCGGGTGAGCGGGTGGTTCGGGTTGATTTCCAGGATCGGCTTGGCGGTCTTGACCTCTTGGCCGGCTGATTTCAACAGGCGTTCCAGATTCGCGCTCATATCCTGGTTCTCGACGACGAGGCAGGCGGGGCTGTCGGTCAGGCGATGGGTCACGCGCACTTCCTTCACCTTCTCGCCCAGCGTTTCCTGGACCTTGGCGATCACTTCCTTGAACTCGATCGCGGCTTCTTCCTGCTGTTTCTTCTCGGCTTCGTCCTCGAACTTGCTCAAGTCCAGCTCGCCTTTGGCCACGGATTGCAGCTTCTTGCCGTCGAATTCGGTCAGGCTGCCGACCACCCATTCATCGACGCGGTCGGACAGCAACAGCACTTCGATGCCTTTCTTGCGCAGCGCTTCGAGGTGCGGGCTGTTCTTGGCAGCAGCGAACGAATCAGCGGTGATGTAGTAGATCGCTTCCTGATCGGCCTTCATGCGGGCGATGTAATCGGCGAGACCGACGATCTGCTCCGGCGTATCGGCTTGGGTCGAGGCAAAGCGCAGCAGGCCGGCGATCTTTTCCTTGTTGGCAAAATCTTCACCGACGCCTTCCTTGAGCACCTTGCCGAACTCCAGCCAGAACGCGGCGTATTTGTCCTTGTCGGCTTGCTCGTCCGAATTGGCGAGGCTTTCCAGCAAGCCCAGCACCTTCTTTACGCAACCGGCCTTGATCTGCTCGATGTCCTTGCTGTGCTGCAGGATTTCACGGCTCACATTCAGCGGCAGGTCGCTGCTGTCGATCACGCCGCGCACGAAGCGCAGGTATTGCGGCAGCAGTTTTTCGGCGTCTTCCATGATGAACACGCGGCGCACGTAGAGCTTGATGCCGTGGCGGTGTTCGCGGTCGTACAGGTCGAACGGCGCGCGCTTGGGGATGTACAAGAGCTCGGTGTATTCCTGGCGGCCTTCGACGCGGGCGTGGCTCCAGGTCAGTGGGTCTTCGAAATCGTGCGCCACATGCTTGTAGAACTCGGCATATTCCTCGTCCGTAATCTCGCTCTTGGCGCGTGCCCACAGGGCGGAGGCCTTGTTGACGGTTTCCAGCTCGTCCGAAACTTCAACATTGCCTTCCTTGTCGTAGCCCGGCGCCTTCTTCATCTGGATCGGTAAGGTGATGTGGTCGGAATACTTGCGGATGATGTTGCGCAACTGCCAGTCGCTGAGGAATTCGTCTTCGCCTTCTTTCATGTGCAGCACGACTTCGGTGCCGCGGCTTTCCTTGCTGACTTCTTCCAGCGTGAATTCGCCATCGCCCTTCGATTCCCAGCGTACGGCCTGGTCGTTGACGAGGCCCGCGCGGCGGGTGGTCAGCGTGACCTTGTCGGCCACGATGAAGGCGGAATAGAAGCCCACGCCGAACTGGCCGATCAGGTTGGCGTCTTTCTTGGCATCGCCCGAGAGCTGGCTGAAGAATTCCTTGGTGCCGGAACGCGCGATTGTGCCGATGTTCTTGATCACTTCTTCGCGGCTCATGCCGATACCGCTATCGGTAATCGTGAGCGTGCGCGCTTCCTTGTCGAACGCGACATGGATTTTCAGATCGGCATCGCCGCCATACAGGCCGTCGTTGTTCAGGGCTTCGAAACGCAACTTGTCGCAGGCATCGGACGCATTGGAGATCAGCTCGCGCAGGAAGATTTCCTTGTGCGAATAGAGCGAGTGGATCATCAGTTGCAACAGCTGTTTCACTTCGGCCTGAAAGCCGAGGGTTTCCTTGGTCATGGGGTAAGTCTCCTGCGAATGAAATACAAAAGTTCAACCTTGCCGAAGGTGGGGCCTATCCGGTGGCTTTCAAGCAGCGTGGCGTGGCCCATGAAAAAGGGTGGGCCTTACGGCGCCACCCTGATCGTGTCCTGCCTTGGGTTTACATGCGGAACGAGCTGAATTTGTCCTGCAGGCCTTCTGCCAGACGGTCCAGCTCTTGCAAGGTTGCCGTGGCCTGTTGCAACTCGGCTTCCGAGCGCTGCATGCGCGTGGTGATGTGTTCGGCGCTTTGCGCCATCGACGTCGTCGCGGTCTGCTCTTCGCGGGTAGAGAGCGCGATTTCCTCCATCTTGCTGCGCACCGCATCCATATTGCCGCGGATATTGCCGATCTTGTCTGCTGCCGATTCGGAATAGGCGACGCCGGCCTGCGCGGATTCCAGCGTGTGTTTCATGTTGCTGACGGCGGCGCTGGTCTGGTCGCGCATGCCTTCGGTCATTTGCGTGATTTGCAAGGTGGCCGCCCCGGTGCGCTCGGCCAGTTTGCGCACTTCGTCCGCGACGACGGCAAAACCGCGGCCCTGTTCACCTGCGCGAGCAGCTTCGATCGCGGCATTCAGCGCCAAGAGGTTGGTCTGGTCGGCAATTTCCTTGATCACCTGGGTGATGCCGCTGATTTCCTGCGAGCGCTGGCTCAACTGCTCCAGCAGGCCGGCCAGCCCTTCGACTTCACCGGCCGATTGCCCGGCCTTCTGCGCGACTTCCGCCACGGTCTGGGCCGATTCTGCGGAAAGCGTGCTGGTATCCTTCACCAGGGTATCGGCCTCGCCGGCATTGCCGGCAATATGGGCGATGCTGACGGTGATTTCCTCGATGGTCGCGGCGTTGCTCGAGCTTTGGTCGGCGAGTTCGCGGAAATCCTCGGCGAGCCGGCCCAGCACCTGGTTGACGCTGTGGACGCCCTCGGTCAGGCGTGCCGCCTCGTTGCGAATGTCGTGGAACAGGCCGCGCAGGTGTTCCAGGAAAACGTTGAAGTGGCGCGCGGTTTCGGCGATTTCATCCTCGCCGGCGATCTCGATGCGGCGGGTCAGATCGCCGCCGCCTTGGGCGATTTCCTGCATGATGACGTTGATGCGGCGGATGCCCGAGGTAATGCGGTTGGCCATGGCGTAGGCGACCACGATCGCGGCTAGGGTGAAGATCAGCCCGACCAGCGCGATCATTCCCATCATCTGCCGCGCGCTCGACAGGATCTCGCTGCGGTCGATCACGCCGACGATTTTCCAGCCGCCGCGTGAAGCGGCCAAGACCTTGCCTTCTTTTTCCACGCCGCCGAACTTGTAGCGGAAGGTTTCGCTGCCGTTTTTCACCGCATCGGTCAGTTCCGGGATGTTCAGGGTGGCGATGTTCTTGGCGATCAGGTCTTTCATGCTCGGATGGGTCAGCACCGTGCCATCGCCTTCCACCAGCAGCAGATAGCCGGTCTGGCCGATCTTGATGCCGTTCATGATTTCAGACAGGCGCTTGAGCGAGATGTCGATGCCGCTGGCAAACAGTACTTCGCCGCTGGCATCGGGATAGGCCTTGACCACTGCGGTGACATTTTCACCGTTGGAGGAAAGATAGGCCTTGGCAATGGTGGCCTTGCCCTTTTGCGCCGTGGCATCGGCATACCAGGGGCGCTTGCGTGGATCGTAGCCGCCCTTGACCTTGGTCTGGTCGCTGGTAATGAAGCCGCCAAACTTGGTGCCCATATAGAGTTCGATGTAATCGGGATGCGTTTCCCCGATCAGCTTGAAGTGGCTGAACAGCTCCTGTTCCAGCGGGCCGCGCTCCAGCCCCTTCAACTCGGTATCGCTGGTCTTGTCGGCAAAACTGTTGATCGTTTCGTCGATCTTTTGCGAAGAAGGATGCGCGCTCATAAGCTCCAGATTCAGGATGGCATTGTCGAGCAATACGCTGATGACATTATCGACCTGTTTCATCTCGCCGCCGGCACGAGCCAGGAAGTCTTCTTCCGATTTTTTGGTCAGCGAATAGTTGAGCAGCAGGATGATGCTCAGGACCGGGATTACCACCAAAGCAGTCGAGGCGAGAAACAGCTTTTTCCTGATTCCCCCTGTGGTCAAAAAATTAAGTTTCACGAGGCGCTCCTTTGGTACTGATGTGGTGTTGAATATGGCTTGACCGCCGATGGGCCGGAGGATTGTCGCATTTAATGAAGGCTGCAGGTTATTTGCAGCCGCAATGAAGGCAGACCGGCGCTGCAACTGTAAATTAATGTTGCGCCGCATGATATAGTGAAAAGCAGCGATCCAAACCGGAGGTGCAGCATGGTACGTCGGGTAGTGTTCAACCAGAAAGGCGGGGTCGGCAAATCGACCATCACGGTTAACCTGGCCGCCGTGGCCGCTGCGCAAGGCAAGCGGGTGCTGGTGGTCGATCTCGATCCACAGGGCAATACCAGCCACTATCTGCTGGGCGATCGATTTGGCGATTCCAGCCCGACCCTGGCGGATTATTTTGACCAGATCCTGAATTTCAGTCTGTACGCCAAGCCGGCTTCGGCGTTTATCCACGCCACGCCGTTCGAGCGGCTGTCGATCATGCCATCGCACCCCGCCATTGCCGAACAGCAGGCCAAGCTCGAATCGCGCTACAAGATCTACAAATTCCGTGAAAGCCTGGAAGAGCTCGCCGATGAATTCGACGAGATCTATATCGATACGCCGCCCGCGCTGAATTTCTTCACGCTCTCCGCGCTGATCGCCGCGACCGGCTGCCTGATTCCCTTCGATTGCGATACCTTCTCGCGCGATGCGCTGCTGGGTCTCTTGGCGCGTGTCGAAGAGATCAAGGCCGACCACAACCGTGATCTGGCTGTGGAGGGCATTGTCGTCAACCAGTTCCAGCCCCGCGCCAGCCTGCCGGCGCGCCTGGTGGCCGAACTGGAGGGGCAGGGCTTGCCGGTGCTGAAAAACCGGCTTTCCAGCTCGGTAAAAGTGCGTGAATCGCACGAGCGCGCCACGCCGCTGATCAATCTGGATGCCCGCCACAAGATCGCGCTGGAGTTTTCCGCGTTGTACGCCGAACTGGCTGCCGTTTGAGGAAGGCGCCATGACGTCTCTGCATGGACATAGCTCGGTGCCGGCCCGTATCCTGGTCGTGGATGACGAACCCTTCAATCTGGAAATCATCTCGGAAAACCTGGTCGATGCCGGCTATGAAGTGATTACCGCCGAGGACGGCAAGGCCGGCTGGGAAATCCTGCTGCATGACAGCCAGGGTTTCGATGCCATCTTGCTCGACCGCATGATGCCGCGCATGGACGGCATGGAAATGCTGGCGCACGTGCGCCAGCATCCGGAGTTCCAGCATGTGCCGGTGGTGATGCAAACCGCCGTCGGCGCGGCCGAGAGCGTGCGCGAAGGCCTGGCCGCCGGTGCCTACTACTACCTGATCAAGCCGTTCCAGCGCGAGATGCTGCTGACCATCGTCGCCGCTGCTGTCGGTTTCCACCGCGAGCGGCGTTCGCTGGAGCGCCAGCTGGCCGATCAGGCCGGCACCTTCCGCTTGCTGGTGAGTGGCGAATTCCGCTTTCGCACCCTGGCCGAGGCCCGGCAGCTCACCTTGCTGTTGTCCCAGGCCTGCCCGGAGCCGCAGCGTGTGGCGTTGGGGCTTTCCGAGTTGCTGGTCAATGCCGTCGAACACGGCAATCTGGGTATCAGCTATCAGGAAAAAACCCGGCTGGTGCAACAAGGGCGCTGGCAGGACGAGATCGATCAACGCCTGCAGGATGCTGCGTATCAGGGGCGGTATGTCCAGGTGTCCTTTCACTGCGACGAGCGGGAAATCAGCGTGATGATCAAGGACGAAGGGCCGGGTTTTGATTGGCAGCCGTTCCTGAGTTTTTCGCCGGACCGCGCGTTTGATCCGCACGGGCGCGGCATCTCGATGGCGCGCATGCTTTCCTTTGATGACTTGGAATTCCTGGGCTGCGGCAATGCGGTGCGGGTGAAGGTAAAGCGCAAGGCCGACTGATGCTTGCGTTTAAAAAAATGCCGCTCACGATCGAGCGGCATTTTTCTTTGCTTCTGATGGGGATTAAGCGCCGATCTTGAACGCCAGCGAATCCGAGCCCGAATTCAGCGCCACGCTGATGGGTTGCTGCAACGCAGCCGGACCCCAGAGTTGGCGCGGGCCGGGCGAGGCGAACAGGTCATCGGCCGCCCAAGCTGCGCGGCGATCTACGAAGTAGCCCATCGCCGGCGAATCCATCTTCACCAGCGCTTTTTCGATCACGAATTCATCTTTGCCGTGGCGGCGCTCGATGTTCAAGAGACCCGCGAGCGGGATCGCCTTCGGCATGCCGCCGCGGGTCAGGTCAGTGACGCTGGCCATGTAGCCGGTGCGGCCATCAAGGATCAACGAACCGGCAGTCAGGCCCAGGTTGTAGGTGTAGGCGGCATCGAACAGCGTCGGTGCGCCGCAGCGGCCTTCGTAGCCGAAGAAGTGGTTTTGCGAACCGAACGGAACCGAGGCGTCGATTTCCTTGACGCGGGCGCGAACCATGTCGATCAGCAGCAGTTCGGTCGGGATCAGCGATACCTGCAGGTTGCCGTGCGAATCGCGATCGGCCAGCAACATCTTGACGATATACGCCGGCAGCGAAGCGAACAGGTGCGCGTTGTCGGCGGAAAGCTTGCCTTGAATGAAACCTGCACGGTTGGCTTCGGCCTGTGTGGCGAACTCGTCGGCATGGTGGGCGAGCGCATCGTTGAGCTCGGCCAGCAGCGTGTTCATTTCCGGGATGAATTCGATCAGGCCTTCCGGCACCAGCACCACGCCATGGGTGATGCCTTTCTTCGCCCGCAGGACGACGGTCTGGGCGATGTTGTCGACGATGGTGGCAAGCGACATTTTCTGCGCGGCGACTTCTTCGGAAATCAGCGTGATCGCCGGCTTGGTTTGCAGGCCGACTTCCAAGGTGACATGCGAAGCGGAGCGACCCATCAGCTTGATGAAGTGCCAGTATTTCAGCGACGAGCGGGTGTCCTGCAGAATATTGCCGACCATTTCGCTGTAGATCTTGGTGGCGGTATCGAAACCGAACGAGATCGGCAGCAGGCCTTCGATCTGCAAATCTCCGTCGATGGTTTTGGGCACGCCAATCACCTGCACGCCGGAGCCGTCGGACTTCACGCCCTTGAACAGATATTCGGCCAGCACGGCGGCGTTGGTGTTGGAATCGTCGCCACCGATCACCACGATTGCATCCAGGTTGTGCTTGACGCAGGTGTCTTTGACTTGCTGGAACTGCTCGTCGGTCTTGATCTTGGTGCGATCCGTGCCGAGAAAGTCAAAGCCGCCGGTGTTGATGATGGTGTCGATATCCGCATCGGTAATTTCGAACAAGTTGCCCTTGATCAGGCCCTTGGGGCCGGGCTTCACGCCGAGCAGGGTGTTGCCCTTGCCGAGAATGCGCTTCAGGCCGCAGACCACGTTGTGGCCGCCGGAAGCCGGGCCGCCGGAGAACAGCACGGCGACGCGCTTGCCTTGCGCTGCGTTGGCGTTGGTACCGGCAGCGGCCAGCACGATGTTGTCGGAGGCTTTGACCGAATTGGGGAAGCTCTCGGCGACAGCGGCGCTGTCGCGGGTCACCAATTTTTGTGCGGTGGCGGCGAAGCTTACTGGCTGTGGCGCGGAAGTCGGGCCGAAGGCGCTGCAGGTGGGCAGCGGCAGCTTGCGCACTTCAGTCTCGAAGAGGGCATTGTGCGCTTCGGTTTTGAGGAGCTGTTCCGTCAGGGTGCTCATGCGTTGATCCTTGAATTGAGAGAGGCGAAGAGTTGTCTCTGCCGCTATTTTACCCGTGTTTTAACTGGGATTGCCGCCAGCGCGCCGACAGAGGAATTAGGTTCTGTCATAACCTAATATTTTGCTTTCCGAAAGGAGAACGCGTAAATTTAATGTTTGCATGAAACTTTAATAATCCTTTTGAGTTATGACATGTTTCACCTGTCGATGGCTACGGTTGTTTTCTTGCTATGGGGTTTTTTTGCTCTGATCGAGGCAAGGGCGATACTGATGCATCTCGATCTGAAGCCGGGCGTTTCGCCGGACGATCGCCCGCGGCGGGATGATCTTTCCGGCGAATGGGCCACGCCGGGCAAGCGCTGACGTGTTGCTGCGCTACCTGCTGCTGAGTGCGGCGTTCGTTGCTGGCATCTGCCTGCTGCAAGTCCAGCCCACCCTCCCGCCGTTCTGGCTTTTCCTTATCCCGATTCCGCTTTTTATGGTGATGGCACGGCGCTGGCCGCGAGGGCGAACGCTGCTGCTGGCGTTTGCGCTGTTCTGCGCCGGATTCGGTTACGCCGACGCGCGTGCGCAATGGCGCTTGTCCGGCTGGCTGGAGCTGGCGCTGGAAGGGCAGGCCATCGAGGTCGAGGGCTATGTGGCCGATCTGCCGCAGGCCACGCGTTTTGGCAGCCGTTTCCTGTTTGTGCCGTCCCGGGTCATTACGGCGGATACCCGGCTGCCGGAGCGGATACAGGTGCAATGGTATGGCGACAAGCAGCACGTGCTGGCAGGCGAGCGCTGGCGTCTGGTGTTGAAACACAAGCGTGTGCACGGACAAGTGAACCCGGGCGGCTTCGATCTGGAAAGCTGGTTTCTGCAGCAGGGCATCGGCGCCACTGCATCGGTCCAGTTCGGCCAGAAACTCGACGGCATGGCCACGGCGGCCTGGCTGGCGCGCCTGCGCAGCGCATTGCGTGCCCGGATCAATGCGGCCTTGCCCGAGGCGCCCTATGCCGGCGTGATCGTGGCGCTGACGGTCGGCGACCAGAGCGGCATCCCGCAGGAACAGTGGAAACGCTTCGCCACCACGGGCGTGACGCACCTGATTTCGATTTCCGGCCTGCACATCACCTTGCTGGCCGGACTGGCGGGCTGGGCCGTCAACCGGGGCTGGCGCAGGGTGCCTTTCCTCGTCAGCCGTTTCGGTGCACCGCGTGCGGCTTTGCTGGCCGGGGTATTGACCGCGCTGGCCTACAGCGCGCTGGCCGGCATGGCCGTGCCCACGCAACGCACGCTCTTCATGCTGGGGACTGCCGCGCTGTGTTTGTGGCGTGCCCGGCCGGTGGCGACCAGCGCGATCTGGGCCACTGCCTTGCTGGTCGTGGTGCTGATCGATCCGTTTGCCGTGCTGTCGGTGGGTTTCTGGCTCTCGTTCCTCACCGTGGGCGCCTTGCTGTGGGCCGGTGCCAATCGCCTGGCCGAGGGGCCGAAATGGCGGGGCTGGGTAACCGCCCAGCTTGCCGCGACGGTCGGTTCCGCGCCGATTCTGTTGGCGGTCTTCGGGCAACTGCCGTTGCTCTCCCCGCTTGCCAACGCGGTTGCGATTCCCGTCGTCAGCATGCTGGTCACCCCGCTGGCGCTGGCCGGATTGCTCGACCCCACCGGCTGGGCCTTGCTGGGCGCCGAACGCCTGTTTGCCGGAACCGACTGGCTGCTGATGCTGTGCATCGCATTGCCGGTCACGCAACCCGCTTTCATGCCGCCACCGCTGTGGGCGCTGGCGCCGGCGGCCATCGGCGTGGCGCTGCTGCTTGCTCCGCGCGGCGTGCCGGGGCGGTGGCTTGGCAGCGTGTTCCTGTTGCCGCTGTTTGCCCTGCGACCCGAACCCTTGCCGCCCGGCGCTTTTCGGGCAACGGTGCTCGATGTCGGGCAGGGGCTCTCGGTGCTGGTGGAAACGCGCAGTTCTGCATTGTTGTTCGACACTGGGCAGCTGCCCAACGGCGAGCGCGTAATCCTGCCCGCTTTGCGCGCTAGCGGACGAATGCGGCTCGATACGCTGCTGCTCTCGCACAACGACAACGACCATACCGGCGCGGCAGAAGTGTTGCTGGCGCAATGGCCGGTTGCCGAAACCCTGCACAGCCTGCCGGACAATCTGCCGTGGCTGGAACCCGTCCAGAACCGGCAGCGTTGCACGGCGGGCGCCGCCTGGCAGCAAGATGGCGTGGATTTCCGGCTGCTCTGGCCGCCGGAAGGTTTTTCCAGCAAGCAGGACAACGCCAACAGCTGCGTGCTGCTAGTGAATAACGGCAAGCACCGGCTGCTGATTCCCGCCGATCTGGGCGGGCGCGAAGAAGCGCAGCTGGTGGCTGCCGGCCTGCCGCAGACGGATATCATCATCGCCGGTCACCATGGTGGAAAGGGATCTTCCTCGGCCGAGCTGATCGAAGCCATCCAGCCACAGTTCGCCGTGTTTTCCGTGGGCTACCGCAACCATTACCACCACCCGCGCCCCGATACGCTCGAACGCTATGCCGCCGCCGGCGCACGCAATCTGCGCACCGACCAGAGCGGTGCACTGGTGTTCACGGTGGACGAGAAAATCAGCCTGACCCAATGGCGCGAAGTACGCAAACGCTATTGGTACGCGCCAGCTTCCGACACAGCAGCACCAGAGAATTGATCGAACCGGGAGTGATGAGGCGGCAACGAAGCAAGCCTTGAGTTCGTCTACCGGCGAAACACTTAGCTTGCCCCCATGCCCGGAGGAGGATAGAATCGCGCTCCTGTTTTGCCGGCTTAGCTCAGTAGGTAGAGCAACTGACTTGTAATCAGTAGGTCGCCAGTTCGATTCCGGCAGCCGGCACCAAGAAAATCAAAGGGGTTAGCAGAAATGCTAACCCCTTTTGTTTTTCGCGGCTTCGCCACAGCGACACTACGCTCGTGCGAAGCGCGATATCCTTGGCGGCATTCGCGGTTTACCCCTCCAAATCCCCGCTTTTCCTGCAGCCTCTCAGATCAATCGAGTCTGACCCTATTGATCTATAAAATACTAGTTTAATATCTTTCCGTGAATTCGTTCGTGCTCTTGGATCGATTCAACCAAAACAGCCTTGAGTGCTTGTGATTTTTCTTTCATCATGAAAGATGAATAGCCCATCATTCTGCTGATGAATTCCGTTGGGCAAGCATCTGAAATTGGGACAAGTAAGCATGTAAGTATTCCAATTTTTTCAAAAGTATTATTTTCTTCTATGCTGGAAACAATATTTATACGTTTTAATGCGCTGTCAATATACTCACTGATTGGGTAGGAAATTATCTCATTCATTAAGCTGCGATATGGTTGAAGTATGTTGTTTATTGTTGGTCGGATTTTTTTGTAAGTAAATAAAACATTGCGGACGCCAGTTTTTGTTTTTACTGCATATGGCAAAACACCATCCTTATTGATGATTTTTAACATTTGAATTTGTGAGTTAACCAAATGATCACAAATTAAAATCCTTGTCTTTGCGGGTATGGAAACGCCAGCGGCTAAGCACCTATAAAGCAACAGCAAATGACTAAGTCGGCTAGCTAAAGCTGGGTAGTTTTGTTTGCTCTCCATGGATGATTTTCCGACAAGAAATTCCAACATGGCTGTTGAATCATCAACAATGCTGACCATAAATAATATTATGTTATGCCATTGTTCATCATGAAACTTCTTTTTTAGAATTTCAAATTCTTGCCTTTTGGCTATAAAGTACCGAGCTGCAAAATATTCATGCATTGTCCCGTGGCTAAACTCAAAAGTATTTACGGATGACTTTTCTAGTATTCCGTGATGGCTCTCTATTTCGCGCAAAATTCCTTTGGCATCATTTGAATCCAACCCGAATCGCTCAACTGCATTCGCAATGTACTCAAGAACTGTTTCCTCCAACATCTCATATTCAACATTTACGTCACAAGAGTTACCTGCAACTGATTCAAAAATCCGCTCTTTACGGTCATCTGAGAGCTGAGAATATGCTGTATCTCTTCGAAATCCTCTAGTTGTATCCCAATCACGGAGCAATGCATCAACACATCGGCGATATAGCTCTGTCCTTATTTTAGGAAGTGCAAGATCGTTTTTGAACTGAATGCAAAGTAAGCTAAGCAGTAATGGGGTTTCCGTGAGAGATCCTACCGTGTCATCATTATTAAGTAGTGAAATAAGCAATTCGCCTTTGCTTTTGTCTTTATCAAACCATGCATTGACAATGCTGCAAACGGCATCGCGAGTTAGCCGCGCCAGTTCGACCTCGCAAAAGTTCAAAAGTATTTGTTCGTAATCGGCGGTTCTGCAACTAACAATTACTTTTGAATTGGGATATGTTTGCGAGATGGAATTTATCTCTGATACTATTCTGGAACGATGTTCCTTTGGAACCTCATCAAGAGAATCTAGAAAAATCGCAGCTTTGCCATCCTTAAATATTTTCTGATAGAACGCGCGCGCATGAATATGCCCTTTGCTGAGTAGTAATGTTGAAATGTAATCAATTACGTCGCAATTGTCTTTTGCTAATGATGGTAGATGCACGAAGATTGGGAAATATGTGGATTCTAGATTGGTTTTCTTTAAAATATCTTGATTGGAATATGCTAGTGCAAGAAATTTTAAAAAAGTCGTTTTCCCTGCGCCAGGACCACCCAAGACAACGATACGATCAAATTTGTTGGCATATGAATCCCCAGCCTGTTCGGCTGCTAAATTCTTTTTTCGGGTTTCTTTGTGTCCGCTGAGATTGGTCCATTCTGATGTGTATATTCTGCGCCTGATATCAGTTGAAACCCTTGTTGGGTAATACAGTTTTTCTAGACTAACAGGATATGGCATCCCTAATATTTTTATACTGCCAACTTGCATAATAAGAGATTCAAAATGTGCTTTCTTTAGCTTGTTGAATAAATCCATTGCTTCAACGTATTCATTTACTCCATTGAATACTGATGTGAATGAATCTCGAATTATGTCATCTAGCCAAGATAAAACTGGTAAATCCATTATCCTCTCCGGGTAAATTTATTGAGTTAACAAATAAAGTAATCAACCAAGTATTTTTTGTTGTGATTAATAGCAAATAATCAGCTATTCCAAGCATCGGGCGAGAGCATTCACTTAATGCAGCCCGCGTAGGTACGATTAGCGAAGCGTAATCGCACGCATGGAGCCATCGAACTGGGCGATTACGCTTCGCTAATCGCCCCTACCGCGGCATTGAGAATGCACGCCAGCTATTGACCGATTGTTGCCCATGGTCATTGGTTAGTTCGTGCCCAACGCTAACGGGGTAACCGATATTTTCGTCATTGAGGGGGTTGAAAAGCACTTCGGAAAATTGTACCCCTTCTTGTGGAGTGGTTTTGTCAGAATTTTAAGTTTTGTGGAATGTCGGGCGGATTGCCGATTGATACCGGCAATATCGACAAAAACAAAGAACGTTTCTGGTGAGACGTAGTTATAAAATCAATAGCGAGCGTAGGCGATTGAGGGTGGGGTATTTTGTTAAGTTGTTGATTAATAAGTACTCTGTAGTCAGGATGTCGCCAGTTCTATCCCGCAGCCACACCAAGAAAATAAAGGGGTTAACAGAAATGCTAACCCCTTTGTTCGTTCGCTGGGACAGTGTGACAAGCGGATCGGCTTTGCCTGAATTTCAGGAAGTACAACGCTTAATTCAAGCTCCCCCCTATTTATCCCCGTCGCCCGCTTTTTCTACCGCCTCTCTAGTGGCTTCCATGGCTTTCTTCGCGGCGTCCCTGGCCTCTTCCAGCGCTTTTTGGACGGCTTCTTTGCCCGACTTGGCCGTTTCCTTGGCTGCTTTTTCTGCCCTCTGTGCAGCATCTCGGGTGGCTACGGCCGCTTTTTGCGCGGCCACTTCTGCCTTCTGTGCGGCCTCTTTGGTTGCTGCGGTCGCTTTCTTGGTGGCTTCCCTGGTCTTGCGTACCGCCTGTTTGGCGGCATCGTCGGCATCCTTTGCTGCCTGTTTGGCCATCTTGGATTGCGAGGCGTCCTTGACTGCCTGCTCGGCCTTTTCTAGCGCCAACTTGGAGGTTTCTGCCGCTTTGTGCATTGCCGCTTTGGCCTCCGTTGCTGCCCGCTTCGCGCTGTCCTCCAATTGCTGCACGGACACCTTGCCCGGTTCGCTTGATCTGGACTCGGCTTTTTCCGCAGCCTGAACACTTGCACCGACCACCAATGCCAGCAGGATCAACCATTTTTGCAGGCTCATTGATTCTTCTCCTTGCGGGGAGGCTCGTTCGTTTGATTTTTATGCGGCTGATTTTGTCGCAGGACAAGACATTTGACGATGAGTGCGACTGGCCGCGAGTAACTATGGCTGGGCCACGGCCAGGGAAATCTCTTGCAGCACGGATTCGACAGCCGCTTCCGTGCTTGGGAACTCGTAGAGCTTGAACTCACTACGCGCTGATGATGCATGCAGGTAGTCGATATCGCAGCAGCCATTGGGCCTGATGCCAATCGAAGTGTGGCTGTGTTTGCCGTTGACCATGACCGAGAGGCCATTTCTTCCGACGGCTTTGATTTCGACCCGCTCCCGAGCCGCGCCGCTCAGGTGCGTGGTCAGTTTGGCGTGGAGATCCTCTATCGCGATGATGTTCATGTGGGTGGCCTTGCAGGTGGTTCGAGATAGTACGGTTAGGATGAAGACTAGTACGTTATCCGGAAAGGGCAAACATTTCCCGGTAATAAAGTGGACTGCTGGCAAGGCCGCAAGCAAGTCCGGGAGTATCCGGCATTGCGCAAACCCGCCAGAGCATCGAAAATCGCGCTCCCGCCGTTGCACTGCCATTCAAACAAGGTTTCTCATGAACGCTCCCGCCCTGAATCTGATCATCCACAAGCTCTGCAAGGAAACGCACGGCACCGCCAGTATCGAACTGCGCCAGGATGAGATGCCGATTTCGCCCATTACCCAACGTTTGGTAGACCAGTTGTGCGAGCTGTATGCGGCGAAGCCGGGCAAGGGTTATGGCAAGTTTGAGGAGGATGAAGAAAGCTTCCCGCTGCCGCGCCTGTTGCGCCAGCATGTGCTGGAAAAAACGCTGGATTTTGGCGATCTCACCCGCCAGATGATGCAGCACCTGCTGGCGCGAGTTGAGGAGGAATCGCTGGCCTGCGGTGGCCATGTGCTGTTCGCCCGGGTGCGCAACAGCGCGGCTTCGGATTTCCTGCTGGTGGCGATCATCACCGAGGCGCAGGGAACGGCGTTGAACGCGAATCTCGAAATCGTCGAGAGCCCGTATCTGGATTTCGTCAACCTGCGCGTGGCCGGCAAGATCGATCTGGCCGCCTGGCAGAATGACAGCGGGCGCTATATCAGCTTCCTGAAGGGGCGCACGGAAGTGGCGCAGTACTTCAAGCTGTTCCTGGCCTGCAACGATGTGGTGGCGGCGCTGAAGGAAACCCAGAAGCTGATCAAGGGCATCGAGCAGTTTGCCGAGGCGCAAAAGCTGGAGCCCGAGGCGCGCAACCAGTTGTTCGAAGAGGCGCACCGCTACTTGGACGATCTGGGCGAGAACGATCTGCCGTGGAGCGTCGATACCGTGGTCGACCAGCTTTGCCCGGATGCGCCGGAAGCCCTGCGCGCCACGTTGAAGAATGAAGACCTGGGCCTGTCGGAAGGCTGCATTCCCGACCGCCGTGCGATCCGGCCCTTGTTGCGCTTCAAGGCTTCCGCGCCCAACTGGAAGCTGGAATTCAACCGCAACAGCCTGCGCTCCGGCGATGTGATCTACAACCGCAACAACGATACGATCGTGCTTTACAACATTCCGGATGGGCTCAAACGCGAGTTGCAGGCGGAATCGAAATCCGCCGACTGAAGTTCAGTTGTGTGATGATGTGACCATCAAAATTTGATTGGAAAGGATGCGAAAAATGTCGGAAATCGGGATGCTGGCTCAAGACGTGGTGCGCATGGGCGGCGGGATGATCCGCGCGGCTTTCGGGCGCGGCGGGTTTACCTTCAAGGGGCGGCAGGATTACCTCACCGAGACCGACGGCGCGGTCGAGCGCGCGGTGCGGGCCGCGATTCTGGCGCGTTTTCCCACTCATGCGGTGCTGGGCGAGGAGGAGGGCGGTGCGGTCGATGCGGCCGATCTCTGGATCGTCGATCCGATCGACGGCACGGCCAATTTCGCGCGCCATATTCCGCATTGCTGCATTTCGCTCGCGTATCTGCACGAGGGGCGCCCCGCAGTGGCCGCGATCTACGATCCGCTCCACGATGAACTGTTCTTTGCCGAAAGCGGCCAGGGCGCGTGCTGCAACGATCAACCGATGAAGGTCAGTACGGTCGACAATCTCAATTCGGCCAGCGTGGAGATCGGTTGGTCGCTGCGTGCGCCGGAGAAATATATCGCCAGCGTGCAGGCGGCGATCGAAGCCGGCTGCGTGGTGCGCCGCACCGGGTCCGGCGCGCTCGGCATGGCCTATGTCGCCGCCGGCCGGGTCGAGGCCTACCTGAACGCCCACACCAATTCCTGGGATTGCGCGGCCAGCCTGTTGCTGGTCACGGAGGCAGGCGGGCGCGTCAGCGATTTCTGGACGCCGGGGGCCATCGCCAAGGGCAACCCGGTATTGGCCACCAATGCGTTGCTGGGCGATGAGATTGCCCGTTTTGCCGATGTTCCGTTGATGCCGTTGGGGTGAATCTGGCGGTCAACAGAAGCTAGCCCAGATGCGTATGGCGTTTGGGCTTGGCCTCGGTCTCCATCACCGTCAGGCCGTGCAGGATGCCGCAGGCATCGGTGCTCTGTTCGGTCTGGCATTGTTGCCGCAACGCGGTGAGCTGCTGCTTGAGCTGCAGCAGCTCGGCGATGCGTTCGTCGACATGGCCGATGTGATCGTCCAGCAGGTGGTTGATCGCACCGCAGCCGTCTTGCGGTTTTTCCATCAGTCCCAGCAAGGCGCGGATCTCGCCGTGGGTCATGTCCAGCGCCCGGCAGTTGCGGATAAAGCGCAGCCGCTCGACGTGCGCTTGCCCGTAGCTGCGGTAGTTCGCCGCGGTGCGTTGCGGCGCGGGCAGCAGGGCTTCCTTTTCGTAGTAGCGGATGGTCTCTACCGTGCATTGCGCAATCTGCGCGAGTTCCCCGATTTTCATGTGAGTGCTCCTGCGGCGTACTTGACTCTATAGTAACTTCAGGGTGTTAGATGTGCCATATCTGAATTGGCGCAGGACCGGCACCATGCCCACCGACTTTCCCTTCAAACTGGTCAAGGATCATTCCCGCGATGGTCACGGCCATTCCCCTGTGCGAGCGGAACCCGAGCAGAAGCCGGCTTGCTGCGGGTGTGGCACGGATTCGGCCGAGTCCTGCGTTGTTTCTTCCGCGCCGGATGTCCCGGCCGGCATGGTCCGCAGCCAATTACGCATCGCCCAGATGTGCTGCCCGACCGAGGAAGGCCTGATCCGCAAGAAGCTGGGCGGCATGGCCGAAGTGGGCGCGCTGGATTTCAAGCTGCTGCAACGCTCGTTGACCGTGGTCCACCAACCGGGCGCACTGCCGGTGATCGAGGCCGCAATCCGCAGCCTGGGCATGACGAGCGAGGTATTGGAGGCCGGGCGCGCCAGCGCAGCCGGGCCGGAGCAAAAGCAGCCGTGGTGGCCGTTGGCGCTGGCGGGCGCGGCGGCGGCCGGCGCGGAAGCGCTGCACTGGCTCGGTCTGCCGGCGTGGCTGGTGGCCGCCGTGGCGCTGCTGGCCGTGGCCGCCTGCGGGTTGGATACCTACCGCAAGGGCTGGATCTCGTTGCGCCATGGCAACCTCAACATCAATGCGCTGATGAGCATCGCCGTGACCGGCGCCTTCCTGATCGGCCAGTGGCCCGAGGCGGCCATGGTGATGGTCCTCTTCACCATCGCCGAACTGATCGAGGCCAAATCGCTCGACCGCGTGCGCAATGCCATCCATGGCCTGATGCAGCTCACGCCCGAGCGCGCCACGGTGCAGCAGGCCGATGGTAGTTGGGCCGAAGTTGAATCCGCCTCGGTCGCGATCGGCAGCCGCGTTCGCGTTAGGCCGGGCGAGCGCATCGGGCTCGATGGCGTGCTGGTCGCGGGCCAATCCAGCGTCAACCAGGCCGCGATTACCGGCGAAAGTCTGCCGGTCGAGAAAGCCGTGGGCGATGCGGTGTTCGCCGGCACGCTCAACCAGTCTGGCTCGTTTGAATACCGCGTGAGCGCTGCGGCGAGCAACAGTACCCTGGCGCGCATCATTCACGCCGTCGAGGCCGCGCAAGGCAGCCGGGCGCCGATCCAGCGCTTCATCGACCAGTTCGCCCGGATCTACACGCCGGCCGTGTTTGCCATCGCCGTGGCGGTGGCCGTGTTGCCGCCGCTGGTTCTAGGTGGGGGCTGGTTCGACTGGATCTACAAGGCGCTGGTGCTGCTGGTGATCGCCTGCCCGTGTGCGCTGGTGATCTCCACGCCGGTCAGCATCGTCAGCGGCCTGGCCGCCGCCGCGCGCCACGGCATCCTGATCAAGGGCGGCGTTTACCTGGAAACGGGGCGCAAGCTCAAATGGCTGGCCATCGACAAGACCGGCACGCTCACCCACGGCAAGCCGGTCATGACCGATTCGGTCGTGCTGGAGGCGCTACCCGGGCTGGATGCGGTGCGGATTGCCACCAGCCTCGCGACGCGTTCCGATCATCCGGTGTCGCTCGCGATTGCCGAGGCGGGCCGGCAAGCGGGTATTGCGCTGTTGCCGGTCGATGGCTTCACCGCCCTGCCGGGGCGTGGCGTGCAGGGCAGGGTGGACGGCGTGCGTTACCAGTTGGGCAATCACCGATTTATCCACGAGCTCGGCGTCTGCTCCGGCGAGCTGGAAGCGCGCTTGGGCCGAGTCGAGGAGGAAGGCAAGACCGTGATCCTGCTCACCGATGGCCAGCGGGTGCTGGCGCTGTTCGCGGTGGCCGATACGGTCAAGGCCGGCAGCCGCGCCGCCGTCGAGGAATTGCATGCGCTCGGCATCAAGATTGTGATGCTGAGCGGCGACAACGCACACACGGCCCGTGCGATCGCCGCGCAGGTCGGCATTGGCGAGGCGCGCGGCGACCAGTTGCCGGAGGACAAGCTCAAGGCCGTCGAAGCGCTCGCCCGGCAAGGCGCGGTGGGCATGGTGGGCGACGGCATCAACGATGCCCCGGCGCTGGCCCGCGCCGATATCGGTTTTGCCATGGGCGCCGCCGGCACCGATACCGCCATCGAGACCGCCGACGTGGCGCTGATGGACGACGATCTGGGCAAGATCGCCCGGTTCGTGCGCCTGTCGCAGGCCACCTATGCCGTGCTGGCGCAGAACATTGCGCTGGCGCTGGGCATCAAGGCGGTGTTCCTGGTGCTGACGGTCATGGGTCTGGGCACGATGTGGATGGCCGTGTTCGCCGATATGGGAACCAGCCTGCTGGTGGTCGGCAACGGGCTGCGCCTGCTGCGCAAGTAACCTAGTTTTCTTCGCTGCCCAGCGCGTGCTCGATGCGCCGGTCCGGCACCAGCCAGATCAGCGCCGCGATCACGTAGAGGCTTTGTGCCGCCCATTGCGACCAGAATGCCAATGCGATCGCCGTGGCATAGATCACGGGCGAGAGCTTGCCCTTCCAGTCGCTGCCGATGGCTTTCTTCAGCAGGGAATCTGGCCCCTGCGAGGCAATGATCAATTGCTGCAGCATCCAGTAGGCGATGGAGGCCATCAGCAGGACGACGCCATACAGGGCCGAAGGCGCTGCGGCGAAATGGTTCTCGCCCATCCAGCCGGTGGTGAAGGGGAACAGCGAGAGCCAGAACAGCAGATGCAGGTTGGCCCACAGCATCGGCCCGGTCACCTTGCGGCAGGTCTTGAGCATGTGGTGGTGATTGTTCCAGTAGATGCCGACGTAGATGAAGCTCAGCACATAGCCCAGAAAGACGGGGAGCAAGGGCGCCAGCGCCGAGATGTTCTCGCCGTGGGGCACCTTGAGTTCCAGCACCATGATGGTGATGATGATGGCGATCACGCCATCGCTGAAGGCTTCGAGCCGGTTCTTGTCCATCTTGTCTCCGCTTGAGAATGCAATTCGATCTCAACTTGCAGGATAGCAGGCGCGGTTGTTGTTGCGGAAGCCAGAAACGGAACCCGCAAAAAAGGCCGCACAAGGCGGCCTGTTCGGGTGCGGTACAGACTTACTTTGCCAAAGCGAGTTCTTGCAGGGTAAACAGCTCGCGAATGCCCGCTTCGGCCAGATCGAGCAACGCGTTCATTTCGGCGCGGCTGAATGCCTCGCCTTCGGCGGTGCCCTGGATTTCGATGAATTTGCCGCTGGCGGCCATCACCACGTTCATATCGGTTTCGCAGCCGGAATCTTCCGGGTAGTCCAGATCGAGCACCGGCTCGCCTTCGAACACGCCGACCGAGATCGCGGCGACCGCTTCCTTGAGCGGCGATTCGGTCAGCTTGCCGGCGGCGATCAGACCGTTGATCGCATCGGCCAGCGCCACGTACGCGCCGGTGATGCTGGCGGTGCGCGTACCGCCGTCGGCCTGGATCACGTCGCAATCGATCACGATTTGACGCTCGCCCAGCTTCTGCATATCGACCACAGCACGCAGGCTTCGGCCAATCAGGCGCTGGATTTCCAGCGTGCGCCCGCCCTGCTTGCCGCTGGCAGCTTCGCGCCGCATGCGGCTATTGGTCGAGCGCGGCAGCATGCCGTATTCGGCCGTCACCCAGCCCTGGCCCTTGCCGCGCAGGAACGGCGGAACGGATTCCTCGACCGTGGCGGTGCAGATCACCTTGGTGTTGCCGAATTCGATCAAGACCGAACCTTCGGCATGGCAGGTGAAGTTGCGGATGATGCGCACGGGGCGCAGTTCGTCGGGGCGGCGGCTGGAGGGGCGCATGGCAGAAACTCGGTTACGGGTTAGAGGCGCCGATTATAGCGCTACATCGCGTGCGCGATCCGCGCCAGAAGGTAGGCGGATACCGTCAGCGCCAGAATCAGTGCCGGGAACGTCCGGCTGCGGTGGGCGAACCAGGCCAGCCCCATGGCCCAAAGCACGGTCACCACCCACCCCCATTGCCAGCCGTTCAGCCACAGCGCGGGCAGGATTGCGCCGCACCAGCCGGCCAGCGCGGCACGCAGGAAATCACGGCGCTCGGGTGGCGGCGGCAGCAGTTCCGGCAACGCGGTAGCAATCGGAGCAAGTTGGGTTCGCGGCGCCGCACGCAAGTTGGCGAGCAGCGCCCGCGCCTGTGCCGCTTCGGCGCCGCGCGCGAGCAGCAGCCCGTGCAGACCGAGCGCCGCTTCCGCACCGGGCAATGTTTCCTCGCCAGTATTTTCCGGCGCCGCGATGATTGGATGGTGCCGGTGCACGCGCCAGTATTTGATCGCACCGCCGATCAGCAGCAACAGCCAGGCCGCGAACTGGCGGCTGGCGGGCAGGCGGTCGAACCCGGCCAAGAGCGCAGTGAGACTCACCAGCAGCAGCGAAGCATCGTCCAGTGCCTGCCGCGCGCAGCGACCGAGCAACTGCGCGTTATTCTGGTACGGCTCGATGCCGGGCAGTTGCCAGCGTTCCAGCAGTGGCAGCAGCACGGCAGTGCCCAACCAGCGCGCAACCAGCGCGGCCACCTGCGTGCGCCGGCTGGCCTGCGCCGGGCCCAAGGTCGCGGCGATCTCCAGCAACAGCCACTGGCGCGGCGAACCCGATTCCAGATCGGACAGCGCGCGCAGCAGCGCGGCCTGTTCGGGCGGGGAGAGCGGGGCGAGGAGTTGGCGCAGGCGGTTCATTGGATGCTCACTGGATATATCCATTCCCCAGATACACTTTTAGAAAATATGAAAGTAAAAAAATAATACCAACAACAATAGACATTACTTTTAACTCTCTTTTGCATTTGGCTAGCACGGGAATTATATTTGGACCAGAATTCTGTCTTATGTTGGAGTCAAGCTTATGCCATGAGTAATAGAAAAGTGCTTGATATACACATAGGCACCAAAACAAAGTGACGTGCACGTTGCTGATATTTCTGACTTCAATTTTGGCGTCCCCAAAAAATAGAATCCCCCCAAAGGCAGAAAGAATACATATAATTAAAAAAGCAGAGAAATAGAAAACCTGATTGTTTTTATTGCTCGAATGAGTAATTTATCAGTCATGATTTACTCCTTTGGTGTCCGAGATAAAATCTTTCGCGCATTGATTAGCAATATAAATGTGGCTAGGCAGATAAATATTTCCACGATAATTTCTCCTGCTGTGATCACGATCATGCCAATCGTACTGCTAGTCGTGCATCCGGCGCAGAAGGATGGATCTTGGACAGTAAAAAATATACCAAAATAGCCTACCACTACCCCGATGGGCGCCAAAGCCAGCAGCCAGACTCTTTTGGAATATGGTTGGCGAATCATGTTCCTTACCATTAACTCGGGAACGCCATACACCCTGCATTTCATCCAAAGAAAAATTAGCTGGAATGGAAAAGCGGAAAAGACAATTGCATAAAATACGAGAGCTTCACTCTGCAATGAGCTATTTTTGCAAATTCGTTTATTCCGGTGTAAATGGCCGAAAATTTAGCTAACAGCAGAATAAGCTTGTTGTCGATGAACGCGCTTGGATCGATTAAGGCCAAGATTCCCCCGATGAGTGCGGGAACCCAGGCGATGGGATGGGTAAGTACTCTGCTTGCGCTTTGACCTTCTTTTTCAACAAGTGGACGGTTTTCTATCATGCAATAGCTTTCTATTATGTGAACTACTGCGGTTGGCCAGCGTGTAGGTCAGAAAAGCATAGCGCCTTCTGACGGTTGAAATCTAATTTGAACTCCATGCGTCGGATGGCGCCTTTGGCTTATCCGACCTACGTCAATTACCCCAGCCAATAATCCCCAACCAACCCCGCAAACACAATCACCCCAATCCGGTTGTTCGCCAGAAACGCCGCAAAACAAGCCGCAGGCTCGCGACCACGAATGCGGCGGTATTGGTCGGCTACCAACAGCACTACCGCTACCAGCGCGGCGAAGTAGATCGCGCTGCGCCCGGTGCGCAATCCGATCCATACCATCAGCCCCAGAAACCCCGCATAGCAGAGCAGGATCGCGGCCACGTCGAAGCGGCCGAAGGTGATCGCGGAGGTCTTGATGCCGATCTTCAGATCGTCGGCGCGGTCGACCATCGCGTATTCGGTGTCGTAGGCGACGGTCCAGAGGATGTTGGCGAGCAGCAGCCACCACGCCAGTGCCGGTACGCTGCCGGTCTGGGCGGCAAAGGCCATCGGGATGCCGAAGCCGAAGGCGATGCCCAGGTAGGCCTGCGGTAGTGCCAGGAAGCGTTTGGTGAACGGGTAGCTGCCGGCGAGGAAGACGGCCGGGATCGACAGCAGCCAGGTCAATCGGTTGAGCGGCAGGATCAGCAGGAAGGAAAGCAGTGCCAGGCCGGTGGCAAGGTAAAGCGCTTCGCGCGGTTCGACCTCGCGGGCGGCGAGTGGGCGTGCCTGGGTGCGGGCCACGTGGCCGTCGAAGTCGCGGTCGGCCCAGTCGTTGATCGCACAGCCGGCGGCGCGCATCAGGAAGGTGCCGAGCACGAAGATCACGAGGATCAGCGGATCGGGCCGCCCGGCGCTGGCGAGCCACAGGCCCCAGAGCGTGGGCCAGAGCAGCAGCAGCGTGCCGATCGGCTTGTCGATGCGCATCAAGCGGGCGTAGGCCCCCAGGCGTTGTTTGATCATGGCGTTGCCTCAATCGGGGGCAGGAAAAGTTCGGTTACCAGCAGCCGGTCGCGCCCGGCATGGAACAGCGAGCGGCGCGCCCACAGCCGTGGTGGCAGCGGGCCGGCGGCCGCATTGGCCTTGATCCAGAGCGGGTGGCTGCGGTCGACGCGGCACCAGGCCAGCGGCGAGCGGGTGATGGTCGGATCGGCAAACAGCGATTCGCCGAGCGGACGCGAGCCGATGCGCCCGAACAGCTTGAAACCGCCGCGAAGGGCGGCGCGCAGCGTGATGCTGTGGGCAAATACCAGCGGGGTCGTGCCATCCATCAGCAGCACCTCGCGCGTGGCAACGCGTACATGCGGCGCGGGGAGTTGCAATTCGCACCATTCGTCACGCATCGCGCCTTGCCAGCCCTGCGCGATCACCCGAACCCGCAGTGCGGGAAAGCGCGCTTTCAGGCGCGCGGTCAGCGAGCCGGGATCGGAAAGCCAGGGGCGCAGCGGGCGCGGGGCAAGGCAGAGCGGGTGACGCCAGAAGCCGGACATGGGGGCAATGAGTGGCAATGAAGGGGATGATTATGCCATAGCCGCCCAAGCCGAAAAAAAGCCCGCCTGGGTGCGGCGGGCTCGGATTGTCGACAAGCTTCCACTAACAGCACCGCGAGCGCCCGCGAGGTTCTTCCTCCGGCGGGAGGAAGCGGGGCCGGCGGGATTCGATCAAAGAAGGCTGCGGGTTGCAGCCCATGGTCGAATCGGTCGAGCTTGCTCGAGCGTGCCATTCCTGGAGGCTTGCCGCTTTGCCAGCCTCAAACCCTGAAACGGCTCACCGCAGCCAGCAAACCCTTGGCCGAGCTGGAAACCTGATCAATATTGCCGGCGGTTTTTTCGATCACGCAGGTGTTTTCCTCGGCCATTTGCGCCACTTTTTCGATGTAGCGGGCAATCGCGGTGTTGGCCGCTTTCTGCTCGCGCACCGATACGGCAATGCCGTTGATGCCGCCATTGGCATTTTCGACCGCCACGGCGGCCTGGGTGAGCGAGGATTCAACCGTATTCACCACGGCCAGGCTCTTTTCCAGCGAGTTCATGCCCTTGACCAGCGCCAGTTCCACCGTGCCGGACTGGCCGTTCAGGCTTTGCGTGACCTGATCGATTTGCTGGGCAGACTGGCTGGATTTTTCCGCCAGCTTGCGCACCTCGTCGGCCACCACGGCAAAGCCGCGCCCCTGCTCGCCGGCGCGCGCCGCTTCAATGGCCGCGTTCAGCGCCAGGAGGTTGGTCTGGTTGGCAATATCCTTGACCTGCTGGGTGAGCGAAGCGATCGAGCGGGTGCTGTCGACAAACGAGGCCACGGTGCTGGCAATTTCCTTCACCGCTTGCTCGACGGCGCTGACTTCGGCCACCAGCGTGGTCAGGCTTTGGGCACCCTGCTGGGTGGCATCGTAGCTCTGCTGCGAGCGGGTCAGCACGTCATCGGCGGTATCGGAAATGGTGCCGATGCTGACGGTCACTTGCTCCACCGAGGCGGCAGTGGCTGCGGCGGCATCGGATTGCTCGCGGCTGGCGTTCAGGACCGAAGCGGAAGACGTTGCCAGCTCGCCGGACATGGTGTTGACCTGCTCGGCCGTTTCGCGCACCTGGCGCACGGTATCGGAGAGATTGTCCACCATGCGGCCCAAGGCTTTCAGCAGTTGGCCGGTTTCATCGGCGGCCTGGGAATCCACCCGGTCGGTCAGATCACCGTTGGCGACCGATTCGGCAACATGCACGGCCAGTGCCAGCGGCGCGGTGATGCTTTTACGCACCAGCGCGCCCAGGATGAAGCTGATGAGGAGTGCCGCGCCGGTGCAGGCCAGAACCACGCTCAGGATGGTCGTGGCGCCGCTGTGGATCGATTCCATGCGCGCAGTGCTGTCCGCGTTGCCGAAATCATCCAGGTTTTTCAGCGCGGCGATCATTTGCCCGCCCAACTCGGTGACTTCTTTCTGGGTCGATTCGAACTGGTCGCTGCGGGAATTCTTGTCGCGCAAAATCGTGATGAAGTCGGCCACCTTGGTGTCGTAAGTCGTGCGCTTGGCATCGATTGCGGCAAAGAATTCTTTTTCCTTGGCCGTGAGCGTGCCTTTCTTGGAAGATTGCGCCTGGGCCGCGCTGACCTGGGTGAGGCGGGTTCTGGCATCTTCCAGTTTCTTGGCGGCGGCATCGCGCTCTTCCTGGCCGATCGCCTGCAGCGAATCCCAGGTGGCCTGCTGCTGGACCTGGACGAGCTTGAGGATTTCCTTGCTGTAATTGCCCTGTTCCTGATTGAATTGCAAAACGGTCAGGCTGGCGCGCTGGTTCAGCAGGCCCAGGATGGCCACAACGGCCACCGCGAGAAAGATCAGGTTGATCAGCAGAAACGCCGCCTGAAGGCGTTGTCCGATATTGAAATTGAAGATAACGCGTGTGAAACGATTGGGTGTTCGGGTAACAGCCATTTTCCCCTCCTGATACGTTTTTTTTGTGTTTACGTCTGGATTCTGTCGACGTTTGATTTTTTTCAAAATACCGGTTGCTTAAAACTAACCTCATGTCTGCAGAGCTTAACGGATTCTTATCGAAGCCACCCGGTTGCGCATCGAATTGCCGGCCAAACCTGCGTGACTTTCTGCCTTGGGCCAAAGAAATGCGCAAGCAGGGTCAACGATCCGGCCAACGTGCCATGCGACATGATCCGCATTCTAAGATGACGCTGCAGGGGCAGTATATGCGAGTTACCGGTAACAACTTAAGCACTGTCCGATAAAAAACATGAAGATTTTTGACGAGTACCAAGAGAAGCTGGCGGCACGCAAAGCGATGGGCCTGTATCGGCAGCGCCGCGTGCTGGAAAGCCCGCAGGGCGCGCGCGTCACGGTCGAGGGCCGCGAGTTGCTCAACTTCTGCAGCAACGATTACCTGGGGCTGGCCAATCATCCTGCGCTGATCGAAGCTGCGCAGGCCGGTGCTGCGCGCTGGGGCGTGGGCAGCGGCGCCGCGCATCTGGTCTGCGGTCATTTCGCCGTGCACGAAGCGTTCGAACAGCGCTTTGCGGCGTGGGTCGGCCTGCCGGCTGCGCTGTCGTTCTCGACCGGCTACATGGCCAATCTCGCGGTGATCACGGCACTGGCCGGGCGCGGCGATACGGTGTTTGCCGACAAGCTCAACCATGCCTCGCTCAACGATGCGGTGCAGCTCTCCCGCGCCCATTTCCGCCGCTACGCGCACAACGATCTGGCTGCGCTCGAGCGCCTGCTGGCAGCGAGTACGTCGGGGCGCAAGCTGATCGTCAGCGACAGCGTGTTCAGCATGGATGGCGATTTCGCGCCGCTGGCGGGCCTGCTCGAACTGGCCGAGCGCTACGATGCGCTGCTCTACCTCGATGACGCGCACGGTTTCGGCGTGCTCGGACATGGGCGCGGCGCGCTGGCGGAGTTCGGTCTGGTTTCGCGCCGCATCGTCTACATGGCGACGCTCGGCAAGGCGGCCGGCGTGGCCGGCGCGGCGGTCGCTGCCGATCCGGTCGTGATCGACTGGCTGATCAACCAGGCGCGCCCATATATCTACACCACGGCCGCGCCGCCAATGTTGGCGCAGGCGCTGCTGGCAAGCCTCGATCTGATCGAAAGCGAAGCCTGGCGGCGCGAGCGTCTGGCCGCGCATATCGCGCTGTTCCGCCAGATGCTGGCACCGTTTGCCGACCGGTTGATCGACTCTGCCACGCCGATCCAGCCGGTGCTGATGCGCGACAATGCCAGTGCGCTGGCGCTGTCCGCTGCGTTGAAGGCGGCCGGTTTCTGGGTCGCGGCGATCCGCCCACCCACGGTGCCGACGCCGCGCCTGCGCGTGACCCTGAGCGCAGCGCACACGAGCGAGGACGTGGCCGCGCTGGCGGCGTGCCTGGTCAAACTGCTGAAGGATGATTTGTTGAAGGAGGGGGCGTGAGTCTTTACGTGGAAACGCACGGGCGCGGCCCGGATCTGGTGTTGCTGCACGGCTGGGGCATGAACGGCGCGGTCTGGCGCCACGTGCTGCCCAAATTCACCGACGACTACTGCGTGCATCTGGTCGATCTGCCCGGCCACGGCAAGAGCGGCATGGCCGAGCCGTACACGCTGGACGAGCTGGCGCAGCGTATTGATGCCGCATTTCCCTTCCCGGTGCAGGTGGTCGGCTGGTCGCTCGGCGGCGCGGTGGCGACGCAATGGGCGCTGAATCAGCCGGACAAGATGCGCTCGCTGACGCTGGTCGCCTCGACGCCGAGTTTCGTCCAGCGCGCCGACTGGCAGCCGGCGATGCCGGCTGAGACGCTGGCGCAGTTCTTCGGCCAGTTGCAAACCGACTGGCGCGGCACGCTGAAGCGCTTCATCGGCCTGCAGGCGATGGGCGATGCCGCCGCCCGCGCCGTCGCGCGCGAACTGACGCACGACCTGTTCAGCCACGGCGATCCGCCCCTGGCGGCGCTGGAGCACGGGCTGGAAATCCTGCGCGATACCGATCTGCGCGGCGAAGTCGGCAAGCTGACGTGCCCGGTGCTGCTGCAGTATGGCGACAAAGATATGCTCACGCCGCTGGGCGCGGCGCACTGGCTGGCGCAGGCAGTGGCACAAGCGCGGCTGGTCGTTCATGCCGGCGCGGCGCACGCGCCGTTCCTATCGCATGCCGAAGAGTTCGCCGCGGAGCAGCGGCGCTTTCTGGACGGAATCTGATCGGTGTCCGCTGAAGCGATGCGCGCGGTATCATTGCCCGATTCTTTTTTGCTATGTGTTCCATGTCGAAAATCAAGTTGATCGTGGGCCTCGGTAACCCCGGCGCCGAATATGCCCTGACCCGCCACAATGCCGGCTTCTGGTTTGTCGATGAGCTGGCGCGCACCGCCGGCGTGCAGTTGCGCCATGAATCCAAATTCCACGGACTGGTCGCCAAGGCCCGGCTGGAAGGGCAGGAAGTCTGGCTGCTGCAGCCGCAAACTTTCATGAACCGCAGCGGTCTGTCTGTCGTGGCGCTGGCGCAGTTCTACCGCATCCTGCCCGACGAAATCCTGGTCGTGCACGATGAGCTCGATATCCCCCCCGGCCAGATCAAGCTCAAGCAGGGCGGCGGCAACGGCGGGCACAACGGGCTGAAGGATATCCAGGCGCACCTGTCCACGCCGGCCTTCTGGCGCTTGCGCGTCGGCATCGGCCATCCGGGCAACAAGGGCGAAGTGGCGAGCTATGTGCTGAAACCCGCCCGCAAGGAAGAACAGGAAGGCATCGACGACTGTCTGAATCGCGCGCATATCGTGCTGCCGAAAATCCTGGCGGGCGAGATGGGGCCGGCCATGCAATTGCTGCATACCGACGAAGCGAAGAAGCGGCCGAACAAGCCGCTACCGGCAGACAAGTAATAAGGCAGGGGATGATGCATGCCTGGCGCGCGGACGACCGCGTGGCCATTCAGTCAGTGGGGACGGCCCCTTGATGAGAGGTGAATCATGTCCTGGGTGATTTTGTTGGTTGCTGGGTTGCTGGAAATTGGCTGGGCCATTGGCCTGAAATATACCGAAGGATTTACCCGCTTGTGGCCTTCGCTGGGTACCGGGTTGGCCATGGTGTTGAGTGTGTTTTTGCTGGGAATCGCCATGAAGCAGATTCCCGTGGGAACTGCCTATGCGGTGTGGACGGGCATTGGCGCCACCGGCACGGTGATTCTGGGTATTGTTTTGTTGGGTGAGCCGGCAACGCTGCTACGGTTGGGGTGTCTCAGCCTGATCGTGGCCGGCATTGTTGGTCTCAAACTGGTAAGTTCATCCTGAATCCTGGAGTTTTCATGCAGACCATCCTGATCGCCAATCCCAAGGGCGGCAGCGGCAAATCGACGCTGGCGACCAACCTGGCCGGCTACTTTGCCTGGCAGGGCGAACAGGTGATGCTGGGCGATCTCGACCGCCAGCAGACCTCGCGCCACTGGTTGCGCCTGCGCCCGGACAATTTCCCGGCCGTGACTGGTTGGGATCTGAAGGACCGTGAACCGGCGCGCCCGCCCAAGGGAACGACCGTGGCGGTGCTCGATAGCCCGGCCGGGCTGCACGGCAAGAAGCTCGATCAGGCGCTGAAAGTATCGAACCGGGTGCTGGTGCCGGTGCGCGCCGGTTTTTTCGACATGTGGGCGAGCGAGGATTTTTTCCGCCAACTGGCCGAGGAAAAGGCCGTGCGCAAGGGCGAGGTCAAGATCGCCGTGGTCGGCATGTGCGTCAATCCGCGTACGCGCAGCGCGCAGGAGCTGGACGAATTCCTGTCACGTTTCGAGCTGCCGGTGCTGACCCATCTGCGCGAAGCCCAGCTCTACGTGCAACTACAACCCAAGGGCCTGACCCTGTTCGATCTGCCGCGACCGCGCAACCAGCGCGATTACGCTGAATGGCAGCCGATCATCGACTGGCTGACTGCCTGATCCCGTCTGAACCCAAAACCTGAAGTGAATCCGATGACTGAACGTATCCCTGTCAACCTCGTGACCGGCTTTCTGGGCGTGGGCAAGACCACCGCGCTGACCCGGCTGCTGGCCGAGAAACCCGCCGACGAATACTGGGCTGTGGTGGTCAACGAGTTCGGCGAAGTGGGCATCGACGGCGCGACGCTTTCCACGGCCGGCGACGGCCTGCAGGTGGCCGAAGTGCCGGGCGGCTGCGTGTGTTGCACCACGAGCCCGATGCTGCGCACCGCGCTGAACCGGCTGGTGAAGGATCGCCGTCCGGACCGGCTGCTGATCGAGCCTTCCGGGCTCGGCCATCCCGCTGGCATCGTCGATCTGCTGCGCGATCCGTTCATGGCCAAGGTGTTCGAGGTGCGCGCGGTGGTGACGCTGCTTGACCCGCGCCATCTGGAAGATGCGCGCTATACCAGCCACGAGACCTGGCGCGACCAGATTCAGCTCGCCGATGTGCTGGTGCTGAACAAGTGCGATCTGGCCGATGCCGGGCAGATCGAGCGTGCGCGGGCGATGAGCGCAGCGCTGTTTCCGCCCAAGCTGGCGCTGGTGACGGCGGTGAAGGGCGAGTTCGATCCGGCGCTGCTTGATCTCGACCTGCATCCGGAACGCTGGCCCGAGGCGGGAGTCCCGCATGCGCACAGCGGCAATGTGCCACTCAGGCCGCGCAGGAAAGCCGAGCAGGAAAAGGTGCCGGAGCCGCAATCGTGGCCGGTGCGCAAGCAGCAATCGAGCCTGGGCAGCCACAGTTGCGGCTGGATTTTTCCGCCCGAGGCGCAGTTCTTCAGCGCGGCGCTGGCCGATCTGTTCGAGGCGTTCAACCAGCCGGAAAGCTTGGGGCTGGCCGGGCTGACGCGGGCCAAGGCGGTGATGAATACCGAGCGCGACTGGTATCGCTTCGACTGGGTCGACGGCATGCCCGGCGTGATGCCGGCGGTCTGGCGGCGCGACAGCCGGCTGGAAATCATCGTGCAGAATGAAAACGCGCCCGATTGGGCGCAGGTGGAGACGCGGTTGCTGGCCGCGCAGATTGGCTGATCCGGCTCGAAGATCAGTGCGCAGGATTCAATAGCCGCGGATCAGACCGCACCCCAGAATTGCTCTTCCATTCCCTTGGGCGACTGCTTGATCTGGTGCACATCGTTGCTGATCAGATCGCTCAGCGTGGGTTGATGCCGTTCAATCAGCCGTAGCGTTTCCAGTTGGTCCAGGGCTTCGTGCATGTCATCGAGCGGAACCAGCTGGCGCAGCTCGCCCACGTCTTTGCGTCCGTCAATCACGATCAGCAAACGGCGCAGGCGGGCGCTGATCGCGTTGCTGCGGTGATTGATCTCGTTGGTGCCCCGCAAGGTCTTCTGGTAAATCCGCTTCTCCATTTTGCCCTCCGCATTGTTGCCGGGTTGTATCCGGATGCTGCAATGCAGGATTGTAGTGATTATTTTTGAACTACATAAGAGGGCGTTGACGGGTGCTCACAGTTTTCCGTAGGAATGCAGGCCAGACAGGAACATGTTGACGCCGACAAAGGCGAAGATGGTGACCAGCAGGCCGACAACGGCCCACCAGGCCAGGATCGCGCCGCGCCAGCCCTTGACGAGTCGCACGTGCAGCCAGGCCGCGTAATTGAGCCAGACGATCAGGGCCCAGGTTTCCTTGGGATCCCACGACCAGTAACCACCCCAGGCATCCGCCGCCCACATCGCGCCCAGCACGGTGGCGATGGTGAAAAACAGAAAGCCGACCGCGATCGCGCGGTACATCACTTCATCGAGCGTTTCGATGCTGGGCAGCCGGCTGGCCAGAATGCCGTGCCGGGCCAGCAGTTGCGCCACGGCCAGCATCGCGGCCAGGGCAAATGCGCCGTAGCCGACAAAGTTGGCCGGCACATGAATCTTCATCCACCACGATTGCAGCGCGGGAATCAGCGGCTGGATCTCGTGCGCCTGGCGATCCAAGCTGTACCAAACAATAAACCCCACCGCAGCGCAGATGACCAGCAGCACAAACGCACCAAGGTTGCGGGCCTGAAAACGCGCTTCGTAAAACAGGTAAAGCAGGGCAGTGATCAGGCAGAACAAGATGAACACTTCATAAAGGTTGGAAACCGGGATGTGGCCGATATCCGGCCCGATCAGCCACGATTCGTGCCAGCGCACCAGGAGCGCCACCAGTGCAGCGGCAGCGGCGGCCCAGGTCAGGCCGGAGGCTATGCTCAGTGCCGTGATGGAGCGGCGCAGCAGGCCAATCCAGTAGAGCAGGGTGGCGAGAACGAACAGCACGCACATCCACATCACCGCCGACTGACTGGCGAGCACGTATTTCAGCCAGAAGGATTGCTGGGCGCGGGCAAGGTCGCCGGCATACAGGCCGGTGGCGAGCCAGGCCAGCGTGGCGCATACCGGCAGGAAAACCTGTTGCGCCGGCCAGCGCCAACCGAGCCAGATCAGCCCGGCAGTGCTGGCGAGCAGGATGCCCTGCTCGTAGCTATCCATCTGCGGCAAGTAACGCCAGGCAATGATGCCGCATACCCCGACCAGCAGGGTGGCAAAGCTGAGAAAGGCCCGCGGGGTCGGGGTCGGTTCGATGGTTTTCATGGTTGGATGTCGCCGGTAAGGGCCTGCGATAGGGCGGCGAACTCGCGCGCCAGGTCATTGTTCTTGCGGTTGGCCGTCATGGCGAGCAGGGTGCCTTGCGGGGTGATACGCACCCAGCAACGCACTTCGCGGATATAGAACATGCAGAACACGCCGATGATCAGCAGCAACGCGCCCAGGTAAACCAGCAGCTGGCCGGGGGCGCGGGTCAGCTGGAATCCACTCGATTTGACCTCTTCGAACCCGGTGAGTTGCAGCCAGACCGGCGCACCGTATTCGAAGAAGCCGCTGCTGGCCACCAGACTGTCGAGCAGGAAACGATACTGCTGCTCGTCGACGGGCAGGGGCTTCAACCCCGCTTTCTCCTGGGCGACATCCATGGCGTCGATGGCTGCACCCTGAAGTACCTTGAGATAAGTCTGCGCCACGGTCGGGCGTTGCGCCTGCGGGACTTTTTCTTCCAGAAAGCGGTCGATGGCTGGAAAGCCGCCATGAGCGAAGCGATCGAGCACGCCGAGCACGACGGCGCGAAACTGCTCTTGCGCTTGCGTTGAAATGCCGCCGCCGGCCTCGGCCTTGGCAGCGGTGCGCCGGGCAATTTCCCGATGCTGGGCGGGATCAAGCAAGGTGGTGCGCAGGCGCAAGAAGGTTTCCGGGCCGCCGTGCTGGTCCAGCGGTACGCGAATGAAGCGAAACGGTACACCGGGATCGCTGCGGCTGCCGGTCAACTGGTACAGCTGGCCTTCTTCGCTGTACGGCGCCAGGTAATTGAGGAATTCAACTGCTTGCCCGGCATCGTCGCGCAGCTTGAACTGGATCGAAGGCCCCAGGTTACGCGTGTGCTTTTCACTACGCACGGATTGTGCGCGGGTGAAAGCGGTGGCCATTTTGCCGGCCGGTGACGAGGCATTGTCGACCGGCAGTTCCTCGATATTGAATGTGCGGAAATCGCCAAGCTCAAGCTGGTAAGCGCGGTTGTTCAGGTTGACGGGCTGGGTGCTCTGCGAGCGTGTCGCCAGCGTGCTGTCGGGGATGCCACTGGCCAGGGAGTGCTGGGCAAAACGCAATGCCGAACCGCCATCGCCGAAGCTGGCTTGGTATATGGCGATGCCGGCGTAGTTTAGCGGCTTGTTGACCTCGACTTCGGCCTGGCGCAGCACCTTGCCGGTCGTGCGGTCCAGGAGCTCGATCTCGCTCATGAAACGCTTGGGCTGGCCCGTCGGGTAGTGCTCTACGTTAAAGCGGTTCAGCTTGATGGCAAACGGCAGTTCCTGCACGTAGTAGCCCTTGCCGGAATTCAGGAAGACCACATCGGCAATACCGTCTTCCGGGATGGTGACGTTGCCGCGAAAAGCTTGATTGCTTGCAGCTAGGCGACTATGCGCCGGAACCTGGCTTTGCGGCAGATCGCGGATTTCCGGAATACGGCTGCCGGCCAACTCGGTGAGTTTCAGCGGCAGGTTGCCATCGAGCAGCCCGCCGAGGCAGATCACCACAATTGCTGCGTGGGCGAACAGGTAGCCCGCTTTGTGTAAACGCCCTTTTTTGCCGACAACCAGCCAGACTTGGCCCGCTTCTTTTTCCCTGACGCGAAAACCGTGTGCGGTGAGCGTGGTGACTGCATGTTCGCGCTCGCATGGCTGCGGCCGCTCGGCATGGTGGGGCAGGGCGCGCAGCGAATCGAGCGTGGCATGTTCGCGCCAGCTTTTCAGGTCGCGCAGCAGGTTGGGCGTGTGGCGCCACAGGCAGAGGCTGACCGAAACGATGAGGAATAGCAGGATCAGCAGAAAGCCGGCGGCGTGGTAGACATCGTAAAGGCTCTGGGCATCGAACAAGCCGGCCCAGAATTCGCCGAATTCAACGATGTAGTTTGCCGGCGGCTCGTTTTGCTTGAGTACCGTGCCGATGACCGAGGCAATGGCGAGCACGGTGAGCAGGCTCACGGCAAAGCGCATGGACGAGAGCAGGCTCAGCAGTGCGCGCAGGAAGGACGAGCGGGGAAATGTCATGGTGAGGTGCGGCCCGCCGGGGCGGGCCAGTCAGCGGCGATCAGCGCAGGGCCTGGATGAACTCGGCCACCGCCTTGATTTCCTTGTCGGTCATTTTTTCGGCAATCGGCATCATGACCGGCTGGTTGGCGCGCTCGCCCGAGCGGAATGCGCTGAGCTGGGCGGTGATGTAGGCGGCATGCTGGCCGGCCAGGCGCGGGTACTGGGCCGGGATGCCGGCACCATTGGGCGAGTGGCAGCTCATGCAGGCAGGCAAGCCCTTGGCGGCAATGCCGTTGCGAAAGATTTTCCGCCCGGCTTCGATCAGGGCCTTGTCGCTGGCCCCTCGTTCCTTGGGCTGCTGGCTGCTGAACCAGGCGGCAGCATCGGCCATGTCGGCATCGGAAAGCGGAGCGGTAATGCCCAGCATGACCGGGTTCTTGCGTTTGCCGGATTTAAAATCGCCGAGCTGCTTGTAAAGGTAATCGGCATGCTGCCCGGCGATGACCGGATTGACTGCCGCTACACTGTTGCCGTCCACGCCGTGGCAGGCGATGCAGACTTTTTCGGCCAGGGCCTTGCCTTTCACCGGGTCGCCCTTGGGGGCGGCGGCAACGGCAGAAACCAGTGGCAAGAGGGCAAGAGTGGCGAACAAAAAACGCATTTTGGGGCTCCGGAGTGACGCACCGAACAAGGAGTGTGTGCGACAGCGAATCTGACATGGATCAATATCTGCTATTCTATATCACGATCCTACCGCAAAATACAACGCTTCTCATGTCGCTTTTCCAGTCCCTACAGTTTCTGACCACCGTCAACGACCTTCGCCAATTACCCGCAGAAGGGCTTGAAGTGGCTTTCGCCGGCCGGTCCAACGCCGGAAAATCCAGTGCCATCAACACCTTGGCCAATCATACCCGGCTGGCCTATGTCTCCAAGACACCGGGCCGGACCCAGCACATCAACTATTTCGATTTCGGCGATAACCGCCGGCTGGTCGATTTGCCCGGCTATGGCTATGCCGAGGTTCCCACGGCGGTGCGCGCGCATTGGGAAAAATTGCTCAGCTACTACCTGATGACACGCATCAATCTGATCGGCCTCGTGCTGATCATGGATGCCCGTCGCCCGCTGACCGAGCTCGACCGCCGGATGCTCGACTGGTTCCGCCCCACCGGCAAGCCGGTGCATTGTCTGCTGACCAAGGCGGACAAGCTGAGCCGGCAAGACCAGATCAAGACCCTGCGTGCGGTAGAGGCCGAATTTGCCGACGATTCGCTCCTGACCGTGCAGCTTTTTTCCAGTTTGAAAAAGCAGGGTGTGGCCGAAGTGGAAAACGTGGTGGGTGGCTGGTTCGCCGGTGCGGGGTATGAGGCCGCCGGAATTGAACCGATGAATGGCGAGGAGTGAGAGGCTTTCCGTCTTGAATTTTCAAAAGCTTCGTATAGCCTGAGAGCAGGCATAGTGATGTGCCTCCCGCTTTCCCTCCCTGAGCGGGGCTTCGCAATATGGCGAAGCATGCATAAACCCCGGTTTATCTCGATTGAGACCGGGGTTTCTTTTTGTCCTGCAGCTGCCCGACCCTGCTTGCCGATCTGATTCCCTTCAAGAAAAATGCATTGCCAAAAACAGCGGCGTGGCGTCTTTGATGCACATTTGTTTTTCGCGAACAAATTTAATTGTCGCTGGCCGGTCGCTGCCGGTATGATCGCCCATGCTCAACGTGGCGTAAGCTTTGCTGTTGCTATGGTTGTCGCGGGTGAAACCTGCACATGCACTATCTTGCCAGATGGGGTCGGGCGCTTGCTTGAAAGTGCCGGCCAAACGGAGGGAGTAGATGGCCAATCTTGCCGGCGTGAAGGTGATGGTAATTGACGATAGCAATACCATTCGCCGTAGCGCAGAAATATTCTTGGGTCAGGCCGGATGCGAAGTGATCCTGGCTGAGGATGGATTTGATGCCCTGGCCAAGATTGCCGACCACCATCCCGATCTCATCTTTGTCGATGTCATGATGCCGAGGCTGGATGGTTACCAGACCTGTGCCCTGATCAAGAAAAATCCCCGCTTCAAGGCGACGCCGGTCGTGATGCTGTCCTCCAGGGACGGCTTGTTTGACCGCGCGCGAGGCCGCATGGTCGGGTCAGACCAATATCTCACCAAACCTTTTACCAAGGATAGCCTGCTGGCCGCCGTCGGCGAGCATGTGCGGGGTTCTTGATACCCAATGCATGGAGAATTCAAATGAGCATTAAAAAAATCCTGATCGTGGATGATTCGCCTACCGAACGCCATTTTCTGGGCGAATTGCTGACCAAAAACGGGTTTCAGGTTCTTTCTCTGGAATCCGGGGAAGAGGCGGTAGCCCGGGTGGAGGAAATCATGCCGGATCTGATCCTGATGGATGTAGTCATGCCCGGCATGAATGGTTTTCAGGCCACGCGGACGATCAACCGCAACGAAGCCACACGGCATATCCCGATCATCATGTGTACTTCCAAGAATCAGGAAACCGATATGGTGTGGGCCAAGCGTCAGGGAGCAGCGGAGTACGTGGTCAAGCCGGTCGATCCCCAGGAGTTGCTGGCCAAGATTGCGACATTTTGAGGGTGTGGCTAGCTAATCGGAGGGGGCATGTCCAAGCGGTTTAGTTTGCGTGATTATCAAGAAAGCATGCTCGGCCGAATGGAAGTGGCAACGGCCACCTCGCAGGCCGATGCCAGACTGGGTGTCGAGGTTGGCGGGCGCAATTGGCTGGTGGAATTGTCCGATACGGCCGAGGTATTGCCGGTGCCGGCCATTGCCAGCGTGCCATTGACGCATTCCTGGTTTTGCGGTGTGGCCAATGTGCGCGGAAATTTGCTCAGCGTGGTCGATTTGCAGGCCTTCGGCGGCGAGGGTGCGCAATTGCTGACCCCGCTTTCCCGGATCCTGCCCATCCACCCACGGATCTTGCCCCATGCGGCGTTGCTGGTCGGGCGCATGCAGGGCATCAAGCATCTGGCGGACATGACCGTGCAGGAAGCGCAGGCGATGGATGCGCCGGTGTGGTGTGGCGCGCAGTACTGCGATGCCGGCGGACAGGTTTGGCGAGAACTTGATATCAAGCGACTGGCAATCGAACCGGCTTTTTTGCAAGCCGGGATCATTGCATAAACCATAACAAAACGCATGGATGCCGCCACGCTGCGGCAGGGGGAAATCGAGATGGCGGTGCTGGATGTGATCAGGCAGTTGTTTTCCAAAAAGAATAAAGACAAGGCTTTCAATCCGCTCAGTACGAGCTGGATCATGGACCGGATCAAGATGTCGGATATCGGCGACGAGAAGGCTTTGCGGCCTTTGCCGATCGTTGGCCATCTGCCTTACCGCCAGCAGATGGTCTTGCTGTTGAGCTCGCTGATCATCTCGGGCGTACTGTTCGTGGTTTTGCTGTTCGGCATTTATCTCTTCACCAGCCATTACGCCACGTTGCGTTCGACTGCGACGGAAATGCAGGTGCTGTCGCAGCGCATTGCCCGTTCCTCCAGTTCGGGCTTGCAGGGCAATCCGGATGCCTTCACGACGCTCGAAACCTCGGTATCCCGGTTTGAAACCAACCTGGATTTGATCGCGAATGAAAGCGGGTTGTGGCTCAATCAAAGCAGCGAAAAAACGGCGAATGTGGAAAAAATCCAGGCGGTCTGGAAAGAAAACTTCCAGCCCAGCAAGGATCGACCGAACCTGCACACCATTCTGAAGCACAAGCAGGCCTTGACCTCCATTGCCAAGAGCGTGGCCGGGGCCACCGCGAATGACGGCGAACTGACCACGATCATCAGCGTGCTGATTCATGTGCAGCCCGTTTACGATGAAATCACGCCGACCACAGGCAAGTACCTTGAACAGCTGCCGCAAATCAACCTGCGCGTGGTCAAGAATGCCAGCCTGCTCTCGTCGGGCGATACCTCAACCCGCAAGATTTTTGAGGTGTTGAGTAACGACGTTGCACTGTTCAATTCGATCCTGCGCGGTCTGCGGGAAGGGAATCCATCGCTCGGCATCACGGCAGTGCATTCGGTGGGCCTGTTGAATGCGATTTCGGAAATCGAGCGCCTGTCACGCCCCTTCAATGACCTGGTTTCCTTGCTGAATACCAGTAGCCAGTCACTGGACGAGGTGCACCTCGCCAACAAGAACATCGTGCGCGATTCGGAAGTTCTGCTCGGCAGCTCGGCCTTCCTGGCCGATCTGTATGAAACGAAAACCCACACGCTGGGCGCCAACGTCTTCCTGCTGCTGCTGGCGGTCACTGCGCTGGGTTCGCTCTACCTGCTGGTGCGGGTGTTCAACCAGGAAGCCGTGCGACGCCGGATGCATTCCGAAATGGAAAACCGGCGGAACCAGGATGCCATTTTGCGCTTGCTGAACGACATGGCCGACCTCGCCGATGGTGATCTGACCGTGCGTGCGGCGGTGACCGAAGACCTGACCGGCGCGATTGCCGACTCGATCAACTACACGATTGAAGAGCTGCGTGCCCTGATTACCGAAATCAACCGTGCCACCGAGCAGGTGACCCGGGTAACCGGGCAGGCACAGGAAGTTTCTTCCGAACTGCTGGTGGCGGCGGAGCGGCAATCGCACGAAATTGAAGATACCAGCCAGACGGTTGGCCAGATCGTGCACTCGATTCAGGAAGTTTCCAGCTCGGCCACCGAATCCTCCCGTGTGGCGCAGGCTTCATTGTCCGCCGCCGAACAGGGCGCCGAGGCGGTGAACAACCAGATCAAGGGCATGAACGAAATTCGCGAGCAGATTCAGGAAACCTCCAAGCGGATCAAGCGCCTCGGTGAATCGTCGCAGGAAATTGGCGAAATCGTTGAACTGATTTCGGATATTACCGAGCAGACCAACGTGCTGGCGCTTAACGCAGCCATCCAGGCCGCTGCTGCCGGCGATGCCGGCCGCGGCTTCTCGGTGGTGGCCGAAGAAGTTCAGCGCCTGGCCGAACGCTCCGGCGAGGCGACCAAGCAGATCGGCGCGATCGTGAAGGTGATTCAGGCCGATACGCACGATGCCGTGGCGGCCATGGAACTTTCCACGCAGGGTGTGGTGGAAGGCGCCAAGTTGTCCGATGCGGCCGGTACCGCGCTGTCCGAGATCGGCCGGGTTTCGCGCGAGCTGGCTCGCCTGATTCAGTCGATTGCCCACGAAACGGAAGAGCAGACCCAATTGTCTGCGCGCGTGAATGTGGCCATGCGCGACATTCTGGCCATTACCGAACAAACCACGACCGGGGTCAAGTCGTCTGCCGAGGCGGTGGCGCAAATGTCGGGCCTGGCAGGAGAGCTGAAAAATTCCGTTTCGGGTTTCAAACTCTGATTGTCTGATTTTTCCGGACCACGGCCGCCAGCCTGGCGGCCTCAGCCACGAGTGCTTGCATGAGTCTGCATACTGAATTCGACAAGGGTTCGCTAATCTGGGTTAAGGGCGAAATCGACGCAACACTCAGCCGCGCCAGTGAGGCTTTGCTGCAGTTTTCCGATCATGGCGAGGAAGCCGCGCTGCGCCAGGCCCAGACGCACCTGCACCAGGCTTGCGGTGCCTTGGGCATGGTCGATCTGGCCGGATTGGCGCGTTTCTGCGAAGAGATCGAGCGCGCCGTGCCCCTGCTGGCGGGAAGCGAAAACCGCCAGGACAGTGCGGCACTCCTCAGGCGTGGCATAGACAATGCCTCGGGTTATCTGGATCGCCTGATGGCGGGAATGAGCAACACGCCGCTCCTGCTCAAGCCCTTGTTCAGTGAAATCGCCGCATTGCGGGGGAGCAGTCCTTCCGGTGCGGAACTGTTCTTTCCCCAGCTGCAACTGGATCTGCCGGGAGATTTGCCGCGCAAGACCTTGCCCGCCAGCGAATTGGCCCCTTTTCTGCGCCAACAACGAAACCGTTATGAGAGTGGGCTCCTGCACTGGTTGCAGGGCGAAACCCGCGCGGCGCAGAGCATGGCCGCGGCCTTGGCGGATGTGGCCGCTTGCCAGCAGATCGCCGTGGCGCGTGCATTTTGGTGGACGGCGGTTGCCCTGACGCTGGGGCTGGCGAGCAATCGCACCGAGCTGGATCTGGATTCGCGCCAGTTGTTGCTGCGGCTGAATTTGCAGCTGCGTCGTCTGGCCGATGGCTCCAGCAAGGTGGCCGAGCGCCTGTTCCGCGACATGCTTTATGTCCTGGCGCACATGGATTGCGACAGCAATCTGGTTCGCCGATTGCAGCACGCTTTTGAACTGGACAGCCTGGTTCCCTCCCCGCAAGCGATGGCTGCCGGCGTCGAACAGGGCGCTTTGCAACTGGCGCGCGGTCTGCGCGAGGAAATACGCGCGGCCAAGGATACCTGGTCGCGCATTGCCGGTGGCCAGCGCGACCGGTTGAGTCCTTTTTCGCAGCAATTGTCGTTGATCGCCCAGAAGGCCGCACCGCTTGTCATGCCGGCATTCGACCAGCTCTGGCAAGGGCTGCTTGGCGCTGTGCAGGGCTACGGTTCCAGAGGGCCGGACGATGCCGAGGCCCTGGAATTTGCCACGGGCCTGTTGCTGGCGGATAACGCGCTGGCGGTTTATCCGGACATGGCGCCGGATTATCCGCAGCAGGTCGAGGCTTTGCTGCAACGGCTGGCCCATCCCGGCGAGGCGGAACCGCTGCCCTTGCTCGACAGTGTCAGCCGCGAAGCGCAGGAACGGCTGTTGCTGGCGCAGATCGCACAGGAAATACGGGTCAATCTGCAGGCGGTCGAGGAAGTCCTGGACAGCTATTTCCGGGAGCCCGCCAATCGTGCCGGCTTGCCGGGTCTGGCGACCCCGCTGCGGCAGGTGCAAGGCGCCTTGCTGATGCTGGACCGACCCCGGGCTGTCCAGCTGGTTGAAGCATGCCGCAAGCAGATCGATGACTTTGTTGCCGGCGTCGAGCCGCAAGCCAATGAGCTGGAAGAACTGGCCGAAGCCTTGTCGATGCTGGGTTTCTATGTTGATGACCTGGAGCAGGGGCGCGAGCGCGAAGAAACTCTGAGTCCTGCGCTGGTGCGTTTGTGCGGGCTGACCGAGGAGTCCGCGGAGTCCACGGCGATCACCGAACTGCTTGAAGCCGAGCCCGAGCTGGTCGATGCCGACGCTGCCCAAGCGCCTGCCGTACTTGAGCCGGTGACCTTGCCCGCGCCGGTTCAGGAAAATCGACCCTTGCCCACCTCCGAAGCGGCGGTGGATGCCGAGTTGCTGGCCGTGTATCTCGAAGAAGCGGTGGAAGTGCTGGCGACGATCGAAACCCAGCTCGAGGTCAGCAAGAGCGCGCCTTACGATCGCGAGGCCCTCACGCTGATCCGGCGCGGTTTCCATACGCTCAAGGGCAGTGGCCGTATGGTGGGCTTGTTCAGCCTGGGCGAGGTGGCCTGGGCGGTGGAACAGGTGCTGAACAAGCTGCTGCAAGCGGAAAAGCCCGCTCCCGCCGCTTTGCTCGCGTTGATTGAACAAACGCATGCCGCATTCGCCGGCTGGATTGGCGAGCTGCAACGTACTGGCTGTGTCGAGGTTGAAGCCTCGGCGTTGATCGCCCAGGCGGATGCCTTGCGCGACGGGCTCGATGCCGAGCCGGAAGCGAATCCCGAGGAAGTGGCCGAGGCTGCAGCGGAAGAAATCAGCCTTGATGCCTGCGAAGTCGAGGAACCGCTTGAGGCCGCGGAGGTTGTCGTCGTCGGAGATGTAACGATTTCCGCCACCTTGTTTGCCATTTTCCGCGAAGAGGCCGAACGCCACCTCAAGGCGCTGCAGCGCGGCGTGGCCGTGCTTGCCGAACAGGGCGAACTGGAGCCGGGCTTTATCCTTGCCGCGCATACGCTGGGCGGCATTACCTCGACCACCGGATTCCGTGCCCAAGGCGAGTTGGCGTACGCGCTGGAGCATGCGCTGCAAAAATTGGGTGCGGATGCCGGGCGCGAGTTGGGGTTGTTGAGCGAAGTGGTTGGCGCATTGGATGGCATGCTGGGCAGCATCTTCCAGCGCGCCATGCCTGGCAGCACGCCGGACTTGCTGGCAAGACTGCAGGAAGTGTGTGCACAAGCCTTTGCCACAGAATTGCCGGAAGAGGAAGCGATCACGCTGGAGCAGGAACCTGAAGAGCTGCAGCTGGCGGTTGCCGCCGATGCCGTGCCGGTTGTTGCTGCTCCCGAACGCGCTGCCGAGGAACCGGTTCCGGCCGAGGCCGATTTTGAGCTAGCCGATTTGGAGCTGGCCGATATTCTGCTGGAACTGCCGGAAGAAAATGCGGTTGTTGATTTGCCTGCAGCTGCAGAAACGATGCAGGAAACGGATTCCGCCGTTGCATTGCCGGACGCCGTCGAAGCCGAACCGGCTGTCGAACTAGCACCGACAGTCGAAGATTGGGTGCCGGAAGATGAGGCGCTGGAACTGGAATCCGCACCGGAGGCTGGCGAGGACGCCTTGCAGGCTGAATTGGCCGAACTGATAGACCTGACCGAAGTTCCTGCCGAAGAAACGGCAATCGCAACGAGTGCCATCGAGGTTGCCCCGGAAGCGGAACCCGCGCAGGAAGATGACGTTGAAACGCTGGTGCTGGCAGAAGACGCCGAGACCGGCGATGAATTCGAATTGGCTGCTGTATTCCCTGAACCGGTCATGTTCGCTCCCGTCGAGGGAGATGGCGGGGCGAGCCTTGCCGCGCTGCGGGCCGAGATCGCGGCCGGCGTGGTGGACGATATCGACGAGCAGCTGCTGCCGATCTTCATCGAGGAAGCCGACGAGCTGATGCCCACGGTCAGTGCGAGCCTGCATGCGCTGGTGGAGGGCTCCGGGGGCGTGGAAGCCCTGCAGCGGCTCAAGCGCACGCTGCATACCATGAAAGGCAGCGCCCGCATGTCCGGGGCGATGCAGCTGGGGGAAGCCGCGCACCGCATGGAATCGCGCTTGGAGAGTGCGCAGCAGCCGGGCGATTTGCCGCTGGACCGGCTCGAAAGCGATTACGACCTGCTGCACCTGCTGTTTGATGAAGTCAGCGGCCGGGGCGCACCCGCCAAGGCCGCGGTTTCTGCCGAGGTCGCGGCTCAGCCGCAGTTGCCGCGCGCGTTGGCTCTGGTCGAGCAGGAAGGCAAAGCGACGATCCGGGTCAAATCCGATCTGGTGGACGAATTGGTGAACCAGGCGGGTGAAGTGTCGATTGCCCGTTCGCGCATCGAAGCCGAAATGATCAGCCTGAAGGGCAGCCTGACCGACCTCACCGAAAACGTGGTCCGACTGCGCGCGCAGTTGCGCGAGATCGAAATCCAGGCCGAAAGCCAGATGCAGGCGCGCGAAAAAGAACTGCAGCAGCACGAGGCGCACTTCGATCCGCTCGAATTCGACCGCTTCACTCGCTTGCAGGAACTCACCCGCTTCCTGGCCGAGAGCGTGAACGACGTTGGCAACGTTCAGCAGAGCCTGTTGAAAAACCTGGACGAATCCAATTCCGCTTTGGCGGCGCAGGCGCGCATGACCCGCGATCTGCAGCAAAGCCTGATGCGGGTGCGGCTGGTGCCGTTCAACAGCATTTCCGAGCGCCTGTATCGTCTGGCGCGCACCACCGGCAAGGAAGTGGGCAAGAAGGTCAACCTTGAGCTCAAGAGCGGATCGGTTGAAATCGATCGCGGCGTGCTGGAAAAAATGATCTCACCGTTCGAGCACATGCTGCGCAACGCGATCGATCACGGGCTGGAAGACACCGCGACGCGTCTGGCTGCCGGCAAATCCGAGTTTGGCGAAATCCAGATCGAAACACGCCAGGAAGGGAGCGAGCTGGTCTTGACCCTGCGTGATGACGGGCGTGGTCTCGATCTGGAGCGCATCCGGTCCAAGGCGCTCGAAAAAGGCTTGATTCAGGCCGATCAGCAACTTTCCGAGCATGATCTGGCGCTGCTGATCTTCGAACCGGGGTTCTCGACCCTGGACAATGTGACCCAGCTTTCCGGTCGCGGTATCGGCATGGATGTGGTCAAGAACGAGATCAGCAACCTGGGCGGGCGCATCGATCTGCAGACCAAGTCGGGCGAAGGAACCACCTTCGTGATTCGCTTGCCCTTGTCGCTGGCGGTCACCCAGGTGTTGCTGGTGCGCTCGGGCGAGCGCACGATCGCGATTCCGTCGGCCCTGGTCGAGCAGGTGCAGGAACTCAAGCGCGAACCGCTGGCCGAGCTGTATGCCAAGCGCGAACAAGTTTGGCAGGGGCAGCGCTATCGCTTTGCCTATCTGCCGCGCTTGCTGGGCGATCTTAACCAGCAGCCAGAGCAAAAACGCTATTCCACGGTACTGCTGTTGCGCTCCGGCGCCGAGCGTATCGCCTTGCATGTCGACCAGCTGATCAAGAACCTGGAAGTCGTGGTGAAGCAGGTTGGTCCGCAATTGGCACGGGTGCCGGGCGTGGTGGGCGGCACCGTGCTGGGTAGTGGCGAGATCGTGTTGATCATGAATCCCTTGCTGCTGTTGTCGATGATCGATCAGATCGCCGTTGCCGTGGCGCCGGCGCAGCAGACTTTGGCGCGTGCCGTGCAGGAAGAAGGCGAAACGCTGAAAACGGCGCCGGTAGTAATGGTGGTCGACGATTCGCTGACCGTGCGCAAGATCACTGGACGCCTGCTGGCACGCGAAGGTTTCCAGGTGCTGACTGCCAAGGACGGCGTCGATGCCCTGCAGCAGCTGCAGGAGGTTCGCCCGGCCGTGATGCTGGTCGATATCGAAATGCCGCGCATGGATGGCTTCGAGCTGACGCGCAACGTGCGCGCTGCGCCAGACACGCGCGAGATCCCGATCATCATGATTACCTCGCGCACGGCGGACAAACACCGCAAGGTGGCCTTCGATCTGGGCGTCAATGTGTTCCTCGGCAAGCCGTACCAGGAAGACGAGCTGCTCGGGCATGTGCACCGCTTTGTCGATGTGAATTGAGCGGGTTTGCCCATCCCCCGACACCCCGCCGTGCGCGGGGTGTTTTTTTGTTTGGGTAAAATTCTCGATAAACGAAAGCGCCACGCCGGGGGAAAGTGTTTAAAATCGCGCACTTCAAGGTGCCAGCCATTGATCCGTCCTTTGCCCCGAAGGAAATACCCTTGGGGTACGCCGGAATAACGGAAACTTCACGGGTCAGATCAATAAATACTGGTTAAACGGGAAACAGGTGAAATGCCTGTGCTGCCCCTGCAACGGTCAGCAAGTGTGGGTCAATCGATAATCCACTGCGCGTCAGCGCGGGAAGGGGATTGATCAAGTCTTGCGAGCCCGGATACCGGCCTTGGACTTCTGCCCGGCTTTGCTGGCAGAAGCCGGAAGTGGACCGCGCATGCGTGCCGGCCATGACCTATCCCGCGGCAGGGTGCACGTGGCGGAAAAGCCACCGAGCCGCAATCGCTGCCAACGCTCCTCCGCCGCTCTCCTGCCGTTCATTGTCCCCTGTTACGCAGCGGGCGTAACGTTTGGAGTATTTGATATGCAATGGCGTTTGGTTTCTGTTTTCCCCTGTCTTTTCCTCGCTTCGATGGTCGCACGCGCTGACGAAGCCGTGACCGAGTTGCCGGAAACGGTGATTACCGCGGCGCGAGTTCCCCAGCCGCAACGCGAAGTGCTCGGCGATGTCACGCTGATCACGCGCAAGGATCTTGAGCTGCAGCGCGGCCAGAGTCTGGTCGACGTGCTCTCGGCGCAGCCCGGCATCCAGTTCTCCAGCAACGGCGGCAAGGGCAAGACGACGAGCGTGTTCCTGCGCGGTACCAATACCGCGCACATGCTGGTGCTGATCGACGGCATGCGCTACGGTTCGGCCACCACCGGGATGGCCAGCCTGCAGCATCTTCCGCTGGAGCAGGTCGACCATATTGAAATCCTGCGCGGTGCGGCCGCCAGCCTGTATGGCTCCGATGCGATCGGCGGCGTGATACAGGTCTTTACCCGGCGTGGTGGCAAGACCCCGGCCGCTTCGGTGGAAGTGGGCCTGGGCAGCAACCACACCCGCGAGGCCAATGCCCAGGTTGCGGCCAGCATCGGAGATACCCGCTATGCACTCGGCGTGGCGCACAGCGAGACCGATGGCATCAATGTGATCCGCGATCCGATCAATCCCAGCTATTACCCGGACCGCGATGGCTACAGCAATACCAGCGCCAGTCTGTCGGTCAGTCACAAACTCAATGTCGAGAACGAAGTGGGCGCAAACCTGCTGTTTTCGAAATCCCGCAACCATTTCGACGGCAATGTGCTCGATTCCTTCTGGAACAACGTAGCGCAGAGCTACGACTACCGCGAAGAAAGCAAACAGGGCGCCGCGAGCGTCTGGAGCCGGCACCAGTTGGCGCAAAACTGGACCGCCCGCCTGCAGGCCGGTTTCAGCACCGACGACAGCGAAAACTTCGCGCCGGTTTCGGCCACCGATTTGAGCGACAAGAAAACCCGCTTTACCACGCGCCAAACCCAGCTCGGCTGGCAAAACGATATCCTGGTCGGCCCGGGCACCGCGACGCTCGGTCTGGAAACGCTGGAACAGCGTGTTGCCGGCTCGACGGCGTATCCGGTCGACCAGCGTCGCATCAACAGCCTGCTGGGTGGCTATCTCGTGCATCTTGGCGAGTGGAATCTGCAGGCCAATCTGCGCAATGACGACAATTCGCAGTTCGGCAATCACACCAGCGGACAAGCTGGCGCGAGCTGGCAGTTCCTGCCGGCTTGGCAAGCGGGCGGCAATATCGGCACCGGCTTCCGGGCACCTTCCTTCAATGACCTGTATTACCCGGACGATGGTTTTGGCAACAAGGGCAACCCGAACCTGAAACCGGAAAAATCGCTCAATCGCGAAGTATTTATCCGTTATCAGCAGCAGGCGTTGCAAGCCGGGCTGACGCTGTTCAAGAACCGGGTCAACAACCTGATCGACTGGGCGCCGGTTGATGCCTCCGATCCGTACGGTGCATGGCAGCCGAGCAATGTGGGCCGTGCGCTGTTGCGTGGCGCCAGCCTGCAGTCGTCCTGGCAGGGGCAGGTATTCAGCGTCGGCGGCAATTACGACTGGCTCGACGCGCGCGATATCTCGGGCGGTAGCAACGATGGTAAGCAGCTGATCTATCGTGCCAAGCATTCCGGTACGGTCTACGCCGGGATCACGCAAGGCAAGTGGCAGACGCGGGTCGAACTGAAAATGGTTGGCCTGCGCTACAGTAATGCCGCCAATACCACCGATCTCGGCGGTTACAGCGTGGCGAACCTCGCTACCAGCTGGCAATTTTCCCGTGACTGGCAGCTGAACGCCCGGCTGAACAATATCTTTGACAAGGACTATGCCACCGCGAAGGATTACGCCATGCCCGGCCGCAATGTCTTTGTCAGCCTGCGCTGGAAAATGTAATGACCATTGAGCTGATCCTCGGCGGCGCGCGCAGCGGCAAGAGCCGTTATGCGCTGAATCAGGTGCTGGCCCAGACCGGGCCGGTGGCTTGGGTGGCCACGGCGCAGGCGCACGATGACGAGATGCGCGAGCGCATCGCCCATCATCGCGCCGAGCGACCGGCGCACTGGCAAACTGTCGAAGTGCCGCTACAGCTGGCGGCGGCGCTGGCCGCGCTGCGGGATCGGTTCGTGGTGGTCGACTGCCTGACGCTCTGGCTGACCAACTGGCTGTGCCGTGAAGACACGGCCGGGTGGCAAGCCGAGCGCCGGGCGTTTCTGGCCGAGCTGGCGCAACCGCGCCAGCAGCTGTTGCTGGTGAGTAACGAAGTCGGCTTTGGCATCGTGCCGGACAACGCGCTGGCGCGGCTGTTCCGCGACGAAGCTGGCCGGCTGCACCAGGACATCGCTGCAATCGTGCCGCAAGTGACGCTGGTGGTGGCGGGGATACCCATGAATGTTAAGAAGGAAACTTGATGAATACTGTTTGGTGGCAAGCCCCGGTACAGGTGCTATGTACTGAATCACAGGCGGCGGCTGCGGCGCGTCAGCAGGTGCTGACCAAGCCGGCCGGTTCGCTGGGCGAACTGGAAATGCTGGCGATCCGATTGGCGGGCATGCAGGGCAAGGTCTGCCCCTATCTCGCGCAGCCGTGGATCAGCATTTTTGCCGCCGATCACGGCGTGGCGGTCGCGGGGGTTTCCGCGTTTCCTCCGGAAGTGACCGCGCAGATGGTGGCCAATTTCGCCACCGGCGGTGCGGCGATCTGCGTGCTGGCGCGCCAGATCAAGGCGCATTTCGAAGTGGTCGATACCGGCGTGATGAGCGATACCTCGGCGTTGCCGGGTGTGGTGCAGGCCAAGGTGATGCCAGGAACGGCCAATTCCCTCGAACAGCCGGCCATGACTTCTGCACAGTGCGAGTCCGCGTTGGCTGCGGGGTATGCCGCGGTGCAGCGCGCGCTGGCGGCCGGTGCGGACTGTTTTATCGGCGGCGAAATGGGCATCGGCAACACCACGAGCGCGAGCGCGCTGGCCTGCGTGTGGCTCAAGGCCTTGCCGGACGAGCTTTCCGGCCCCGGCACCGGGCTCGATCAGGCAGGCGTGAGCCGCAAGGCGTTCTTGATCTCGGTGGCTTTGCAGAAGCATGCTGCGCGCCTCGATTCCCCGCTGGCCGTACTGGCTGCATTGGGCGGCTGCGAAATCGCCGCGCTGGCGGGCGCTTATATCGCTGCGGCGCAGGCCGGCCTGCCAGTGATTGTCGATGGCTTCATCAGTAGTGTCGCCGCATTGGCCGCGTGCGAGCTGAATCCGGGCGTGAAGGATTGGCTGCTGTTCGGTCACCAGTCGGCCGAGCCGGCGCATGCGCGTGTACTGGCCGCGCTGGGTGGACAGCCGCTGGTGCGCCTGAATCTGCGTCTTGGCGAAGGCAGCGGCGCGGCGACGGCTTTCCCGCTGTTGCAACTTGCCTGCGCGCTGCATGGCCAGATGGCGACTTTTGCCGAGGCGGGTGTGAGTGACGGTACAAAATGAGTTCCCCGGCGATGCGCGCCGCCGAATGCCACAATTGAACGAATACCCAGCTAGGGGGATGAAGCCATGAATACCGAAGCCGAACGCAACGCCCGCCATGCCGCAAGAATGGCGCGCAAGAAGGCGCTGATCGACCAGCATATTGCGCAGGCCAATACCGATGCCGGCGTGCTGCTGATCCTCACCGGCAACGGCAAGGGCAAATCTTCGTCGGCGTTCGGCATGGTCGCGCGCGCGTTGGGCCACGGCCTGAAAGTCGGCGTGGTGCAGTTCATCAAGAACCGTACCGATACCGGCGAGGAGGGGTTCTTTTCGAAACTGCCCGGCGTGGAATGGCATGTGATGGGCGACGGCTTTACCTGGGATACGCAGAACCGCGAGCAGGACACCAAGACCGCGCAGGCTGCATGGGCCGTGGCGCAACGCATGTTGCGCGATGCCACGTTCGATCTGGTCGTGCTCGACGAGCTGACCTACACGATCCAGTACGGCTATCTGGATGCCGACGTGATCGTGCGCGATCTGCAAAGCCGGCCGCCCATGCAGCACGTGGTGATCACCGGCCGTGGCGCGCAGCCGGCATTGATCGAGATCGCCGATACGGTGACCGAGATGCAGCCGGTGAAGCACGCGTATGAAGCCGGCATCCGTGCGCAGAAAGGTGTGGAGTGGTGATGCGCAGGATTGCCTGTCTGTTTGTCTTTGCCGCCCTATGTTGCCAGGCAGCGCCGACGGTTAAAGATGATCGCGGGCAGACCATCACGCTGGCGCAGCCGGCGCGGCGCATCGTCACGCTGTCGCCGCACCTGACCGAAGACCTCTACGCCATCGGCGCCGGCAATCTGATCGTCGGCACGGTCGATTACAGCGATTATCCGGCTGCGGCCAACAAGATCACACGCATTGGTGGTTACAACGGCTTTGATCTGGAGCGCATCCGCGCGCTGAAACCCGATCTGATCCTGGCCTGGGACAGCGGTAACCCACCGCAGCAACTGGCGCTGGTCGCCGGCCTGGGCATCCCGGTTTTTTACGACAACGTGGGCAAAATGGCCGACATCCCCGGCGTGCTGGAGCGCCTGGGCGTGCTGACCAGGCACGAGGCCGAGGCCCGCGCTGCGGCGGCGCAGTGGCGCCAGCGCATGGACCAACTGGCGCGGCGCTATGCCGGCAAACGCCCGGTGCGGGTGTTCTACCAGGTGTGGGACCGGCCGCTGATGACGATCAACGGCCAGCAGATCATCTCGGACGCGCTGCGCTTGTGCGGCGCGGTCAACGTGTTTGCCGATCTGCCGGCGATTGCGCCGACGGTCGACGAGGAGGCGGTGCTGGCCGCCAATCCGGAAATCATCGCGACCAGCGGCGAACCGGGCATGCAGGCCGGCGTGCTGGCGCGCTGGCAGCGCTGGCCCAAGCTTGCCGCCACGCGCAACGGGCAACTGGTAACCTTGCCGCCCGATCTCTTGAGCCGCAAAGGCCCGCGCTTTATCGACGGCGCCGAAGCGCTGTGCCGCGCTGTCGACAAGGCGCGCCAGCCATGAGGCACCGCCCGCTCAGTGTGGCCCGTCTGCTTGCCGTGCTGGCGGGCTTGCTGGCGCTGCTGGCGCTGGCAGTGACCGCAAGTCTGTGCCTGGGAAGCACGCCTTTTCGGCCGTGGCAGCTGTGGCAAGCCGGCAGCGATGCCGAGCTCGCGCGCGATATCGTGCTGAACCTGCGCCTGCCGCGCACGCTGGCGGCAATCGCGGTCGGCGGCTTGCTGGCGCTGGCGGGCGCGCTGCAGCAGGTATTGCTGCGCAATCCGCTGGCCGATCCGTATGTACTGGGCACGTCCGGCGGCGCGAGCGTCGGCGCGCTGACGGCGATGCTGCTCGGCGGCGGCGCGCTGGCGGTTAACCTCGGCGCCGGTTGCGGCGCGCTGGCCGTTACCCTGCTGGTTTTCCTGCTGGCCGGGCGCGACCATTCCGCCAGCCAGGCGCGGCTGCTGTTGACCGGCGTGGCGCTGGCGGCATTTTGCGGCGCATTAACTTCCCTTTTGCTGAGTATTGCGCCCGACGGCCTGCTGCGCGGCATGGTGTTCTGGCTGCTCGGCGATCTGGCTGGCGCGCGCTGGCACTGGGCGCTGCCGCTGCTCGGTGCATTGCTGTTGCTGGTCTGGCCGTTCGCGCGCGATCTCAACCTGTTGAGCATGGGCCAGCAGCCGGCGCATGCGCTCGGCGCGCAAACGCAGCGCCTGCAATGGCTGCTGTATTTCGTCAGCGCCGCAGCCACCGCGCTGGCGGTAACCACGGCCGGCATGATTGGCTTCGTCGGGCTGATCGTTCCGCACGCGTTGCGGCTGGTGCTGGGGCAGGATCAACGCCTGCTGCTGCCCGCCTGCGCGCTGACCGGCGGCACCGTGCTGCTCGCCGCCGACGTGGCCAGCCGCATCGTCCTCGCCCCGCAACAATTGCCGGTCGGCGTGATTACCGCGCTGGTCGGCGTGCCGGTATTCCTGTGGCTGTTGCAGCAGAGGGCGCGCTGATGCTGACGACGAAAAAATTGACCATCGCGCGCGGCGGCCGCGTGTTGTGCCGAGATCTGGATCTGGCGATTTCAGCCGGGCAGAGCTGGCTGATCCTGGGCGAGAACGGCTGTGGCAAGAGCACGCTGCTGGCGACGCTGGCCGCATGGCTCGCGCCGGAATCGGGAACCCTCCACCTGCAGGGCAAGCCGCTCGCCGACTGGCCGGCCAATCAGCGTGCTCGGCGACTCGCCTGGCTGCCGCAGGGCGACGAGAACCCGTTCCCGCTGTCGGTGCTGGAAAAAACGTTGACCGGACGCCACCCGTACCTGGGGCGCTGGGAGTGGGAAAGCGCCGCCGATCTGGCGCTGGCACAGGCACAGCTCGCACGGCTCGATCTGGCCGGCCTCGCACAGCGCGATCTGGCGACGCTCTCGGGCGGCGAGCGCCGGCGCGTGGCGCTGGCTACGGTACTGACGCAGCAGGCCGATCTGCTGCTGCTCGACGAACCGCTGTCGCAGCTCGACCTGCGCCACCAGCAGCAGGCGCTCACGGTCCTGCGCGAAGAAAAAGCCGCCGGCCGCACGCTGCTGGTGGTCGGCCACGACCCGAACCACGCCGCGCAGTTTGCCAGCCATGTCCTGCTGATGTTCGGCGACGGCCGCTGGCTGGCCGGCCCGGTCGATGCGATGTTGACCAGCGAGAATCTCAGCGCGCTGTATCACTATCCGGTGCGTGCACTGAGTGCTGGCGGGAGTACGGTGTTTGTTCCGGAGGCGGCATGCAGCTGATCCTGCTGCGGCACCCGCCCGCGCTCGGCGCTGCGGGTCTCTGCTATGGGCGGCTGGATATTGAAGCCGACCCCGCGCAGATCGACGCCAGCGCAGCGGCAGTCGCTGCGTGGCCGGGGCTGCCGGTGTTCACCAGTCCGGCGCGGCGCTGCCTGGCCTTGGCGCAGCGGCTGCACCCGGCGCCACAAATCATCCCCGGGCTGCAGGAGCTCGATTTCGGCCGCTGGGAAGGCGTGCGCTGGGACGATGTGCCGCGCGCGGAGCTCGATGCCTGGGCAGCGGATATCTGGCATTACCGCCCCGGTGGCGGCGAGAGCGCGGCGATGCTGTTGGCGCGCTGGCAGCGGCTGGTTGCGCGTTGGCAGGCTGCCGATGTGGAGCGCGCGGTGGTGGTGAGCCATGCGGGGGTGATCCGCATGGCGCTGGCCGAGGCGGGGTTGATTGCGGAAGCGGCGCGGTGGGATTGGCCGGTGGAGTATGCGAGGGCGTATGTGATTGAGGTTTGATTGGTTGTGGTTGTGTTTCGGAGATCGTCATACCGGCGAAGGCCGGTATCCAGTATTCACCGAAGCCTCTGGATCCCGACCTTCGCCGGGATGACGATAAGTTGTTGAGTGCTCTGACTCGGGTTCGTTGGCGTGAGGTGGCTGGTTTTAAGCGCCCTTCGGCGCGTTGTTCTTGGTGCCGGTCGCGCCCGGCTGGCGTGGTACTTTCTTTGCTTCTGCAAAGAAAGTACCCAAAGAAAGCAGCCCCCAACGTCCGCCCCTCCGGGGTGCCCTGCGTCGGTCGCGAGCCTGGGTCTCGCTCCACTCCTCGGCGGACTTACAGGGGTTTGGGGTGGTGCTAGTAACGATGTGGATGAATAAAAGGGTAGAGAGGTTTGTACTTTGATCGTCATACCGGCGAAGGTGACCAACGGGAATGCAGAGCCCGGTATCCGACCGAAGGGAGTGCAGAGCCAGTAACCCCGCCAGATAAATACCCTGGACCCCGGCCTACGCCGGGGTGACGATGCTGGTTTTATGCGCCCTCCGGCGCGTTGTTTTTGGTGCCGGTCTCGCCCGGCTGGCGTGGTACTTTCTTTGCTTCTGCAAAGAAAGTACCCAAAGAAAGCAGCCCCCAACGTCCGCCCCTCGGCGGACTTGCAGGGGTTTGGGGTGGTGCTCAATAACGATGTGGATAGGCTGCATTGCGAATAGTGCGTAGCCCGATTTGTGTATACACAGCATACGTGCGATTACGCTGCGCTAATCGCACCTACGGCCCTGGTTTCAGATGCTCACAATCGAGATCTGAAGTATATCTTTTCAAGCTCGCAAGGCGACATTCACGTCCTTTGTTCTTGCAATAGGTACAAATATTGTTCCGAACCGTGCTTGTCCTCTTCTGCGGAACAGTATGCAGATGAACTTTCGAAATTCTCTGTACGTTCAGTCAAGATCGAGAAAGACAGGGGAATGATCTACCTTGTGACAGAAAAAAATACTTTTCAGCATCAACTGTTTACGCGTGAACGAGGATTTGCCTTCTCGATTGATTCTACGGACCAGCATGCACAGTCGGATCAAGAGTTATTGCCTGTATGTGCAGGCTGGTATGTATTTGATAGGCGACTTTAGCCTAATAGGATCTTAAATCGCGGCTCTGGTACACAATCATGAATTAGCACCACCCCGCTCCCCTGCAAGGTCGCCGAGGAGTGGAGCGAGACCCGGGCTCGCGACCGACGCAGGGCAGCGCGGAGCGCCGGCCGTTGGGGGCTGCTTTCTTTGGATACTTTCTTTGCAGAAGCAAAGAAAGTATCACGCCAAGCCACAGGAACCGGAATGTACATGGATGTACATGAGGATTCCGAGCACCGCCCGACAAAGCCATGCGCCGGCGTAGCCAATAAAACCCTGATGATCCAAGGCTGCACCTCCGATGCCGGCAAGAGCACGCTGGTCACAGCCCTCTGCCGCCTGCTCGAACGCCGTGGCGTGAAAGTCGCGCCGTTCAAGCCGCAGAACATGGCGCTCAACAGCGCGGTGACGGCGGACGGTGGCGAGATCGGGCGGGCGCAGGCGGTGCAGGCTGCGGCTTGCCGCATTCCGGCGCATACCGATCACAATCCGGTGCTGCTCAAACCCACCGCCGATTGCACGGCGCAGGTGATCATCCATGGCAAGGCGATCGGCAACCTGAGCGCCATCGATTACCTCGCCTACAAGCGGCAGGCCAAAACGGCCGTATTCGAATCATGGCGGCGCTTGGAAGCTGCGCATGAGGCCGTGGTGGTGGAAGGCGCGGGCAGTCCAGCGGAAATCAATCTGCGCGAGGGCGACATCGCCAACATGGGCTTTGCCGAAGAGGCCGATTGCCCGGTCTGGCTGGTGGCCGATATCGATCGGGGCGGGGTATTTGCACATATCGTTGGCACGCTGGCGTGCCTGTCGGAGTCCGAGCAGGCACGCATCCAGGGTTTCATCATCAATCGCTTTCGCGGCGATTTAAGTCTGCTGCAGCCGGGGCTCGACTGGCTCGAAGCCAAGACCGGCAAGCCGGTGCTCGCCGTACTGCCCTATCTGCACGGACTCGACATTGCCGCCGAGGATGCCGTGCCGCGCCTCAAGGGCAAAGATGCGCCGTATCGCGTGATTGTCCCGGCGCTGCCGCATATCGCCAACCACAGTGATTTCGATCCATTCCTGCAGCTCGACGGCGTCGATTTCCGCTTTGTCGGGCCGGGGCAGGCGATTCCGCCCGCCGACCTGATCATCCTGCCCGGTAGCAAGAATACGCGCGGCGATGTGGGCAAGTTGTTCGAATGGGGCTGGGACAAGGCGATTGCGCGCCATCTGCGTTACGGCGGCAAGCTGATCGGCGTGTGCGGCGGTTACCAGATGCTGGGCGAGGTCATTGCCGATCCGCATGGCATCGAGGGCGAGCCCGGTAGCACCCAAGGTTTGGGGCTGCTGCCGCTGACCACCGTGATGGCGCAGGAGAAAACGCTGCGCGATGTTTGCGGCACGCTCTCGCTATCGGGCCGGACCGTAACCGTGCGTGGTTACGAAATCCATCACGGTGAAACCGCAGTTCCCGCACCGGCACCGCTGCAACTCGAGGGCCGGCCCGACGGCGCCTTGAGCAGCGATGGCCAGGTGCTGGGCAGCTACCTGCACGGCATCTTCGACGAACCCGCCGCGCTGAACCTGGTGCTGGAATGGGCCGGCTGCGACAGCCGCGCCAGCCAGCGTACGTCCGACATCCTGGATGCGGCGATCGATCGCCTGACCGATGCGCTGGAAACCGCGCTCGATTGGGATCGCGCCCGTAGCGCAGGATTGTCCTTGCCATGAAAACGCTGATTCTTGCCATCCAGTTCATGACGCGCATCCCGACGCCGCAGGTGCGCGATTTCAAACCGGAAATGCTGGTGGCGTGCGCGCGCTGGTTCCCGCTGGTGGGGCTGCTGATCGGCGGCGCGCTGCTGACGGCAGTCTGGCCCGCCAGCCGGGTCGATCCGTGGCTGGCCGCTTGGGCCGGCGTGCTGGTGTGGGCGCTGGTGACCGGCGGTCTGCATCTGGACGGCCTCGCTGACGTGGCCGATGCGCTGGGTGCGACGCACCGCGACCGCGAACGGCTGATGATCGCGATGAAAGACCCGCACCTGGGCAGTTTTGGTGTGCTCACCTTGATCCTGCATCTGGCGGGCAAATTGGTCCTGCTGATGCTGCTCGCGCGCGGCGCGCACTGGGCCGCGCTGCTGCTGATCCCGGCCTGGGCGCGGCTGGGCGTGCTGTACTGGCAGACGCTGCCGGCGCTGGTTCCCGGCATGGGCGAGCAATTTTCCTGGGCCTTGCCGCGTCGCGCCCGGTTGGGGTGGCTGGTTCTGCTGCTCGCCGCATCGGCCTGGCTCGTGCCCGTTCTGTTGCTTGCGCCGCTGGCGATCTGGCTCTACCGGCGCTGGTTGCTCAAAACGCTCGGCGGGATGAGCGGCGACTGCCTCGGCGCCGGGGTCGAAGTGGTGGAGTTGGCGCTGCTGTTGCTGGTCGCGGTGATCTGACATGCGGCATGGTCTGGGACGAGTTGCGCGCGGGCTGATCCTGCTCGGCGTCGTGCTCGGGCACGGACTGCTGCTGGCCTTGCCGGGACCGACACATGCGCCATTGGCCGCGATTTCCGAATTGCAGGTGATGCTTGAAAATGCACCCCGATCACCTGCCGCAGCAGCACCCTTGCCGGAGAAACACGCGCCAGCCGTCGCGGCCAAGCCGCGTGCTGCGGCGCCATCCCCCCGGGTGGCGTTGCCCGTTCCCGTTATTCAGCAACCCATGGCTATCCCGCCCAGCGAATCCACTCTCGCGGCCATGCCGGTTTTGCCGGTGCTCCCAAGTGGCGCTCCGGAAAAAAATACGGATGCCGCCGGATCAGGGCGCGAGACCAAGCCGGCGACCAGTGGCGCTGCCGCGCCGGGTGTTCGCACGGCCGCCAGTTGCGATACGCGGCTGCTGGATTCGGATTACCCGACCTCGGCGCGCCGCGATGAACTGGAGGGCCGGGTGGTTGTGCAGGTTCGCGTACTGCAATCCGGACGCGTGCAGGAACCCAGGGTGGTCAAGGGCAGCGGCTTTGCCGTGCTGGATGCGGCGGCGCTGCGGGCGAGCGCGCACTGGCACTGTACGCCGGCCCGGCAGAATGGTGAGGCGGTGGAGTCGTCGGTGGCAGTGCCGGTGGTGTTTAGACTGGGTGATTGAGACGCAGACGGCTCAAGTCGTTGAGAGCTTAAACCCGCTGAAAAACCGTGCGGTTGTGGCCCTGTGTCTTGGCGCTGGTCAGCGCGATATCGGCGGCGAGGAGGATGTCTTCCAGCGTGTGGATTTCGTCGACCAGGACAGAAAGGCCGATGCTGACCGTGATCAGGAATTTCTCGTTTTTCGGCGTGACGACTTGCTGTTCGGCGATCGCGTCGCGCAAGCGGCTGGCCACCGCGTTGGCGCCTTCCTGCGAGGTGTCGGGCAGCAGCATGGCCAGTTCCTCGCCGGAATAGCGCCCGAGCAGATCGTAATCCCGCACGCAGGACTGGGCGCAGCGCGCCAGGTACTGCACCGCCAGATCGCCGGCGTGGTGGCCGTATTGCTCGTTGATTTTCTGGCAGTGATCGAGGTCGATGATCATGAGCGCCGCGCTGCGGCCGGTGCGTTGCACATGGTTGATCTGTTTTTCGGCCAGCTCCATGAAACGCACCCGGTTCCAGGTGCCGGTGAGCGGGTCGATGCCGCGTTCGGCCTCGCAGTCGGCTTGCAGCGTCTTGTTTCTTTGCCACAAAAATACACACGCCGCGGCAAGGAGCAGCGTGCTGGCTGACGTGGCGACGAGTAACAAATCAAGCGTTTCTTTGGATAGCGTGCTCAACATGGTGCGTGCATCTCATGGGTCTTTGATCCCTAGTGTAGCCGGTTGGTCCCGGTTTGGCAGGCCGCCCGTTTCCAGCGACAACGATTTGCCTGGTTGCGGGTTTGTCACCTTGGTTGCCAGAGCCTAAAATCCGCGCATGCAAAAAATTCTCCTTATTCGCATGTCGTCGATGGGCGACATCATCCATACCTTTCCGGCCGTGACCGATCTGGCGGCGGCGTGTCCGGATGCCCAAATCCACTGGGTGGTCGAAGAGGCGTTTGTCGAGCTGGCGCGCCTGCATCCGGCCGTGCACAAGGTGCTGCCTTTTGCCTTGCGCCGCTGGCGCAAAAGTCTGTTTTCGGCGCAGACCCGCGACGAGATGGCGGCTTTCCGCTACAAGCTGCGCCTGGCCAACTACGATCTGGCGATCGATACCCAGGGCCTGCTCAAGAGCGCGATTGTCGGAAAGCTCTCGGGCGCACCGCTGGCCGGATGCAGCCGCAAAACGGTGCGCGATCCGCTGGCCACGCTGTTCTTCGATCGCAAATACGATATCCCGCCGGTGCATATCATCGAGCGCAACCGCCTGCTGGTCGGCGCTGCGGCAGGATATACCCCGCAGGGTGTGCTGGACTACGGCATCCGCCCGCCCGATCTGCAGCTTGATTGGCAACCGCCCACGCCCTATGCCGTCTGCCTGACCGCAACGGCGCGCGAAGCCAAATGCTGGCCGGAGGCCGACTGGATCACGCTGGGGCGCTGGCTGCAGACGCAGGGGTTGACCCCGCTTTTCCCTTGGGGTGCGCCGCATGAAAAAGCCCGCGCCGAACGCCTGGCCGCGGCCTTGCCGGGCAGCGTGGTGCCGCCGCGTTTCAGCTTGGTCGAAGGCGCCCGCCTGCTTGCCGACGCACAGATCGCTATCGGGGTGGATACCGGGCTGATGCATCTGGCCGCGGCGGTGGATACGCCGACCGTCGGCATCTTCGTCGATTCCGATCCGCATCACGCCGGCGCCACCGGGCGCTTGTTCTCGCAGAGCCTGGGCGGGGTGCAGCAGCCGCCTTCGGTTGCCGCGGTGATCGAGGTGGTGAAGGCGGGTCTCATGGCGGGAGTGGTGGCATGAACCTGATCTGGCGCGCGTTCTACCGTTTGTTGCTCTGGCTGGCCTTTCCGCTAGCGTTCCTGTATCTGCTCAAGCGTTCGCGCAAGCAGCCCGATTACCGCCGCCACTGGGGCGAGCGCCTGGGCTTCTATCCGCCGCGCCCGGCGGGCGCCGCCCGGCCGATCTGGCTGCATGCGGTGTCGGTCGGCGAAATGCGCGCCAGCGCGCCGCTGGTCAAGGCCCTGAAGGCGCGCGATCCGGCCCGCCCGATCCTGCTGACCTGCATGACGCCGACCGGGCGCGCCACGGCGCAGGAATTGTTCGGTCAGGATGCCGAAATTGCCTTTCTGCCCTACGACTACCCCGGTGCGGTGCGCCGCTTCCTTGCGCATTTCCAGCCCCGGCTTGGCCTGCTGATGGAAACCGAGCTGTGGCCGAACCTGATCCAGACTTGCGCCGATGCTGGTGTTCCGCTGCTGCTGGCCAATGCGCGCCTGTCAGAGAAATCGCTTAACGGCTATCTGCGCGTGAAGCCCTTGATCGCGCCGGCCGTGGCGCGGCTTTCCGGGGTGCTGGCGCAAAGCCCGGCCGATGCCGATCGCCTGCGGCAACTGGGCGCGCAAGCTGTCGAAGTGGTGGGCAACATCAAGTTCGACAACCTGCCGCCGGCGCCGCTGGTCGAGCGCGGGCAGGGCTGGAAAGCCGCGCTGGCCGGGCGCCGGCTGCTGCTGTTTGCCTCGAGCCGCGAGGGCGAGGAAATCCTGTTGCTGGAGGCGCTCAAGCGCGCCGGTTGGCCCGATGACCTGTTGCTGCTGCTGGTGCCGCGCCATCCGCAGCGCTTCGATGAAGTTGCGGCCTTGCTGGCGCAGCAGGGTTTGCCGGCCGTGCGCCGCAGTGCCTGGGAAGGTGACGCGCTGGCGCCGCAGGTGCGGGTGCTGCTCGGCGACAGCATGGGCGAGATGACCGCGTGGTTCGCGCTGGCCGAGGTGGTGGTGATGGGCGGCTCGATCCTGCCGTTCGGCAGTCAGAACCTGATCGAGGCCTGCGCCGTCGGCGCACCGGTGCTGCTCGGGCCATCGGTGTTCAATTTTGCCCAGGCCGCCGAGTTGGCGCTCGAATGCGGCGCAGCGCGCCAGGAACCGGATGCCGATGGCTTGGCGCGAGCTGCCTTGCAGCTGCTGGTCGATGCGGATGCCCGGGCTGCAATGGGGCAGGCTGGGCGCGAATTTGCCGCTGCGCACCGGGGCGCGACGCAGCGCCTGCTCGATTACTTGGTGCGCAACGTGCCGAGTTGATGCAGTGCCAGCCCGGCCAGGATCAACCCCGAGCCGATCAGGATATTGCGCGTCAGCACTTCGTTGTTCAGGAAATTGCCGAGCCACAACGCGGAGACGGTGGAAATCATCGGAATCAGCGCGATCTGGGTGGGGCGGCATTCGCGGATCAGCCAGAAATACAGGCTCATCGCCACCACCGAACCGAACAGCGCCAGGTAGAAAATGGCGCCCAGCGTTCGCAGCGGTATCGCTTCTGGTACCGGCATGCCGTATGCCAGCCAGAGCGCGCCGCTGATCACCGTGCCCACCGCCATCGAGCCGGTGCTGATCACCACGGTATCCAGCCCCTGTGAATAGCCCTTCAGTTTGACCATGCCCGCACTGTTGACCGACATCGCGGCCAGTACGGCCAGAAGCGCCGGAATGCCGTCCGGGCGCAGGCTCAGTCGCCCTGAAAAAATGAAGACCAGCCCGCAGATCGCCAGCACGATGCCGATCAGCTCGTTGCGGGCAATGTGTTCATCGAGCCAGATGCGGGCAAAAATCGCCGTGGCCAGCGGTGTCAGGCCGTGGATCACGGCAACGAGTCCGGAATTCAGATACTGCGATGCCCAGTAGGTGCAGATCATCGATATTGCCGTGCCGCCGCCGGCAGCGAGCCAAGCCGGCCAGGCCCGTCGCCAGGGCGGAAGCTTGCAGCGACCCACGATAAGCAGCGGCAACATGGCGAGGAATGCCAGTGAAAAGCGGACCAATAGCGAAACGCTGTAATCGATGCCGGTGACGCCCCACTTGATGGCGAGCGCGGTGGTGGACCAGATACAGACAAGAGACAAGCCGCCAAGAAGGTGGGCAAACATGGGCATCGGGAAAGGCGGCCTGCGCCAGCCTAGTCGGAGGAATCAAGCCCCCATTTTGCCAGCAATCGAGGGAGTGTGCCGTTCGATCGCCTTGGCAATAACGCCGATAACATGGTGGGGCGCGCCCCGGTTTGCGGATCAATTCCGAGTGGAATGCTCGGGTATAATAGGGTTTTGACGAGGAGAATCGATCATGGCGAATCTGTTTGCCGAGCCCGCAGCATCCTTTGATGAACCGATCGCACTGCTGTCGGCCTGCCATGACCGGGTGCGCCATTATGCTGGCCTCGCGCTCAAGCTGGCGCAATACCTGCCTGAGCATGGTGCGGACAAGCAGGCGCGCGAGGCCGCCAGTTCGATCCTGCGCTATTTCGATGTGGCGGCGCCTTTGCATCATCAGGATGAAGAGGAAGACCTGTTCCCTCTGCTGGCGGAGCGCGGCGACGCGGTGCTCAAGGCGTTGGTGGGGATTGCCATGTTCGAACAGCATGTGGAACTGGCTGCGCTGTGGCAGCAGGTCCGCGCCCGCTTGCTCGCCATTGCCACCGGGGAGTCTTCCGATTTCCCGCTGGAACTGGCGACCGAATTCGCCCAGCAATATCCGGCGCATGCCCAGATCGAAGACGAACAGATTTATCCCTTCGCCGCGAAGCTGCTTACCTCGGAAGAGCTGGCCGAGTTGGGCCGGCACATGGCGGCGCGGCGCGGTGTTACCGCTGGCAACACGGCATAGGCCTGACTGTTGCGTGATCAAACTTGTGCCGTGTTCGGTGCGAGACCGCATGTTTCCCGTGGTCGATACCGGACGCGGCCGTTATACTGCCAATCATGAATACGTTGTTGACCCCCCGTTTGGGCGCATTGCGCCTTTTCCGCCGCAGACCCAGGGCCGATGTACTGCTGGCCGGGTTGCCCCAGTTATCGGTGCCCGCTTCTGCGATCCGCACCCTGACCGATCCCGTGGTTTATCGCCAGCAGTTGCTGGCGCAGATCGCCTCGGCGCGCCGGCGCATCCATCTGGCGGCGCTCTACCTGCAGGACGATACGGCTGGGCGCGAGGTGATGGATGCGCTCTACCAGGCCAAAGCCAATCATCCCGACTTGGATATTGCCATTTTTGTCGACTGGCATCGCGCCCAGCGCGGCTTGATCGGCAAGGTCAAAAGCGAAGGCAATGCTGCCATGTACCGCGAATACGCCGAGCGCTTTGGCCCGGGCGTGGCCATTTACGGCGTGCCGGTCAAGAGTCGCGAGCTGTTCGGCGTGCTGCACCTGAAGGGCTTTGTCATCGACGATACGGTGATCTACAGCGGCGCGAGTCTGAATGACGTTTACCTGGCGCGCCACGGCCGTTACCGGCTCGACCGCTACCATTTCATTGAAAGCCCGGACCTGGCAGACTGCCTGAGCAGGTTCATGTTGCAGCATCTGCGCGATAGCAGTGCCGTGCATTCTTTACAGGAATCCGCACGCCCGACGACGCAGGAATTGTTGCCCGATATCCGTCGCTTCCGCTACGAGCTGCAAAATGCGCAATACCAATTCCCGGCGCAGGTGCCGGGCGCCGACGCGGTAGGCGTCACGCCGCTGCTCGGGTGTGGGCGCGGCGGCAATGTGCTGAATGCCGTGGTGATGGCCTTGCTGCGCAACACGCGCCAGCGCCTGGTGATCCTGACGCCCTATTTCAATCTGCCCCGGCCGCTGCGGGTAGTGATCGGGCAATTGTTGCAACGCGGATGCGAGATCACGATCGTGGTTGGCGACAAGACCGCCAACGATTTCTACATCCCGCCGGACGAACCGTTCAAGACCATCGGCCTGTTGCCATATCTGTATGAAAACAACCTGAGGCGTTTTGCCCAGGCACATAGCAGGGAGATCGGTAGCGGACGCTTGAACATCCGACTGTGGCGCCATGCCGACAACAGCTACCACCTCAAGGGCGTGTTCGTCGATGATGACGTTGCCTTGCTGACCGGCAGCAACCTGAATCCGCGCGCCTGGACGCTGGATCTGGAAAACGGCCTCTTGTTGCGTGATCCGCATAAATTGCTGCTGCGCCAGCACGAGGAAGAGCTGGCTGCGATCATGGAGCATACCCAGCGGCTTGCCCATTTCACCGAGCTGGATACGCCGCGCGAATACCCGCCTGCCGTGCAGAAAATGCTCGGTCGCATCCGCCATATCCGGCTGGACCGGCTGTTGAACCGGTTGTTGTAACGGGTTATGCCGAAGGAATGGCGCTCAAGGCACGGTGGGCCAGCAGGCCGATCAATGCGGTACACAGCGCGATGAGCCCCAGTGCGGTTTGCAGGTTGCTTGCATGCGCAAGTGCGCCGATCATGACTGGCCCCAGCAGCAGGCCGATATAAGCCAGGCGGGCAACGCCGGCAATGCCCTCTGCGGGCGCAGTGCCCGGGATGTGTGCGCTGGCAGCAAACAAGACCGGAATCAGGTTGGCGGCGCCCAAACCCGTCAAGGCAAATCCGATGATGGCCGAAACGGGCCAAAGCAGAGCCAGCAGCATGCCGGCAAACGCCAGCGCGGCGCTGTAGCGCAGGAGTGGCACGCTGCCGTGGCGCGCGCGCAGCTTGTCACCGCCAAAGCGGCCGAGTGCCATCCCTCCCGAAAACGCGGCATAAGCGACGCTGCTCCAGGCGTTCGAAGCATGCACGGTATCGCGCAGGTAAATCACGCTCCAGTCGTACATTCCCCCTTCGGCAATCAGTCCCAGAAATGCCAGCCCGCCCAGCGCCCAGATCAAGCGGTTTGCCCGGTTGAGGTGTGACGGTGCAGCGGCATCCTCCCCTGCCGGGTGATGATCGTGCAGCAGGACGCGCGATGCCAGCATTGCGCTCAATGCCGTCAGTACCCCCATGCCAAGGCAGTGCTGCAATGGGGTGACGCCTGCCGCCAGCAGCAGTCCCCCCGCGGCGGCGCCGGCCATGCCTCCCAGGCTGAACATGCCGTGCAGTGCAGACATGATCGGCCGACCGAGCTGTTTCTCCACGGTGACGGCCTGCGCGTTCATGGCTACGTCCAGCCCGGCATTGCTGGCGCCGAACAGCAACAGCAGCGGCAGCAGCATCGTGAACGAGGGCGCCAGCAGAATCAGTGCCAGCATGGCGCCCACCAACAGGCCGCTGTAATGCGAAGCGCGATGGCTGCCGGCGCGGGCGACCCAGCGCCCCACCATCGGCATGGCCAGAATGGCGCCGCCGGCGACGGCGAACATGGCGACGGACAGCATGGCCTCGCTCAGGCCGAAGCGCTGCTGGATGGTCGGAATGTGAATACCCCAGGTGGCAAACGCCGCACCGCAGACAAAAAACAGCAGCATGGTGGCCAGCCGGGCGTGGTGCGGGGAGGGAGCGGTTGAAGGCATGCCTTATCTTCTCATCCGTGAAATAAAAAGGCCAACCGCGAACGGTTGGCCTTTTGCCTTGCAGCTAACTGCGTGATCAGGCTTTCTTGGCGTCGGTCATTGCCTTGGCCTGGATCGCGGTCAGCGCGATGGTGAAGACAATGTCGTCCACCAGTGCACCGCGCGACAGATCGTTCACCGGCTTGCGCAAGCCCTGCAGCATCGGGCCGACGGAGATCACGTTGGCACTGCGCTGAACGGCCTTGTAGGTGGTGTTGCCGGTGTTCAGATCCGGGAAGACGAACACGGTTGCCTGGCCGGCCACCTTGGAGCCCGGGGCCTTGGAAGCGGCAACATCCATCACAGTGGCGGCGTCGTACTGCAGCGGACCATCGAGAGCCAGTTCCGGTGCCTTTTCCTTGGCGATACGGGTGGCTTCGACCACTTTTTCCACGTCCGCACCGGTACCGGATTTGCCGGTCGAGTAGCTGATCATGGCCACGCGCGGGTCGACGCCGAATGCCTTGGCGGAATCGGCCGACTGCAGGGCGATTTCGGCCAGTTCCTCGGCCTTCGGATCCGGGTTGATCGCGCAGTCGCCGTAAACCAGCACCTGATCCGGCATCAGCATGAAGAACACCGACGATACGATCGAGGAGCCCGGTGCGGTCTTGATCAGTTGCAGGGCCGGACGCACGGTGCTGGCGGTGGTGTGCACGGCGCCGGAAACCAGGCCGTCGACATCGTCAACTGCCAGCATCATGGTGCCGAGCACCACGGTATCTTGCAGCTGATCGCGCGCCTGGCCAGCTGTCAGGCCCTTGCTCTTGCGCAGTTCGACCATCGGCGGCACGTAGTTTTCGCGGATGTCGTCCGGATCGACGATTTCCAGGCTGGCCGGCAGGGTAACACCCTGGGCGGCTGCGACAGCCTCGATGACAGCGCGCTTGCCGAGCAGAACGCAATGGGCAATGCCCTTTTCTTCGCAGATTACTGCGGCCTTGATGGTGCGTGGCTCGTCGCCTTCCGGCAGCACGATGCGCTTGTTGGCGGCACGGGCTTTCTGGATCAGCTGGAAGCGGAAGGCTGGCGGCGACATGCGCTTGCTGGCCGGAACCTTGACGGCGGTCATGATGGTGCCGGTATTCAGTTGTTCGGCCACGCTGTCGAGCACCGAGCCCATGCGCGCATCATCGTCGGCAGCCACGGCGGTCGGCAGGCGGTTGATCCGGGTGATCGTGGAGAAGGTATCGCCCTTGGTACGCATGATCGGCATATCGCTGTTGAATGCGCGCGGGGCGAATTCGACCAGTTTGTCGCCGATAAAGCTGTCGTGCGTCAGCAGCAGGCCGGCCAGTTGTACGCCGTTGCTGGCTGCCAGTGCGGTTGCCAGCATCACGTCGTCGCGATCGCCCGCGCTGACGATCAGCGCGCCGGGTTTGAGGCGGTCAATCATTTCAGTGGCCGAACGCGCTGCGACCACGACTTCCTGCACGCGACGCATGGCGATGTCGCCCTGCACCAGGATTTCTGCCTTGAGGTGGCGTGCGATATCCAGCGTGCGCGGCGCCATCAGGGACGGGTTGAAACGGACCACGCCCCACAGCGGGGTGTTGTTCAGTTCCTTCTGCGCGGCGGCGGCATCGAAATTGTCCTGTGCCTTGTTCAGGATCACGCCGGCGACGCTGCGGCCGGTGCTCTTGAGCTGATTGGCCATCAGCTGCACTTCGGACAGGGCGCCTTCGTCGGTGGCGCTGGCCACCAGGATGATTTCGGCCTGCAGCGTGCGGGCGATATCGTTATTCAAGCGGCTGGCGAACGATTGACCCGGTTCGCTGTGCAGACCTTCGATGATCAGCACGTCTTTGTCATGGGCCGCGGTCATGCACAGGCTGACCACATCTTCGAGCAGTTCGTCATTCTGGTTGGCGGAAACGCGCTCGAGCACCTGCTCGATCGGCAGCGGGTTCGGGCTGTCGATGTTGCAGAGTACGCGGGCAAAGTGCGCCGAACGCTCGATGTGGGTTTCATCCTGCGGCACCGGCTTGATGAAGCCGACGCGCAGGCCCTGACGTTGCAAGGCAAGAACCACACCCAGCGTGACGGAGGTCAGGCCGACGTTCTGGCGGGTTGGGGCAAAGAAAAATGTTTGCATGATTTGATCTATCCGGGTTGGGGCGGCCAGCAGGCGCCAAATTGTTTGCCGGGGGGCCGAAAACCGGGCGATTGCCACGCAGTTTTCAGCAACCAGTTACAGACCGCGCGATCATAATATGTTGCAACACCCGCTGTGTAAGGGTTTCAACATGGTTTGATTTAACCCGGATAGAGTGCGCTCTCGGGAGCGGTAATTTGTCGGATCCGGGCGTCAATTGGCGGTACGCAGCAGCGTATTTTAACAAGGGTGACGACCGTTGTTTTGGGTAATTGTTGCGATGCAATATGGAGTATTGGCCGAGCGCGGTCATGGGCGCAAGCGGTAAAAAAAGGTATCTTCCAATTCCGGACGGCCGGTGCCGTGCCAAACCCCTCTTCAAACCGAAAGCCGCGCTGTGCACAAGAATCACCTCTATGGCCATTTGCTGGCCGCATTAACCATCCTGATCTGGGGCACCACCCTGGTTTCCACCAAAACGTTGCTGCTGGTGTTGTCCCCCGAAGAGATCATCGTTTACCGCTTTGCGCTGGCTTATGGTCTCTTGCTGGTGGTGAGCCGCGATGCACTGGGCTGGCGCGGCTGGCGCGAGGAACTGCTTTTCGCCGGGTTGGGTCTGACCGGGGTAACGCTGTATTTCTGGGCCGAGAATGCGGCATTGAAATACACGCTGTCGGCCAATGTCGGGTTGATCGTGTCGTCGATTCCGATCATGACCGCGATGATTGCGCATTTCACCACGCACGACGAAAAATTCGGCTGGAACCTGTTGGCAGGCTTCGTGTTCGCCATGGCCGGCATTGCGCTGATCATCTACAACGGCCGCGTGCTGCAGCTCAACCCGCTGGGAGACACGCTGGCGCTGGCATGTTCGGTGGCGTTTTCCGGCTATTCGGTACTGGCGCGCAAGGTGGCCGTGGACTATGGCAAGCTGGTGGTGGTGCGCAAAACGTTCTTCTGGGGCCTGTTCGCGGCGCTGCCGGTCTGGCTCTTGAGCGGCGGAGCCCATGCCGCGATGCCGAAGCTCGATGGCGCGGCCTGGGCCAACCTGCTGTACCTGGCGATCGTGGCGTCCGTGCTCGGTTACGGCATGTGGAACAAGGCGGTGGGCCTGATCGGCTCGGTGCGCACGTCCAACTATATCTACCTGATGCCGCTGATCACCATGCTCGCGGCGGTGCTGGTGCTGAACGAGCGCATTACCCCGATCATGCTGGCCGGCGGGGCGTTAATCCTGATCGGCGTCTACGTCAACGAACACCGGCGTTTCCGGCCCGCCCGGGCCGCGCAATAAGAGAGAGGCTCTGCCATGACTTTCTGTTCCACCCGCGCTGCCATTGAGCTTGATGACGAGCGGCTGCTGCGCTACAGCCGGCATATCCTGCTCGACGAGATCGGTGTGGCCGGGCAGGAGAAAATACTGGCCGCCCACGTGCTGGTGATCGGCGCGGGCGGTCTGGGCTCACCGGTCGCCTTGTATCTGGCCGCGAGCGGCGTGGGCACGTTGACGATCGTCGACGACGACGTGGTCGACCTGACCAACCTGCAGCGCCAGATCGTGCACAACGCCGAGCGCGTCGGCGCGAACAAGGCAGTCTCCGCTGCGCAGACGCTGCAGGCGCTGAACCCGGATACGCGGGTGGTGGCGGTCACGCAACGTGCCGAAGGCGATGAGCTGAGCGCGCTGGTCGCTGCTGCCGATGTGGTGATCGACTGCTGCGACAACTTTGCCACGCGCCATGCGGTGAACCGGGCCTGTGTTCTGCTTGGCAAACCGCTGGTTTCCGGCGCAGCGACGCGCTTCGACGGGCAGCTGACCGTGTTCGACCCGCGAGAGGCGGCCAGCCCGTGCTACCACTGCCTGTTCGGCGAAGAGGGCGAGGCGAGCGATGGCCCGTGCGCGACCTTCGGCGTGTTCGCCCCGCTGGTTGGCATCATCGGCAGCATGCAGGCCGCCGAGGCGCTGAAGCTGGTCGTCGGGATCGGCGAATCGCCGGTGGGACGGCTGTTGCTGCTCGACGGGCGCACGATGCGCTGGCGCGAAATGCGCTTTGGCAAGGATCCGGCCTGCCCGGTTTGCGGCGGAACGAAATAGACGGCTGCGGCCGGCAACGCAGTGCGCATGCGCTAGGTTCATTTCGCTTGTAGCGCCACGCCCAAGGCGGTAGGCTGAAAAAAGTTTTTACGCGTCGTTCAAATAAAAATTTCTTGAATATCTTGAGAAGAGGATGCTGTCATGTCTGAACCCAAATTCCGGGGGATTGTTCCTCCTGTTCCCGCCATTTTTGACGCCAACGGCCAGTTCGACCGTGTCGGCCAGGGCAAGATGATCGATTTCCTGATCAAAGGCGGGGCGGATGTCTTGCTGTTCAACGGCAGCGCCGGTGAATTCAGCCAGATGTCCGAAGCATTGCGCCTGGAAGTGGCCGAGTTCTGCGTGAAGTATGTGAACAAGCGTATCCCGGTGATCGTGGGCAGCGCGGCGCCCGGCACCGCGGAAACCATCCGCTTCACCCAGCATGCCAAGGATATCGGCGCGGACGGCGTGATCATCGTCAACCCCTACTACTGCAGCCTGACCGAAGAAGCGATCTACCAGCACTACAAGGCGATCACGGCGGCGGTGGATATCCCGATCATCCTCTACAACTTCCCGCGTTTTACCAACCACGATCTGTCGGTCGATCTGGTCAAGCGCCTGGCGCTGGATTTCCCGAATATCGTCGGGATCAAGGATACCGTCGACACCGTGCGCCATACCCGCGACCTGATCCAGGCCATCAAGCCCCTGCGCCCCGACTTTGCCATTTTTGCCGGTTTTGACGAATACATGCTGGAAACGCTGATCATGGGTGGCGATGGCTGCTTCCCGTCCAGCATGAATTTCGCCCCGCACCTGGCCACCGGGCTGATCAAGGCGGTGAAAGAAAAGGACGGCGCCAAGATTCTCGAACTGCAGCGCCAGATCACCCTGATTCCGCCGATGTTCGGGCTGGATACGCCGTTCTATGGCGTATTGAAGGAAGCGGTGAAGCTGGCCGGCGTGGAAATCGACACCTATGCCTTGCCGCCCGCCCATCCGCTGTCGGACGAGAAAAAGGCCAAGGTGCGCGAGACCTTGAAGCAGGTCGGCGTGCTCAAGTAATTGTACTGACTGCATGAAAAGAGCCCTCGCGGTTGGCGGGGGCTCTGGCTCGAATTGTTATCAGTAACAGAATGAAACTGAGCCTGATCTCTTTATTAATCAAATAATTACACCGGTGGAACGCTTTTTATTGGTCAGTCGGATGACACAATAAAAAACCGTTTTGGTGTCGAATATACGTTAGGGCTCTTCCTCAATGAATCCACTGAGTGCTGTTGGCCTTGTGTTTCAAGAGCGGGATGGTGCCCCAATGGCATTCCTCGGTTCTTGCTTCGCATATCACCAACGGACCCACTTTCTTACAGCAGCTCACGTTGTAAAGGACAAGCCCGTTGAACGCCTCGTTATATTGAGTCCACAAGAGGGGGTCTTTTGTCCGCTGCGCGAAGTCCACATTCACCCCACTGCTGATGCCGCAGTGCTCGTTCTGAAGTCCCGCGGGCGAGAAATTGTCGAGCCGTTTTGGGGTTGCGTCGGAAACTACGCCCTCGGAGAAGAGTACTTCGCTTATGGCTTTCCTGAGGATTACCGGGGTCCCAATGAAGGGCAACCGACTGCCCGTCTATTTCGTGGTCACTTCCAGCGTTTCATGAATCACAAGAGTCATATGGGCTATCAGTACGTTGGGGGAGAACTGAGTACCCCATGTCCTGGCGGACTCAGCGGCGGCCCACTGTTTAGGCCGGGGGCGCAAGTCATGGTTACTGGTCTGGTGGCCGAAAATATTGAGGCCGCCACATTTCTCGACGAACAGGAAGTTGTTCTCGAAAACGGAAACGTTGTAAACGAACACTACCGTCGTGTCATTAATTTTGGCGTCGCCGTCATGCTCGATGTCATTGAAGACTGGATCAATGAGCATATTCCTCCACGATTCCAGCCCGGTAGGGCGCGCAAATCTTGATTTGTGCACGCGGAGCAACGCTTCCTCCCACCTTGTCGATCAATTTGAGCCGCCGATTCGGTGCGCAGGTCCGTAGGTGCGATTAGCGTAGCGTAATCGCACGCATGGCCAATCCCGAAAAACCTAAACGGTCAAATCGATGTCCAACTATCGACGCGCATTCGTACCCGGAGGCACATGGTTCTTTACCGTGAATCTGCTGCAACGGCGCGGAAACGATCTTTTGGTGCGCGAGATCGCCACCTTGCGCCGGGTGGTGCGCGATGTGCGCAAGCGGTATGGATTTCATATCAATGCGTGGGTGGTGTTGCCGGATCATCTGCATTGCGTTTTAACCTTGCCACCCGGCGACAGCGATTTCAGCTTGCGCTGGCGACTGATCAAAAGCGGTTTTTCCCGCGCCATGCCAAAAACCGAAACGTTATCCGCGGTGCGCAAGGCTGCCGGCGAGCGGGGAATCTGGCAGCGCCATTATTGGGAGCATCTGATTCGGGATGAGCTGGATTACCGGCGGCATGTCGATTACGTGCATGTCAATCCGTTGAAGCATGGGCTGGTGCAATGTGTGGTGGATTGGCCGTATTCGACATTCCACCGCGATGTGGCTGCCGGCATTTACCCGGCAAATTGGTGCGGTGATCGGGACGAGATGGAGGATGGCGATGATTGACGTGCGTGCGATTACGCTGCGCTAATCGCATCTACGCGCTGAAATATTCATCGCCGGCCTTGGCGAGGCAGCCCGATGGAGCCGGTGCCGGGGGTGCCCGATTTTGGCAAAGTTCACTTTCTCGTGCAGGGCGAAGTTGGGATCGTTGGGTAATGCCGACACCCGACCACTTCGCGGAAACAGCGCGGCGCACAGCTCGCGACTGTAGCCATAGTGGTCCGTTTCCTGCCTCGTGGCTGACAAATTCCGGGTTGCCGCATGCATTTTCCTGTCGCACAATGCCTCGGTTGAAAAGCGGATAACCCCATGCGTCTGTTCGTGAAAAAATACAAGTTGCTGCTCTGGTTGGCCTGCCTGCTGGTCTGCGGTTTTCTTGCCACCAGCATGGTCAGTTACCTGAGCTCGCGCGATGCCATCCGTCACGGGATCAGCGATCAGGCCTTGCCTCTGACCGGCGACAATATCTATTCCGAAATCCAGAAAGATCTGCTGCGTCCGATATTCATTTCCTCCTTGATGGCCAACGATACCTTCGTGCGCGACTGGGTGCTCGGCGGGGAGCGCGATACCGATCAGATCGTGCGCTACCTGAAGGCAATCAAGGATAAATACGGGATGATCACGAGTTTCCTCGTCTCGGATCAGACCCTCCGTTATTACTATGCTGGCGGCATGCTGAAAGACGTCCGGGAAAATGAGCCACGCGATACCTGGTATTTCCGCGTGCGGAACATGAAGGCGCCGTATGAGATCAATGTCGATCCTGATATGGCCAACAGCGACGCCATGACGGTTTTCGTCAATTATCGTTTGCAGGATGAACATGGGAAGTTTATCGGCGCAACCGGTGTCGGCCTGACACTGGATACCATCGGCGGTCTGATTGAAAGTTACCAGACGCGTTTTCAGCGCCGTATCTTCTTTGTCGATCGCACGGGTGCCATCGTGCTGGCGGGTAAATCGATGCAACATCAGCTGGGCTCGATTCACAAGCAGGCGGGACGTGCGAGCATTGCAGGCCAGATCTTGAACAATCGCACCGAACCCACGCAGCTCGAATACCGCAGGGATGCAAGCAATGTTCTGGTCAATTCACGCTTTATTCCGGAGCTGAACTGGTATCTGATCGTGGAACAGGATGAATCCAGCGAGGTGGCGCAGATCCAGAAAGTGTTTTTCGTGAATCTGGCCATCAGCGCGGTCATTACCTTGCTGGTGCTGGGCATTGCGCTTTTCGCGGTGAATCGTTACCAGCGCCGGCTGGAGCGGATGGCGGCTACCGATTCCTTGACCGGCTTGTTGAATCGCCAGGCATTCGAGTTCGTGAACCAGCAAAGCATGCTGTCCGCCGAGCGCAGCGGCCGCTCCTTGTCAGCCATTCTGTTCGATCTGGATCACTTCAAGCAGATCAACGATAGTCATGGACATCTGGCAGGCGATGCGGTGTTGCAGGCGCTGGCGCTAATCATGCGCAGAACCGTGCGGGAAAGCGATGTGCTGTGCCGTTGGGGTGGGGAGGAGTTCCTGGTGTTGCTGCCAGATTGCCCTCTGGCGCAGGCCATCGGCGTTGCCGAGAAATTGCGTGTAGCCATTGCCGAGCACGATTTCCCTATTCCCGATGGCGCCTACCGCATCACGGCCAGCCTTGGCGTTGCGCAATGCCTGCCACAGGAATCGAGCGAGAGTTTCTTCGCGCGAGCGGACCAGGCACTGTATCGCGCCAAGGATGCCGGTAGAAACCGGGTTGAAGTTTCCGGCTGATTCGCTTCTGTCCGCCGCGTCGTTCAGGTTGCGGGCGTGGGCGATTGCAGCGACAACTGCCAGAACCCCACATCCACGTAGCGCCCGAACTTGTAGCCGGTGCCGGGGAAATACCCGACCTTGGCAAAGTTCATTTTCTCGTGCAGGGCAATGCTCGCGTCGTTAGGCAGGGCGAGGCAGCCGATCACCTCGCGGAAACCGCGTGCGCGGATCGCTTCGATCAGCGCGGTATACAGCACGCGCCCGTAACCTTTGCCGGTGGCGCTGGCATCGAAATAGATCGAGGTTTCCACCGTGCCGTCGTAGGCCTTGCGCTCGCGGAACTTGCCGTAATAGGCATAGCCGAGCAGCTTGCCGGCATCGTCTTCCAGCACCAGCCAGTCGAAGGTCTTCTGGATCTTGGCAATCCGCGCGGCGATTTCCTGCGCGCTCACCGGATCGTATTCAAAGGTGATGGTGGTATCGCGGATATACGGGTTGTAGATATCGGCGATGGCCTGGGCATCGGCCAGAGTGGCGGGTCGAATGTGCATGATGGTTACTTGTGGTTGGTCCAGGGTTCGGCGTGGGCGGCGGTGATCCATTCCTGCATGGCCGGCAGGGCCAGGATGGTTTCGGCATAGGCCTGGGCCACCGGCGGCAGCGGAATTTTGTAGGTGACGAAGCGGGTGACGACCGGCGCGTAGAAGGCGTCGGCCCAGCTGAAGCGGCCGAACAGGAACGGGCCATCGGCGCCAAAGCGCGCGCGGCACTCGGTCCAGATCGCGATGATGCGCTCGATGTCGGCCTGGGCTTCCGGCGTGAGGCCCACCTGCAAGCTGGCTCGGATATCCATGTTCAGGATATCGCGCAAGGCGGCAAAGCCCGAATGCATCTCGGCGCAGATCGAACGCGCGGTGGCGCGTGCGGCCACATCTGCCGGCCACAGTCCGCGATCCGGGAATTTCTCGGCTACATATTCGGCAATCGCCAACGAATCCCACACGCGCAATTCGCCGTCGACCAGCAGCGGCACCTTGCCGGTGGGCGAGAACGCCAGGCGCTGACTGCGCGCATCGGGTTCGTACAAGGGCAGCAGCGTTTCCTCAAACGGGATATCTGCCACTTTCAACCCGAGCCACGGGCGCAGCGACCAGGACGAGTAATTCTTGTTGCCGATTACGAGTTGCATTGACTGCTCCTTGGTTCTCACACAGTTTCCCGAACTTTACCGCAGTGCCCTTGCGGCTGTCAGTGGGGTTTTTGACAAAGCCGCGGCGATGGTCGTCGGCGACGGTTTCAAGTTGCCTCCGCCGAGGCATAAAAAACCCCAGCCTAGGAAAGGATGGGGTTCGGTGTGTCGTGCCGGTTTTGCAGGGTAACGCGGATCAGTATTTCCAATTCAGCGATACCGTGGCATTACGCGGTGCGCCATAGTAGGCCTGGGTCCAATACAGGCTGTTGAGGTATTTCTCGTTGGTGACGTTGTTGATGTTCAGCGAAGTGCTCAGGTGCTTGTTGATCTCGTAGCGCGCCATCAGGTTCAGCAAAGCGTAGTCCTTCTGGCGAATGGTGACGCCGTTTTCCTTGGTGCTCATTTCGCTCTTCCAGATCACGCTGGCGCCCAATTTCAATTGCTCCAGCCCCGGCACGCGCCAGGTGGTGGCAGCCTGGATCAGGCGGCGCGGCACGTAGGTGCGGGCGTTGTTGCCGTCCTTGTCCTTGATCGAGAGCACCGTGTAGCCGAGGCTGGCCTGCAGGTTAGGCGTGATCTCGCCGCTGGCTTCGAGCTCGATGCCGCGCGAGGTGGTGTCCACGCCCTGGTAGACCGCCGTGGTGCCGACGTAACCAGCTGATTCGGCCAGGTTGTCCTGGTAAATCTTGAAGGCCGAAATGCCGGTGTTCAGCTTCTTGTCGAGCCATTCATTCTTCAGGCCGATTTCATAGCTCTTGCCGGTGACCGGGCTCAAGCGCTGCAGGCTGCTGCTCAGCTTGCTCTGCGGGTCGAAGATCTCGGCATAGCTGGCGTAGGCCGTAGCATCCGGCGTGACGTTGTAGGTGATGCCGGCATATGGCGTGATCTTGCTGTCCGAACGGACACTGCTGACGCCGTAACTGCTGCCGGTGGTATCGAGCTTGGTCGCGGCCGCGCCCAGCAGCAGCTTCACGTCGTCGGTCAGGCTGTAGTGGGTGGCGGCATACAGGCTCTTGCGGGTATCGGTGAAATTGCCACCGCTGACGCTGGCATCGAAGCTCGGTTCCGCATAGCTGCCGTTCCAGGTTGCCAGATCGGGCAGTGCCGTGCCGATGCCCTGGCCGTAGTTCGAAACGCTGTCCAGACCCGAGTGCGCAAACTGCGCGCCGACCGCGATCTGGTGCTTGCGCCCGAACAGCGTGTATTTGCCGTTGAGCGAAGCATCGATTGTGTTCTGGATGTTCTTGTCATCGAACATCGACGGGTAGCTGTACAGCCCCAGACCGGTCGTCGCATCGGGCGTGCCGTAGACGTAGAACAGCTTGTCGTGGCTTTCCTGATTGCGGTGGGTGTAGGTGGCCTTGGCTTGCCAGTCGTCATTGAACTGGTGCGTGAGCTCGGCGAACAGCGTGGTGTCGGTGTTGTTCCATTTGGTCCAGTCGGCGGCCGTGCTGGTTGAGACATCGTAATTCGTGGGCGTGCCGTTGCTGTAGTAGAGCGGCAGCGCGCCCCACATGCCGCCGTCAGTTTTCTTTTGCTGGCGCATGAAGCCGATTGCGGCGGTGGTGTTGTCGGTCAGATCGGCTTCGACGATGCCGTAAAACGAAGTCTTGTCGTAGGAGAGTCGATCCAGATAGGAATCGCCCTTCTCGCCGGCCGCAACGAAGCGTCCGCGCACATTGCCGGCTTCGTTGATGGATCCCGAGACATCGGCTTCCAGGCGCTTCTTGTTCCACGATCCCACGCTCAGACTGCCCGAGGCTTGGAAATCCTTGGTCGGGCGCTTGCGTACGAAATTCACCGTCGCGGACGGGTTGCCGGTGGCCGAAATCAGCCCGTTGGCGCCGCGAATCACTTCGACCCGGTCGTACGGCGAAATATCGATATCGCCGTACTGGTTGCCGTAGGTGAACGGCACGCCGACGCCATCGATCTGGAAGTTGGTGATATCGAAGCCGCGCGCGGAGTAGTAGGTGCGGTCGGTTTCCACGCGTTCGACGTTGATACCGGTGACTGTATCCAGCAAATCATTGACGCTGTTGAGCTGAAAATCCTCGATCTTGGCGCGGGTGACGACCGTGACTGCCTGCGGCGTTTCTTTCAGCGGCAGATCGAGCTTGGTGGCCGCCGTGCTGCGTTTGGCCGTGTACGAACGGCTTTTCTCGGAGGGCTGCTCGGTCTGGCTGTCGGCGTTGACCTGCACGGTATCCAGCGTGATTTCGTTGCGGGCGGTTTCGGCCAGGGTCAGGCTGGGCGCCAGCAGGGCGATGGCCAGTGCGATGGGCGTCAGGTGAAAAGTGCGATGTTTTCCGAATTGGCAAGGTGAGGCTTGAGGCATACGGGTTTTCCCATCAGGAGTGAAAGTGTCGGTCTCGGAAACCGGAATCGGTGAGCTAAAAGCAATTTGGCTTGCAAATGATAATGAGAAGCTTTATCGTTTGTAAAGGGGTGATGTCGGCAAGTCAGTGCAGTGAAAGTCATATCCGCCTGTCAGGTGCGGCGAGCCCTGCATTATGTGGTAACGATAATCGTTATCGTTTGATAAATCGCAAACCTTTCCGTCAGGAGCAGGTTTTGTGGCTGTTGAAAACCTGTTCACGATCTGTCGCGAGAACGTGTCAAGCGTGTCTGCATGGGGCCTGATTACGGCCATGTTGCAAAAGCGTGCACAGGTTTTGAAGGAGAGGATCAATTGGGGGGTAAACCTTCACGCGCCAAGTTCTGGTTCCTGCTGCATAGCTGGCTGGCCATGCCGATCTGGGCGTTCGTGTTTTTTGTTTGTCTGACCGGCACGCTGGCCACGGTGAGCCAGGAAATCAACTGGCTGGTCGATCCGGCCTTTCGCGCCAACAAGCCGTCTGCCACTGCGCAGTCGATCGGCTTTGACGGCGCACTGGCGGCGCTGCATCGGGCTGAGCCTGCCGCCGATGTGCAGTGGATGATGCAGACCGAGGATTATTTCGCGATCCAGGCCCGGGCGACCTACCCGGATGCCTCGTCCGCCACGCTGTATGTCAACCCGTATAGCGGCGCGATCCAGGGGAGGGCGCCGGAAGTCACACTGCGCTCGTTCCTGCGCGCGCTGCACGGCTGGCTGCTGGTGCCGTTCAAGGGCGGCACCAGCATCGGCTGGTATCTGGTCTCCGCCTTGTCGATTCCGCTGCTCGGCTCGCTGATCACCGGACTGATTGTCTACAAGAAATTCTGGCGCGGTTTTTTCAAGTTCCGTATCCGTTTCTCGCAGGGGGCGCGCGTGGCCTGGGGTGATTTTCACCGCCTCGCCGGCGTGTGGTCGCTGTGGTTTGTCGGCGTGATCGCGATTACCGCGTTCTGGCTCTTGATCCAGGCCGTGATGTGGACGGCGCGCGTATCGATTTCGACCGCCGGCCCGCCGGTGATGGTCGCACGCGAAGAGGTGCCCATCGTGCAGCCGGGACAGGCGATTCCTCGTGTCTCGATGGCGCAATCGATGGAAGCCGCTCGTCAGGCACTGCCGGAAGGTTTTCATCCGACCTTCGTGGGAACGCAGGCCAATGCCTATAGCCATGTACGCGTATGGGGGCGCAGCGGAAGCTGGCCGCTGTTGTATGAATCGGCCAGCGTGAACCCGTATACCGGCGCGGTGGAAGACAGCCGCAAGCTGTCGGACCGCTCGAAGCTGGAACTCGTGACCGAATCGATGCGGCCCCTGCACGCCGGCGACTTCGGCGGATTGGCGGTGAAGCTGATCTGGGCCTTTTTCGGTGCGCTGCTCTCACTGATGGTGTTCTCGGGAATGCTGATCTGGACCAAGCGCACTGCGCAGGCGAGCGCTGCGCTGCTGAAAAAACGTGAACGGCTGGCAAGTGCCGCCGTGGTATTGCAACAGGAGGGCGGGCAATGAATGCATGGATCGATGCCTCGCCGTGGCGGCGAGCCTGGTTGCGCTGGCGCTTCCATCTTTGCCTGCTGATCCTCTTGGTGCCGGTGTGCTTCTTCTCGGCTTCGATGCATGAGCAGCGGCTCGACAGCGGCCAGCAGGGCATCGGCATGCGCGAGCTGCCAGTCAAGGCGATCGGCCCGTGGAGCGTGCGCCTTGCAGAGAAAACGCTGATGGCGCCGACGGCCGATGGTGCGGCCGGCCATGTCAAACCGTTTGTTGCCGCGTTTTGTCAGGACTGCGTTCCACAGATCCGTGCGGCTTACCTGCGCATCGGCAAGCCACGCAACCTGCGTGCGGCGGGCGCGCTGTTCTACGGCAGCCTGTATCGCACCGAAGCGTATCTGGTGGTGCCGCCCACGCTTAAACAGGCGGATCAGATATGGCTGACGGTGGAAGGCTGGGATGGCAGCGTGCATCAGACTTCCTGGCCGCTGGCCGAGGCCTCGCCGGTACTGCTCGATTGGTTCAAGCAACAAGGAAAGATCGAATGAAGCAACACAATATTCTGCTGGCGCTGGGCCTGTTGTCCTGCGCGCCCTTTGCGCTGGCGCATAACCCGGTCTGCCGTTGCACGAATGCCGCCGGTGGCACGATCCGCTGCGTGGGCGGATTTTCTGATGGCAGCGGTGCGCCCGGGGTGAAACTCGACGTGATCGGCTACGACGAGAAAGTGCTGCTCAAGGGCAAGCTCGGCGCGGATTCCAGCCTGAGCTTCAAGAAGCCCAAGGGCGAGTTCTACATCCTGTTCGATGCCGGCCCCGGCCATGTGGTCGAAATCGATCATGCGGCGGTGGAATGATGGAGCAGGTAATCCGACCGGCCGGCGCCGGGCATGAAACGCTGTGGGTCGGGGTCTTGTGTGCCGCGATCCTGGCCACCTCCGGCACGGTGATCGCCTTGCGCACGCATACGGTGAGCGAAGCCGTGCAGCAAACCGGCGTGCTCGATGCGCGGCGCGATCTGAACGCGGCCGAACAAGGCCTGTTCGCCGATCTGCGCGTGGCGCACGACGAAATCGCCGGCGAAAATTCGCCGGATGTCGCTGCGCTGGCGGAGGCTGGCCTTTTACCCTTCGCCCCGGACGCGACCAGCGTGCGCCGCGGCGGGCATGCTTGGCAGCGGTTGCAGCGCGGCCAGGACATCGCTTATCTGGGCACGAGCACCGACGCGAAACTGGCCGGTTCGATGCTGCTGCGCCTGGCCGGGGAGAGCCATGCCGCACATGGGCATGCGCAAGAAGCCCGCGAGCCTGAAATCTGGCTGAGTCGTAGCGCGAGCCTGGCACCGCCTGCATCGCTGGAACCTGCCGCGCTGACCACTGCCGGCTGGCGCAAGGTCGCTGCCCGGTTCGATGCCGGCGTCACGCGCCAGAAAACGCATCCTTGACTCACAGGTGCAAGTCCCGTGGCATTTGAAGTCATTGTCCAGAAAAGGCGATTTCCATTGACCGTCATTCCGGCGTACCCCAGGGGTATTTCCTTCGGGCACAGGCCGGAATCCAGTTACAACGCTGATTGACAGACTGGACCCCGGCCTGCGCCGGGGTGACGAATTAAAAACTTTATCGGGCCTATAGCGAGAATTTGAGCATGAAATTTTGTGATCGTTTTTCCCGGCAGCTTGCACACAGACTGGTCCTGCTAGGTGCCGCCCTGTTGCTGGCCGCCCCGCTGGCGCAGGCCCAGCGTCTGCGTGTCGGCATCACGCTGCATCCGTACTACAGCTACGTGAGCCATATCGTCGGCAATCTGGCCGACGTGGTGCCAGTGATTCCGGCCGGTTTCAACCCGCATGCCTACGAGCCACGCGCCGAAGATATCAAGCGCATCGGCACGCTCGATGTGCTGGTGATGAATGGCGTGGGGCACGACGATTTCGCCGATCGCATGGTCGCCGCCAGCGAAAAACCCAAGTTGCCCATCATCGAAGCCAATGCCAATGTTTCGCTGCTCGCAGCGACCGGCACGGCGGCGCGCGGTGGCGGCAAGGGGCCGTCGGGCAAGGTGGTGAATCCGCATACTTTCCTATCGATCACCACGGCGATCGCGCAGGTCAACACGATTGCGCGCGAACTGGGCAAGCTCGATCCGGCCAATGCCGCAGCGTATGGCGCCAACGCGCGCAGTTATGTGCAGCGCCTGCGCAAGCTGCGCGCCGATGCGCTGGCCAAGCTCGTGACCGCGCCCGGTGCCGATTTCCGCGTGGCGACGATACACGGCGCGTACGACTATTTGCTGCGCGAATTCGGCCTGGAAGTCACCGCAGTGATCGAGCCCGCGCATGGCATCGAACCCAGCCCGAGCCAGTTGAAGGCCACCATCGACCAGTTGAAGAAGCTCGATGTGAAGGTGCTGTTCTCGGAGATGAACTTCCCCTCGACCTATGTCGAAACGATCCGCCGCGAAACCGGCGTGCGCATCTACGCGCTCTCGCACATCTCCTATGGCGAATACACGCCGCAGAAATTCGAGGAAGAAATGACGCGCAACCTCGATACCGTGGTGCGCGCGATCCGGGAGGCCGGCGCATGACTTCATTTTCCGCAACCGGTCCTGCACTGGCTTTCGACGCGGTAAGCCTGACGCTGGGCCGCACCGATATCCTGCAAAACGTGTCGTTCGCGGTGGCGCCGGGCAGCGTGCATGCGCTGGTCGGCCCCAACGGCGGCGGCAAGACCTCGCTGGTGCGCACGCTGCTGGGGCAGACGCCGCATAACGGCACGCTGAGCCTGCGCTGGCCGGGTAGCGAAGCCGGCGTGATCGCCTACGTGCCGCAGGCGCTGGATTTCGACCGCGGCCTGCCGATGACGGTCGACGACGTGATGGCGGCGATGACGCAGCGCCGGCCGGCTTTTCTTGGCCTCTCGCCGCGCCGCGCGCGCGAAATCGGCGAAGCACTGGCGCGCGTCGGGCTGAAGGACAAACGCCGCCGCCGCATGGGCGCGCTCTCGGGCGGCGAGCGCCAGCGCGTGCTGTTGGCGCAGGCGCTGATTCCACGGCCCGATCTCGTGGTGCTCGACGAGCCGATGTCGGCGCTCGATGAACCGGGCGCGCGCATTTTTGCCGATCTGCTCGCCAGCTGGCGCGCCAGCGGCACCACGGTGCTGTGGATCGAACACGATCTGGCGGCGGTCACGCGCTGGGCCGACCGGGTGACCGGGCTCAACCGCCATATCCTGTTCGACGGCAGGCCGGCGGACATGCTGACACCGGAGCGCTTGTTGGGGCTGTTTTCCAGCCAGGCCGCGCCTGCCGCTGCGGTCAAGGCCGCACGTGACCTGTATCCCGATCTCTTGGAGGAAGTGCAATGAATGCGCTGTTCGATATCCTGCGCGAACTGGCGCAGGCGGGAGCCACGAGCGGCTGGCTGCCCGCGTCGCTGGCCTACGGTTTCGTGGTGAATGCCGTGATCGCCGGGCTGATGATCGGCCCGGTGCTGGGCGGGCTCGGCACGCTGGTGGTGGTGAAGCGCTTCGCGTTCTTTTCCGAAGCGGTCGGCCATGCGGCGCTGACCGGCGTGGCGATCGGCATCCTGCTCGGCGAGCCGTATACCGGCCCCTACGGCAGCCTCTTCGGCTATTGCCTGCTGTTCGGCATCGGGCTCAATTACCTGCGCAACCGCACCGGCCTTGCGCCCGATACGCTGATCGGCGTGTTCCTCTCTGTCTCGCTGGCGCTGGGCGCGAGCCTGCTGCTGATCCTGGCCGGCCGCATCAATGTCCACATCCTGGAAAACGTGCTGTTCGGCTCGGTGCTGACCGTGAACAACCAGGACTTGCAGGTGTTGCTGATCGTGGCGCTGCTGGTTGCCGCGCTGGCGCTGCCGTTCTACAACCGGCTGATGCTGGCGAGCTTCAATCCGCAACTCGCGGCGGTGCGCGGCGTGGCGGTCAAGGCACTCGATTACCTGTTCGTCGGCCTTGTCACGGTCGTCACCGTCGCGGCAGTCAAGGTGATCGGCGCGATCCTGGTCGGCGCGCTGCTGGTGATTCCGGCGGCGACCGCGCGCCTGCTGAGCCATTCGCTCAAGGGGTTTTTCCGCTTTTCGGTCGGCGTGGCCACGCTGGCGACCTTGTCCGGCATCCTGCTGCCGATCCAGTTCGATCTGCCCGTGCCGTCCGGCGCGGCGATCATCCTGTCGGCCGGCATCTGTTTTGTACTGGCAGCCTTGGCGCGCAGCCTGCTGCCGGGTTTGAGAGGGGAATCCGCATGAGCTTTCTGAAAAAACTGGCCGGCGTTGCCGTACTGCTGACGGTTGCGTTCTGGAGTACGCCGATTCTCGCCACCACCGTGCTGGCGGGGCATCCCGTGGTGTATGCGCTCGCCAGTGATCTGGTTGCAGGCAGCCCGCTCAAAGTGCTGCGCGCCGCGCCGGAAAACATCCCGCCCACGCGCCTGACCGCCTACCTGACGAGCCGAGGCGAAGCGGCCTTTGCCGCCGCCGCGCGCGAAGCGGATGCGGTGATCACGCTGCGCTCGCTCTGGCCGGAAGACCCGCTCTATCCACTGGCGCGGCGCAGCCATATCCGCATCGTCGAAATCGACGCCGCACAGCCGATCGATGGCGCGCTGCCGGGGATCGCGCTGCAGGCCGGCAAGGCGCTGCCGAGCCAGCCCTGGCTCGATCCGGTGAATCTCGGACGCATGGCGGACATCCTCGCCAACGAGTTGGGCCGGTTGGAACCGGCCGCGCAGCCGGCTATCGCCACGCGGCTGGCAAGCATCAAGCGCCGCCTGATCAATCTGAGTGCGCGCAACGAAGCCGTGCTGTCCACCGTCGATAACGCGGCCGTGGCGAGACTCTCCGAGCGACTCGATTACCTGATTGGCGGGCTGAATCTGGATCAGGTGGCGCTACCCGCCGCGCAGGATCGAACGGCTTGGCTCGCGACGCACCCCGTGGCCGCGCTGGTGACCGACAGCGAACCCGACGCCGACTGGCTGCAAGCGGCCAAGGCCGCAGGCATTCCGCTGCTGGTGCTTGATCCCGTGGCGGCAGATCCCCTGGGGGCGCTGGAAACCATGAGCGCGCGGCTGATTGGAAGCCTGCACCGTTAGCGCGCAGGTTCGGGATTTCGCACTGGTCGAGAGGCTGGTGCGAAATCCCATCGGCGTGATCTGTAATGTGGGTTAAACCTCGGCCCACATCCGCAGCAGGTTGTGATAGCACGAAGTCAGGCTGACGACGCCGGGCGAATCGATTTGCTCCTGGCGCAGTTGCATCAGGCTCATGTCCATTTCGTACAGCAGGCGGCGGCGTTCGGTCTCGCGCACCATGCTCTGCAGCCAGCTGAAACAGCAGATGCGCGCGCCGCACGTGACCGGCTCTACGCGGTGCACGCTGGAAGACGGGTAGAGCACCATGTCGCCGGCCGGCAGCTTGACGCGCGGCGAGCCGAAGGTGTCTTCGATAACCAGCTCGCCGCCGTCGTATTCATCCGGGTCGCTCAGGAACAGCGTGAACGAGAGATCGGTGCGCACATGCGTCTGGCTGGCGGCATGTGTGCGCACCGCGTTGTCGACATGGTTGCCGAAGGAATTCGTCTCGCCGGTATAGCAGTTGAACAAGGGCGGGTAGATTTTCTTGGGCAGGGCCGCGGCGAAGAACAGCGCGCTCGTGCCCAGGTGGTCGAGCACGGTCGTCCTGAGGATGCGCGCGGCTTCGCCGCTCTCGGGCAATTGCAGGTTGTTCTTGAGCTGAGTGGCCTGTTTGCCTGCGGTGACGCGACCGTCCACCCAGTCGGCGGCTTCGAGCAGTTGGCGGCATTGCGCCACGGTGTCGCGGGAGAGGACTTGGGGGAGGTGCAGCAGCATAAACTAAACTTTCCTTTCGATGGCAAAACGTCCCCGGGCAAGCCGGGGACCGAAGAGGCTAGAACTTGAATTCTGCCGTGATCTGCGCCGACCGCTCTGTTCCGGCGACCACATGGCCGCCGTTGTCGTAGACCGACTCGTAATAGCGCTTGTTCAACAGGTTCATCACGTTGAGCTTCAGGTTGTAAGCCTTCTGTTCGTACGCGATCAGCGCATCCCAACGGATGAAGGCCGGCACTTCATTGGCGACAATGGCGTTGGTGCCGGTGCCAATGCCGTAGGCCAAGCGATCGCCCTTCAGGTCCGCGCCGATGCCGAGTTTCCAGCCGCCATCGAGCTTGTAGGTCGTCCACAGGTTGGCGGTGTAGCGCGGCGTGTTGCGCGGGCGCATGCCTTTCAGGTTGGCGTTGTGCGCGGTGATCACACCGGTGGTGGCGTTGATGTTGTAGCCCGGCTCCAGGATTTCCGAGTGCATGAGCGCCACGCCGCCGAAGACTTCCCACTGCCGGGTGATGCGCCCGGCGGCTTCCAGTTCGATCCCGTCGGTGCGGCGCTTCTTGCTCAAGATGCCGCCGCTGGTTTCCACATCGGTATTGCGCTCCCATTCCTTCTCGGCGCGGTAAATCGCGGCGCGCAAGGAGAGATCGCCCTCGAACAGCTCCCACTTGGCGCCGAGCTCAATGGTCTGGCTGCGTTCGGGGTCGAAGGCGCGGCCGTTGTCGAGCTGGTAGAGATCGGCGGTCGGGTTGAACGAATCGTTCCAGGCCAGATAGTAGGACTGCGTGTCGTCGGGTTGGTACATCAGCCCCGAACGGTAGCTGGTTTCGGCGAATTTCAGCTCGTTGGTGCCGGTGCTGCTGGCGTAATCGGCACTCAGGTTGTCGCGGCGCAGTCCAAGCAGCACCTTCCAGCCCGGGGTGAATTCGATGCTGTCCTGCGCGTAGACGCCCCAGGAATTGCCAGTGTAGGTGTTGATGTTGCTGCGGTTCTGGTGGCCGTAGAGGCTGCCGAGGCCACTGGCGCTGGCATCAGTCGAGCCGACGGTGGTCGTCGGCACGGTGATGCCGGTGGTGCTGTAGCTCCAGCGTGAGGCCTTTTCCTTGAGCAGTTCGAGCCCGATCAACGCTTCGTGGCGCAGGCCGGCGGTATTGAACTTGCTGCTGAAATCGGTCTGGCTGGTCAGCGTGTTTTCCTCGCCGCCGCGTGCCTTGACCGAGCGGTTGATGCAGTTGGCATCCGATACCGAGCTCACCGTTCCTGCCGCGCAGCCGACATTGCGCAACTGCGGCTGCACCGCCCACAGATCGCGCGTGTAGCTGGCCCGGCGCAGTACGGTTTTCAGTTCGGTATCGCCGGAAAAGCTGTGCTTGTAGCTCAGGGTGCTGATGTGGGTGGTGTTGTCTTCGTAATCGGACGTGGTGCCATAGAAACGGCTGGCCGGCACATCGAGCGGGCGTTGTTGGAAGAACGGCACACCGTAATCGGGCGTGTTGTGGGTTTTCAGGTAGTAATGGCCGAGGGTGATCTCATCGCCGGTATCGATGATCCAGCGCAGCGTGGGCGCAATGCCTTCGCGCTTGGAATGGACGTTGTCGCGCGAGCTGCCGGCATCAGTTTTCATCGCATTGATGCGCAGTGCGGCGCTGTCGCCGATCATGCCGTTGACGTCCGCGGTGACACGCTTGTAGTCGTAGCTGCCATAGGTGGCGGTTACGCTGCCGCCATTGAACATGCCCGGTTCCTTGCTGACCTGGTTGATTACGCCGCCGGCCTGGCCGCGACCGAACAGCATCGAGCCCGAACCGCGCAGCACGTCGATTTGCTCCAGGTTGAAGGTTTCCCGGTTGTACTGCGCCACATCGCGGATGCCGTCGAGGTACATGTCGCCGAACGAGTAGAAGCCGCGCAGGTTCATGTTGTCGCCGATCCGCCCGCCCTCGCCGGCGTTGAAGGTCAGCCCCGAAACATTGCTCAGCGCTTCCTTCAGGGTATGGGCGTTCTTGTCTTCCATCAGCTGCTCGCTGATGATGGTCAGCGCCTGCGGCACATCCTTGGGCAGCTGCACCAGCTTGCCCACGCGCGTGGTGCCGCCTTGCAGCCCTTTCGATTCGCCGATGCGTTCGTCCTGTACCGTGACGGTGGACAGGGTTTGCTCGTCTTCGGCGTGCGCGCTCTGCGGGCCGAGCAAGACGCCCATCAGCATCGCGCCCAATGGCAGCAGGGGTGTGTTGCGGGCTACCGGTTTTTCCGGAGCAAGGTTAGTCGCAGCCAGCCGGTTGATGCCCGGCGGATGCTGATCAGCAGTTTGTTTTTGCATGGTTGTGTATCTCTCGTGATTTTTTTGTTGTGTGCAATGCTGTTGTGGGTACTTGATTCAAAGGCGATTTTTCTGGCTACGTTGGCGCTACCTCCTGTGACGAGTGGGACTGTGACAAATCGATGCGTGCGAGGCGCCGACCGCTGGGGCGGCGCAGAAGTACTCATCAGGGCATGGCCATGGAAGTGGCTTGGGGGAAACAAGCCACTTCCTTGCCGTGGTGCGCAAAGCTGAATTTAGAAATCCATCGTCGCAGTCAGGCTGTAGGTGCGCGCATTGCCCGCCACCAGATAGCCATAACCCGGATAACCGCCGACGGATGCCCAGTAGTCCTTGTTGAAGACGTTGTCCACGCGGGCGCGCAGCGTCACCATCTTGCCGGCGATATCGGTGATATAGCGGGCGCCGACATCAAAGCGGGTCCAGCCCGGCACTTTCAGCGTGTTGGCCGCATTGGCATAGCTGGAGCCGGTGCTGACCATGCGCACATCCGCGCTAACGCCGGTCGTGCCCGGGATATCCCATTCCACGCCGAGATTGCCCTGGGCTGAAGGGACGCCGATCACTTTCTTGCCGTCGGTCGCGCCACCCTTGGTGTTGCGCTGTTCGGCATCGAGCAGGGTCAGGCCGCCCAGCAGGCGCAGGCCGCGCAGGGCTTCGCCGTAGACCGAGAGTTCCATCCCGCGATGGCGATCTTCGCCGTAGGCACCAAACAGATTGGTGGTCGAATCCAGATAGCCGCTGGGCTTGCTGGTGGTGAAGAGCGCGATGCCGGCGCCGAGGTTGCCGGCGTCATACTTCGCGCCGATTTCCTTTTGCTTGGCGACATACGGCGCCAGGATGGTGCCCGCGTTCAGCGCGGTGCTGCCGGCGGTGCCGCCTGCGGCCAGCGATTCGATGTAGTTGGCATAGAGCGACAGATTCTTCAGCGGTTTGAACACGATGCCGGCGGCCGGGGTGAGCTTGCTCTTGTCGTATTCGGACGAGAGCGCCCCGTTGTTGTAGGTGTAACTGCGGGTGTGGATATTCTGCTGGCGTGCGCCCAGTGTCAGCAGGATGCTGTCATTGAACATGACCAGGGTATCCGACAGGGCGAAGCTGGTGAATTGCTCTTTTCGGGTCAGGCCTGGTGATTCGAGCACGCCGCCGTAATAGCCGATGCTGGATGGGCGTGCTGCGGAGGTGAAATTGTAGATATTGGTCGAGAGCGCGGCCAAGGTGCTCCACTGGTAGGAATTCTTGGCTTCAAGCTGGTAGGTGGAGGCGGTGGCGGCGAGCGTGTGCTTGATGCCTGCCGTTTCGAACTTGCCACGCACGCCGGCCTCGCCGCTGATTACGCTGTCATGGCGGCGGTTGTCGGCGCGGTAGGTGGTGGCCGCGCCGGTTGCTGCATTGGTCACGGTCGGGTTGGCCAGCGAGTTGTCTTCGTCGGTTTCGCGTGCGCCAAAGGCCGCCCAGGCGGTGATGTTGTCGGTCAGGTCCACTTCGCCGCGAAAAGCGCCGAAGGTGTCGCGTTCTTTCGAGTAGGACCACGGCTGGGCAAAGTTGCTGCTGCCCGATGGCGCGGCGGGTACGGCAGTTAAGCTGCTCCCCAGCGTAACGCTCGGGCGGGGCGATTCGAGCGAAAATTCCTGATGGCCGATATCCGCCGAGAGGCGCACGTGGTCGCCGCGCCAGTCGTAGCCGAGCGAAACCAGGCTGACATCCTGCTTTTCGTTATCCACGGCGGTATCGCCGCTGCGGCGCACCGCGTTCAGGCGCAGGCCATGTTCCTTGTTCTCGCCAAAACGGCGGGCGAGATCGGCCGCGTTATACAACTGGCCGCCACTGCTGACACCGGCGGTGATGCGGTTCAGGTCTTCTTCCGGTGCGCGTTTGGGCAAGAGGTTGATCGAGCCGCCAATGCCGCCGCCGGCCGGCGCGGCGCCATTGAGGAAGGCATTGGCGCCGCGCAGTACCTCGACGCGCTCGAACAGTTCGGCCGACACGTACTGGCGTGGCAGCAAGCCATACAGACCGTTGTAGGCAACTTCGTCGGAGGAGAGGACAAAGCCGCGGATAAAGTACGATTCCTGGAAATTGCCGTAGCCGCGCGCCACGCGTACGCCCGGATCGTTCTGCAGCACATCGCCCACGCTATGGGCGTGTCGATCCTGGATCAGTTCGTTGGTGTAGCTGGTGGTGCTGAACGGCGTATCCATGATGTTTTGCGTGCCCAGAAACCCGACCCGCGCCCCGGTGGCAACCTGACCGCCCGCATACGGTTTGCTCAAGCCCTCGGCCGAGGCATCGGCGCTGGCGGTCACGGTGACCGTGGAGAGCGTTTTTTCAGTTTCATCGCTGGTGTTCTGCGCCATTGCAGAAGGAGCCAATGAGGCCAGTGCCAGCTGAATGGCAAGCGCGATTGGCAATCGGGTAATGCGTTCCGGCATGACGAATCCTTTATTCATGCGATATTTTGGGTAAAAGGAGCCTCGGCGCTCCGTTTCCGGAGCGCTGAGATCGGGGTGGGTGGATCAGGGTTTCGGGGTATTCGGGTCGGTGACAAACCCGATGCGGGTCAGCCCTTGGTTGGCAGCAGTCGACATGACTTGCGCCACTTTTTCATAGGGCGTGGTGCGTTCGGCGCCGATATGCAGTTCGGGCTGGGGCTGCTTTGCCGCGGCTTCGTTCAAGCGGGAGGCGAGCTGATCGGCCTCGATCTTTTCGCCGTTCCAGAAAATCTGGCTGTTCGCATCGATATTCAGCTGGATGGCTTCCTGCTTGCTGACATTGGCGCTCGATGCTGCCTTGGGCAGGTCGACCTTCACCGCATGGGTCAGCAGCGGCGCGGTCACCATGAAGATGATCAGCAGCACCAGCATCACGTCGATCAGCGGCACCATGTTGATTTCGGCCAGCGGCTCGTTTTCGTCTGCGCTTTCAAAACTTGCGAACGCCATGCTCAGTTCCCCGCGCCGAAGACGGTGGCATGGGCCGGTTGCGGCTGGCGGCCGGCACGGACCAGTGCAAGCACCTTCTCGCTGGTGTCGCGCGCATCGGTGCGCATCGGCGAAGTCTTGATGCCGGTGGAGAGGAAGGCGAAGACGTCGTAGGCGAACGCGTTCAGGCGCGCCAACGTGTTGCGGTTGATGCGGGCAAACGCGTTGTAGGCAATCGCGGCCGGAATCGCGACCGCGAGTCCCAATGCGGTCATGATCAGTGCCTCGCCGACTGGGCCGGCCACCTTGTCGAGCGTGCCCTGACCGGACATGCCGATCGCGATCAACGCGTGGTAGATCCCCCACACCGTGCCGAACAATCCAATGAATGGCGCGGCTGAAGACACGGTCGCAAGAAAGGCTTGGCCAAACTCCAGGTGCGAACGGTCCTCGTCGATCGCGCGTTTCAGCGCACGCGTCAGCAAGTCGTCTGCCGCGCCGGTATCGACCAGGCTACGCGCCATGCTTTGCCCATTCTGCTTGTAACGATTGTGCTGCTCGATCGCGGTGAAACCGTGATGAACCAGATGCGAAAACGGCTCGACCGCACCCTGCTCACGGATGCGCGAGGCAACGGCTTCCAGATTGGGCGCATCCCAGAAATCGGCCAGGAAAGCCCGGCTGCGCCGGTTGATGCGCAAGGCGCGCAAGCCCTTGGTGACGATCAGATACCAAGTGCCGAGCGATGCCAGCACCATCAATCCCAGTACAAAACGGGCGATGCCGTCGGCATTGGCCAGAAAATGGGCAATGCCCATCGAATTTTCCATATCAACCTCTCAAATTGAAAACAATGGGAACCAGAACCCAGGCCGCGACCGTGTCGCTGCCTTGTCTGGCAGGAATGAATTTCCAGCGCTGGACGGCCTCTCGCGCCGCCTGATCCAGTCTGCTTGAGCCACTGCCGTTCTTGATCTCTACCTGGGACGGCAAGCCACTGGTTTCGACAAACACCCGCAGCGTGACCCGGCCTTCCTCACCCAATCGGCGCGAGATCGACGGGTAGACGGGGGCCGGGTTTTGCAGATAGCCGGCATCAAAGCGCGCAGAGACAAAGGCGGGCGCCGGTGTTCCTGTCGCTGCCTGAGCGCTTCCTGCCGGCGGACTCTGAGGCTGCGGTGGGGCTGGCGGCGTAAGGGAAGGGGCATTTTCCTGATGCGCAGCGGGAGCCGGTGTCTGCGCGGCCAGCGTGGGTGCCGGTGTGCGCGGCGCAACAGGTTGTGGCGCGATCTTGGGTTTGATCACCGGCTGGGCGGGCTTGGGTTGCACTGGTGCCGCCATGGGCAACGCGGTGGGCGCAATCATCTGCACCATCAGTGCTGGCAACGGCGCGGGCATTGAGTGGCTAGCCTGCGAAAACAGCCAGGCGAAAACGCACAAGTGCATGACCACCACGCAGGCCATCGCCCTGGCGGAGATTCCCTGCGCAAGGTAGGTGCGCTGCGAGGAGGTTGTTGCTGGATGAGTGGGCATTCTTGTAATCGTGTAATTGAGAATCATTATCTTACCGGGCGCGCACAGGATGCTTGTTGCATGAGATCAAATCTCCGTCGGGTCCTTGGTGCCTGGATGGAATGCCCCCGGCGGGAGGCAATAGAGCATCAGTTCAGTGACGCATTATATTGATAACAATTCTCATTATCAATATTTAACCGAATGAAAAGCAATGACGCACGCATGTAACTTGCCACCCGTTGCGGGCAACGGAACGGATGCCGCGAAAGAATGGTTCTTGGGAGAGGGGCCGTCCGGCAAGATCGTGAACAGAACCTGGCAGACAGGGATACGAATGTGTCTGTTGCAAAAACAGTGACTCCCCTCCCGGTTCCGGCGCAAGCGGGTCTAGGAATCACCATGGCAAATCATTGTTTCTAATATGTGTTTTGGCATTAATAGAAAAATTGTCAGTATTTTTGCTATTAATTCTTTATTTTGCTTACGTTAACTGTTTGTTTGTAGTAGTCTCCTTGCCGCAATAAATAAGTAAATCCAGCAAAATCAATAAATTAGAGGATTCTAATGTTGGAACGTCCTGAAGCCTTGTTGCGCGCCTTCGCCTCGGCCTTTACCCAGCACACGCGTTTGCTGACATTGGCATTCGGCGGTGAGGGCTGGCGGCCAGATATGCTGTTGCCGCACACGTTGAGCGGCCAGGCGGCGCTTTCCACACTGTATCGCTACGAACTTGACTGCCTCTCGTCCGATGCCCATCTCGAACTCAAGGATCTGCTGGGCTTGCCGGTGCAGGTCGGGCTGCTCACGCCGACGGGCGACGAGCGGGTGATCACCGGGCTGGTTACCGCCGCGCAGGGTATCGGCTCGAACGGCGGTTTTGCCTCGTACCGGCTGGTGATCGAGCCCGCGCTGGCCTTGCTGGCGCAACGCCGCTGCAGCCGGGTTTTCCAGGACATGAACATTGTCGAGATCATCAAGACCGTTCTCGACGAGCACGCCGCCAATAATCCGGCCATTGCCGCCGCGTTTGCCTTCGATCCGCAACTTGAAACGGACTATTCCGCGCGCAGTTATTGCCTACAATACCGCGAATCCGATCTGGAATTCATCCAGCGCCTGCTACGCGAAGAAGGCATCAGCTACCGCTTTGCCTTCCGCTCCGGCGATACTCCGCTGCATACCTTGATCCTGTTTGACGACCCGTATGCGCTCGATGAATCGCCGCTGGGGCGCATCCGATTCCACCGTGCCGACGGCACCGAGCACGAAGATACCCTGCAGGGTTGGGAGGGCCAGCGCCGGATTATGCCGCCCAGGGTCAGCCTGGCGAGCTTCGACTACAAGACCGTCGCCACCGAGCAGTCTCAGGACGCCACCACGCAAGATCAGGGAGCAGGCGGCGAGCAAGCCGGTCGCAGCCTGGAAGACTACGATCCGCAAGGCCCCTACTATGGCGGCCTGAACGAGTTGAGCCGTTACGCCCGTTTGCGCCAGCAGGCCCATGACCGCGCCGCCAAATCGTTCACCGCCCGCGGCACGGTGCGGGCCCTGAATGTGGGCGAATGGTTCACGCTGAGCGGCCACCCGGTGCACGACCAGGATCCGCCCGAACAGCGCCAGTTCGTCGTGACCGGGGAAACCCTTGCTGCGGAGAACAACCTGCCCGGCGAATTGATTGCCGGGCTTTCCGGCCTGCTCGCAGCCGATCCCTCGAGCGGCAATCCCCGCAGCAAGCCACCGTTCCAGAACCAGCTCACCCTGATCCGGCGCGGCATCGCGCTCACGCCGGATTTTGCCCATACCGAACACGCCAAGCCCAAAGCCAACGGCGTGCAGACTGCCACGGTGGTCGGGCCTGCGGGGGAAGAAATTCATACCGACGAACTCGGCCGCATCAAGATCCAGTTCCACTGGCAACGCCCGAGCGAGCATCCCGAGTTCGGCGCGAATTTCGATGACCGCTCGTCCTGCTGGCTGCGCGTCGCCTACCCCAGTGCCGGCGCCGGCTGGGGCCAGCAGTTCATCCCGCGCATCGGCCAGGAAGTGCTGGTCGACTTCATCGAAGGCGACATCGACCGGCCCATCATCAAGGGCGCCCTGTATAACGGAACGCACACCCCGCCCAAATTCAGCGGCGCCGGCAGCATGCCGGCCAACAAGACGCTCTCCGGCATCAAGAGCAAGGAATATAAAGGCAGCCAGTACAACGAACTCTTGTTCGACGACACCACGAATGAGGTACGCGCCAAGCTATCGAGCGAACATGCCAAGACCCAGTTCAACCTTGGCTATCTCGCTCACCCGCGCAGCGAAAGCAAAGCAGAACCCAGAGGCGAAGGTGCGGAACTGCGGACCGACGCCGCCGCCGTGATCCGCGCCGCGCAAGGCATCCTGCTCAGCACCGATGCAAGAAGTGACGCGAGCGACAGCCAACTCGCGCGCAGCGAGCTGATCAACCACCTGCAAACTGCGCTCGATCTGCTCAAGGGACTGGGCGACAGCGCCGAAACCTGCCACGCATTCAAGACCGAAACCAATACGCAGAATGAGTTGAACCAGCAACTCGCCGACTGGGAAAACGGCAGCAACACCGCCCAAGGCAAAGCCAACGGTCAGAGTCCGATCATCGCGCTGAGCTCACCCGGTGGCATCAGCAGCGCAACCCCGAAAACCAGCACGCACTACGCCGGCGAGCAGCTCAACCAGATCGCCGGACAACACCTGCAGCAGACCGCCGGCGAGCAGATCACGCTCAACGCAGGACAAGGCATCAGCCTCTTCAGCCAGAAGGAAGGCGTGCGGTTGATCGCGCATGAAGGCCAGTTCCTCGCGCAGGCGCAGACGGATGACATCGCGATCAACGCGCAGAAAGACGTCAAGATCACTTCATCTACGGAAGCGATCGATCTCGCCGCAGCGAAGAACATCACCTTCATCACCTCGGGTGGAGCGTATCTAAAGATCGCGGACGGCAAGGTGGAAGTAGGCTGCCCGGGCGCGTTTACGGTGAAGGCGGGGGGGCATAGTTGGGAAGGGCCGGCCAGTCAGCGTGGCGCTCTGCCTGTTATGCCCTCTGCAGAATTCATAAACAAACACAGCCTGCGCTTTGCTTTTGAGCATGCAGATGCCATGGCCGAAGACGCTGGCATGGTCGGCAAACCGTTCACGATTACGGATGACATGGGCCAGATTCTGGAGTCAGGGACGGTGCCCCAATCCGGAGTTCTTCCTAGAGTCATGTTGGATGAAGCCAAGCAGCTGACATTGAGTCTGGGCCAGTCAGGCTGGGAGGTAGTCGAATTGCCCTTGTCGAATGACGAAATGGAAGAGGCCGACTCGGATGAGATGACGGGCGATGAAACGGGTTTCGATGATCAGGATGAGGTTGATCTGTTCGAGCACGATCCGGATGCCTTTTTGCCCAGAGATATCCTGGACGAAATGAACCTCAGCAGCGTGGAAGAGAAGGAATAAATTCATGGCGAAATGGGTCAAGGCACAATACGACAGCGAGCGCAAGATTGCGGAATACACCGATGCGCAAGGCAACCACCTGATCCGTAGCGGTGGCAGCCTGCCATGGCGCCTGAACAATCCGGGCAATTTGAGGCCATGGATGGAAAAAGGCGTTCCCGCCCCCAGAGCGGTCAAGACGCATATAGGTTTCGCCAAGACCAAAAACAGCAAGGGTGTTGATTGCTACTTTTTGATCTTTCCGGATTATGAAACCGGGGTGAATGAAATCCGCAATAACCTGAGGCGTCTTTATTCCAAGAAGACCATCAAGGAGGCGATTGACGGTTATGCGCCTCCCGTGGAAAACAACACAGAAAAATATATCAGCGATGCGGAAAAGTTTTCCGGGCTGACTCGTGACAGAGTCGTAGGCAAACTGGATTCATCCGAATTTGAACGGCTGGTCAAAGCCATCATCAAGATCGAAGGCTATGAAGATCAGTCCAAGGGTGCTCGCAAAGAAGCTACCGTAGCAGTCAGTTCTGTCACCCTTTCGGATGGCAGCAAAGCGATCGCAGGAAAAACCGTTGTTCTGGAACAGGACGGCAAAACCCGACAGGTCACTACTTCCGAAATCGGCCAACTTCCCCCGGTTGTGCATCAGGCCAAGTCTGGACCGGTGAAGATCAAGGTGCCAGATGAGAAAGGGTTGCTCAAAACAATCTTGAGTATCGACATGGCTGCAGAAGCCAAACACTTTCTCCTGGTCTGTGAACAAAAGATCTACCAGGCTTTCTCAGGTCCGCATGCCTCTACCCAAACGAGCAAACAGGACGATCGCAGCCATGTCTACACGGTTCAGCCTGGCGATACGCTAGCCAAAATCGCAAAAAAATTCAAAACCAGCGTGGCGCGGCTGCAGAAAGACAACCATATCAAAAACGCGAAACTGATCCTGGCCGGGCAGCGCTTGATCATCTGCCATGGCAACGCCAGCGCTCCAGCATCAGTGGCGAAGCCTGCTGTATCCGCCAACAAGCCACAAAGCGGATCTGCGAAATCGTCAACGTCTTCCAAGGCTCAAAACCAATCGGCCAAAGCGCAGGATCAATCCGCTTCGACAGGAAATGATTTGCGGGAAGCTGAGGTTGAAAACCTGAGCACATCCCGGACCCGCTCCGGGGAAGGGTCGCCAGCGGCATGGATGCCCTCCGATTCCAGACGGGCGCCGTGGATGGAGGTGGCTCTATCAGAAGCAAAAAAGTGGAAAGGTGTTACAGAAGAAAAAATTACCCGTAATTATCACAAAGAGTTAGGGCTAAAAGGTAATTTAGTTAAAACCGCATGGTGTGCTGCCTTTGTGAATTTTTGCTTAAAAACAAGTGGGCAGATTTATGAAAATAGTGCGGGGTCACAGTTTCCGATATTAAGTAAAAAATTTATTAAGATTGATAGGCCTGTATATGGATCAATTATGGTGATGAGGAATTATTTTTCAGGCACTAATAAATCACCAGGAAAGGGGCATGCAACATTTGTATATGCTATGAAGGGGGATGGAAGAGTTGTTTGTTTGGGTGGGAATCAAGGAGACCGAGTAAAGCTTTCTGCATATGCAATGTCTGGTGTTTCATCGAGATTTGTATCGGATGGAGTGACTTATGATCAAAGATTTTATGGATTTTATGTTCCGGTGACATACCTTGAATATGCGAGAAATGAAAGGGAATTGGAGGTTGTTGATATGGATAAGATTAATAAAGAAATTATTGTAAATGTTTCTAAGCAGGAGTTGGTGGAGAGTACGCGATAATGAGAAATTTTTTGTCATTGCTTGTTGTCTTGCTGTCAATGTCCTTTGCAAATGCGGGATCCCGTGACTCTTTTATCCTGCTGGTATATCCGTTTGACCAGAAATCAGAAGATATTGTTGCTCCGGTGCTGAAGAGATATTTCAATAAAAAATTTGATGGAAATCTTTATGTTTGTGATTCAATTAATGAATTGAATTTTGATCTTGTTTATCTAAGAAAGAGGGTGGATGTGCTTTCGGTGAGCGATCTAGTGTCTGCAGTGAATGGCGACGATAAGTCTGTTAATTATGTGAAGAAAATTATTGGTACTTATAGGGATGGGGAAATAAAGAAAGGATTTGATGCTGTTGTATTGTATGAGTTAAATAATGGGCGAGTTGACCTTTTTTCTATTTCTGCGGCAAAAGGGGTGGGCAACAATCATGCAACGTCAAACAGTGTTAAAGATGGAGATATATCAAGTGCAATGTGCAGTGTATTAAAATCGTTGCCCTATGCGTATGGTCCTTAACAGGCTGATGAAGAACCCAAGGTGGTGCTTGGTTTTCATCAGCCTGTTTAAACGAAAATTTGGAAAGTAGGTTTCTGTGGGTGGCGTGAAGAAGGTGAATAAGCAATCTTAAGGGCGGCGGCTGTGAATTATAAAAGTATTATATTGGCAATAATGGGTGGGGCGGCATATTTTATGCAGTGTGAAGTATTTGCAGGTGAGCGGGGATATTATGCGGTAGCTGTTGATATTAGTGGTGTGCCAAAATTATGGGGCTCTCCTGCTTATATGTATTACACGGATGATTCTGTGGTAAGTGATGAAAATATGCCAGATCCTAATGAAAAATGTTGGAGTAAGAGAAAATCGGGTGATTATAGAATATCGATTTTTGCAAGAAAAAAACGCCGCCTGAATTGACTGTTGAGGTTGCTAGGTCTGTTTTTAATGGGGATAAAGAAGCGATCGATAAAACAAGGAATATTCTTAGGAGATATAAAGATAATAAAGTTGGTTCTGGTTATGATGGGCTGTACATCATTAAGTATGTTAATGCAACTTTGACAGTAATGGGAGTGAGTGCAAGAACCGGGAAGACAAAAACAATCACCAATGTAATCATTGACTCAAACGACAAAAAGAAAGCTGCGCTGGCACTGGATAAAGCCTTATGCCTTGCTGCACAGCCATTTGACGAAGGTTTCCAGCCATAGGTCAAATTTATAATGCGACACTTAAATTTATTGCTCTCTTTGTTGTTTATTCTTTTCATTTCCTCCGCTCACGCCGCTTGCCTTGGCTACGATCCCGAAAAAGTCACGCTGTACGGTAAATTGGTTCGGGAAACTTATCCAGGGCCGCCCAATTTTGAAAGTGTCAAAGATGGCGACGAGCCGGAAACAGGGTATTACGTGCACCTCGGCAAGTCGATTTGTGTTCGCGATAAAAATAATCAGGAGCTTTCCAGCTATGACCATGTCAGAAAGGTCCAGCTGATTCTCTCTGCCGAACAATACAAACAGCTTCGTCCCCGGCTTGGAAAGCAAGTTACGTTGGGCGGAATGCTATGGGATGGAAATACTGGGCACTATCATGCGCCGGTCGGGCTCAAAGTAAAAAAGATTGATTGATAGATGGCTGTTGCGTGATGTCGAATACTCGGCAATGGAATGCCAATCACTGTGAACATTCTGCGCGTGGTATTGAAAATAATTAATTTCAAGAGGGGGCATCTATTGAATGATGGCTAAATGCAAAAAATGGACAGTAATGCTTGCCGCAAGTTTCTTTGCTCTTGCGGCGCATGCGGCAAATATTGTTGTCGACACCGGGCATACGCCGCTACGTCCGGGAGCAACTGCGGCAAGTGGCAAGGTCGAGTATTTGTATAACCTGCAGTTTACTAATGTGCTGGCCGGTGAACTGGTTACACAGGGGGAGAAGGTGTTTCGGGTGGCTGCGGATGGCAAGGAAATTACTTTGCAGGAACGCGCAATCCGCGAGCCTGCCGCAGATTTCTTTGTCTCGATTCATCACGATTCCATTCAGCAGGAATGGATCGATGCCGGGCGGCGTCGCGAATTTGCCGGTTTTTCAATCTTTGTATCAGAAAAAAATCCGCACTATGCCCAAAGTCTGCATTGTGCCCGCGAGATTGCCGAGCAGCTGCTGGCAATTGGCGAAGTGCTGTCGCTGTATCACGCCACGCTGATTCCTGGTGAAAACAGGCCTTTGATCGACCGGCGCCTGGGTATCCACCGGTTCGATGACTTGGTTGTTCTGAAAACAGCGACTATTCCAGCTGTTTTGATTGAAGCCGGGGTGATTGCCAATCCAGATGAAGAGGAGCGGTTCGCCAAGGCCGAAACGGTTCAACGTTTGGCTCATGCAATTGCCACTGGCATCCGTGTTTGTCAGAAGCCATAAAGACTGTTGTCTCAATTTTTCAAGAGGATTTGCGATGAAGAAAATCAGTACTGCCTTGATGTTGGTTTGTCTCTCTGCGGGTGCGTATGCGGCAGGATGTGCCAAGCCGCGCAATGCGTTTGACCAGGTTTATTGCGCCGGAAACTTTTTTTCCCAGGTTGACCGGGACTTGAACCAGGCCTACGCCAGTTTGAGAAAAAACCTGAATCCGGCTCAGCAGGACACACTCAAGCAAGGGCAACTGGGGTGGATCAAGCAACGGGACGAATTGTGCAGCTATGAAAAGCCCAATGGCTACTATGTAAATCTGTCCTGCGCGGTGGAACTGACCCAATCCCGCTTGTCTTTCCTGAAAGAGCGCGAGCGCGAATGCATCAGCACGGGCTGTGTTACTTCCAAGTTGGGTGGCGAATGATGGCAATCTGATTTCGGCCAACTCGTTGACGACGTGCGAGTGCGGATTGGCCGCATGTTTGCCATCGGTTGCTCAAAAAACAAAAGCTCCTGGGTTTGTCCAGGAGCTTTTGTCTACGGAGGCAGGCAACTTGGTTGTACTGTTCCGCGATAGATCAGCCCAACTTCTTTTTCAGAATTTCGTTCACCACCGCCGGCGGTGCCTTGCCTTTGGCGGCTTTCATACACTGGCCGACCAGTGCGTTGAAGGCTTTTTCCTTGCCGGACTTGAACTCTTCGACCATCGCGGCATTGGCGGCCAGCACGCCGTCGATCAGCGCTTCAATCGCGCCGCTGTCGGTTTCCTGCTTCAGTCCGTGCTCGGCAATCAGCTCGTCGGCGCTCTTGGCCGATTCCCACATCCAGCGCAACACGTCCTTGGCCGATTTGTTGTTGATCGTGCTGTCGGCGATGCGCTTGATCATCAGCGCGAGGCGCTCGGCACTCACTGGGCAATCGGCGATGGTTTTTTCCTCGCGGTTCAGCTGGGCAGAGATTTCACCCATGATCCAGTTGGCGGCGAGTTTGGCATCCGCGCCGGCGGCGACGGCGGCTTCAAAGTAGGCGGCGGTCGCCTTGCTCGCGGTCAGCGTGCCTGCGTCATAGGCCGACAGTCCGTACTGGCTTTCGAAGCGCGTCTTCATTGCGGCCGGCAGCTCCGGCATTTCGCCCTTGATGCGTTCGATCCAGGCGTCATCGATCATCAGCGGCGGCAGGTCGGGATCAGGGAAGTAGCGGTAATCGTGCGCGTCTTCCTTGGTGCGCATCATGCGCGTTTCGCCGGTATCCGGATCGAACAGCACCGTGGCCTGCACGATCTTGTGGCCGTCCTCGATCTGGTCGATTTGCCAGCGAACCTCGTAGTTGATTGCCTGCTCGAGGAACTTGAAGCTGTTGAGGTTCTTGATCTCGCGCCGGGTGCCGAATTCGGCCTTGCCGACCGGGCGCACCGAGACATTGGCATCGCAGCGGAACGAGCCTTCCTGCATGTTGCCGTCGCAGATACCGATCCAGGTCACGATGCTGTACAGCGCCTTGGCATAGGCCACGGCTTCGGCTGCCGAGCGCATTTCCGGCTCGGAGACGATTTCCAGGAGCGGCGTGCCGGCGCGGTTCAAGTCGATGCCGCTCATGCCGTGAAAGTCTTCGTGCAGGCTCTTGCCTGCGTCTTCTTCCAGATGGGCGCGAGTCAGGTTCACGACCTTGTCATAGGCTTCGCCCTTGGGCGGTTCGACGCGCAGCGTGATCGCGCCGTGCTCGACCACAGGCAGCTCGAACTGGCTGATCTGGTAGCCCTTGGGCAGGTCGGGGTAGAAGTAATTCTTGCGCGCGAACACCGACTTGCGGTTGATGTCGGCATTGACCGCCAGGCCGAAGCGGATGGCTTTCTCGACCGCGGCCTTGTTCATCACTGGCAAAGCGCCGGGCAGGGCGATATCGACCACGGCGGTCTGCGTATTCGGTGCCGCGCCGAAAGCGGTGCTGGCGGTCGAAAAAATCTTCGATTGGGTGGAGAGCTGGGCGTGGACTTCCAGCCCGATCACGACTTCCCATTGCATGGTGTAGACCTCAAATCATGGCGGGGTGAAACCGCCAGTATCAAATTTGTGAGCGGCGGTTTGCGCCCGCCGGCATGAATCAACTGCGCTTGAAGCCCGCCAGCAACAATCCCGCGCCGACAAACAGCCCGCCAAAAGTCAGGTTCAGACGGCGGATATGCGCGGGCTCGCGCAATGCGCTCAATACGCGCGCGGCGAGCAGCGTGTAACCGCTCATGACCACGGCATCGGTAAAGAACAGCGTGCCGGTGCAGATCGCGTACTGCACGAATTGCGGCGCTTGCGGGTCGATGAACTGCGGCAGCACGGCCAGCATGAAAATGATGCCCTTGGGATTGCTGGCGTTGACCAGGAAACCCTGTACGAACAATTGTCGGGGCGAGCGCGCATCTTCGGCCGAAACTTCCATCGGCTTGGCCTCTGCACGCCATTGCTGGATGCCGAGCCAGACCAGATACGCCACGCCGAACCACTTGATCAGGCTGAATGCCAGCGCCGATGCGGCCAGAATGGCACCCAGCCCCATGGCCACGATCACGACCAGCAGCAGGATGCCAGTCTGCAGTCCGAGGATGTTCCACAGTCCCTTGCGGTAACCGTAGCGCATGCCGGCGCTCATGCACGAGATCGCCCCCGCGCCTGGCGAGAGGCTGATGATCCAGGCGGCGGCAAAAAAGGCGAGCCAGGTATGCAGTTGCATGGTTACAGCGCCGGTGCTCGGGTGTGCCAGTCAGTGACTTGCTGCAGCTGGTGCGCCACGTTCAGCATTTTTGCTTCGCTGAAGTAGTTGCCGATGATCTGCAGTCCGACCGGGCGTCCCGCTTTGCCATCAACGGACTTGCCGAAGCCGACCGGCACGCTCATCCCCGGCAGGCCGGCGAGGTTCACGCCCAGCGTGTAGATGTCTTCCAGGTACATCGCCACTGGATCGTCGCTCTTTTCGCCCAGATTCCAGGCCGTGGTCGGCGCGACCGGGCCCATGATCACGTCGCACTGGGCGAAGGCTTTCTGGAAATCGTCGGCGATGATGCGGCGGATCTTCTGCGCCTGCAGGTAGTAGGCGTCGTAATAACCGTGGCTGAGCACATACGTGCCGGTGAGTATCCGGCGCTTCACTTCCCAGCCAAAGCCTTCGGCACGGCTCTTTTCGTACATGTCTGCGAGGCCCGAGTATTCGGCAGCGCGGTGGCCGTAGCGCACGCCGTCAAAGCGGGAAAGATTCGATGAGGCTTCGGCCGGGGCGATCACGTAGTAGGACGGAATCGCCAGCTTGGTATTGGGCAGGCTGACCTCGACCACTTCTGCGCCAAGCTTCTTGTACTCGGCAATCGCGGCTTCAATGGCCTGTGCCACATCGGCGGCCAGGCCTTCGGCGAAGTATTCCTTGGGCAGGCCGATCTTGAGGCCTGTGAGCGGCTGCGCCAGATCGCGCGTGTAGTCTTCCTTGGTGCGTTCGAGACTGGTCGAATCGCGCTCGTCGTAACCGGCCATCACGTTCAACAGCAGCGCGCAATCTTCGGCGGTGGTGGCGATCGGGCCGCCCTGGTCGAGCGAGCTGGCAAAGGCCACCATGCCGAAGCGGCTGACCACGCCGTAAGTCGGCTTGATGCCGGTCACGCCGCAAAACGCCGCGGGTTGGCGGATCGAGCCGCCGGTGTCGGTCGCGGTAGCGGCCGGTGCGAGGCGCGCGGCAACGGCAGCGGCGGAGCCGCCCGAGCTGCCGCCGGGAATGGCGTTCACATCCCACGGATTGCGTACCGGGCCGTAGGCGCTGTTCTCGTTGGACGAGCCCATCGCGAATTCGTCCATATTGGCGCGGCCGAGCGTGACGAGGCCGGCCTTACGGCACTGTTCGATGATATGTGCGTCGTAGGGCGAGATGAAGTTGTCGAGCATCTTCGAACCGCAGGAGGTCTTCCAGCCTTGTTGGCAGAAGATATCCTTGTGTGCGAGCGGCACGCCGGTTAGCAGGCCTGCGTTGCCGGCGGCACGCAGCGCGTCGGCGGTTTGGGCTTCGGCCAGCGTCTTTTCCCGGTCAACGGTAATGAAGGCATTGAGGCGCGGGTTGAGAAGCTCGATTCTTGCCAGGTATTCTGTAGCCAGCTCGACGGCGGAAACTTCTTTGGCTGCGAGCCGGGCGGAGAGTTGTTTGAGGGTGTTGTTCAGCATGCAATTACGGAAGCGACGGGAACTTTTCCACGTATCTTCCTTCTCCCTTTATTCGATGACTTTGGGAACCAGATACAGCCCGGCTTCCACCGCGGGTGCAATGGCCTGGAAGGCGGCGCGCCGATCCGGTGCGGTGGCCTCGTCGGCACGCAGGCGCAGGCCGACATCCTGGGCGTGCGCCATGGGCTCGATTCCGCTGGTGTCGACCGCGCGCATTTCTTCGATCAGGCCGAAAATGCGGTTAAGCTGTAGTTGCGTTGCGGCAAGTTCATCGTCGGTTACACCGATGCGTGCCAGTTTGGCGATACGCCGTACGTCGTCAAGAGACAAAGACATGGCTTGTTTACCTTGTTGATTCTTCAATTTAGCCAAGGCGATAGGGTATCATAGCGGGCTTGTTTCCCCCAAACGTGCGCGCTGCGCCGGGAACCCGAATTCTTGTCGCAGACAGATCTGCGGCTTCTGTAACCGAATACATTGTGCGAGAACTCTTATGTTTGGATTCCTCTCCGGCTATTTTGCCAACGATATCGCCATCGACCTGGGCACTGCGAATACCCTGATCTACATGCAAGGCAAGGGCATCGTGCTCGACGAACCCTCGGTCGTCGCAATCCAGCAAAGCGGCGGACCCAGCGGCAAGAAGACCATCCTGGCTGTCGGTGCCGAGGCCAAGAAGATGCTGGGCCGCACGCCGGGCAGCATCAATGCGATTCGTCCGATGAAGGATGGCGTGATCGCCGACTTCACCATTACCGAACAGATGCTCAAGCAGTTCATCAAGAAGGTGAACCCATCGCGCATGTTTTCCAGCCCGCCCAGGATCGTGATTTGCGTACCCTGCGGTTCGACCCAGGTGGAGCGCCGCGCGATCCGCGAATCGGCGTTGGGCGCCGGGGCGAACAAGGTGGCCCTGATCGAAGAACCGATGGCTGCTGCGATCGGTGCCGGTCTGCCGGTGGAAGAAGCCACCGGCTCGATGGTGGTCGATATCGGTGGCGGTACCACTGAAGTGGGCGTGATCTCGCTCGGCGGCATCGTGTATGCCAACTCGGTGCGCGTCGGTGGCGACAAGTTCGATGAAGCCATCATCAATTACATCCGCCGCAACTACGGCATGTTGATCGGCGAAACCACGGCCGAAGAAATCAAGAAGCGCATCGGCTCCGCCTTCCCCGGCGCGGAAGTGCGCGAAATGGAAGTGAAGGGCCGCAATCTGGCCGAAGGCATTCCGCGTGCATTCACCATTTCTTCCAACGAAATTCTCGAAGCGCTGACCGAGCCGCTGAACCAGATCGTTTCCGCCGTGAAGCAGGCGCTGGAACAAACCCCGCCGGAACTCGGTGCCGACATCGCGGAAAAGGGTATGGTGCTGACCGGCGGCGGTGCGCTGCTGCGCGATATCGACCGGCTGCTGATGGAAGAAACCGGCTTGCCGGTGATCGTGGCCGACGAGCCGCTGACCTGCGTGGTACGCGGTTCCGGCAAAGCACTGGAAAAGCTCGACAAGGTCGGCACCATTTTCGCCAACGATTGATTTGGGGTAGGTGAAGGGAATGTGAACACAGTGGCGCAAGCTGCTGTGTTTGTCGTCTTCCCTGTTCCCGCTCGCTATACGCCGGCTTTCAATGCAATCAACTCAACCCGCCTTTTTCAAGCAGGGACCGAGGCCGCTTACCCGGTTGGTGATCTTTGCCTTCCTTTCGCTGTCGCTCATGGTGGGCGATGCGTATTACCACGTGCTCGGACGTTTGCGCGAGCAGGTTTCCATCGCGCTCTATCCGCTGCAATGGCTGGCCACGACACCGTTTTCAATGGCGCAGGAGGCGGGAAGCTTCCTTTCCCGGCAAAGCGATTTGCTGGCCGAAAATCGCCGGCTTAACGATGCGCAACTTTCAGCGGCCATGCAGGCCCAACGTCTCAAGCAACTGGAAGGAGAGAATGCCCGTTTGCGTGAGTTGACGGAGGCACGGCGCGGTTTGCCCAGGCCCAGCCAGTTGGCAGAAATTCTCTATAACGGTCGCGATCCCTTCTCCTCCAGTCTGGTGATCGACCAAGGCGCACGCCAGGGCGTGGTGGCCGGGCGTATCGTGGCGGATGCCGTGGGACTCGTGGGGCAGGTGGTGCGGGTTCAGCCCTTGACCAGCGAGGTCCGGTTGATCTCCGACCGCAATCACATGGTGCCGGTGGTGGTGGAACGCAACCAGTTGCGTGCTGTGGTCTACGGCATGGGTCGACAACAGCCGCTGGAAGTGCGCAATATGGCCCCCAATGTGGATGTCCAGCCCGGCGATATGCTGGTTACGTCGGGGATTGATGGTGTTTATCCTGCTGGTCTGCCGGTTGCGCGCGTGAGTTCGGTTGACCGGCAAAGCGGGTTTGCGCGGATTTTTTGTACACCCGTTGCCGCCATTGATCAGTACCGATTTGTGCTGATCCTGGATGCAGCCGAAGCCCTGCCCCCCTATCCGCTCGATGCTTCCGCCGTGGATGCTGCGAGCAAGAAAAAAAGGAAGAGGTAGTTCGATGCCTGTTTCCCGCCAGATTTTGCGCCCGGTCAGCCAGGGTCTGATCATTCTCTCGTTCCTGTTCGTCCTGCTGGTCAATCTGCTGCCCTGGCAAGCCGCATTTTCCGATCTGGCACCGGATTTCGTCGCGCTGTTTTTGGTCTATTGGGCCTTGAACCAGCCGCGCCGGGTTGGCGTGGGAACGGGGTTTTTGCTTGGAATCCTGATGGATGTGGGTGATGCCGCCGTACTGGGTCAGCATGCGCTGGCCTATTCGGTCATCACTTTCCTGACACTGTGGCGGCAACGGCAGGTTGCGGTGGCACCGTTCTGGCAACAGGCGATCGGCGCGCTGGCCCTGCTGCTGATTTCACAATTGATCATGCAGCTGGTGCGTGTTGCGCTGGGCGCGCCCTTTGTGGGGTGGGGCTATTTTGCCGGCCCGTTTCTGGCCGCCCTGATGTGGACGCCGCTTTCCAACCTCATGCTGATGCACCAGCGTCGGGAAGTGCCTGACGAATTATGAGGAAGTTGTTCCGATCCTACCGCGGCTCGTCGAGCGTGGTTCCGCGCGCTGCCGGCAAAGTATTGAACAACCAGCAGGAGTCTCGTTACGCTTTCCAGGTCCGCATGGTGGTGGCGGCGCTGTTCGTGCTGGTGCTGTTTGGCTTGCTGTTGACCCGTTTCATCTGGTTGCAGGTGGTCAAGCACAATGAATACATGACCCTGGCCGAGCAGAACCGCATCTCGCTGGTGCCCATCCAGCCTTCGCGCGGCATCATCAAGGACCGCAATGGCGTGGTGCTTGCGCATAACTTTTCAGCGTATACCCTGGAAATCACGCCGTCCCGCGTTGGCGATCTCGAAAGCGCCATCAACCGGCTGGCCGAGATCGTGGATATTCAGCCTAGGGATCGGCGCCGCTTCAAGAAGCTGCTGGATGAAACCAAGGATTTCGAATCGCTGCCGATCCGCACCCGCTTGAGCGATGAGGAAGTGGCGCGGTTTGCCGCCAACAGCTACAAATTCCCCGGAGTGGAAATCAAGGCGCGCCTGTTCCGCCAATACCCGATGGGCGAAGTCGCTTCGCATCTGATCGGATATATAGGCCGCATCAATACCACCGACATGGCGGGACTGGAAGAACAGGGCGCTGCGCCCAATTACCGCGGGACCGACCATATCGGCAAGGTGGGTCTGGAAGAGCATTACGAGCGGATATTGCATGGGACGACCGGTTTTGAAGAGGTGGAGATCGATTCCGGCGGACGTGCGGTTCGTACCCTGAAACGGACCCAGCCCGTTCCCGGCGCCGACCTGATTCTCTCGGTCGACATCGAGCTGCAGAAGGTGGCCGAAGCCGCTTTCGGCGAGAACAAGGGCGCGTTGGTCGCGATCGATCCTGCCACCGGCGGTGTGCTGGCCTTTGTTTCCAAGCCGGGCTTTGATCCCAACCTGTTTGTCGACGGCATCGATCCACAGAGCTGGAACGAGCTGAATACCTCGCCCGACAAACCCCTGAACAACCGAGCCTTGCGCGGCGAGTATCCGCCCGGTTCCACGTTCAAGCCGTTCATGGCGCTTGCGGCGCAAGAGGGCGGGTTTCGCAGCGCCAATGCGGCATTTGCCGATCCGGGTTTTTTCAGTTTTGGCGGCCATACTTTCCGCGACGACAAGCCCGGTGGTCACGGCCTGGTGGACATGTACAAATCGATTGTCGTGTCCTGCGATACTTATTACTACACGCTGGCCAACATGATGGGGATCGACAATATCTCCAGGTTCATGGCAACGCTGGGTTTCGGCAGCAAGACCGGCATTGATGTCGATGGCGAGCGTCCCGGCATTCTGCCTTCGCAGGAATGGAAGAAGGCCCGCTTCAAGAAACCGGAGCAGCAAAAATGGTATGCCGGCGAGACCATTTCGATCGGTATTGGCCAGGGCTATAACGCCTATACCCCGTTGCAGCTGGCGCATGCCACGGCGACGCTGGCCAACCGCGGCGTGGTCTTCAAACCGCATCTGGTGCAGTTTGTCGAAGATGCGCGCAAGGGCGGAAAGATCCCGATTGAGCCCAAACCCGTCAAGACCTTGCCCTGGAAACCCGAGCATGTGGATGTGGTGTTGCGCGCCATGGCGGGCGTGAACAAGGAAGGAACGGGCGCGCGTGCTTTTGCCGGTGCCGGCTATACTTCGGCCGGTAAAACCGGAACGGCGCAGGTGTTCAGCCTGAAGGGTAGCAAGTATGTAGAAGGCGCGGTCAAGAAACATCTGCGCGACCATGCCTGGTTCACCGCGTTTGCCCCGGTCGAAACCCCCAGGATCGCCCTGGCCGTGCTGGTGGAAAACGGCGGTTTTGGCGCCCAGGCCGCGGCGCCGATTGCACGCCAGGTGCTCGATTACTATCTGCTGGGCAAGAAAGCCAACCAGCCTGCGCCGGAGTTGCCTCCCGAAGTTGGCGAGGAGGGACATGAACATGATTAAGCTATGGCTGATGCGGCTGGTGCGCAATATCGATCCGTGGCTGCTGCTGTTTACGCTGCTGGTATTCGCCTATTCCCTGCTGGTGTTGTACAGCGCGTCCAATCGCGATCTGGACCGGGTGGTCAACAAGTTTGCCCATCTTGCCGTGGCCTGCAGCGTGATGTGGGTGATTGCCGCGATTCCGCAGCAGACCTTGCTGCGCCTGGCGGTGCCGGCCTATGTCCTGGCAGTACTGCTGTTGGTGGGCGTGGCGCTGTTTGGCGATGTCAGCAAGGGCGCGCGCCGCTGGCTGAATATCGGGATAGGGCGTATCCAGCCGTCCGAGCTGATGAAAATCGCCTTGCCCATGATGCTGGCCTGGTATTTCCACCAGTACGAAGCGGTGTTGCGCTGGAAAAATTTTCTGGTCGCCGCGGTGTTGATGCTGGTCCCGGTCGGCTTGATCCTGAAGCAGCCCGATCTGGGCACGGCCATGCTGGTGTCGGCGGCCGGGTTCTATGTATTCTATTTTGCCGGTCTTTCCTGGAGGCTGATTGGCGCCATGACGCTGGCTGGCAGCGGGCTGGTCTATGCGCTGCTCGACTGGGATGTCTGCAACCGCCTGCTGCATGAATACCAGTGCCAGCGTATCGCTACCATGCTCGATCCGATGGAGGATCCGCTGGGTACCGGCTATCACATCATCCAGGGCACGATCGCGATCGGTTCTGGCGGCATTTTCGGGCGAGGCTGGCTCAATGGCACGCAAACCCACCTTGATTTCATCCCGGAGCGCACGACCGACTTCATCTTCGCGGTACTGGGCGAGGAACTGGGCCTGGTGGGCAACATCGTTCTGCTGGTGCTGTATCTGCTGGTGATCGGGCGCGGACTGATGATTTCCAGCCGGGCCTCCACCCTGTTCGGGCGGCTCTTGGCCGGCTCGATCGCGCTGACCTTTTTCACCTATGCCTTCGTCAACATGGGCATGGTGTCCGGCGCCTTGCCGGTGGTCGGCGTGCCTTTGCCGCTGTTTTCCTATGGCGGCACGGCGATGGTGTCATTGATGGCGGGATTCGGTATCCTGATGAGCATCAACAAGGATCGCCAACTGATGAAAGGGTAAGGCCAATGAATCGGGCGTGGAAAGTGGGAATCGGTTTGGGCGTGGCAGGTTTGCTGGCCGCATGTTCCAGCGCACCGCGCCAGAATCCGCCGGTATCCCCACCGCCCGGAACGCCTACCTCTGCCGACACCGGTATCCTGGCCGGGCAGCCTTCTGCTTATTCCTGCACCTATACCCCGCTTGTCCAAGCACGAGGCGGTTTCTACAAGGATGATGGCCCGCTCGCTTTGCCCGATGCGCTGGATCAGGTGCTCGAACCCCTGCCGCGCCAGGAGCCGCTGCACCGCTGGGCCAACAATCCCTACAGCGTGCTGGGCCAGAATTTTGTCCCGCTCAAAGCGCTGGGCGAGCTGACTCAGCGCGGTATCGGTTCCTGGTATGGGCGCAAGTTCCATGGCCAGAAAACCTCCAGCGGCGAGCCGTACGACATGTTCCAGATGACGGCCGCCCACCCGACCTTGCCGATTCCGAGCTATGCCCGCGTGACCAGTGTAAAAAACGGGCGCAGCGTGGTTGTGCGCATCAATGATCGCGGTCCTTTCCTGAAAGGGCGGGTCATCGATCTGTCTTTCCTGGCCGCATGCCGGCTGGGTTACGCGATGGAGGGCAGCGCCGAGGTCGAGGTGGTGAGTCTGGCGCCGGGCAATACTTCCGTTGCCCCGCAGGCTGCGGCCCGTCCGGTCGCGGTGGTTGCCGAGGCGCCGGCCGAGCCCGTTTTGCCCACCGTTGTCGTCACGCCGCTGCGCGCGGAACCGGTCGTGCCCGGCAGTGAGGTTTTCCTGCAATTGGGCGCATTCGGTTCGCGCACCAATGCCGAAAATTTCCACGCCCATCTTGCGCGCGAACTGGATGAGGTTCAGGTGGCCAGGCTGGCCATCCAGCAATCAGGCGCGCTCTATCGTGTGCGCCTGGGCCCCTTCCCGGATCGTACAGCGGCCCTGGCCGAGGCGGAAAAGCTGACGGGGCGCAAGAACCTGTCGGCGGTTATTTCCCGTTAGCCGGTAGGGCAGGTCAGGTCAGTTGCCAGGTAATTGCAAATACGGATGGTCGCGGGTCGGCTTGTCCAGGTAATAGCCCTGCACCTGATCGATGCCGATTTCCACCAGCATGTCGAAAATCTGCTGGTTCTCCACAAATTCGGCGATCGTGGTTTTGCCCATGTCGCGTGCCATGGTCACCATGCCGCGCACAAAAACCTGGCTGTCATGGTCGGTGGGCAGATCGCGGATAAACAGGCCGTCGATCTTCAGCACATCGGCTTTCAGCTGCTTGAGATAGGCGAACGAGGCAAAGCCGGTACCGAAATCGTCCAGGCATACCGTGCATCCCGTGGCGCGCAAGGCGTCGATAAAGCGCTGCGCGTCGCGCATGTCGGAAACGGCCGCTGTTTCAGTCAGTTCGACCAGCAGGCGCTCCGGTGCCACGCGATGGGTCAGCAGCTGGCGGTTGATGAACTCCGGCAAATCGGGTTCGTCGAAGGATCGACCGGAAATGTTGACCGCGATCGACGGGATATTCTTGTTCGAGCCCAGCAGTTCGATCACCGTGCGCAGTACCCAGCGGTCGATGTCGATGATCTTGCCGGTGGTTTCCGCATGCGAAATAAACTGGCCCGGCATGATGATATCGCCCGGCGACTGGCTGTCTTTCATGCGAATCAATGCTTCCAGATGCGCCAGCCGCTTGTTGTGGGTGTAGTAAATGCCCTGGAAGTGCAATTCGAAGCCGTTATTGGCCAGCGCTTCCACGATGCGGTCTTTCCACGACAGGCGGTTGATCGCATCGCGCGACTGGTCGGAATCGGGCCGGTAAACCCGCCATGTCGATTTGCCCGCGGCCTTGGCCTGATACATGGCTGAATCGGCGTGGGCGACCAGCTCCTGCGCGGTATCGGCATGCAGCGGGAACATGGCGACCCCGAGACTGCCGGCCGGGTGCAGCGTGTAATTGCCGGTGGAAAACTGGATCTGGGCAATGGTGTTGATGATGCGTTCGGCCAGCCGGCTGATCTCGAATTCATTGCAATCGGGCACCAGCACGGCGAATTCATCGCCGCCCAGGCGCGACAGCACTTCGTGCCGGCGCACCTGCTTGCTGATTTCGCGGGCGATGGTTTGCAGCAACTGGTCGCCGACGCCGTGGCCGAAGTTGTCGTTGACGTGCTTGAACTCGTCCAGATCGAAGAACAGCAGCGCCATGGTGCTCTGGCGTCGGTCGGCATCGGACACCATGCGTTCCAGTTCCTGCTGGAAGCGATGGCGGTTATAGAGCCCGGTCAGCGCGTCGCGCTCGGCCAGGTTGACCATGTGCGCGGCCAGTTCGCGCTGCTGCGTCACATCCTCATACACCCACATCCGGCCATTGCCGGCGCCTTGCAGGTCCAACACGTTGTAGCAATGCTGGGTGATGATCCGGCCATCGCCCATGACGATTTCACCGTAATCGGAACGGCCTTCCAGCATGGACAGTTCATCCAGCAGCGGCGTGGGCATTCCCGAGATGTCGGGACGGTTGTCGGCCTGTTGCAAAACCTGCCCCATCGAGCGCCCGGTCAGCGCCTGGTTGGGTGCAATGCCCCAGAGCGCGCAGAACGCCGGGTTATGAAACATCACCCGGTTGTCGTTGTCGACGAACAGCACACCAAAACGCATGGCTGAAAGCAACGCGGTCAGGCGTGCACGTTCGGTTTCGGCGCGGCTGAGATAGCTTTGGCCCAGCGCTTGCAGCTGGCGCAATTCCACCACGGCCTTGCGCAGCGCCAGGCGGTCTTCCTTCAGTTCGGAATTGTCGCGAATGCTTGCGCGCAGGCCCAGATAGCTGCCGCGGCTGTCAAACAGCGGTTGCCAGGTCATCGATGCCCAAAACAGCGAACTGTTGCGGCGTTGGGCCCGGAACTCGAAATCCTGGACGGTGGTACGGTTGTCCAGGGCGTTCTTGATGGTGTCGGTAAACTGGCTGCGTTCTTCCGGCGTGGCCAGGGTCAACGGAAAATCCTGCAGCAGCATGCATTCGTTGACACTGTAGCCGGTCAGCCGGGTGATCGAGGCATTGACCCAGACCAGCCTTCCTTCCGGGTTCAGCCATAATTCCGCGCTGTAGCTGTAGTCGGCGAGGATGTGGAATTTTTCTTCGCTCTGCGACAGCGCCTGCACCCGGAGCTTGATGGAACGGATCATGTCATTGAAACGGCTGGTCAACTGGGCGATTTCATCGCCGCATGAGGGTATCGGCAGTTCCTGGTAATTGCCGGTGGCGACGTTTTCCGCCGAGGCGATCAGGCGATAGAGCTGGCGGGTCAGCCAGATGCCGACGGCCAGCATCAGCAGCACGGACAGCACCAGTCCGGTCAACAGCATGAGCGCATTCTGCAGCATCAGGCGCTGGATTCCCTGCTGGGCGATTTCGGTGGAAATGCCAAAGTGCAGTTCGGCGAGCTTTTCTCCGCCAAAACCAATTGGCGTTGCGGCGTGAATCATCGTGCCCAAGCGGTTGGTTTTCAACAGCTTGTCAGGTTCGGGCAGGGGGCGGGCGATATCCCAGCCTCGTGCCGCGATGATGCGCCCGCGCGGATCGAGCAATACCAGGTAATCGATGCCTTCGGGCGCGCGGATGCCATCGAGCAGGTCTGCGGCGCGGGCCAGGTCTCCGTTGGAAAGTGGAGCGACGAATGCCGCGTTGAGCAGCCGGGAAAGCTCGGCGCTGCGCACTTCGACGGAACGCACGGCCATGTCGTTCCAGATGCGCGAGGTATTGAACAGCAAGGCGGCCAAAACTGCGCATTGCACCAGAACGCTGGCAACTATCAGGCGGGCACGAAGCGAGTTCAGGAACGGCAGTTTGGGCATGGTCACCTTTTCCCCTGGCGGGGCGATCTCCCTTGGTGTCATTGAACGGAGTGTTGCAACCCCGGGCGGATTGGATCTTTCCTGCTGCATTGTGCCTCAAGCTGTTGATAGCGCAAGCCCGTGGCGCGTTGCGGGCGATGGTGTGTGGCGATAAGGCAGCATTTCCCAGGTTGATGCCAAATTTACAAGGATCTCTGTAATCATTATTGGCATGCGTTTGCGTTTTAAACTTGCATGATTTTTACTGGACTGTTTTATTTCGCCGGCGGCATGAACATGAACTTTCCAATCTGAAAAATAACATTGAAACTGTAACCGTGCCGAAGATAAATAACCCGCATTCAGACCGTGTGATGCCGAACAAGGGGTAATCGGGATCACGCAGAGCGATGTGAGCGGCGGCCTTCGCCGTCCCCCTACCCGTGCGAGCCTATGAAAATGTTGCTGAAACTGATCTTTCGTCTGACCTTGAAAATACTCTTTCGCGTTGAGGTTCGTGGCGACTGGCCGGCCAAGCTGCCCGAGCGATTGCTGATTGTGGCCAATCATGAATCGTTTCTCGATGGCATGTTGCTGGCGCTGTTCCTGCCGATCCATCCGGTGTTTGTGGTGCATACCAAGGTGGCCGAACACTGGCTGTTCGGGTGGCTCCTGCGCCATGTCGATTATCTGGCCGTGGATCCGACCAGCCCGATGGCGATCAAGCAGGTGGTCAAGCTGGTGGAAGCCGGTCGGCCGGTGGCGATTTTCCCGGAAGGGCGCATCACGGTGACCGGCTCGCTGATGAAGGTCTACGACGGCCCGGCTTTTATCGCCGCGCACACGGGTGCGGCGGTCTTGCCGATCCGGCTGGACGGGCCGCGCCTGAGTTATTTCAGCCGCATGGGTGGCAATCACCCGCGCCATTTTTTGCCCAAGTTGCGCCTGATCGTGATGCCGCTGGAAACGATTGCGATCGCATCGCAAGGCACTGCACACGAGCGTCGCCGGCTGGCCGGGGAGGCGCTGCGCAAGATCATGCAGCACATGCTGTTCGCCTCGTGCCCGATCGGCACGCTGTTTGATGCCTTGCTCGATGCCATAGCGGTGTGGGGGCGCAAGCACCGGCTGGTGGAAGACATGCGCCAGGTCGAGTATTCCTACGGCGAGTTTCTGAAAATGGCACTGGCCTTGGGGCGGCTGAGTGCCAAGCTGGTTCCAGAGGGCGAGCGAGTCGGCGTACTGCTACCCAACGTGACACCGACGCTCGCGCTGGTGCTGGGGGCCACGGCACTGCGGCGGGTGCCGGCCATGCTCAACTACACTTCGGGGTTCGCCGGCATGGAGGCGGCCTGCGTGGCGGCGACTGTGCCGGTGGTCATCACCTCGCGGGCGTTTGAAGAAGCGGCGCATCTGAAGGAAGCCATTGCCGGGCTTGCTGCGCACCGCACGGTGGTTTATCTGGAAGACCTGCGCGAGCGTTTTACGCTGGGCGACAAGCTCTGGTTGCTGGCGGCGCTGTGCTGGCCGCGCCGCGTCGTGCCGCAGGGCGATCCGCAAGCGGCCGCGGTCACGCTGTTTACTTCCGGTTCGGAAGGCGCGCCCAAGGGCGTGGTGCTCAGCCATCGCAACCTGCTTTCCAACCTGGCACAGGTGCGCTCGGTGATCGCTTTCACCCCGGCCGACAAGTTCCTGAACGCACTGCCCCTGTTCCACTCGTTCGGCCTGACGGCGGGCGGCCTGTTGCCGCTGATGACGGGCACGCGCCTGTTCCTCTATCCCTCGCCATTGCATTACCGCGTGATTCCTGAGGTGGCGTACGATCGGGATTGCACCGTGCTGTTTGGCACCAGCACCTTCCTTGGCAATTATGCCAAACATGCACATCCCTACGATTTCTACCGGATGCGCTTTGTCGTGGCTGGCGCGGAACGCTTGTCGCCCGCCGTGCGCGAAACCTGGTTCGAAAAATTCGGTATCCGTATCCTGGAAGGTTACGGCACCACGGAAGCCTCGCCGGTGCTTTCGGTGAACACGCCGATGGCCTATCGCAGCGGCACCGTCGGGCAGTTCCTGCCCGGGATCGAGTACTGGCTGGAGCCGGTGCCCGGCGTGGAGGAGGGCGGCATTCTGCATGTGCGCGGACCAAACGTGATGCAGGGTTATCTGCGCCTGGGTCACCCTGGCGTACTGGAACCGACGGCATCCCTGCATGGCCCGGGCTGGTATTCAACCGGTGATATCGTGACGGTGGATGCCGAAGGCTTCATCACGATCAAGGGGCGGCTCAAGCGCTTTGCCAAGATCGCGGGCGAAATGATCTCGCTCGAAATCGTGGAGAAGCTGGCCGCGCTGGTCGATTCTACCGGGCAGCACGCAGCCAGCAGCCGCGTCGATGAAATGAAGGGCGAGGCGCTGGTGCTGTTTACCACCAGCAAGTCCGTGCAGTTCGATCGCCTGGTCGAAACGGCCCGCCAGCGCAGTCTGCCGAGCCTTGCCGTGCCGCGCGATGTCCGCCTGGTTGCCGCGCTGCCCTTGCTGGGCTCGGGCAAGGTGGATTATGTAACGCTCAAGCAATGGGCCGAGAGCGCGCTGCCGGAAATCGGCGCAACCCAATAATCCCGGGATTGTTCAATGGTATTCAGCGAACCAGATCGAATACCAGCTTGCCCAGCAGCACCAGGACCAAGACCAGGAACAAGCGCCGCAACCAGAGATTGCCGCCTTTCATCGCCAGGCGGCTGCCAGCCCAGGCACCGGCCATCATGGCCACCGCCATCGGAATGGCCAGGTGGTAGTAGACCAGCCCCGCCGGGATAAAGAAGGCCAGCGCGCCGAGGTTGGTGGCCATGTTGACCACCTTGGCGCAGGCCGATGCGCGCAGGAAGTCGAAGTGAAACACGCGCACGAACAGGAAGATCAGGAAGCTGCCGGCGCCCGGGCCAAAGAAACCTTCATAGAAGCCGATGACCGCCCCCAGCAACAGTCCGCGATACAGGTCATGACGCGAGATCGGAATGTGGGCATCCTGCGTGCCGAATTCCGGCTTGAACCAGGTGTAGACCAGCATCACGACCAGCAGTACCACCACGAACGGCTTGATCCAGCTTGCCGGCAGCAGATAGATCGTGCGCGCACCCAGATGAGCACCGCAAAAGGCCGCTGCGCCGGCCAGGGCGAGCAATTTCCACGGCAACGGAATGCGCCGCGCATACTGCTGCGCCGCAGTTCCCAGCCCGACAAACGAAGCGCATTTCTCTGTGGCGATCAACATCGCCGGCAGCGCGCGCGGAAACAGCGCAAACAGACCCGGAACCAGAATCAGCCCGCCGCCGCCGATCGAAGCGTTGAGCATGCCGCTGATGAAAGTCAGCGGCAGCAAGATATAGAGTTCTGTAGTCATGGCGTCGCGCGGGAGGGAGGGTCGGGCATGGTAGGCCGGCGGGAGGCCCGGGCATTGTAAAAATGCGACTAGCGCAGCCGGTCGCCAAAACTGACCAGCAGCACACCGACCAGCACCAGCGCGGCGCCCAGCAGGCGTGGCGTGGAAAGTTCTCGCACCGGTAGCCCCAGGATGCCGAATCGGTCGAACAGCAGTGAGGCTAGGATCTGGCCGCAAATGATGACAGCCAGCATGACGGCGACGCCGATGCGTGGCGCCAGCAGCGTGGTACCGAATACAAACAGCGCGCCCATGGCCCCGCCGGTCAGTTGCCACCAAGTGGCTTGCCCAAGCTGGGTAAAGCTCGACCATTTCTGCTGGGTCAATAGTGAGATCAGCAACAGGCTGAGCGTGCCGACGCCGAACGAGATCAATGCCGCGATGACGGTACTGCCGCCAATCACGATCTTGAGCTGGTTGTTGATGGTCGACTGCAGCGGCACGATCAGGCCGATGGTCAGCGCCAGTAACAGATAGAGTGGATACATGGCTATTCCTTGCAAAGAAAACGGCACGTCGCAACGTGCCGCGGTGTTGAGTCTGTAAATTCAGATCAAGCCTTGTGGTAGACCTCGGCGCCCTTCTGCATGAACTCGATCGACTTCACTTCCATGCCTTTCTTCAGCGCCTCTTCCTCGGCGATGCCCTGCGCGGCGGCGAAGTCGCGCACGTCCTGGGTGATCTTCATCGAGCAGAAATGCGGGCCGCACATCGAGCAGAAATGCGCAATCTTCGCGCCCTGTTGCGGCAGGGTTTCGTCGTGGAATTCGCGCGCGCGGTCCGGATCAAGGCCGAGGTTGAACTGGTCTTCCCAGCGGAACTCGAAACGTGCCTTCGAGAGTGCGTTGTCGCGGATCTGCGCGCCCGGATGGCCCTTGGCCAAGTCGGCGGCATGCGCGGCGAGCTTGTAGGTGATGATGCCTTCCTTGACGTCGGCCTTATTGGGCAAGCCGAGGTGTTCCTTCGGCGTGACGTAACACAGCATCGCGCAGCCGTACCAGCCGATCTGCGCCGCGCCGATCGCACTGGTGATATGGTCATAACCGGGGGCGATGTCGGTGGTCAGCGGTCCGAGGGTGTAGAACGGCGCTTCGTCGCACCAATCGAGCTGCAGGTCCATGTTTTCCTTGATCAGCTGCATCGGTACATGGCCCGGGCCTTCGATCATCACCTGCACGTCGTGCTTCCAGGCAATCTGCGTGAGTTCGCCCAGGGTCTTGAGTTCGCCCAGTTGCGCTTCGTCGTTGGCATCCCAGACCGAGCCAGGGCGCAGGCCGTCGCCGAGGCTGAAGGCCACATCGTAGGCCTTCATGATTTCGCAGATTTCCTCGAAGTGGGTGTAGAGGAAACTTTCCTGGTGATGCGCCAGGCACCACTTGGCCATGATCGAGCCGCCGCGGCTGACGATGCCGGTCATGCGATTCGCGGTCAGCGGCACATATTTCAGCAGCACGCCGGCGTGGATGGTGAAGTAGTCGACACCCTGTTCGGCCTGCTCGATCAATGTGTCCTTGAAGATTTCCCAGGTCAGGTCCTCGGCCTTGCCGTTGACCTTTTCCAGCGCCTGGTAGATCGGCACCGTGCCGATCGGCACCGGCGAATTGCGCAAAATCCATTCGCGCGTTTCGTGGATGTTCTTGCCGGTCGACAGATCCATGATCGTGTCCGAGCCCCAGCGGATGCCCCAGGTCATTTTCTCGACTTCTTCGCTGATGCTGGAAGAAATGGCCGAGTTGCCGATATTGCCGTTGATCTTCACCAGGAAGTTGCGGCCGATGATCATCGGTTCGCATTCCGGGTGGTTGATGTTGTTGGGGATGATGGCGCGGCCGCGGGCGATTTCGTCACGCACGAATTCCGGCGTGATCTTTTCCGGAATGCTCGCGCCGTAGTTCTGGCCCGGATGCTGGCGCGTCATGAACGCAGCCATTTTCTCGCCCTTGGGGCCGGTGGCTTTGAGCGAGGCGACGTATTCTTCGCGCAGCATGTTTTCGCGGATCGCGACGTATTCCATTTCCGGCGTGATGATGCCTTGGCGGGCATAGTGCATCTGGCTAACGTTCTTGCCGGCCTTGGCGCGACGCGGCTGGCGCGTGAGTTCGAAGCGCAGGTCGTCCAGGCTCTTGTCGGCTTCGCGGGCACGGCCATATTCACTGGTCAGCTGCGACAGCACTTCGGTGTCGTTGCGCTCGTCGATCCAGGCAGCCCGCTGCGGTGCGAGCCCCTTGCGCACGTCGATCTGTGCATTTGGGTCGGTATAAGGGCCGGAAGTGTCATATACATAGATGGGCGGATTTTTTTCGCCGCCGAAGGAATCGGGCGTATCGGTCTGGCTGATCTCGCGCATCGGCACGCGGATATCGGCGCGGCTGCCGGTCACGTAAATCTTGCGCGAGTTCGGAAAAGGCTGGACGGAAGCTTCGTCCACGGTGGCGGTGCTGGCGTGGAATTCTGCGGGTTTGTTCATGCGGCTCTCCAAAGGGGCGAAGGGAGAGCAAAGGCGGGCTTGCTCGCTTCCCTACGCCGGTATGATCCGGATCAGGTTCCAAGGGTATGTCTCATCCACGCAGCCGCGCGGAACCCCTAGCGAATGAGCGTGAAGCTAAAGGAGTTGGCGGGCAAATGCAAGTGGTTTTCGTTTGAACGGCATTTCGTTATTTTTTGCAAATTTTATAAAGATTTTGAGCGAAACAACGATGGTCGGACCATTGTTGCACCTCGTATAATCAGCAGCCTTGTTTATGTATGTGTAAATTATTGTAAGGATTGTATGGATACCCAAGCGCGCCCCCAAGAAAATCCGGTGGATGATGAAATCAGTTTGCTTGATCTGTTTTTGGTGTTGGTTAAACACAAATGGCTGGTGTTTGGCTTGCCGGTGCTTGCGGCTGCCATTGCGGCAGTTGTGGTATTTTTGTTGCCCAATAAATTCACTGCGACGCTCAAGATTGCGCCTTCCAAATCGTCGGCGCTTTATCTCTGGATGCTGAAGTCGGATAGCTTGTCTTTTGATATTGCGCAAAAGCTGGATCTGCAAAAAATCTACGGAACAAGCGGACGCGGTCAATTGCTACGGGCAATTGATAGTCATGTCAAAGTGACCAGTAATCCCAAAGACGGTTATGTGGATGTGATGGTTACCGATAAAGATCCAGCACTGGCGGCGCGCGTGGCAAATGCCTTCGGTGAGGGGATGGTGGACAATCTGCTCAAATTGCGTTTGACGGATATGACTCGTGCTATTTACGAACTCAAGTCCCGCCGCGAATTAATACAGAAGGATATTGAAGCGGCACAGCGTGAGCTTGGTAAGCCGGAATTGGCCAAGGTCGTGGCTGCTATTTCAACTGCAGATCGTTACGGAATCAGCAGTATGGCTGGAATTCAGGCAGAGCAGTCCATGCAGTCCATGCAGTCCATTCAATCCATTCAGTCTGTACCGTTAGGCGCCGAACTAACCCAAAGTGAGATGGTTCGCTTGCAAGAACAGGTGGCCACTTTGCAACGGATGTTGGTCGATGCGTCCAAACGCCAAGTGCCTGCCGTTGAACATGGCTTGCTAATGGCGGCTGTCGATCAGTATCAGAAGCATGCCTATGCGGTAGCCCTGATCGATCGGCTGGATCGCAGGATCGCGTTCCTTTCCAAGCAGGAGCGCGAAGAGATCAAATTACTTCCGGCAGAAGTGCCTGATGAGAAATCCGGCCCCAAGCGTACCCTGATCATTCTGCTTGCTGGGTTGGCTGGTTTCTTTGTGGCCGTGCTCACTGCTTTTGTGCGGGAGTGGTGGGGGAATTTGAACTCGGATGCGAATAGTTCCGTTGTGCTTGGGAAAATACGCAGTCATTGGGGGGCGAAATAATTGATTTTGGTGACTGGCGGTGCCGGTTTCATCGGCGGCAATTTCGTTCTGGACTGGCTGGCGCAGAGTGGCGAGCCGGTGGTCAATCTGGACAAGCTCACCTACGCGGGCAATCTCGATACCTTGAAATCGCTCGATGGCGATGCGCGGCATGTGTTCGTGCGCACCGATATCGGCGATCGCGAACTGGTCGCCAAACTCTTGGCCGAGCACCAGCCGCGCGCGGTGATCAACTTCGCTGCCGAATCGCATGTCGACCGCTCGATCCACGGTCCGGGCGAGTTCATCCAGACCAACGTGGTCGGCACCTTCAACCTGCTGGAAGCCGTGCGCGGCTACTGGAGCGCGCTGCCGACCGAGCAGAAAGCCGCCTTCCGTTTCCTGCATGTCTCGACCGACGAGGTGTACGGCTCGCTCGAACCGAGCGATCCCGCCTTCCGTGAAGACAATAATTACAAACCGAACAGTCCGTACTCGGCCAGCAAGGCGGCGTCCGACCATCTGGTGCGCGCTTGGCAACACACCTACGGCCTGCCGGTGCTGACCACCAACTGCTCGAACAACTACGGCCCGTATCACTTCCCGGAAAAACTGATCCCGCTGGTGATCCTCAATGCCTTGGCCGGCAAGCCGCTGCCGATCTACGGCGATGGCATGCAGATCCGCGACTGGCTG
>JAGTRM010000054.1 GCA_018261735.1 Pseudomonadota bacterium
CATAAATTCTTGCCACGAAAAAAAAGAAAGAAACATCCTATTTCGATCACCAAGGCAACGGCTGAAGAAATAATCAACGCATGAACTTTTGATAAAGAAAACATCATCAACAATATAAATAATCCCATACGCATCATAACTTCCATGACCAGCATGAATACGACCAGGTATTTATGACCAATGTTATTTAAAAATCCTCTGAATGCATTACAAAGATACGTTGATACCGCTATAAAATATGCAATCACCAAACTTAAAAAATCAATATGCCCTGTTACCCATACTGCACCACCAAGTGTCATCGCCAAAAAAAAAGCGGCTGATAATCCTTGCGCATTCAGCACCAACAAGGCTCGAAGCGGCAACTTGGCTGTATAATATTTAATTAATTTCGCCTGTTGATAAAAATCCAGGGGGACAAGCAATAGCGCATTGATTGAATATGACAAGGTCATAATATAAAAAAACACGCCCAATTCCGCAACCGATAAATAATGGCTATATAATTTTATGTATGCCATTTGCAATGCAATACTTACCAGACGAAAAGCGACAACAGCGGCATTTGAGCGCATCAACATATTTAATAAAACCGGCTAGTATTTGTATTTTTCATTATGTATTTTTACTTTAATTTGCGGGGTTTTATCGAGCAAGAACATTAATTTCATCAACGATATTTTCCAATGATGTTTTGCTTGGTAAATACCCATAGGAATTTGCACTTCTATTCATTGAATAATAATTTTTCTTTGCCCCCGTCGCATTCACTCCCGCCATAGCCTCTCTCATTTCGTAAGACAGCCCAAACTGTTGTCCCATTGTTGCAAGCAGGGTTATTTTATCTACAGGCGCTTTTGTGTAACAATCAACAACATTATTCTGGATTGGCGCACTCAGAATCAGACTAACAAGCTGATAAAAATCATTAGGCCCGAGATAATCGCGGACTATATTGTCCAATGATGTGATCAATATCTCGTGATACCGGATAGCTCTGAGGATATCTGTAATAAAAAACCGTGCAGTAATGTCTTGTGTATGGCTAAAGTAATTAAACACCCGTATGTCGACAATCGGTAGATGTGATAATGATCGATGACGACATTCGGTATGCAATTTTGCCACTGCATACCAATCTTGAGGTTGAAGATTATTAATTGCGACAACAGCTTTGGTATTTTCATCGACCGGCACGTCAAAATTTGCACCATAAGCTGCTCCGCTACTCAGAAACACGTATCGGCAATCAGGATGGAGCCGCACATAGCTCAACGCCATCTCGTCGTATTTCAACGTGACATCAAAAATCGATGCGCCCATTGCCGCGGCTTGTGCTGGGTTTCCCACGCCAACAAAATTGAGTATGGCGTCGAAATGCTCCTCCGCACTGAATGCGGAAAAATCACTGGTCATATATTTTGCAGCCAAACCAACTGCCGCCAACCACTGCGTCACGATTTCCGGGCGTCGCGCAAAAAGCACTAATTCATGACTGCCTTGCGCAGAAAACGACAAAACCAAATCTTTGGCAATCTGGCTGGTGGCACCAAGGATAGCAATGCGCATGGGTCAGATACCCGCGAGGAAGTTATGGATTCTTTGCTCAATCGCAGCACGATCCAAACCATGCTCTTTCAGCAAATAATCATAGGTACCGCAGCAATGCGAGAAACGGTCACGAACACCAATTCGAAGTATGCGTACTGGTGCGAACTCAGATGCTATTTCGGCAATAACAGAGCCCAAACCGCCCAGCACCGAATGCTCTTCAAAAACCACGACTACTCGACTCTGTTTACAGATAGACATCACTTGCTGGCTATCTATCGGCTTGATAAAGGGCGCACTCCAAACTGTGGCGTCCGGATAAACGTCAGATGCAATATCCAAGGTTGTACGGGCTAAAGATCCAGTAGCAATGAAGGTGATATCGCCCTGCAACCCAGATTTGACTTTCAGCAATTCACCGATTTTTGCTTTCGGTATCTCATCATGTACATCGCCACGGTCTGATTTTCCCATGCGGAAATAGACAGCCGATTTAGATTGGTAGGCTGCATCCATGCACGCACTTACCTCGAAGCGGTCTGCCGGCGAATATACCGCTAAATTGGGGATTGCTCTGGTGCAAGCAATGTCTTCCGTTGACTGGTGACTTGTGCCCAGATGGCTATAGACAAAACCAGCACCATCTCCGATAAAAATCACAGGTAGGTTGTCATGTGCCACATCAAGCTTGATCTGCTCTACTACCCGCACAGGAATAAAAGCACTCAAGCCATAAACAAAAGGTCTGAAACCTGCCCGAGCCAAACCGGCAGCCATGCCAACCATGTTCTGCTCAGCTATACCTGCATTGATATATTGTGCGGGGCATGACTTACGAAAGTCATCAAACAGTGCATAGCCGTGGTCCCCCGTTAGAAGCAAAACATTGGGATCGGCCTTTGCAAGGCGAACCAATGATTCTGAAAAAGCAGCTCTCATTGCCCATCTCCTGCGATTGCAGACACGGCTTGCGCGTAGGTTTCAGGATCAAGGCGGGTATAGTGCCACCTGTTATTGTTCTCCATAAAAGGTACACCTTTGCCTTTGACTGTTTTGGCAATCAGCGCCTTCGGAGAATCGGTGTTACTGCCCCAGAGATGGTTGATGGCACCATCAATGGCAACTTCATCATGTCCATCAACGGTCATCGCCTCGAAACCAAAACTTTCGAACTTGGCTTGAATTGAACCCAAGTTGAGTACTTCTTGCGTACTTCCCATTGCCTGGTAGCCATTTTCATCAACGATCACCATAAAATTCTTGAGATTATGGTGGGCTGCGAAAAGTGCGCCTTCCCAGATAGGACCTTCATTGATCTCGCCATCCCCAACCAAAGCATAGACTTTTTGATCAGTTCCACGCAGCTTTGCCCCCATCGCCAAACCGACTCCGACCGAGAAACCGTGCCCCAGAGAGCCAGAGGTCACCTCCAAACCCGGGATGCGCGAATCGGATAATCCTTTCAGATCGCTGCCGTCGGAAAAATAACCCGCAACGTGGTTATCGTCCAACCAGCCGAGTTCACGCATGCATGCGTACTGCGCCATGACACCATGACCTTTGCTCAACACGAGGTAATCACGACCAGAAGCAAGGGGATCGCCTCCTGGATAGCGCAGATGGTTCCGATACAACACTGCCAAAAGTTCAATGATCGAGAAGGCGCAACCAATATGCACGGTTGAGCCTGTATAGGCCATATCCAATATTGTTTTTCGGAGTACCTTGGCATCAAAGGCTTTAATCTGGGAGCTCATAGCAAATACCACTTAGAAATTAACACCAAGGAACGTCTCGATCTTCTCGACCACGTAATCCAGCATCTCAGTCGACAAGCCTGGATAAACACCGATCCAGAAGGTTTGGTTCATGACGATATCGGTGTTGGTCAGCTCGCCGCTCACGCGGAAGTTCTTGCCGATCATGTAGGGCTGGCGCGTCAGGTTGCCGGCGAACAACAGACGTGTGCCGATCTTGTTTTGATCCAGATATTGCTGTAAGTCAACGCGCTGGATGCCAGCCTCCGGCTTGACCGTGATCGGGAAACCGAACCAGGAAGGATCGCTGTTTTCGGTCGCTTGCGGCAGAATCAGGAAGTCGGCACACGATTGCAGCTTGTCCTTCAGGTATTTGAAGTTCTGCTTGCGTGCATTAATAAAGCCTTCGGCTTTTTCCAGCTGCGCCACGCCGCAGGCGGCCTGCATGTCGGAGATCTTCAGGTTGTAGCCAACGTGCGAGTAGGTGTACTTGTGGTCGTAACCTTCCGGCAGCTCGCCCAGCTTCCAGGCAAAGCGCTTCATGCAGGTGTTGTCCTTGCCCGGTTGGCAGTAGCAATCGCGGCCCCAGTCGCGGAAGGATTCGGCCAGCTGCTTCAACAGATGGTTATTTGTGAAGACCGCGCCGCCCTCGCCCATGGTAATGTGGTGCGCCGGGTAGAAGCTCAGCGTGGCGATGTCGCCGAAGGTGCCGACCAACTGCCCGTTGTAGGTGGAACCGAGCGCATCGCAGCAATCTTCGATTAGCCACAAGTTGTATTTCTCGCACAACGCTTTGATCACGCCAAGGTTGTACGGGTTGCCGAGCGTGTGGGCGAGCATGATCGCCTTGGTCTTCGGGCTGATCGCGGCTTCGATCTTGCTGGCATCAATATTGTAAGTACCCACTTCCACATCGACGAACACCGGCACCGCACCAAACTGCAGGATCGGGTTGACGGTGGTCGGGAAGCCGGCGGCCACGCCGATCACTTCATCGCCCGGCTTGATCGCGCGCTCGCCGAGCTTGTGCGAAGTCAGTGCCGAGAACGCCAGCAGATTGGCCGACGAGCCAGAGTTGGTGGTGATCAGATATTTCACGCCCAGAAACTTGGCCAGTTTCTGTTCGAATTCGTCGTTGAAGCGGCCGGTGGTCAGCCAGCCATCAAGCGAGGCTTCGACCATCAGCTTGAGTTCTTCCGCGTCCAGCACCTTGCCCGACGGCGGCACCACCGATTGGCCCGGCACGAAGTCGCGCGGGGCATACTGGATGGCGGCGTACTCTTGGACGAGTTGCGCGATTTGCTGGCGGAGTTGTTGTGATTTATCCATATTACTTGGTCCGTATAGTTTGTTGAGTCTGGCGCCCGGTGACACCAGTGTTTTAAATAGGGTTTAGGCTGCTTCGTATTCGCGTATTTGTTTGAGCGTCACCGCCTGCATGTCGCTACCAGCCTGGTGTGCTTTGTGCCATTCGCTGATTTTTTCCAGCGTATGTAGCAAATTCCAGCGCGGTTGCCAGCCAAGCTTCATGTGCGCCTTGGAGCAATCCAATTTGAGATAGTGGGCTTCATGCAGATTAGCCGCCGATGCGTCGATGCGGTAAGCCGCGCCATCGCCCCAGATTTGGGTCAATTGTTCGACGATCCACGAAACCGGCTTAGCATCGTGGTCGTGCGGACCAAAATTCCAGCCCTCGGCATAGGTTGCGCCTTCGGTATAGAGCTTTTCTGCGAGCGCCAGATAGCCCGAGAGCGGCTCCAACACATGCTGCCACGGCCGGATCGCGTGCGGGCTTCGAATGATGACTTCGCGACCTTCCTCGATCGCGCGGACGATATCCGGAATCAGCCGGTCCAGCGCCCAGTCGCCGCCGCCGATCACATTGCCGGCACGGCCCGAAGCCAGTGCCACGCCGTGTTTCGCATAGTCGGCCGGGTTGAAGTAGGACGAGCGGAAGGCCGCGGTCACCAGCTCCGAGCAGCCCTTGCTGTTGCTGTACGGATCGTAGCCGCCCATCGCTTCGTTTTCGCGGTAGCCCCAGACCCACTCGCGGTTCTCGTAGCATTTGTCGCTGGTCACGTTGACCACTGCTTTGATGCCCGGCGTCTGGCGAATTGCCTCAAGCAAATGCACCGTACCCATGACATTGGTGGCATAGGTCTCGACCGGATGCGCATATGAGTAGCGCACCAGCGGCTGCGCCGCCATATGAATCACGATCTCGGGCCGTGCGTCGAGAAGTGCCTTTTGCAGTGCGGCCTGATCACACACATCCCCGATGATCGACGTCATCCCGTCGGCCACACGCGCCGTTTCAAACAAGCTCGGCGTGGTATTTGGGGCGAGTGCATAGCCAGTGACTTGAGCACCCATGGATTGCAACCACAGCGAAATCCAGCTGCCCTTGAATCCGGTATGCCCGGTCAGAAAGACGCGCTTGCCTTGCCAGAATGCCGGATTCATTTCCACAACTTCCACGGTGCCTTGCCTGATTGCCAGAGTTCTTCCAAATGGATTTTGTCGCGCAGCGTATCCATCGGCTGCCAGAATCCCTCATGAGGGAAAGCGGCCAACTGACCCGATTGGGCGAGTCTTTCCAGCGGTTCGCGCTCCCAGATCGTCGCATCCCCCTCGATCAGGTCAATCACCTTTGGGGAAAGCACAAAGAAGCCGCCATTGATCATGCCACCGTCACCTTTAGGCTTTTCCTGGAACGAGTTAACCTTGTTGTTTTGGATGTCCAGCGCCCCGAAACGGCCCGGCGGGTAGGTGGCCGTTAACGTCGCATCCACGCCTTGTGTTTTATGGAATTCAATCAACTTGCCAATATCAATATCAGCCACGCCATCGCCATAAGTCAGGCAGAACTGCTCTTCATCTTCAACGTAATCTTTAACCCGGCGCAAACGACCGCCGGTCATCGAGTTCTCTCCGGTATCCACCAAGGTTACTTTCCAGGGCTCGGCAAAATTCTGATGTACTTCCATGCTGTTATTAGACATATCAAATGTCACATCCGACATATGCAGGAAGTAATTGGCAAAGTATTCCTTAATCACGTAACCCTTGTACCCACAACAGATCACGAAATCATTGATCCCATAGTGCGAGTAGATCTTCATGATGTGCCACAGAATTGGCTTGCCACCGATCTCGATCATAGGCTTGGGTCTTACCGTGCTTTCTTCGCTAATCCGGCTGCCAAGGCCGCCGGCTAATATCACTGCCTTCATTTACGGTTCCTATTTTTTAATTGATTAAATCATGGGAATATCAAATGTTAGATTGCAAGAAGTCGGCATAAGCAATTTTTACCCCATCATTAAACGCCATTCCCGCTGTCCACCCCCTGTTATTGAGCAAGCTCACATCCAATAGTTTGCGCATAGTTCCATCCGGCTTGGTGGTATCAAAAACAATTTTTCCTTTGTATCCAACCACATCGCATACGGTCTGTGCTAACTCGGCAATGGTAATATCTTCACCCGTACCGATATTTACCAGTGGCGGTGTTTTGTCGTTCAGGAAGAAAGCATATTCTTCCTGCGGCAGATTCATCAGGTAAACGCAGGCATTGGCCATGTCTTCGCAATAAAGGAATTCACGACGCGGGGTACCAGTGCCCCAGACGACGAATTCCGGCTCATTGCGCAGTTTGTATTCATGCGCGCGACGAATCAGTGCGGGGATGACGTGGCTGTTTTCCGGGTGATAGTTGTCTCCCGGGCCATACAGGTTGGTCGGCATGACGGCGAGGTACTGGGTGCCATACTGGCGGTTGTAGCTCCAGCACATTTCAATGCCGCTGATCTTGGCGATGGCGTACGGCTGGTTGGTTTGCTCCAGCGGGCCGGTCAGCAGGTATTCTTCCTTGATCGGCTGGGGGGCATCTTTCGGGTAGATGCAGCTCGAACCTAAGAACAAGAGTCGGTCCACGCCATTTTGATACGCGGCATGGATCACGTTGTTCTGAATCATCAGGTTCTGGTAGATGAATTCACCGCGATAGACGTTGTTGGCATGGATGCCGCCGACTTTGGCTGCAGCCAGGAATACATACTGCGGCTTTTCCTGGGCGAAGAATTCATTCACGGCGTGCTGGTTCGTCAGATCCAGTTCTGCGTGGGTGCGGGCGATGATATTCGTATAGCCTTGCGATTGCAGCTCGCGCACGATGGCGCCGCCCACCATACCACGGTGGCCCGCGACATAGATCTTGGCATCAAGAGGGATTGCGGATTGGCTCATTTCAACTCGTCAGTCTGTGCCTGATGGCGTTCAGTGTGTAAATCAGAAGCCCGGTCAGGCCGGGCTTCCTCTCGATTAATGCTCGGTGCTGACCGGCACGCTGTAACCGTTTTTCTTCAACAAGGCATGGCGTCGGGCTTCTTCCAGGTCGTGGGACACCATTTCGGCGCACATTTCTTGTACGGTCGTTTCCGGTACCCAGCCCAGTTTCTCTTTGGCTTTGGTCGGGTCGCCCAGCAGCGTTTCCACTTCAGCCGGACGGAAATAGCGCGGGTCGACGCGAACGATGACGTCGCCCACTTTCAAGGCCGGGGCTTTGTCGCCCTGGATGGCTTTGACGGTGCCGATTTCATCAACGCCGGTACCGGTGAATTCGAGCGTGATGCCCAGTTCTTCGGCCGACCAGGTGATGAACTGGCGCACGCTGTATTGCACGCCGGTGGCAATCACGAAGTCTTCCGGCTGATCTTGTTGCAGCATCATCCACTGCATCTTCACGTAGTCTTTGGCGTGGCCCCAGTCACGCAGGGAATCCATATTGCCCATAAACAGTCCGCTTTCCAGACCTTGAGCAATGTTGGCCAAGCCGCGCGTGATCTTGCGGGTCACAAACGTTTCGCCGCGGCGCGGGGATTCGTGATTGAACAGAATGCCGTTGCAGGCGTACATGCCATACGCTTCGCGGTAGTTCACCGTGATCCAGTAGGCGTAGAGTTTGGCCACTGCATACGGGCTGCGCGGGTAGAACGGGGTGGTTTCCTTTTGCGGGATTTCTTGCACCAGACCGTAGAGCTCAGAAGTCGAGGCTTGGTAGAAGCGGGTCTTCTTTTCCAGGCCGAGGAAACGGATGGCTTCCAAGAGACGCAACGTGCCCATGCCGTCGACATCAGCCGTGTATTCCGGCGATTCAAAACTCACTGCCACATGCGACTGGGCGCCGAGGTTGTAGACCTCATCCGGCTGCACTTCTTGAAGGATGCGGGTCAGGTTGGAGCTATCGGTCAAATCACCGTAGTGCAGCTTGAAGCGGGCGTTCTCGATGTGCGGGTCTTGGTAGATGTGATCGACGCGCTGCGTATTGAATTGTGAAGCCCGGCGCTTGATGCCGTGGACTTCATAACCATTCTCCAGCAAAAACTCCGCCAGATACGAACCGTCTTGGCCAGTGACGCCGGTGATCAGTGCTACTTTTTTGCTCATGCTGTTTCTCTCACACTCAAGTTTTTAAATCAGGCCCGGATCAGGGCCAGCAATTCTTCGGTTTTTTGCTGCATCAAACCAATATCTGCACGGCTTTCCACATTCAGACGGATCACCGGTTCGGTGTTCGACATCCGCAGATTAAAGCGCCAATCGGCAAATTCCACGCTCAAGCCATCGGTGTAGTCGATGTGTTTTGCATCTTTGCCATAGAGGGCTTCCGCCTGCTTGATGATGGCCGCTGCATCTTTGACTTTGCTGTTGATCTCGCCTGATGACGGGTATTGAGCAATCCGCTCTTTCACCAATGCAGACAGCGGTTGTTGGCGTACGCACAGCAATTCTGCCACCTGCAGCCACGGAATCATTCCGCTGTCGCAGTAGGCGAAGTCGCGGAAGTAGTGGTGCGCGCTCATTTCGCCGCCATACACTGCGTTTTCCAGGCGCATGCGCTCTTTGATAAACGCGTGGCCAGTCTTGCTTTGGACTGGGATGCCGCCAGCGGCAGTGACCACGTCAACGGTATTCCAGGTCAGACGCGGGTCGTGGATGATTTTTTCGCCGGGGTTCTTTTTCAGGAAGGCTTCGGCTAGAAGGCCAACAATGTAGTAGCCCTCAATGAATTCGCCGGTCTCGTCAAACAGGAAGCAACGGTCAAAATCGCCATCCCAGGCAATCCCCATATCGGCGCTATGTTCGATGACGGCATCGCGGGTCGCAGCACGATTTTCTGGCAGCAGCGGATTGGGGATACCGTTCGGGAAGGTGGCATCAGGCTGGTGATGCACTTTGATAAACTCGACGGGCACTTTCAATGCAGCAAAGGCGGCTTCGATTTCGTCAATCACATGGCCTGCGGCACCGTTACCCGAGTTGACCACCAGCTTGAGCGGTTTCAGGTTTTTGGGCTGGATATAGCTCAGCAAGTGGTCGGTATAGACGGCCAGCAGGTTTTGCTGCTGTAGCGTACCGCGCTTGGCAACCTGGGCAAAATTGTTTTCTTCGGCCAGGCGCTTGATTTCAAACAGCCCGGTATCGCCGCTGATCGGCTGGCTGCCGGCTTTGACCAGTTTCATGCCGTTGTAATTGATCGGGTTATGGCTGGCCGTGACTTCGATACCTCCATCCACGCCCAGGTAAAAAGTGGCAAAATAGATTTCTTCGGTGCCGGTCATGCCCAAGTCGATCACATCCACACCGGCATCCATCAGGCCGTTTGCCACAGCCTGCTTCAGCGCAGCCGAGGTCTGGCGCACATCGCCGCCGACGACCACGGTTTTGGGTTTCAGATATTCGCCATAGGCACGGCCAATGCGGTAGGCAATGTCTTCGTTCAGTTCCGGGCCAAGTTCGCCGCGAATATCGTAGGCTTTGAAGCAGGTCAGTTCAGTCATGGTATCCATCAAAACTTGTAATTTTTTGCAAAGGCATTTTTAGCCGTTTTGTTGCCAAGTTAAACTCTGACTCACGCAGGAGTGGGTTGTGGCCCAGCCGTTATTAAATACGCACGCGAATAGGGGTGAATCGTTACATCGCTTTGCGCCTGTGCTGGCCCCTGCCAGCGGTATTGTTCGTGCTGCTCGCCCGTGGGCAGCCGCAGCATGCCAGCATCCACACACAAGCGGTAAGCCAACACCACGTAGTGCGTACCAAAGCCGGGTTGGTTGCCGGCATTTGTCTCATAAAAATGCTCGTAAACACCAAGCAATTCAGCGCGCTGCCGGGCAATCTCCACGCCTAATTCGTTGCGGCCGATGCGCAAAAACGCTTGATCCAGCCGCTCGTTTTTCAGGATTCGCCCACCCGGCACAAACCAGAAGCCGGCTGCCGGCTCATTGCGACGCAATCCAAACAGCACTTCTCCCCGCTGGTTTTCAACGATCAAATCAATCGAAATTAGCGGGGCATTGGCGACCACATGCAAGAAGTCTTCAAACGGCAGCACTATTTCGCACGACCGTATTGGTCCGCAAAGCGCACGATGTCGTCTTCGCCCAAGTAAGAACCGGATTGCACTTCAATCAGTTCTAGCGGCACTTTGCCGGGATTTTCCAGGCGGTGTACCGTGCCCAGCGGGATATAGGTGGACTGGTTTTCGGTCAGCAATATTTCTTTTTCGCCATTCACCACCTTGGCAGTACCCTTCACCACGATCCAGTGCTCGGCGCGGTGGTGATGCATTTGCAGACTAAGCGTGGCGCCCGGGTTAACCACAATGCGTTTCACCTGGAAGCGATCGCCGGCATCCACCCCTTCGTAGCTGCCCCAAGGACGGAACAC
>JAGTRM010000015.1 GCA_018261735.1 Pseudomonadota bacterium
AAATCGGGTTCGCCGACGTGCCCCGCCCCACGCTGAAGGCCGACGAAATGCTTGTTCAAGTCCACGCTGCGAGCGTGAACCCGGTCGACAACATGATCCCGACCGGGATATTCAAACCGGTCCTGCATTTCCAGCTTCCCGCCACGCTGGGCAGCGATCTGGCCGGCGTCGTGACGGAGGTCGGCAGTAGCGTGACCCGTTTCAAGCCAGGCGATGCCGTCTTCGCCAACATCTTCGACCTGGGTACGGGCGCTATCGCCGAGTTCGCGGTGGTGCCGGAGCGCCTTGCCGCGCTGAAACCGGCCAATCTGGACTTCGTGCAGGCGGCATCGATCCCGATGGTCGGGCTCACCTCCTGGCAAGCGCTGAAGGAGCGGGTAAATCTTCGGGCCGGGCAGAAGGTATTCATCCCGGCGGGGGCCGGCGGCATTGGCACGTTTGCGATCCAACTGGCAAGGCACTTTGGCGCCAAGGTGGGAACGACCACCAGTACCGGCAATGTCGATCTGGTGCGCAGCCTGGGCGCCGATGAGGTAGTCGATTACAAGAAGCAGGAGTTCGAGAAAGTGCTGCGCGGCTACGACGCGGTACTTGGCACGATCAGGGGTGACGCGATCGAGAAATCCCTCGACATCCTCAAGCCGGGGGGCACGATCGTTTCTCTGGTCGGGCCGCTGGACGCGGCATTCGCTCGGGCGCGACGGCTCAACTTCATCCTGACCTTCGTGTTCGGCTTGATGAGCCGCAAGATCATGCGCCTCGCGAAAAAGCGGGACGTCACTTACTCATTTCTCTTTGCGCGCCCCGATGGCGCTCAACTTGCCGAAATAGGCGAACTCCTCGAGGCAGGGCATATCCAGCCTGTGATCGACAAGGTGTTTCCTTTTGAGCAAGCAAAGGAAGCACTTGCATACCTTGCCCAGGGCCATGCCAAAGGAAAAGTCGTGATCAGAATGTGATGAACACGGAATTAACTGGCAGTAAACCGGCCAAGTCAGGCCATCAACTTTTAGGACACAAAACCATGACCCCATCTACAAAAATCGCTGTTATCACCGGTGCTTCTTCCGGCATCGGATCCATCTACGCCGATCGTCTCGCGCGGCGCGGCTTTGACCTCCTGCTCGTCGCGAGGCGCGGCGAGCGTCTGCAGAATCTCGCCGCGCAACTAGAGCAGGCATACGGCATCAAGGCCGAAACGCTCGTGGCCGATCTGGAGCAGGAGGACGACCTCGCGCGCTTGGAAAGCGTTCTCGCGGGCAATCCCGCAATCCGGATATTGGTCAACAACGCCGGCATTGCCAGGCTGAGCCCTGTTGCCGAGACGTCGATGAAAGACTCGCTGTCACAGATCGCGTTGAACATCACTGCCCTGACGCGCCTGACACATGCCGTACTGCCCGCGTTCAAGAAACGCAACGAAGGCGTCATCATCAATATTGCCTCGGCATTGGCGCTTCATGCGCTGCCGGTGAGCGCCGTATACAGCGGCACCAAGGGTTTCGTGCTCAATTTCAGTCGTGGTCTGCAGCAGGAACTCGCGAATACCGGCATCAGGATTCAAGTGGTGCTGCCTGCCGCTACAGCTACCGATCTTTGGGATATCTCAGGCGTACCGCTGGCCGCATTGGCGCCAGAATCGGTGATGTCTGTCGAGCATTTGGTCGATGCCGCGTTGGCCGGTTTCGACCAAGGCGAGTCGGTCACTTTGCCGTCCATGGCTGACATCGGTCTCTGGGAGCAATACGACACGGCGCGGTCCGATCTCTTCGCCGCGATGCAAACCGGCAAGCCCGCACCACGACTTCTTGTGCTTTGACCGAAGAAGGGCGAGTCGCCCTTCATTCAGATCCACATAATAATCCTGGAGAATTTTTATGCGCAGCACGCTATTTACCCCCACCCAACTCGGCGACTTGTCGCTGAAAAATCGCATCGTCATGGCGCCGCTGACGCGTAGCCGCGCCATCGGGAACGTGCCCAACACCCTGATGGAACAGTATTACCGCCTGCGTGCGGATGCCGGACTGATCATTACCGAAGGAACCTCGCCTTCACCGAACGGCCTGGGCTATGCGCGCATTCCCGGACTGTTCAACGACGAACAGGTGGCGGGCTGGCGACGCGTGACTGATGGCGTCCATCAAACCGGTGGCCGGATTTTTGTGCAATTGATGCACACCGGGCGTGTCAGCCATCCCTCGAACATGCCGGTCGGAGCCAAAGTTCTGGCGCCTTCTGCGGTCGCCGTTCCGGAAGAGATGTGGACCGATGCAGACGGGATGCAACCATATCCTGTGCCTCACGAAATGAGCGAGGCGGACATTGCACAGAGCATCGCCGAATATGCGGCATCGGCCAAACTGGCCATGCAAGCAGGTTTCGACGGCGTCGAGCTGCACGCTGCGAATGGCTATCTGATCGATCAGTTCCTCAACACTGCATCCAATCAGCGAAACGACCGCTGGGGCGGCAACGTCGAAAACCGCACCCGCTTCGCCGTCGAAGTCGCCAAGGCAACGGCCGCCGCCATTGGTGCCGAGCGCGTGGGTATGCGGATTTCGCCTTACGGTGTATTCAATGCTCAGGTGCCGGATGCAGAAATGGATGCTGTGTACTTGCGGTTGATCGACGGGTTGAATGCGCTCGGCCTGCTCTACATCCATGTCGTGGATCACAGCGCCATGGGGGCTCCGGAAGTCAGTCCCGAATTGAAAGCCAAGATCCGTGCCGCGTTCAAAGGACACTACATTCTTTCCGGTGGCTATGATGTCGCGCGAGCCGATGCCGATCTCGACGCGCAGCGTGGCGACCTGGTGGCTTTCGGTCGCCCGTTCATCTCAAACCCGGATCTGGTATCCAAGCTTAAATTGGGTCAGGAGCTTGTGGCGCCCGATTTCGCAACCTTCTACACGCCGGGAGAAAAGGGCTACACCGATTATTGATGAAAGCCTGAGCCTGGCTGCGCATTTCTCCGCATCGGTCGGAATTCCGTGAAATGCGCTCCCAGGTCACATACTCACTAAACTTTAGCGGGTGCTTTGCTGTCATCTGACGGCATCCTCCTGCAAGCTGCTTTGGTTCGCTCGCCTGCTTTTGCATTTACAGGCTCAGAAGCCGGCTTCGGCCAGCATTTCCCGCGTCAGCAGAAAAACAAAGCCGTCGCCCGAGGCGGTTTCGAGCCATACGAACGGCAGTTGCGGGTAGTTGGCTTCGAGCACGTCGCGGTTGTGGCCGATTTCCACCACCAGCACGCCGAACGGATTGAGGAATTCGGTTGCGCGTTCGAGAATGATGCGGGTCACATCCAGGCCATCGTCGCCGCTGCCGAGCGATTCGGGCGGCTCATGCCGGTATTCCTGCGGCAGTGCCGCGACCGAGGGGGCATCGACATACGGCGGGTTGGAGATGATCAGGTCATATTTCTCGCCTTCCACGGCGGCAAATACGTCCGATTGCAGCAAACGCACCCGCTCATCCAGGCCATACTCACCGACATTGATCTGCGCGACATCGAGTGCATCGTGCGAGATATCCACCGCATCGACGCTGGCATCCGGGAAGTGGTGCGCGGCCAGGATCGCGAGGCAGCCCGAGCCGGTGCAAAGATCCAGCGCGCGGTGAACCAGTTCCGGGTATTCGATCCACGGCGCCAGGCCGTCGTTCAGCATGATTTCGGCGATGAACGAGCGCGGCACGATCACGCGTTCGTCCACATAGAAGCGGTAGTCGCCGAGCCAGGCTTCGTGCGTCAGGTAAGGCGCGGGTTTGCGGGTCTCGACGCGTTCGCGGATCAGCGCCAGCGCGGCTTTGGCTTCCTGCGGCAGCAGGTGCGCATCGAGGTATGGATCGAGTTCGTCATGCGGCAGATGCAGCGCGTGCAGGATCAGGTAAGCGGCTTCGTCGTGGGCATTGGTGCAACCGTGGCCAAAATGCAGGCGGGCTTCGTTGAAGCGGCTGACGCCAAAACGCAGCAGGTCGCGGACGGTGAAAAGGTGTTGGGATGCTTGGTCGAACATGGTGGAACCTTGATTGGCGGATGACGCTAGTTTAGCTGATTGGCGATTTATGGTATGAGCAATTCCCGCTTGGTGTAGAATCCCGGTCTTCCAGCAGCCCTGTATGTCGGGCTGGCGTTATTTATGCAAGGAATTGAATGAACATGAGTTTTGCCGATCTTGGGCTTGCCCCGGAAGTGCTCAAGGCGGTTGCCGATCAAGGCTACGAAAATCCCACTCCGATCCAGGCGAAAGCCATTCCCGTAGTACTGGCCGGGCGCGATGTGCTCGGTGCCGCACAAACGGGTACGGGCAAGACCGCTGCGTTTACCCTGCCGATCCTGACCAAGCTGGCGCCGATGGCGAGCAACAGCGTATCTCCGGCGCGCCATCCGGTGCGGGCGTTGATCCTGACCCCGACGCGCGAACTGGCCGACCAGGTTTCCGCCAGCGTCACCACCTACGGCAAGCAACTAGCGTTGCGCTCGACGATGGTTTTCGGCGGCGTGAACATGGAAGAGCAGAGCAAGATCCTGCGCGGTGGCGTGGAAATCGTGGTCGCCACCCCGGGCCGCCTGCTGGACCATGTGCAGCAAAAGACCATTTCGCTCGGCCAGGTCGAAATCCTGGTGCTCGATGAAGCCGACCGCATGCTCGACATGGGCTTTATCCCGGATATCCGCCGCATCCTCGATCTGCTGACCAACCGCAAGCAAACCCTGATGTTCTCGGCCACGTTCTCGCCCGAGATCAAGAAGCTGGCGGCTGAATTCCTGAATAACCCGGAAACCATCGAGGTGGCCCGGCAGAACGCGACCAATGAAATGGTCAAGCAGGAGCTGCACCCGGTGGAAAGCCACCGCAAGCAAAAACTGCTGGCGCACCTGATCCGCACCCACGGCATGACGCAGGTCATTGCCTTCTGCCGTACCAAGCAGGGCGCCGACCAGCTGGCGCGCGACCTGAAGCGCGAGCGTTTCTCGGTCGAAGCGATCCACGGCGACCGCCTGCAGTCCGCACGGATGGAAACGCTGGCCGCGTTCAAGGATGGCAAGGTGCAGGTGCTGGTAGCGACCGACGTGGCTGCACGCGGGCTCGATATCAACGATCTGCCTTATGTGGTGAATTACGATCTGCCGCACAACGCCGAGGACTACGTGCACCGCATCGGCCGCACCGGTCGGGCAGGCGCCAGCGGCGTGGCGATTTCCTTCGTCACGCCGGAAGACGACAAGTATTTCGAAGCGATCAAGAAGCTGATCAAGAAAGACCTGCAGCTGGTTCCGGTTCCCGGCTTCTCGCCCGGAACGCATGCGCTGCCGCCGCCGACGCGCCCCCGCTCGGGGCCGGCCTTGATGGGCGATGTGCAGGTTGAAACACCTCAGCTGCCGCCGCTGCCCAAGCGCCCGCAGCAGATCGCCGCGTTGTTCCTGCCGCCCAAGGCGCCGATTCAACGCTGATCTGCCGCTGAATATGGAAAAGCCCGCGAAAGCGGGCTTTTGTTTTGCGCAGGGGGTTTAGCGCTTGCAACACTGTGCTGGCCATATGCGGGATATGCGCAGGTGCTATCCCGGTTTGATCTGCTATGCTGACTGGGTTGCAACCACCCTGGTCCGGTGATCCGTGCAACAGGCCCCGGCGAGAGTCGGGGCTTTGTTTTTGCGGTTACCCATATGGGAAATATGCGTAACTTGCTGATTTGTTGATGTGTCTGGTGCCCGGGACCGGGATCGAACCGGTACAGCTTGCGCCGAGAGATTTTAAGTCTCTTGTGTCTACCAATTTCACCACCCGGGCGAAGGCGGCGATTTTACCGCACCGTCGCTCATCTCGCACAGTTTTCAGTTTCTTGATCGGTCGCGCTCAGGCGGAGGTGGACTTTGCACTGTGCACCGTTATGGCGCGCGCCATGCACCGTCTTGGCTGACTGGGTCGGCAGGGATGCACAAAATGGCGGCTTGATCGAGTGTCTTTGGTTTGGCATGGCGTTTGCCTTGTTCTAGTTCTTAGACCAACGGGGCAGGCAATATGAACCAGTACCCCCTGCATGGGCGAATGACGCAATACGGCAGGTTGTCTTGAACGCCGCAGACAAACAACCGGTGCAGCGCATCATCAAGGTTCGCCGCGATTACAACGCCTGGGTGGCCAGCGAAACGCTGGAGGATTTCGCCCTGCGCTATACCCCGCGCGCGTTCCGACGCTGGACGATCTGGCAAGTGGCCAATACTGCGATCGGTGGCGCGGCATCGTTCCTGGTGCTCGAAGCGGTGGGCGCGGCCATGATGGTGCAGGCCGGTTTTCTGAATGCGTTCTGGGCGATTCTGGCATCGTGTCTGGTGATTTTTCTGGCGGGCTGGCCGATCAGCGTCTACGCCGCGCGTTTCGGCGTGGATATGGACTTGCTCACGCGTGGCGCCGGTTTTGGCTATATCGGCTCGACGATTTCGTCGCTGGTGTATGCCTCGTTCACCTTCATCTTCTTCGCGCTCGAAGCCGCAGTCATGGCTTATGCGCTGGAGCTGGGGCTGGGCATTCCACCCGCTTGGGGCTATCTGCTGTGCGCACTGGTGGTGCTGCCGCTGGTGATGCACGGCATTACCGTGATCAGCCGCCTGCAGAGCTGGACCCAGCCGCTCTGGCTTTGCCTGCTGGTGCTGCCCTACGGCTTTGTGTTCTGGCACCAGGGACCGGCGCTGGCCGGCATCTGGCAGTACGGGGGCGTCAATGGCGCGGCGGGGTTCGATCTGCCGCTGTTTGGCACCGCATTTACCGTGGGCATCGCGCTGATCACCCAGATGGGCGAGCAGGCCGATTACCTGCGCTTCATGCCGCGCCGCACCGATGCCACCCGCCTGCGCTGGCATGCCGCCACATTGCTGGGCGGCGTGGGCTGGCTGATGCCAGGGGTCGCCAAGATGCTGGGCGGCGCGCTGCTGGCGTGGCTTGCGATCCGTGCCGCAGTACCGATTGAGCGGGCGGTGGACCCCAACCAGATGTACCTGATCGGTTTCGCGCAGGCGTTGCCGGGTGGGGGCTGGGCGGTGGCGCTGACCGTGGTTTTCGTGATCATTTCCCAGCTTAAGATCAACGTGACCAATGCCTATGCCGGTTCGCTCGCCTGGTCGAACTTCTTTTCGCGCCTGACCCACAGCCATCCGGGCCGCGTGGTGTGGGTGGTGTTCAACACGCTGATCGCGCTGATGCTGATGGAGCTGGAAGTCTTCCAGGCGCTGAGCCAGGTGCTGGGGCTGTATTCCAATATCGCGATCTCCTGGATCATGGCCGTGGTGGCCGATCTGGTGATCAACAAGCCGCTCAAGCTCTCGCCGCCGGGCATCGAGTTCAAGCGCAGCCATCTTTACGACATCAACCCGGTGGGCGTGGGCGCGATGGCGCTGGCGTCCATCCTGTCGGTCTCGGCGCATGTCGGGCTGCTGGGTACGGCGCTCAAGCCGTTTGCGCCGTTCCTGGCGATCGGCACCGCGCTGGCGACTTCGCCGCTGCTTGCCTGGCTGACCCAGGGCCGCTATTACCTGGCGCGCGGTTCGGCGCCGTTCGATGGCACGCTGCATCACTGCGTGGTCTGCGAGCGCGAATACGAAGCGGAAGACATGGCGCATTGCCCGGCGTACCTGGGGCCGATCTGCTCGCTCTGCTGCACGCTCGATGCGCGCTGCGACGACCAGTGCCGGCCGCAGGCGCGGCTTTCCGTGCAGTGGGCGGGGCTGCTGGCCCGGCTGCTGCCCAGCCGCATCCTGCCTTTCCTTTCGCGCGGACTCGGCCATTACCTGTTGCTGATGGCGTGCATTGTCCCGTTCCTGATGCTGCTCTTGGGCATGCTGTATTACCTGGAGATCAAGACGCAGGTGCAGGCCGGTGCGCATCTGGGCGATATCTTTGGCCGCGTTTTCGCCGCACTGGTACTGGTGGCCAGCGTGGTGGCCTGGTGGATGGTGCTGACCCACAAGAGCCGCCAGGTGGCGCAGGAGGAATCGAACCGCCAGACCCAGCTCCTGATGCGGGAAATCGATTCGCACCGGCGTACCGACGAGTTGCTGCAGCATGCCCGGCAGGTGGCCGAGCAGGCCAACCAGGCCAAAAGCCGCTATATCTCGGCCATCAGCCACGAGCTGCGCACGCCGTTGAATTCCATCCTCGGTTACGCGCAGATACTCGATGGCGATGCCAGCATCCCGCCTTCGCGCCAGCAGGCCATCCAGGTGATCCGGCGCAGCGGCGACCATCTTTTGTCGGTGATCGAAGGCACGATCGATATTGCGCGCATCGAAAGCGGCAAGCTCACGCTCGATATCAAGGCGCTGGATTTCGCCGGCTTTATCCAGCAGATCGTCGCCATGTTCGAGCTGCAGGCGCGCAACAAGGGGCTGGATTTCGTCTACCAGCCCTCGTCAGAACTGCCTGCCGTGGTGCGCGCCGACGAGAAACGCCTGCGCCAGATCCTGATCAACCTCCTGGGCAACGCGGTGAAATACACCCAGAGCGGCGGCGTGACCTTCAAGCTGGCCTATCTGCGCGAGATGGCGGTGTTCGAAGTGCACGACACCGGGCCTGGCATTCTCGCTGCGGATATGCAGCGCATCTTCGAGCCGTTCGAGCGCGGCGGCGCGGCCCGTGGCGGCACCACCGGCACCGGGCTGGGCCTGACCATCGCCAAGATGCTGACCGATCTGATGGGCGGCGAAATGCGCGTGGCTAGCGAGGGCAGCGGCAGCGTGTTCACGGTGCGCCTGTACCTGCCGCAAGTGCATGGTGCACAGGCGGAAGCCGCCTTGCCGCGCTCCACCCGCATCGGCTATACCGGCGCGCGCCGGCGAATTCTGGTGGTGGACAACGAACGGGTCGACCGCGAGATGCTGGTGAGCGTGCTGGCGCCACTCGGTTTCCAGCTGGAAGAGGCCGCATCGGGACTGGAGTGTCTGGCGCTGCTGCCGCAATTCCAGCCGCACCTGATCTTCATGGATTTGGCCATGCCGGGCATCGATGGATGGGAAACGCTGCGCCGCATCCGCGAGCAAGGATTGAGCGATGCCAAGGTGGCGATCATTTCCGCCAATGCCTTCGAGAAGGGGCAGGACAACGATGTGGGCATCGCCACCGAGGATTTCATCCTGAAACCGCTGAAAGTCGAGGAATTGCTGGTCTGGATCGGCGAACGGCTGGGGCTGGAATGGGTAAGTGCGCCGGTCCCGCTGTTGCCGGCCAAGGCGGAACCGCCGGAAGTATCGACGTGGCTCTGCCCGTCCGCCGACGAGTTGCAGGCGCTGAACTCGGTGCTGGAGCTGGGTTATGTGCGCGGCATCCGCGAGGCGCTGGATCGGATCGAGCAGCTTGACCCAAGCTATGCCGAGTTCGTGCGCTTGGCGCGTGAATTGGTGAGCCGGTTCCAGCTCGATGCGCTGCGCGAAATCATCCGCAAGGGGAAGCTATGACTGAACGCCAACAGGGCATCGTGCTGGCCGTGGACGATGTGCCGGACAACCTTGCGCTGCTCTACGACGCGCTGGACCAGGTCGGCTACACCGTGCTGGTGGCCACCGACGGCGAATCGGCCCTGCATCGCGCCCGGCTCAGCCTGCCGGATGTGGTGCTGCTCGATGCCATGATGCCGGGCATGGACGGCTTCGAAGTCGCCCGCCGGCTGAAAGCCGATTTTTCCACGCAGGCCATCCCCATCGTGTTCATGACCGGGCTGACCGAAACTGAACACGTGGTCGCCGCCTTTGCCGCCGGCGGCGCCGATTACGTGACCAAGCCGATCAAGCCGCAGGAAGTGCTGGCGCGCATCGCCGCGCACATGCACAGCGCCCGCCAGATGAAGCAGGCGCGCAGCGCGCTCGATGCCTTCGGCCAGGCTACGGTCGCCATCGCCGCGGCCAGCGGCAAGCTCACCTGGCGCACGCCCTTGGCCAGGCAACTGCTCGAAACCTGGTTCGGCCCGCATGGCGAATTCGCCCCGCCGCGCCTGCTGGAATGGGTGCACCAGGCCGATCATGCGCGCCGCGAAAGCCGCGAAGTACCGGGATTGCTGCTGGCCGAAGAAGGCAAGCGTCTGCTGGCCAGCTTCCACGACCAGACCGGCGACGATGAATGGCTGGTGGTCTTGCGCGAGGAAAACGATGCTGTGGCAATCGAAACCCTGCAGGCCTCATTCAACCTGACGCGCCGCGAAGCCGAAGTGCTGCACTGGCTGAGCCTGGGCAAGACCAACCGCGACATCGCCGACATCCTGCAAATGAGCCCGCGCACGGTGAACAAGCACCTGGAGCATGTGTTCGAGAAACTGGGCGTGGAAACCCGGACGGCGGCGGCGATGGCGGCGGAGAAGGGAAGACGAGGGTAGGAAACGACCAGATCGGTTATTTAAGATGGTGCATAATCAGTGTAATCTTCGGTTCAGTATGTTGTGCTTTCCCTGCGTGGACGAGAGCGAAACCAGCGGGTAATTGCAAGAATATTGAATAATTACACGGTCAATTTGTCGTTTTATTTTGTTTGGCGATAGGGATATTTTATATTTTTAGACACCGATTGGTGTCTAAATCACGTTAGGCTCATCATAAATTTGCATGGACGATTATTATGCCCCGAAGACCAAGATGGATAGCTACTCATCAAAATGGCTATCTAGAGGTGAAATTAAGTTCCTGGAAATATTTCCCTGAGTATATAAACCAAGAAATGCTCGAATATACAACATACATATACCGTGGACACGGCAATAGCTCTTGGAAATTAGAGCCAACCCTGGATAGAATAATAAAAGATCCAGACTCACCAAAAAGAATAGCGCACCTCGAATCATTTAAATTTGCAACAAGAGGTAGGCGAGGCCCAACCCCGCCAGGTATTTCAGACGAAAACGATTGGTGGGCGCTTGGTCAACATCATGGCTTAGCCACGCCTTTACTTGACTGGAGTGAGTCACCATTTGTAGCTCTCTATTTTGCGGCAACTATTGCAGAAAAAGAGAAAACAAAAGAGATTTCAATTTTTGCTGTGGGGCAATCATCAATTGAGATAATTAGCAATAAAATCAAAAAGGACAGCACCGTCAAATTAATTAACAGACAGAAACCAACAGTTAAAATAATAAGACCCATGAGTGATGAAAACAGTCGACTTGTAAGTCAACGGGGGCTTTTTACTCGCGGACCGAACAATATGGACCTAGAAAGCTGGTTCAAAAACTTCAACAATGACGATAAACATGCACATTTAATAAAAATAACAACACCAACAACAAACATTAAAGATTGCCTAAAATACCTCAATCGAATGAACATCAATCACTCAACCCTATTCCCAGATTTAATGGGCGCATCTGAGTACTGCAACACCAAGCTAAGAATTGAAACGTATTAAGCTAACACAGCGCGTAGGGCGCAATAAGCGCAGCGCATTGCGCCGTATGTAAAATGTTGATCGCTCCACATCCGGCGCAATTCGCGTTGCTCATTGACGCCCTACAAATGCCTTCCTTGCTTGTCACTCTGGAACAAAAGTCCTGTAGGGTGCGCAAATCAGGATTTGCGCACGCGGAACAATACTTCGTATCCCCATTATTCATTTGAACCGCTGATTCGGTGCGTCCCCAAAGAGATTTCTTTCGGAGTGCAAGGCCGTAAGGCGCACTCGAAGCGGAGCGCAGTGCGCCGGATGTGCAGCGTCATGGGGCGGCTCATTGATCCACACGGACAACGCTTGAAATTCAAACCCGTTTCAATGGGTTGCGGTGGATCTTTATTTAGCCTTCGGCAATTATGATTTGGTGGGTTACGCTTCGCTTTGAACCCACCCTACCATTGGGCTTTCTTCGTAGCCAAGTTGTAGTGGCAATTCGTCCGAAGGTTTCCAGCCCCAATCACATCTGGGCTATTTCCAGGTAAGCCACGATAGCCCGGTGGGCAGAAGGAGAGATGCCTTGAACGGTGGACAAGTCTGGAACCGTGGCCCGTTGTTGCGTCAGGCGTTCCAGCGCGGTTTTGTGCAGCAAGGCTTGCGCTGTAACCCGCAGGGAATTCTGATTCTCTGTGTCTTGCAGGTCGATATCCAGGCTGGCCGCCAGCTGCACCACGCGGGGGTGGCGCAGGGCTCGCTGTATGGTGACCGAATCGACGGCGCCTATCATCGCCAGATCATTCTTTGTTGTGATGGCGAATGAGCAGCGCCAGCAACAGCGCGGCAACGAGTTCGTCCATCTTGTTTATGTCGAGGACGTCCAGTTCCAGATTTCTGTAGACATCTTGCAAGTCACTGGCATTGGCCACGATATTGATCTGGTACGGCGAGGCAGCGGCGGCGCTGGCTGAAGATGCGGAAGTCGCTACGGAAGAGACTTCGCTACTTAGCGCGGCACGTGCCGTGGTGGAAATGGATTCCACGCTGGCCGGGCTCGGCGCCACGGCAGGCGCGGCGCTGATTGGCGGGGCAACCACCGCGGGGGCTGCTCCAAGGGAGGTAATGCCCCCGACAGGACCCATGATCGCGGCGCCTCCGATGGCGCCCACACTTCCTATGCTTCCACCTCCGTCCATGATTTCCTCCCATGCTTGTTGATGGCAATAACCAACCGCATATTTGAAAGCATAGCGAGAAAAATAAAAAAGCAAGGATGCTGTAATTGTTAGTGTGGATAAACGGTCTGATGTTGCGATGCGAAATGGAAGCATTTATCAGTAATTACTGACAAAATTAATTACATTAATTGTATTTTTTCGGATTTGTAATTTTCGCAGACGGAACAATATGTCACTTTTCTATCCCGCTACTCATTTGATTCGCCGATTCGGTGTGCCCTCCCAATGGACTTGCTTTGGGGCACAGCGCTGCCTGTCTCGCAACTCTCAACGAATGATAGGCATGGGTATTTGCGCCTTTCCTTGCCGCGTAATCCCATCGCGCATTGCCCCTCGCCTACGTCATCTGACGTATTCCGGGAAAACGCGCGACTCCTTAATCTGGTCCCCGTAGTCATCAAGAACTACTTCGCCATCTACAAGGAGCCTGAGCATGTCTACCCGTCGCAAATTTCTGAAAGTCGGCGTGATCGCCGCCTCGCTGGCCCTGGCCGGCATGAGTTCCGCCGTGTTCGCCGCCGATACCATCAAGGTCGGCATCCTGCATTCGCTGTCCGGCACCATGGCCATTTCCGAGACTTCGCTGAAAGACATGGCGCTGTTCACCATCGACGAAATCAACGCCAAGGGTGGTGTGCTGGGCAAGAAGCTCGAACCGGTGGTGGTCGATCCTGCCTCGAACTGGCCGCTGTTCGCCGAAAAGGCCCGCCAGTTGCTCACCCAGGACAAGGTGGCCGTGACCTTCGGCTGCTGGACTTCGGTTTCGCGCAAGTCGGTGCTGCCGGTGTTCGAGGAGTTGAATGGCCTGTTGTTCTACCCGGTGCAGTATGAAGGCGAAGAGCTTTCGCCCAACGTGTTCTACACCGGCGCCGCGCCGAACCAGCAGGCGATCCCGGCGGTGGAATACCTGATGAGCAAGGATGGCGGTTCGGCCAAGCGCTTCGTGCTGCTCGGCACCGATTACGTGTATCCGCGCACCACCAACAAGATCCTGCGCGCCTTCCTGAAATCCAAGGGCGTGGCCGATGCCGACATCATGGAAGACTACACGCCGTTCGGCCACAGCGATTACCAGACCATTATCGCCAAGATCAAGAAGTTCTCCTCTGAGGGCAAGAAGACCGCGGTGATCTCGACCATCAATGGCGATTCCAACGTACCGTTCTACAAGGAACTGGGCAATGCCGGCCTGAAGGCGACCGATGTGCCGGTGGTGGCGTTTTCGGTCGGTGAAGAGGAGCTGAAGGGCATCGACACCAAGCCGCTGCTCGGCCACCTCGCAGCCTGGAACTACTTCCAGTCGGTGAAGAACCCGGTCAATACCGATTGGGTGAAGAAGTGGAAAGCCTACGCCGTGGCCAAGAAGCTGCCGGGCGCGGACAAGTTCGTGACCAACGATCCGATGGAAGCCACCTATGTCGGCATCCACATGTGGGCACAGGCCGTGGCCAAGGCCAAGACCACCGATCCGACCAAGGTGGCGGCGGCGATGGCCGGCCAGACCTTCAAGGCGCCGAGCGGCTTCACCCTGAAGATGGACGAGAAGAACCACCACCTGCACAAGCCGGTGATGATCGGTGAAGTGCAGCCGAACGGCCAGTTCTCGGTGGTGTGGCAGACCAAGGCGCCGGTGCGTGCCAATCCCTGGAGCCCGTTCATTGCAGGTAACGAGAAGAAGGGTGACACGCCGACCAAGATGACCGGCAAGTAAAAATCGCGCATTAGCCTGCTGCGCCCGTCCATGACTGCGGCGGGCGCTCCTCGGGGTCCTCATGGACTGTGTGTCCATTCCGGCCCCTGCGGTGCGGCCTTCTTGTCCTGAACGGGCTCGCGACGGCTACTGAGCGATTTTGAGCGGCTGCGCGTGGCGAACTCTTTGTCGCGCGGTGCTCGAGTCGCCCAAGTGACTGCTTGCGATGCGTAATGCCGTTTACTTAATGCAAAAAATCCGACGTCATCCCGGCGAAGGCCGGGATCCAGGGTTTTGGCTGCAGTCTGGATCCCGGGCTCTGCATTCCCTTCGGTCACCTTCGCCGGGATGACGACTGTTTACTGTAATGGTTTTTGTGAATATCCCACCGGTCTCGGTGGGTTTTACTGGAGATGCAACATGCCGATTCGCATGGTGCTGATACGAATCCTGAGCCTCTGCTGTCTGGTCTTGCCCTTGTCGGCGCAGGCCGGGCAGCCCAGCGACTTGGTCGCGGCCGATAACAGCACGCGGGCCGAGCTGATCGAGCAATGGGCAGCCAACCCGACGCCGGAGCTGCTCACGCTGTTGCAGGCATTGCAGGACGGCAAGCTGCTGGGCGATACCAACGGCCGTGCCTATTTGCAGACCGATGCGGGCGTGGTCGATGCCGAAACCGGATCGCCGGTGAAGGTCGATGCCGGCACGCTGGATGCCGTGCCGCTGAACAACCGGGTGCGCAACGCGCTGGATGTGGCGTTGTCTGCAACGAAAATTTCCGCGTCGGATCTGGCCACCCGCAAGGCGGCGGTGCAAACCCTGCAGGATGCCGCCAACCCGGCGTTGCTGCCGTTGGTGGAAAAGCAACTGGTGGCTGAAAGCAACGCGGGGCTCAAGAACCAACTGAGCCTGCTCGCGGCCAATATGCGCCTCGCGCATGCCGATCCGAAAGTGCGTATCGCCGCGCTGCAATCCTTGGCGGCGAGTAACGATCCGTCGATCAAATCGCGCATCGAACCGCTGACACGCGCCGGGACAGAAGCCGATCCGGTGGTGCGCACCGAGGCGGCCAAGGCGCTGCAAGCGATCAAGCACCGCCTGGTGTGGCAGGAGTTCGCCGGCCACGCCTTCAGCGGGCTATCGCTCGGTTCGATCCTGCTGCTGGCCGCGCTGGGTCTTGCGATCACCTACGGTTTGCTCGGCGTGATCAATATGGCGCATGGCGAGCTGTTGATGATCGGCGCGTATGCCACTTTCACGGTGCAGGGCGTGTTCCGTCAGCACCTGCCGGGCCTCACCGACTGGTATCTGCTCGCGGCGCTGCCGGTGGCCTTTGTCGTCTCGGGGCTGGTCGGCATTGCACTGGAACGGCTGGTGATCCGCCATCTGTATGGCCGTCCGCTGGAAACCTTGCTCGCCACCTGGGGGATCAGCCTGTTCCTGATCCAGGCGATCCGTGTGCTGTTCGGCGCGCAGAACGTCGAGGTGGCCAACCCGTCCTGGATGTCTGGCGGCTGGCAGGTGACCGCCGCGCTGACGCTGCCGTTCAACCGCATGATCATCATCGCCTTTGCCGCCGCGGTGCTGGTGCTGACCTGGCTCTTGCTCAACAAGACGCGTCTGGGGCTCTTTGTGCGCGCCGTGACGCAGAACCGCCGCATGGCCGATTGCGTGGGCGTGCCGACCGGCCGGGTCGATATGCTGGCCTTTGGCCTGGGGTCCGGCATTGCCGGGCTGGCAGGCGTGGCGCTGACCCAGATCGGCAACGTCGGCCCGGATCTGGGCCAGAGCTACATCATCGATAGTTTCATGGTGGTGGTGCTGGGCGGGGTAGGGCAGCTGGCGGGCTCGGTGATCGCAGCGCTGGGGCTGGGGGTGGTCAACAAGGTGCTTGAGCCCTCGATTGGCGCGGTGCTGGGCAAGATCGTCATCCTGGTTTTCATCATTCTCTTTATCCAGAAACGGCCGATGGGGCTCTTTGCCCTCAAGGGCCGCGCTGTTGAGTGAGGCGCAACGCATGACAACACCGATTTCTTTCCAACTCTGGCAGGGCTTGCCGCTCTGGTTGCGCATGGCGCTGCTGGTTCTGGTCGGACTGTTGCTGGTGGGTTTGCCCGCCGGGCATGCGCTGTTCCCCGAAGGCCATGCGCTGCATGTGTCCGCGTTTACGCTGTCGCTGGCAGGCAAGATCATGTGCTACATGATCGCAGCGCTGGCGCTCGATCTGGTTTGGGGTGTCGGCGGCATGTTGAGCCTGGGCCACGGGCTGTATTTCGCGCTCGGCGGCTATGCCATGGGCATGTATCTGATGCGATCGATTGGCCGGGAAGGTAACTATCAATCCGATCTGCCCGATTTCATGGTCTTTCTCGACTGGAAAGAGCTGCCCTGGTACTGGGTGGGTTCCAGCCATTTCCTCTGGGCGCTGTTCCTCGTGGTCGCGGTGCCGGGCCTGCTGGCGCTGGTGTTCGGCTACTTTGCCTTCAAGAGCCGCATCAAGGGCGTGTATTTCTCGATCATCACCCAGGCGCTGACCTATGCCGCGATGCTGCTGTTCTTTCGCAACGAAACCGGCTTTGGCGGCAACAACGGCTTTACCGATTTCAAACGCATCCTGGGTTTCCCGATCGCCGCGCCCGCTACCCGCGCCGTGCTGTTCCTGCTGACCGGCGCGCTGCTGGCGGCGAGCCTGTGGTTTGCGATCAAGCTGGTGCGCTCCAAATATGGCCGGGTGCTGACCGCGATCCGCGATGCCGAATCGCGTGTGATGTTCTGCGGCTACAACCCGTTCGGTTTCAAGCTGTTTGTCTGGGTGATCTCGGCCATGATCTGCGGGCTGGCCGGCGCGCTGTACGTGCCGCAGGTCGGCATCATCAACCCCGGTGAAATGAGCGCGGCCAATTCGATCGAAATGGCGATCTGGGTCGCGGTCGGCGGGCGCGGCACACTGGTCGGCCCCTTGATCGGCGCGGCACTGGTCAACGGCGCCAAGAGCTGGTTCACCGTGGCCTTTGCCGAATACTGGCTGTTCTTTCTGGGCGCGTTGTTCATCGGCGTCACGCTCTTCCTGCCTAACGGCGTGCTGGGCCTGATTGCCAAACTGCGGGGGATCAAATGAGCGCAACGATTCATCCTTTCGATGGCGGGGCGTCCGGGGACGCCGGTGGCGCGCGCGTGCTGCAGCCGGGGCTCGATGTCAGCCATGGCCAGATGCTTTACCTGGAAGACATCACCGTTTCCTTCGACGGTTTCCGGGCACTCAACAAGCTGACGCTCTACATCGGTCAGGGCGAGCTGCGCTGCATTATCGGCCCCAACGGCGCAGGAAAGACCACGATGATGGACGTGATCACCGGCAAGACCCGGCCAGACAGCGGCACGGCGTTTTTCGGCCAGACGCTCGATCTGACCCGCATGACCGAGCCGCAGATCGCGCAGGCCGGCATCGGGCGCAAGTTCCAGAAACCGACCGTGTTCGAGGCGATGAGCGTCTACGACAACCTCGAACTGGCGATGAAGACGCAGAAATCGGTCTGGGCCAGCCTGAAGGCTCGGTTAAGTGGCGAAGAGCGTGACCGCATCGACGCCACGCTGCAGCGCATCCGCCTGAAAAACGAATACCTGCGCCCGGCCGGGCTGCTCTCGCACGGCCAGAAACAGTGGTTGGAGATCGGCATGCTGCTGATGCAGGAGCCGCTGCTGTTGCTGCTCGACGAGCCGGTGGCCGGGATGACCGATGCCGAAACCGATGCCACGGCCGAGCTGTTCCTGGAACTCGCGAACAAGCACACGCTGATGGTGGTCGAGCACGACATGGGCTTTGTCGGCAAGATTGCCGACAAGGTCACCGTGCTGCACGAGGGCAGCGTGTTGGCGGAAGGATCGCTGGATGAGGTGCAGGCGAACGAGCGCGTGATCGAGGTCTACCTGGGACGCTAACGGGCGGCTGCGCCTGCGCATCTTGCGGTCGGGCGGTGCTCGGAATGCTCATGGACTTACATGTCCATTCCGCTTCCTGTGCTCCGGCCTTCCGCAACCTGCTTTGGCTCGCTCGCCCGTTGGAGGTGGTATGCCTCTACTGAGGAAACGAAAATGTTGAACGTGAGCAATCTGAACCAATACTACGGCGGGAGCCACATCCTGCGCGATGTGGCACTCGAAGCACCCATCGGCGAAGTGACCTGTATTCTCGGGCGAAACGGCGTGGGCAAGACTACGCTGCTGAAATGCCTGATGGGCGTGATTCCGGCCAAAAGCGGCGAAATGCAGTGGATGGGCAAGTCGATCATGAAAATGAGCCCGCACGAGCGCGTGGCCGCCGGCATTGCCTATGTGCCGCAGGGGCGCGAGATTTTCGGGCGGCTGACCGTGGAAGAGAACCTGCTGATGGGCATGGCGCGTCTGCCCGGTCGCGAGGCGAAAAAGGTGCCGGAAGAAGTCTACGCCATGTTCCCGGTGCTCAAGGAAATGCGCCATCGGCGTGGCGGCGATCTCTCCGGGGGGCAACAACAGCAACTGGCCATCGGCCGGGCGCTGGTTAGCCGACCCACTTTGCTGATCCTCGATGAACCGACCGAGGGCATCCAGCCCTCGATCATCAAACTGATCGGGCAGGTGATCCGCCAATTGGCCGAACGCGGCGACATGGCGATTCTGCTGGTCGAGCAGTATTACGATTTTGCCGCCGAGCTGGCGGACCGCTACCTGGTGATGGAACGCGGCGAGGTGATCCGCAAAGGGGCTGGCTCGGAACTTGCTCTACCCGAGGTCAAGGCGCTGGTCGCCATATAAAAGAGTTGCAACAAATCGATATGGATCGCGCACCAGATTGCATCGTCAGCGGTTTTGACAACTGGCAAGCCAGCCTGGCGCTGGGCTATGCGCGCACAAACATGGGCACCGTTCCTGTGCGTCGTATGCACCACGGCCCTTTAAGGGTGCAAAAGCACCTGTACCCGGAAGGTCCGGAAGTTTGCCAGCACATCATCGTGCATCCGCCGGGCGGCATTGCCGGCGGTGATCAGCTCAAGATCGACGTGGCGCTGGAACGCGATGCCCATGCCTTGATCACCAGCCCCGGTGCGGCCAAGTGGTATCGCGGCTTTGGCCGTGCGGCGCAACAGGATCTGACGACCCGTCTGGAGCAGGGCGCGATCCTGGAATGGCTGCCGCAGGAAACCATCCTTTTCAATGGCGCGGATGTCACGATAGCCAACCGCTTCGATCTGGCCGCCGATGCCCGCCTGCTGGCGATGGAAGTGGTCAGCCTCGGGCGCCGGGCCTGTGGCGAACAGTTCCAGGAAGGCTGCTGGCGGCAGAAAACTGAAATTCGCCGCGCCGGACGGCTACTCTGGCATGAACAGATTGCCTTGCCCGGTGGCTCGCCCTTGCTGGATTCGCCGATTGGCATGGCCGGTTTCCCGGTTACTGGCAACCTGATCTGGGTTGGCCCTGCTTTGCCGCAAGAAATAACCGATGCCTGTCGTGTGCTGGACGTGGAAGGCAGGCTGGCCATCACGCAACTGCCGGATATCTGGGTGGCCCGCTATCTGGGGCCGGGAACCGAAGCCGCGCATGCCGCGCTGCGGGCGGTCTGGGCGCTGGTTCGCCCAGTCGCTCTGGGCCGTGCTGCCGTGGCCCCGCGGATCTGGGCGACATAAAACGATTGAATAATTGATCAGGAGAAACGGATGGAACTCACCCCGCGCGAAAAAGACAAGTTGCTGCTGTTTACCGCAGGCCTCGTGGCCGAACGCCGCCTGGCGCGCGGCGTGGTGCTCAACTACCCGGAAGCCGTGGCGTATATCTCCTGCGCGATTCTGGAAGGCGCGCGCGACGGGCGCAGCGTGGCCGAGCTGATGAGCTTTGGCACCACGCTCTTGACGCGGGATCAGGTCATGGAAGGCGTACCCGAGATGATTCCGGAAATCCAGGTCGAAGCTACTTTCCCGGACGGCACCAAGCTTGTCACCGTTCACCAACCTATCGTCTAACCCAGGAGCTCCCTCATGAAAAATTTGCGTTCGTTTGCTGTTGCTGCCCTAGCTCTGTTGCCCGGCCTCGCGCTGGCCCATATCGGTGTCGATGCCGGCAGCCATCATGGTTCGGCGTTTATGATCGGGCTGGTACACCCGTTCACCGGCATGGATCACATGGCGGCGATGCTGGCCGTTGGCGTCTGGAGTGTTCTGGTTACCCGGCAGGTATGGGTGATGCCGGTCGCGTTTGCCGGGTTGCTGCTGGTCGGCGGCCTGATCGGTTTCAGCGGCGCCGCGGTGCCGATGGTTGAACCGATGATTGCCGCATCGCTTCTGGTGCTGGGCCTCCTGATCGGTGCGCGCGTGCGGTTGCCACTGTTGATGGGCGCAGTATTGGTCGGCCTGTTTGCCGTTTTCCATGGCGTGGCGCACGGCAGCGAACTGCCTGCCGCACAAGCCGTGGCGGCATTGTCGGGCATGGTGCTGGGCACGCTGGCTCTGCATCTATCCGGCATGGTGCTCGGCGTATTGTTCAAGCAGCGCAGTGCCTGGTATTCGCGAGTTCTCGGTGGCGGCATCGCGTTGATGGGCGCCGGCTTCCTGGTCAGTGCACTCTGAGGGGCCAACATGATTCCGGGCGAAATGCAGGTGAGTGAGGGCGAGATCGAAATCAATGCCGGGCGGCAGACGGTCTCGCTGGTGGTGGCCAACGTGGGCGATCGGCCGATCCAGGTCGGCTCGCACTACCATTTTTTTGAAACCAACGATTTTCTGCAGTTCGATCGCGCGCAAGCACGCGGCTTCCGCCTCAACATCGCGGCCGGAACGGCAGTGCGTTTCGAGCCGGGCCAAACCCGGACCGTGGAGCTGGTCGCGTTGGCGGGTGAACGGGCGGTGTACGGCTTTCAGGGCAAGGTAATGGGGAAATTGTGAGGAGTTAGGAGTGAGGCGGGAGGAGTAACCCCTCACTTTTAACACCTCACTCCTCACACAGGAGAAACACGAATGACAACAATGTCCCGCAAGGCCTATGCCGAGATGTTCGGCCCGACGGTGGGCGACAAGGTGCGGCTGGCCGATACCGATCTGTGGATCGAGGTCGAGCGCGATTACACGATCTACGGCGAAGAAGTGAAATTCGGCGGCGGCAAGGTGATCCGCGACGGTATGGGCCAGAGCCAGCGCATGTCGGCCGACGTGGCCGATACCGTGATCACCAACGCGCTGATCCTGGACCACTGGGGCATCGTCAAGGCCGACATCGGGTTGAAGAGCGGTCGCATCGCCGCGATCGGCAAGGCCGGCAATCCGGATATCCAGCCCGGCGTCGACATCATCATCGGGCCGGGCACCGAGATCATCGCAGGCGAGGGCTGCATCGTCACCGCCGGCGGCATCGATACCCACATCCACTTCATCTGCCCGCAGCAGATCGAAGAAGCGCTGATGAGTGGCGTCACTACCATGATCGGTGGCGGCACCGGCCCGGCCACCGGCACCTTCGCGACGACCTGCACGCCGGGACCGTGGCATATGGAGCAGATGCTCAGGGCCGCCGAGGCCTTTCCGATGAATATCGGCTTTACCGGCAAGGGCAACGCCAGCCTGCCCGGCCCCTTGATCGAGCAGGTTGCTGCCGGGGCAATTGGCTTGAAGCTGCACGAAGACTGGGGCACCACGCCGGCGGCGATCGACAATTGCCTCTCCGTGGCGGACAGCTACGATGTGCAGGTGGCGATCCATACCGATACGCTGAACGAATCGGGCTTTGTCGAAGCGACGCTCGCCGCGTTCAAGGGCCGCACCATTCATACCTATCACACCGAAGGCGCGGGCGGCGGCCATGCTCCGGACATCATCCGCGCCTGTGGCGAGCTGAACGTGCTGCCGAGCTCGACCAATCCGACCCGGCCGTACACGGTGAACACCATTGACGAGCATCTGGACATGCTGATGGTCTGCCATCACCTCGATCCGAGCATCGCTGAGGATGTGGCGTTCGCCGAAAGCCGCATCCGCCGCGAAACGATTGCCGCCGAAGACATCCTGCACGATCTGGGCGCGTTCTCGATGCTCTCGTCTGATTCGCAAGCCATGGGCCGTGTCGGCGAGGTGATCATCCGCACTTGGCAGACGGCGGACAAGATGAAGAAGCAGCGCGGCGCGCTGGCCGAGGATGCGCCGGGCAACGACAACTTCCGCGCCAAGCGCTATATCGCCAAATACACGATCAACCCGGCGATCACCCACGGCATCGCGCATGAAGTCGGTTCGATCGAAGTCGGCAAGTTTGCCGATCTGGTGCTGTGGAAACCGGCTTTCTTCGGCGTGAAGCCGAGCCTGATCCTCAAGGGCGGCGCCATTGCCGCCGCCGCGATGGGCGATGCCAATGCCAGCATCCCGACCCCGCAACCGGTGCACTACCGGCCGATGTTCGCGAGTTTCGGCCCGGGCGTGCAGGCCACCTCACTGACTTTTGTCTCGGAAATTGCCAAGCAGGCCGGCGTGGCCGAACGGTTGGGGCTGAAAAAGCGGTTGGTGGCGGTGCAGGGCTGCCGCACGGTGCAAAAGACCGACCTGATCCACAACAACTGGCTGCCGAAGATCGAAGTCGATGCGCAGACTTATCAGGTGCGCGCCAATGGCGAGTTGCTGTGGTGTGAACCGGCAAAGGTATTGCCGATGGCGCAGCGTTACTTCCTATTTTGAAAGATGCACGCATGCTGGTTTTGACCAAACGAACCGAATCAACGGAAACCGCGCTGGAATTGCCGCTACCGTATGAATACCGCCAGAAAGCGCGATTTCGCACGCGGATTCCTGAAGGCGAAGAGGTCGGCTGGTTCTTGGAGCACGACGGCCGTCCGTTGCGTGGCGGCGATTGCCTGCTGGCCGAGGATGGCCGCGTGGTGCGCATGGTGGCCAAGGCCGAGGCCGTGCTGCATGTCACGGCCAACACGCCATTGGAGCTGACCCGCGCGGCGTATCACCTCGGCAATCGCCATGTGCCGCTGCAAGTGGGGGAGGGCTGGCTGCGCCTGCTCGATGACTATGTGCTGGCCGATATGCTGGCACAGCTGGGCGTCACGGTCGTCAAGCTCGAAGCGCCATTCGAGCCCGAGGCCGGCGCGTATGGTGGCGGCAGCCATCACAGTCACGGCGATCCGGAATTTCACAGCAAGCCCAAATTGCACCTGTTCGGCGGGCGCTGATCATGGATATGGCCGCTTTCCAGCTTCTGCGCCTGGCGAGTCCCGCCTTGCCGATCGGTGCCTACAGTTATTCGCAGGGCATGGAATCGGCCATCGAGCATGAGGTGGTGCGCGATTCGGCCACGGCCCGGGTCTGGATCGCCGATCAACTGAACGGCCCGGTCGGTCGCTGGGAAGCGCCGTTGCTCTGGCATTCGCTGCTGGCTGCGGAACAGGAAAACTGGATGCAACTCGATGCGCTGAACCAGCGCTGGCTGGCGAGCCGCGAAACCCGCGAGCTGCGCGCCGAGACCGAACAAACCGGCTATTCGCTGATCCAGTTGTTGAAAGCGCTCGATGGCGGCGAATTGCCGCTGGCCGGGCCGGTGGGTTTGTTGGCCGCCTGGGCGCTGGCCGCCAGGCACTGGCATATCTACCCGCAGGCAGCATTGCAGGCCTACCTGTGGAGCTGGCAGGAAAACCAAGTGATGGTGTTGATGAAAGCGCTGCCGATGGGGCAGGTGGCCGGGCAGAAACTGCTCGGCGAGCTGTTGCCGGAACTGGAAGCCGCAACCCAACTGGCGCAAAGCCTGCCGGAAGACGAGCTTTCCGGCTTTGCCCCGGCGCTGGCGTGGCTGTCGGCGCGGCATGAAATTCAATACAGCAGATTATTCAGGTCGTAATAAAAATGGAGACAAACATGAAGAAACCCCCTCTGCGCGTGGGCATCGGCGGGCCGGTCGGCTCGGGCAAAACCGCACTGACGCTGGCGTTGTGCAAGGCCATGCGCGAAAAATACAACGTGGCCGCTGTGACCAATGACATCTACACCCAGGAAGACGCGCAGTTCCTGGTGCGCAACGAGGCGCTGACGCCGGATCGCATCATCGGCGTGGAAACCGGCGGCTGCCCGCATACGGCAATCCGCGAGGATGCCTCGATCAATCTCGAAGCAATCGCGCGTCTGAACGAGCGTTTCCCCGATCTGGACGTGATTTTCGTGGAAAGCGGCGGCGACAATCTTGCGGCGACTTTCAGTCCGGAACTGTCCGATCTCACGCTGTACGTGATCGATGTGGCCGCGGGCGAAAAGATTCCGCGCAAGGGCGGGCCGGGCATCATGAAATCCGACCTGTTGATCATCAACAAGATCGACCTTGCGCCGATGGTGGGGGCTTCGCTCGAAGTGATGGATCACGATGCCAAGAAAATGCGCGGCGAGCGGCCTTTCCTGTTTTCCAACATGAAAACGGGATTTTCGCTCGACCGGATCATCGGCTTCATCGAGACCCAGGGCATGCTGAGCGCGGCTTGAGTCAGCCTTTGGCCGGTGCGGCCTGCTTGACGCGGTAGGCGCAATACCCGGGCCGCGGCCCGATCTGCGGATGGTTGCGGCAGGTGTTGGGCCGTTTTTCGTAGATCGTGCAACGGCGGGTTTGCGCATCCAGGTAGCGGCAGTCGTGATTGGCGCGCCGCGCCAGCGTAAATATGCTGTTCTTGAAGTTGAAGTGTTCGATGATGCCGGCCTTCATCAGCCGCTTGGCAATCTGCTTGGCGGGTTCCCCGGCTTCAAACTCGTCCACCACGCCCATGCGCACCAGATCCGGCAGTTTGACTTCAACCGGCATGGTGCAGCAGGTCGCCATGCAGTGCTCGCAGAGTCCGGCACGGTATTTCAGCCAGGTGCCCAGGCGGTCCAGATCGGAAAGGTGAATGAGGGGTTTGTTCATAAGGGAAAGGGCAGATCAACGAGACGTGATTCTGCCTGCTCACGCGCTCCCCGGCCAGCCTTGATGAGGATTTCCCTCTGCCCGCCTGTCGTTCGTGAAAAATAAAGGTTGCCAAACAGGGCGCAGAGGTCCACAGTGCAGTCAGCGATTTTCAAGTAGTGTTGTTTTTGCCCGGCTTTGTACCTTTCTTTTCTTGTGGTACTTCAGTTTGTCATTCCCGCCGTCTTGATGCTCGCCCAACAGGGCAGTCAGTCCCTTTTCTATTCTCTTTTTCAAGGAACTCAAGACATGACAACAGGTACCGTAAAGTGGTTCAACGATTCCAAGGGCTTCGGCTTCATTACTCCTGATGGTGGTGGCGACGATCTGTTCGCGCACTTTTCCGCCATTCAAAACCAAGGTTTCAAAACGCTCGCTGAAAACCAGCGCGTGAGCTTCGAAATCACCACTGGCCCCAAAGGCAAACAGGCTTCCAATATCTGCCCGGCTGAATAAGCTGAGTGGCATTGCCTGACCAGAGCCCGGCGTTGCCGGGCTTTTCTGCTTTTTTCAAAGGAATGCCCAATGGCTAAAGAAGACCTGATTGAAATGAATGGCGCGGTAACCGAAGTGTTGCCGGATTCGCGTTTTCGCGTAAAGCTGGAAAACGGCCACGAATTGATCGCCTATACCGCAGGCAAGATGCGCAAGCACCATATCCGTATCCTGGCCGGTGACAAAGTGACCCTGGAGCTGACTCCTTACGATCTGACCAAGGGCCGCATCACTTTCCGCCACATTGAAAACCGGGGCAGCAGCAACCCGCCGCCACCGCGCCGCCGTTTCTGATCACGGATTTTGATTGCACCCTGATTTAACGCCACCCTCTGCGGTGGCGTTTTTGCGTTTCCGGGGTGGCAACGATACACCGCGAAAAACCGGCAGCACCCCGCCCTGGCTTGACTACAATACAACCATTGTCGTATGCCGGATTCAGGTTGGATTGATTATTGCTTTGAAGACTGGACAGTCAACGAGGTGGACGAATGACAATCACGGAACAAGCCGATTTGACTGGAAACGCACTCAATGCGCAACGTTTCCAGATGTTGGAAGATATTGCCGCAGAATTGTCGGGCGAGGTGGTGTTTCCGACCTGTTTTGATCTGGCGGTGCGCATCCGCAAGGCGTTGCGTGATACCGACCAGCCGTTGAGCCGGATCGCCGAGCAGATCGGCCTGGAGCCGCTGATCGGCAGCAAACTGTTGAGCATGGCCAATTCGGTCGCTTTCAATCCCGCCGGGATTGTCGTGAAGGATCTCAAGACCGCCATCAGCCGCCTCGGGCTGGAAACCGTGCGCAGCACCGCGATGACGATCACCATGGGCCAGATGTTGCGCTCGCGCGAGATGGCCAATTTCGAGGAAATGGCGCATTGGTTGTGGCAGCATTCCATTTTGGCCGCTAGCGCGACCTATATCCTGGCCAAGCGGATGACCCGCTTCAATCCGGATGAGGCCATGATGGCCGGCCTGGTGCACGATCTGGGCGCGTTCTACATGCTGTATCGCGCGGCACAATACAGCGAACTGCGCGCTCGTCCCGATACGGTGAAATTTCTGATTGCACAATGGCACGAAAGCATTGGGTTATCCGTTCTGGCTGCACTGGGTATGTCTGAAGACATGATCGAAGCCGTGCGCGATCACGATGTGCTACGCCCCGCGCCGGCTCAACCCAAGACCCTCAATGACGTGGTGTATCTGGGCAATATCCTGGCAGGGGGGCGCTTTGAGTGGATGCATCAGGATATTGATCAGGACACCATCGATAAATACGCACTGGGCGAGGTCTATACCTCGCTCAAGGAAGAAATCCAGGCCCATGCGGCCCAGATGACTTCCGTTTTCGGTGAATAGCTCAGCACGCAAGGGGAAGGAATAGATAGCCGGATGATGGCTATCCAACCCCTTCCACGCTACCGCCAGACGCTCACGGCCCCTTGGTGTACATGTAATCCCGGGTCAGCGGCAGCGGGTTGTGTTCCGGTTTCCCCGCCTTGATGGCCAGGGTCTGGTGCAGCGTCATCCAGTTGTGGGTGAAGCCATAGGTGCAACCGGCCAGATACGCCCGCCAGATGCGGAAGCGCTTTTCGCCGACCATCAATCTCAGTTTTGCACTGTGCTGTTCAAAACGCTGGCTCCAGTGCTGGGTGGTCAGCGCATAGTGGCGGCGCAAATTTTCCACATCCGTCACTTCCAGTCCGGCTGCGCTCATTTCTTTCAGCGCGAAGCTGATATGCGGCAATTCCCCATGCGGAAACACGTAGCGCTCGATGAATTCTCCTCCGCCGAAGGGCGCTTCGGCCGAATCCGGATCGGTCGAGGTGATGCCATGGTTCATGCAGATGCCGTTGTCTGCGAGCAAGTCATTGATTCTGCTGAAGTAGCCGCGCAGATTTTTCAGCCCCACGTGCTCGAACATGCCGACGCTGACGATGCGGTCGAATGTGCCGGTCACCTCGCGGTAGTCCTGCAGGCGGATTTCCACCTTGTCGTCGAGCCCGGCGCTGGCGACCCGTTGCCGGGCCAGTTCGCACTGGTTGTGTGACAGGGTAATCCCCACGGCATGCACGCCGTATTTTTCCGCAGCCCGCCGCACCAGTGCGCCCCAGCCGCAACCGATATCGAGCAGGCGCTGGCCGGGGTGCAGGCGCAACTTGCTGAGAATGTGGTCGAGTTTCTGCAGTTGGGCTTGTTCCAGGCTGTCTTGCGGATCGCGGAAGTAGGCGCAGGAGTACAGCATTTCATCATCGAGCCAGAGACGATAAAAATCATTGGAGACATCGTAGTGGTAGGCAATGGCGTCGGCATCGATTTTCGGGGTATGCCTGATCATGCGCGGCCCGTGGCGGCCCGGTTTGCCGGCATGGGTCGAGAGTTGCGCGGCGACAGTGATCACATCGTCGATCGTGCCTTCCACGTCGATCTCGCCGTCGACATAGGCTTGGCCCAGCGAGGCCATGGAGGGGTGCAGCAGATGGCGAAGCGCGCCGGTCGATTTGATATTCAGCCTGACCAGAGGTCCTGTACCCAGTGCGACCTCGTAGCCATTCCACAATTTCAGCTGCACCGGCACGTTGTGATGTGCAATTCGGGCAATGAAATCATTGAACGGTTTTTGCCAGAACATGCTGCTCCCCTCCCGCAGAACGTGGTGAACTGAATTATTGGCATCTGCATTTTCAAATAACAACCTCGATACGCAGGCGTAGGCCTTGAATGGCAACGGAAGGGAGAAAGGTGCTGCGATTATCCAGTGCCACAGCCATGTGCCGAGGAGAAACCATAATTTGATGCGGCGGTCGTACGTGGTGACAGAAGGCGTAGATGGGGCAGGTGATCAACGGGAGCGGTGAAATGCCCCCGTTTTTGTTTCTGTTTGGCGCGCAAGTTGCGACGAGTCTGGAAGTTAGATTGCGCCGTGGATTTGTCGTTTGGCGTTGGTCACCAGGCCTTGCGCTTCTTCCCAGGTCAATTCGGGCGATTTGCTGCGATGATCCAGCAATGCCGTGTAGACGGTCACCACTTTTTCCGCACCACCTTGGCCCTTGAAATCGCTCTTGTCCAGACCGAGCATATCGGATAGCTCGTTCCAGACCGCGCCCTCAGGCAGCGAGACGACTTCGACGGGAATACCGGAAAGGCTGGTTCTGAAGTTTTTGGCGGCGTCGATCACGAACATCAGCAGTTTTGTGTCCGGCGTGATGAACGGCGCATATTTTTCCAGCAACGTGGGAAGCTCGGCTAGCTTGTCCAGAGAACCGGCCAGAAGTGTCATTTTGTCGCCATTGGCGAGCGCCACAACTTGTCGCATTGCCGACACGGGTGGCTTGCGGCGGCCCGCGGTGTCACCAATTTCGCCTTCCACCAGCACCAGATCGCCCCGGTAGGCAAAATAACCCGGCTTGCCTGCGGCTTCCTTGAAATTGGTATTCAACAGCAGCCCGTCTTGTTCGAAAGCATCAAAAATCATGGATCACCCGTTTGCATGAATTGGAGTAAGTTCGCGCTGCAATCGGTGCCGATCGCCGTACGCCACCCCATTGGTTGCAATTTTCGGGCCAAGAAGGCCCCGGGCTCGTTCTGAATCAACCTGCTTGGCGGATGAGCGATAGTTACCATTAATCGCCGCGTTAACAAGAATCAATTTCACATGGGAGCTGGCGTTCTTCATACTGTGACTGTACAAGACCGCAATGGGAGATCCATCATGAACCGCAAATTGAGCTTGGCCGGCGTTCATCGCTTTGGGTTGCACCATGGCAAGCTGTTTTCCCATGTATCCATTCGCGGAGCCATCTGGATTGCCCTTGCGGTGGCAGTCTGGGTCTTCTTTCCGACCGATTGGCTGGATAGCCCAGCACCTGCGTCGTCCAGTTCCCCGCAACTGATCCAGCAAATGATCTGGAATCCATCGCCCAAGTAAGTCCGTCTTTCCTCGCGGTGCCTGCTGCATCAAATCCGCTGGTTTCCCCCGAAATCAGCGGAATTAGTTTTGCATGTCTTTTTTTGCCAGGCATGGCATTGCGAAAAGCACTTCCTGAAAACAAAATCCCCAAGCCCATTGTTCGATTGATATGCGTTTCGCCTGACGAATCTCCCCCATAAGCCGCTTTCTTTTCATTCACTGTTGCAAGAAAGCAAAGTGTAAACGTAAGATCGGCGTTTGCATTTTCCCGCCTCGGGATATTCGGAGATTGATCATGAAACGAAACCCTTCCCTTTCGTTGCTGGCTGCCGCAGCCGTGCTCGCTGCACTGGGCGGTTGCGCCACCGAGAATTCACGTTCGTTGCCGGTCCAGAAAGTGGAAACGGCGAGCAAGGCCTATAGCGGAATGCGCACGCTGATCTCAGTCGGCAAGTTCGACAACCGTTCCAGCTACATGCGCGGCATTTTCTCCGATGGCGTGGATCGCCTCGGCGGGCAGGCCAAAACCATCCTGATCACCCATCTGCAGCAGACCAACCGCTTCAATGTCCTGGACCGGGACAACATGCAGGAAATCAGCCAGGAAGCCAAGATTGGCAGCAAAACCCAGAAGCTCAAGGGCGCGGACTATGTAGTGACCGGCGATGTGACCGAGTTCGGCCGCAAGGAAGTGGGCGACCACCAGCTCTTCGGCATCCTGGGGCGCGGCAAAGAGCAGATTGCCTATGCCAAGGTTAACCTGAACATCGTCAATATCGCGACTTCCGAAGTGGTCTACTCGACCCAGGGCGCTGGCGAATACAGCCTGTCCAACCGCGAGATCATCGGTTTCGGTGGTACGGCCAGCTACGATTCCACTTTGAATGGCAAGGTGCTCGATTTGGCCATTCGCGAAGCAGTCAACAACCTGGCCGGCGCGATTGATTCCGGCGCATGGCAACCCGGCAAATAACCATATCTGCTCAAGACATCATGACAAACAACAAATGCAAACAAGGCATCGCAGTCTTTTCCGTCTTGGCCAGTGTGTTGCTGGTTGGCTGTGTTGCGCCGCAGCAACGGCTGTACCAGTGGGAGGGCTACCAGCCGCAGGTTTACGAATATCTCAAAGGGCAGGGCAACGGGCCTGAAGCGCAGATTGCCGTGCTGGAAAAGGATATGCAGAAAATCCGCGCCAAGGGCGGGACGCCGCCGCCGGGCTATCACGCCCATCTGGGATTGCTCTATTCCCAGATCGGCAAGGATGACCAGGTGCTTCAGCAACTGCGCACGGAAAAAGCGCTTTTCCCCGAATCCACGGCGTACATGGATTTTCTGCTGAAAAAATTCGAGAAGTGAGAACGTGACATGCGCCTGAAAACATTGCTGAAACTCTGCGTGCCGCTGCTGGTGGCCATTCTGGCCACGGGTTGCGTGACCAGCAAGCCGTATGACTACACGGCATTCAAACAAAGCCGCCCGCGCTCCATCCTGGTATTGCCGCCGGTGAATTCCTCGCCGGATGTGAATGCCACCTACAGCATGCTCTCGCATGTGACTTACCCGCTGGCGGAATCCGGTTATTACGTACTGCCTGTCGCTCTGGTTGATGAAACTTTCAGGCAAAACGGCCTGACCAACCCCGGCGATATCCATGCCGTGGTCCCGGCCAAGCTGAAGGAGATTTTCGGCGCGGATGCCGCGCTGTATATCACCGTGACCAAGTATGGAACCACCTACATGATCATCAACAGCGTGGTGACGGTTTCGGCCAATGCCAAGCTGGTTGATCTGAAAACGGGCCAGCTGTTGTGGGAGGGCTCGGCAACGGCTTCCAGTGACGAGGGCAACAACAATTCCAGCGGCGGGCTTGTCGGCATGCTGGTGACCGCGGTGATCAAGCAGATCGCCAACAGCGTGACGGATGCCGGCCACGCCATGGCAGGCACGACCAGCCAGCGCCTGCTGTCCGCCCGCCCCAACGGCATGCTGCACGGCCCGCGCTCGGCCCAGTACGGCAAGGATTGATCCACCGGGTTTAGCAATTGGATTTCGGCGGTCTGAAGGGGGCATCGGGCACAACCCGGGTGCCCCCTGGTTTTATCTGGCAAGGCATATCTACTGCATTGCACATGACAGACTTGCCAACGAACACCACCGGAATTGCAATTTCCTCTGCCAATAGCAAAAAAAAAACGCCACTGAAGTCAGTGGCGCGAACATCTCTACCGGGCAATCCCTCCCAGGTCGCCCAGGAGACGGGGTGACTTCCTGCTGCAGCCGCTTTACCGGGTTGCAGCGGTCATCAAAAACGAACGGATTCTTGCGCTGGGTCTTCATTTGACCCTAACGGAGCCAAATTCGTTTTCCTTGTTTTGTTCTCTTTAAGGGCAAGCTTTCCTGCCGAACTGCATTTCGTTCTTAGATATGCGAAATCGGCGGGTTTAAATCACTCGTCGATCATGTATTTGCCCAAGCCGGCATGCATAACGTCTACAGGACGGTAAACAAACGCGGCAAATCACTGTTACGCAGGCGTAACAATCCAGCGGGCAAACAGGCGGGGGAATACTCAGGCTTGGGAGGGAGGCGCCTGCGCCGAATAGGCGAGGCTGCCGCGCCAGACGGGCGGCAAGTGCAAAGTACTACCGACCGGCAAGGATGCCGGTTCGGCTTGTGTAACAGGGTGGGGCGACGGACCCGCCAGAATCGTTGGCGGATCATGTGCCTGTGGGGGTGTCGCTGCGAGTTTCTGGGTTTTGGGGGCAGACTGGAGCGAGGGGGCTTGCTGCTGGCCGGGCCAGGATAGACGCTCGCTTAGCTTGGCAAGAATCTGGTCGGGTTGCGGACGTACCGTAACCCGTTGCTCCTGTTGCAACGGGGATGCTGCCGGCCTCTCCTGATGACTTTTCAGGTAATGGCAGGCAAACGGTACTACGGCGATTAGTACCCGGCAAAAAATAAACAACCAGATTTGAAGCACTCAGTTTGTTCCGTTAAGTACCTGTCTACGAATGAACAAAACCATTGCCCGAAGCCAGCGGCTGCGAATTCGCGATCATACCGATGGATGTGGCCCCTGCCAATTACAGCCACCTTTCAACGCGATCTTGTGAGAGAGGGCCTTGGCGCCATTACTTCTGTGCATCGACATATTGGGTTTGCCGGGGTGAGTTTTCGCGCGCGGTTCTTCGTCTGGTTAACAGCCTGTCATGACCGGGCGTGAGCCGGTTCTTCCTACGCTATCTAGCCAATTCGCAAGTCCGCGCTTCGCGCCAGTGCATGCGGTCAACCCGATTTATCCTGCTGCGTTTACGGCATACATGGGCGCCGGTTTTGCCTGGTTAATGTCAAGTTCTTGCCGGGTTGGGAAAACTATGGTGCGAGTCCACAGTCGAACCAATTAGTTTTGCAGGAAAGGTATTTTCGCAAGGAGGCAATAATCATGAGAAATAGTAAATGGTTATGTGCATTGCTACTGCTTGTGGGTGTTTCCATCAATGGCGTTGCGCTGGCGGACCATGGGCATGGCGGCGTAGGCGTCAGGCTGTATTGGGGCGTGCCTTATCCCTATCCCTACCCCTATTACCCGGCTCCTTACTACTATTACCCCTACTATCCTTCCATTGTCGAAGTGCCAACCGAGCCGCCGGTTTATATTGAGCGGGGCGATATGCGGCCGGCGCCAGCAGCGCCGGAAGCCTACTACTGGTATCACTGTGCCAAGCCCAGCGGGTATTACCCTTATATCAAGGAATGCCCCGGTGGATGGCAGCGGGTTGTGCCGACACCCTCGCCCCAGTATTGAACGGAGGATGAAATCATGTGTAGCTATCTGAAAACCGGTTCTGTTCTGCTCTCGGCGCTTCTTTTGACTGCTTGCGTGTCGCTGCCGGACGGCCCGAGCGTGATGGCACTGCCGGGCAGCGGCAAGAATTTTGACCAGTTCCGCTATGACGATTCCTCTTGCCGGCAGTATGCCTATGCGCAAATTGGCGGCATGACGGCCAACCAAGCCGCGAGCGACAGCATGGCCCGAAGTGCGATCGTGGGTAGTGCGCTCGGTGCCGCCGTTGGAGTGGCGACTGGCGGCGGGCGCGGGGCAGGGGTGGGCGCTGCAACCGGGCTGGCGGTCGGCAGCGCTGTGGGTGTCGATCAAGCCAATGTGTCTTCCTACGGCGCACAACGCCGTTATGACAATGCCTATATCCAGTGCATGTATGCCAAGGGACACCGGGTGCCGGTTTCGGGGCACCTCATGAGCGAGCCGCATCCCGGATACTATTCAACACCATCAGCCCCCACGACCTACCCGCCACCGCCGCCCGGCTATAACCGCTGACTGTTGCGGGCGATCAGGTATCAATGAAAATGCCACCGGTTCCGGTGGCATTTTTTTCGGGCAGCAAAAGCTTACTTCATTTCGACCACGAATTGCTCACGCGGGCGGCGTACTTTTTTCAGGTTGGCCAGCCAGTCACCTTCCGTCTCGCGGTAGCCCAGCGGCAGGATGATCACGGAACGCAGGCGGCGCTCGCGCAAGCCCAGGATTTCGTCGACCTTGGCCGGATCAAACCCTTCCATCGGCGTGCTGTCGACTTCTTCATAAGCGGCCGCAATCAACGCCGAGCCAAGGCCGATATAGGCCTGGCGCGCTGCATGCTGGAAATTCACTTCCGCATCGCGCGGCGGGTAGCCCGCAAGGAGTTTCTGGCGGTAGGCTTCCCAGCCTTCGTTCCTGAAGCCGCGCTCCTCGTTAACCAGATCGAACATCGTATTAATGCGCTCGGCGGTGTAGTTATCCCAGGCGGCGAACACCAGCAGATGCGAGCCATCGGTGATCTGGCCCTGGCCCCAGGCATGCGGCTTGATCTGCTCGCGCAAGTCCGGATTGGTGACCACGATCACCTCATACGGTTGCAGCCCGCTGGAGGTCGCGGTCAGGCGCACGGCTTCGAGGATGCGCTCGACCTTTTCCTGCGGGACGATTTTTGCCGGGTTCATCTTCTTGGTGGCGTAGCGCCATTGCAGTTTCTGCAGCAATTCGGACATGGGGGAACCTTTCTAAAAAGTTAAGTTGAACAGCTTGGGGGTGAAATACGGATTTCAACTGGTGTGTCGCGTGAATTGTGGTGCCGGGTGCCGTGGGTAGCCTGGATGCCACGTAGCGAAATCCGGGAGCCAACAGGGCGTAGGTTGGAAAAGCGTAGCGCCTTCCGACGTTTGTGTTCCATGTGTCGGATGACGCCTGCGGCTTATCCGACCTACACATCGTTCAAAAACCTGTACGCGCTTGAATCACCGTCACCGCTCGTTGGACAATGGCTGGTTTTCACTTTCCGGCTATGGATACTCCCGATGCTCTATGTGCTTCTTGCCGCCAGCTGCAGCGTGCTGGTTTCCGTTTTGCTCAAGCTGGCCCGTCGCTATGAAATCGATGCGGCACAGGCCATCGGCTGGAATTATCTGGCGGCATCCGTCTGGTGCTGGTTCCTGCTCAAGCCCTCGCTCACCAGCCTGAACGCGCCCGGCGCACCGTGGCCGTCTTTGCTCGGGTTGGCGCTGGTGCTGCCGACCCTGTTTATCGTGCTGGCAGTCAGCGTGCGCCGCGCTGGCATCGTGCTCACCGACATCGCCCAGCGTCTTTCGCTGCTGCTCTCGCTGCTCGCGGCCTTCTTGCTGTTCGGCGAAACAGCGAGCGCTCTGAAGCTGGCCGGGCTGGCGCTGGGTCTCCTGGCCGTGGTCGGCATACTCTGGCGGCCGCAAGCCGGCGCGCCGAGTGCCGACGGGCGCCCTTGGCCGGTGCTGCTGACGGTGTGGGTCGGCTTCGCGCTGGTCGATGTGATGCTCAAGCATATCGCCACCGCGGGAACGCCCTTTGCCGCATCGCTGCAGGTCAGCTTCGGGCTGGCTTTTATCGGCATGATGACCGTGCTCGGTGTACGTGCCGCGCGTGAGCATGGCCGGCTCACCTGGCGCAACGCTGCCGCCGGCCTGCTGCTGGGCACGATCAACTTCGGCAACATCCTCTTCTACGTGCAGGCGCACCGCGCCCTGCCGGGCCAGCCGGCCGTGGTGTTTGCCAGCATGAACATTGGTGTGGTGGTGCTCGGCACGCTGGTCGGTGTATTCGCCTTCGGCGAGCGATTGTCCTGGCTCAACCGTGTGGCGATCGGATTTGCTATCGTGGCGATTGCGTTGATCGCCTTGGGTAAAACCTGATGGCCTCCATGCCGGGCTTCTTGCTACGAACTGGACCCCGGCCTGCGCCGGGGTGACAGCCAAACAAAAACGCCATCCCTTCGGATGGCGTTTTTGTTGGTTTACCTTTACCGCGTAACCGGCTTGTACCGAATCCGCTTCGGCTTCGCGCCTTCTTCGCCCAGACGCTTGCGTTTGTCGGCTTCGTATTCCTGGTAGTTGCCGTCGAAGAAGGTCCACTGGCTGTCGCCTTCGGCAGCGAGGATGTGTGTGGCGATACGGTCGAGGAACCAGCGGTCGTGCGAGATCACGAACACGGTGCCGGCGTATTCCAGCAGCGCATCTTCCAGCGCGCGCAGGGTTTCCACGTCCAGATCGTTCGACGGTTCATCGAGCAGCAGCACGTTGCCGCCCTTGAGCAGTGTTTTGGCCAGGTGCAGGCGGCCTCGTTCGCCACCGGAGAGCATGCCGACCTTCTTCTGCTGGTCGCCGCCCTTGAAGTTGAAACGGCCGAGGTAGGCGCGGCTGCTCATTTCGAACTTGCCGACGGTGAGGTTTTCCAGGCCGCCCGAGACATCCTCGAACACGGTCTTGTCGTTTTCCAGGCCTTCGCGGGTCTGTTCGACGAAGGCCATCTGCACGGTCTGGCCGATCTCGATTTCGCCCGAATCCGCTTGCTCCTTGCCGGCGATCATCTTGAACAGCGTTGATTTACCGGCGCCGTTCGGGCCGATGATACCGACGATCGCACCTGGCGGCACATTGAAGCTGAGGTTGTCGATCAGCAGGCGCTCGCCGAAACTCTTCGATACGCCCTTGAACTCGATCACCTTGTCGCCGAGGCGCTCGGCCACGGGAATGAAGATTTCCTGCGTTTCGTTGCGCTTCTGGTGCTCGACGCTGGAAAGCTCCTCGAAGCGGGCCAGACGGGCCTTGGACTTGGCTTGGCGGCCCTTCGGATTCTGGCGCACCCACTCGAGTTCCTGCTTCATCGAGCGCATGTGGGCATCGATCTGCTTGTTTTCCTGCTCAAGCCGGGCTTCCTTTTGTTCCAGCCAGCTCGAGTAATTGCCCTTCCACGGAATACCGTGGCCGCGGTCGAGTTCCAGAATCCATTCGGCGGCGTTGTCGAGGAAGTAGCGATCGTGGGTCACGGCCACCACGGTGCCGGGGAAGCGCACCAGGAATTGCTCCAGCCATTCGACCGATTCGGCATCCAAGTGGTTGGTCGGTTCATCGAGCAGCAGCATGTCGGGCTTGGACAGCAGCAGCTTGCATAGCGCTACGCGGCGCTTTTCACCGCCGGAGAGCTTGCCGATGACGGCATCCCACGGCGGCAGGCGCAGCGCGTCGGCGGCGAGTTCCAGTTGCAATTCGGTGTTGTCGCCTGCGCCGGTCGAGATGATCGCTTCCAGCTTGGCTTGTTCTTCGGCCAGTGCGTCGAAGTCCGCATCGGGTTCGGCGTAGGCGGCGTAGACCTCTTCGAGGCGTTTCTGCGCATCCATCACGTCGCCCATGCCGGATTCGACTTCCTCGCGCACGGTCTTTTCCGGGTCGAGCTGCGGTTCCTGCGGCAGGTAGCCGATCTTGGTGCCGGCCAGATGCTGCACTTCGCCGTCGTATTCCTTGTCGACGCCGGCCATGATGCGGATCACGGTGGATTTACCCGAGCCGTTTAGGCCGAGGAGGCCGATCTTGGCACCGGGGAAGAACGAAAGCGAAATATCCTTGATGATCTGGCGCTTGGGCGGAACGATCTTGCTCACGCGCAGCATCGACATTACGTATTGAGCCATTTTATGCCTTTGAATTTATTGTGGTTTCTGTGTGTTGATTGCGTCGGAGGGCGGCCGGGGATGCTCGTTGCCGCTTTGCGCGCTATGTTAAAGGCTAGCCGTTTGGACGGCAAATGCTGATTGCCGGAGAATTGCGCAATTACAAACAAAAGCCCGGCGTTGGTGTGACGCCGGGCTTTGGATCGCAGCATGCTGGAAAAATCAGTCGGTTTCATCCATCCAGGCCAGCTGGATGGCTTCCAGAATCTTTTCGCCGCAGTGTTTGGGGTCGTCGTGGAAATCCGGCAAAGCGATCACCCATTTCATCAGGTCGACAAAGTTGATGGTTTTCGGGTCGATATCCGGATGGGCATCGGCCAGTTCAATTGCGATCAGGCGGGAATCGGTCCATTTCATGGGATTTCTCCAGTGAGGTGTGAGGAGTAATGGAGTGAAGTGTTACTCCTCACCCTCACTCCTTGCTCTTCACTCAATGATGTTCGCGGGCAAGGTTAATGGTGTACTTGGGCAACTCGATCACGAGATCTTCGTCGCCAACAAAAGTCTGGCAGGAAAGGCGCGAGGTGGCTTCCAGGCCCCAGGCCTTGTCGAGCTGGTCTTCTTCCAGTTCGTCTGCTTCGTTCAGGCTGTTGAAGCCTTCGCGCACGATCACGTGGCAGGTGGTGCAGGCGCAGGATTTCTCGCAGGCGTGCTCGATCTCGATGCCGTTTTCCAGCAGGGCATCAATGACCAGTTCGCCGGTCTGGGCTTCGATCACCGTGCCATCCGGGCAGAGCGTGGCGTGGGGCAGGACTACGATTTGCGGCATGGGTGCTTATCCAAATCAATTCTTGTGGGTTAGCCGATTTCTTCGACGGTATGGCCAGACAAGCCTTTTTGCACGGCCACATCCATGCGGCGGGCGGCGAAGTCGCTCGATGCCTGGTTCAGGGCTTCGGTCGCGGCGGTGATCGCGCCCGCATCGCTGGTGGCGGTCTGCGTCTGCAGCGCGGCGATGGCGGCTTCAATGCTGGCGCGTTCGGCTTCGCTCAGCAATTGGCTGTCCGCATCCAGCGCGGCGCGCACCGCGTTCAGGATGCTTTCCGCCTCGACGCGCGCTTCGGCCAGCTTGCGTGCCTCCTTGTCGTCCTGGGCGTGCTGCATCGAATCGGTCAGCATGCGGCTGATCTCCTCGTCGGACAGCCCATAGCTCGGCTTGACCACGATGCTGGCTTCAACGCCGGTCGATTGTTCGCGCGCGGAAACCGAGAGCAAGCCGTCGGCATCGACCTGGAAGGTGACGCGGATGCGTGCGCTGCCTGCGACCATCGGCGGAATGCCGCGCAGCTCGAAGCGCGCCAGCGAGCGGCAGTCGGCCACCAGTTCGCGCTCACCCTGCAGCACGTGGAATGCCATCGCGGTCTGGCCGTCCTTGAAGGTGGTGAATTCCTGCGCGCGCGCGGTCGGAATCGTGCTGTTGCGCGGGATGATCTTTTCGGTCAGTCCGCCCATGGTTTCCAGCCCCAAAGAGAGCGGAATCACATCGAGCAGCAGCCATTCGTCATCGCCGCGGTTGCCGGCGAGCACGTTGGCCTGCATCGCCGCGCCGAGCGCGACGACCTTGTCCGGGTCGAGGTTGGTCAGTGGTTCCTGCTTGAAGAACTCAGCGACCGCGTGGCGCAGATGCGGCATGCGCGTCGCGCCGCCGACCAGCACCACACCCTTGATGTTTTCAATACCCAGCTTCGCATCGCGCAGCGCCTTGCGCACCGGCATGATGGTCTTCTGCACCAGGTGCGAAGTCATGGTGTGAAAGCAATGCGCCGGGATTTCCAGATCCACGGCACGGCCGTCGGAGAGAATCGCCGATACGCGGGTCGAAACGTGTTCGGTCAGCGCTTCCTTGGCTTCGCGGGCGTGGGTCAGCAGCAGGCGCGCATCCTGGTCATTCAGGCCGGAGAGGCCCGATTTTTCCAGAATCCAGCAATACAGGCGGTGGTCGAAGTCGTCGCCGCCGAGTTGGGTGTCGCCCGAGGTGGCACGCACTTCGAATACGCCGCGCGTGAGTTCGAGGATCGACACGTCGAAGGTGCCGCCACCGAGGTCGAAGATCACGTAGGTGCCTTCGGCGCCGTTGTCGAGGCCGTAGGCGATCGCGGCGGCAGTCGGTTCGTTCAGCAGGCGCAGCACGTTGAGGCCGGCGAGCTTGGCCGCATCCTTGGTGGCCTGGCGCTGCGCGTCGTCGAAATAGGCCGGCACGGTAATCACCGCGCCCACGAGTTCGCCACCCAGCGCGGCTTCGGCGCGGGTTTTCAGGCTGCGCAGGATGTCGGCCGAGATTTCCACCGGGCTTTTCACGCCGGCGGCGGTTTTGATCTGCAGCATCCCCGGGGCATCGACAAAGCGGTAGGGCGAGGCCAGGTCGGCCACATCGTTCAGGCCGCGGCCCATGAAGCGCTTGACCGAGACGATGGTGTTGGCCGGATCGCGGTTCTGCAGGGCTTGCGCCGCATGGCCGACGACATTGGTGCCATCGGCGGCGTAGTGCACGACCGAGGGCAGCAGGCCGTGGCCGTCTTCATCGGGCAAAACCGTGGTTACGCCGCTGCGCACGGTGGCAACCAGCGAATTGGTGGTGCCCAGGTCGATGCCGACAGCCAGCCGGTGCTGGTGCGGTGCGGCGAACATGCCGGGTTCGGAAATTTGCAGGAGAGCCATTTTTATTGGTGTTCGGAGTTAGGGGCTGGGGCGAAGTATTCGAGCTGACGCATAAGCACTTCGCCTTTTGCTTAGAACATGATGGTTTCGATTGCGTCGCTGATGTCTTCTTCGAGTTTTTCCAGAAAACGCAATTTGCGTACGGCCAGTGCCGCGTCGGTGTAATTGTGCTCGGTATCGATCAGCGCGCCAAGATTGGATTCGTGCGCTTCGATTTCACCGCGCAGTTCGCGGCTCAATTCTTCCAGGCGATCCAGATTCTGGTTGGCGCAGGCTTCTTCGATCGCCTCGCGCCATTCCATCTGGTTCATCAGGAAATCCATCGGCATCGCCGTGTTGGTGTCTTCCTGGGTATCGACGCCGCGCAGCTTGAGCAGGTAGCGCGCCCGGTTCAGCGGGCTTTTCAGTGTTTGCCAGGCTTCGTTGATCTGGGTCGAGGCCTGCAGCGACAGACGCTTGGTGGCGTCATCGCTCGCGGCATGGCGATCCGGGTGATGCTCGGTCACGCTGGCGCGGTAGCGCTGTTCGAGTTCGCGCAAATCCAGCGCGAAGACTTCCGGCAGGCCGAGCAGGGCGAAGTGGGATTGGGTGAAATCGATCATGTTGTCTGGGCGAATGGGGCAGGGTATGCACTGCCTGCCAGATCGCCGGCTGTTCCCGGATGCAAAAAAGCGTTTTGAATGGAAAGCGGGGTGAGGCGCGGTTCGCGCCTGCGAGCCTTAAACGGTAAAGCTTTCCCCGCAACCGCATTCATTGGCCACGTTCGGGTTGTTGAACTTGAAGCCCTCGTTGAGGCCTTCCTTGGTGTAATCCAGCTCGGTGCCGTCGATCCAGGCCAGCGATTTCTCGTCGGTGATGATCTTGACGCCGTGGCTTTCAAACACCACATCGCCCTCGGCGAGTTCGTCGACGAATTCGAGCTTGTAGGCCATGCCTGAGCAGCCGGAAGTCTTGACGCCAAGGCGCACACCTACACCCTTGCCGCGACGGGTCAGAAAGTTGCTGATATGCGTTGCCGCTTTTTCAGAAAGAGTCAGTGCCATTTTAAAAACTCCGTGAGGGGGAGACGTAAGGCGCGAGGTGCGGGCTTTAGCCTTCACGCCTCACACCCGACGCTTCATTTTGAATGCTTTTCCTTGTAATCGGAAACCGCCGCCTTGATCGCGTCTTCCGCCAGGATCGAGCAGTGGATCTTAACCGGCGGCAGCGCCAGTTCTTCGGCGATCTGGGTGTTCTTGATCGAGAGCGCCTCGGCCAGCGTCTTGCCCTTCACCCATTCGGTAACGAGCGAGCTGGAGGCAATGGCCGAGCCGCAGCCATAGGTCTTGAACTTGGCGTCTTCGATCACGCCATCTTCGCTGACCTTGATCTGCAGTTTCATCACGTCGCCGCAGGCCGGCGCGCCAACCATGCCGGTGCCGACGGAATCATCGCCCTTTTCGAACGAGCCGACGTTGCGCGGGTGTTCGTAGTGATCGAGTACTTTTTCGCTGTATGCCATTTTATTAACTCCTTGCTTCGTGTATTTCGAATTCTTGTCGGTCGTGGATCAGTGGGCGGCCCACTCGATGCTGCTGATATCCACGCCGTCCTTGTACATCTCCCACAGCGGCGAAAGCTCGCGCAGGCGGCCAATCTTTTCCTGGATCAGTTTCACGGCGAAATCGATGTCGTCCACCGTGGTGAAGCGGCCGATCGAGAAGCGGATCGACGAATGCGCCAGCTCGTCCGAGCGGCCCAACGCGCGCAGCACGTAGGAAGGCTCGAGGCTTGCCGAGGTGCAGGCGGAGCCGCTCGATACCGCCAGCTCTTTCAGGGCCATGATCAGCGATTCGCCTTCGACAAAGTTGAAGCTCACGTTCAGGTTGTGGGCCACGCGGCAGTCCAGGTCGCCATTCAGGTGCACTTCCTCGATGCTGGAAAGGCCTGCCCAGAGACGGTCGCGCAGCATGCGGATGCGTTCGTTCTCAGTCGCCATTTCTTCGCGGGCAATGCGGAAGGCTTCACCCATGCCGACGATCTGGTGCGGGGCCAGCGTGCCGGAGCGGAAACCGCGTTCATGCCCGCCGCCGTGCATCTGCGCTTCCAGGCGCACGCGCGGCTTGCGGCGGATGTAGAGCGCACCCATGCCTTTGGGGCCATAAGTCTTGTGCGCGGAGAAACTCATCAGATCGACCTTGAGCTTTTCCAGATCGATTTCCATCTTGCCGGTGGCTTGCGCCGCATCGACATGGAAGATGATGCCGCGCTCGCGGCACAGCTCGCCAATGGTGCCGATATCCTGGATCACGCCGATTTCGTTGTTCACCGCCATGACCGAAACGATGATGGTATCCGGGCGGATTGCGGCTTTCAGTGCTTCCAGATCGAGCAGGCCGTTTTCCTGAACGTCCATGTAGGTGGCTTCAAAGCCTTGGCGTTCCAGTTCGCGCACGGTATCCAGAATGGCCTTGTGTTCGGTCTTGACCGTGATGATGTGCTTGCCCTTGGCCTTGTAGAACTGGGCGGCACCTTTCAGGGCCAGGTTGTTCGATTCGGTGGCGCCGCTGGTCCAGACGATTTCTTTGGCATCGCAATTGACGAGTCGCGCCACCTGTTCGCGTGCTTCTTCGACGGCGGCTTCCGCGTCCCAGCCATAGGCGTGCGAACGCGAAGCCGGGTTGCCGAAGCGTTCGGTCAACCAGGGAATCATTTTTTCGGCCACACGCGGGTCGACTGGCGTGGTAGCGGAATAATCAAGATAAATGGGCATATTGCTCATGTTTTTTCTCATTAATGTGCAATGGCGTGCTTGGTGGTTTCGGTGATGCGGCCAATACGCTGCTCGAATTGAACGATGTTGTCACCACGCTGGCGAGCTTCATGATGCTCGATCAGTTGCGCCAGCGAGACGGAAGCGAGATAGCTCTGGATGGTCTTGTTCAGACCGGCCCACAGATCGTGGGTCATGCAGCTGTGTTCATCGTCGTGGCAATTGTGGCCGCCGGCGCATTGCGTGGCATCGAGCGGTTCATCCACGGCGGTAACGATGTCGGCGACGGTGATTTCTTCAACCGGACGGGCCAGACAATAGCCGCCGCCAGGGCCGCGCACCGAATCAACCAGGTTGCGCCGGCGCAGCTTGCCAAACAGTTGCTCCAGATAGGAGAGCGAGATGCTTTGCCGCTCGCTGATTCCGGCCAGGGTGACAGGGCCGCCTTCGGCGCGCATGGCCAGATCCAGCATGGCGGTAACGGCAAAACGACCTTTGGTGGTGAGGCGCATGATGATTTTCCTTGCTTTGTTCGGTTCTGGAGCAAAGCCTAAAATATCCTAGTGATTTAGTCAACTAAAAAACCCGATCGTTCAGTCAACTATTGCCGCAGCAGCATTTTGCAGAATCGGCAACGATCAATCGACAATCTTGTTCAGGTAATTTGGATCGAACTTGTCCGCGGTGGCGCGTTCTTCTTCGCAGTTGACGCCCAGTTGTTCAAGCTGGCTCACGATCAGCTCGATGCGTTTGTCGATGGTGACGGAGTGATCGAGCAGGCCGTGAATGGCCTTGACCATCGGATCGTTCATGTCGTTGGAGATGCCATAGGCGGAAAAGCCCAGCTGTTCGGCCTTCTGCTCGCGCACCTGCTCGGTTTCGGCATCCAGGATGCGCGCGGGGATACCCACGGCGGTGGCGCCGGCGGGAACGTCCTTGACTACCACGGCGTTCGAGCCGACCTTGGCGTTGGCGTGCAGCGTGATGGGCCCCAACACCTTGGCGCCGGCGCCGATGATCACGCCGGCCTCCAGTGTCGGGTGGCGCTTGCCCGCTTTCCACGAGGTGCCGCCGAGCGTCACGCCGTGGTACAGCGTGCAGTCGTCGCCGATCTCGGCGGTTTCGCCGATCACAATACCCATGCCGTGGTCGATGAACACGCGCCGGCCGATGGTCGCGCCGGGATGGATCTCGATGCCGGTAATAAAGCGGGCGAAGTGCGAGAGAAAGCGCGCCAGCCATTTCCAGTTGCGTTTCCACAGACCGTGCGAGACGAGGTGCAGCGTCAGCGCGTGAAAGCCCGGGTAGCAGGTGACGACCTCCCAGGTCGAACGGGCAGCGGGGTCGCGGTCGAAGACCACGCGGATGTTTTCACGCAGGCGAGGGAACATGGCGTCGTAATTCCTTTGAATCCGACTATTTTACTCGTGAATGAAAGTGCGGGGCGAGTGACTTCTTTACGTTGGCGCGGGCGGGGGAGGAGGGTCGCTTATTGACCCGACCTGTTATTGACCCGACCTGGAACAGGTTTGAAGTCGTCACCCCGGCACAGGCCGGGGTCCAGGACGAACGCCTAGTGTTGCACTGGATTCCGGCTTTCGCCGGAATGACGAAAATTATAAATTTCATTTGGCCGAATCAAGAAATCGGTGCACGTCGATTCTGTGATTGTTGTGACGAGCTGATTTATGCCGCAGCCACCTTGAACTGCGCAGCCAGACCTTCGAGCTGGTGCACTGCGGCGGCGGTTTCGGCCAGGCTGTGTTCGGATTTGTCCAATGCCACGTGCATGGTTTCGGCCGTGCCGGCTACCGAGCGGATGCGCTGGCTGTAGGCGTTGCTCGATTCGGCGATATGCTGGATCGAGGCCAGGATGTTGTTCACCATGGCTTCGGTGCCGCTGCGGTCCGAAGCGCTGTCCACGGCAAGTTTCAAGCCGGCTTCGAGTTCGCCCATGCCGCTCTGCATCGCGGTCACGGCGCGGTCGGCCTGCGCCTGCACGCCTTCGATCATGCCGCCGATCTGCATCGTGGCGTTGCGCGTGCGCTCGGCGAGCTTGCGCACTTCGTCGGCCACCACGGCGAAGCCCCGGCCCGATTCGCCAGCGCGAGCCGCTTCAATCGCGGCGTTGAGTGCCAAGAGGTTGGTCTGGTCGGCGATCTCCTTGATGACCAGAACGATATGGTCGATCTCGGTGGTGCTCTTCTGCAGCTCGCCTATCGTTTGCGCGGAATGGCTGATGCGCTCGCGGATCGTGCCGGTCATGCCCTGCAAGTCTTCGAACTGTTTCTGCGCACCGGCAAAGGCTTTGGCCATGTCGGCACGCATGCTGCTGGCCTGCAGCGATGCCGTGCCGATTTCCTGCATCTGCTGTTCGAGCGAATCAAGGATTTGCTGCATGGAATCGAACACTTCCTGGGCACGGGTCCGGGTGGCATTGCTGGCATGCACCTGGGAGTGATTGGCACTGCTGACCTCGTTGCTGATGCGAATGACCTGGGCAATGATGCTTTCCATGTTGTCGATCAGGCTGTTGATCCACTGCGCGGTGGCGGTGATCTCGTCGCGGTGGGCGCTGGGCTTTTCCAGCCGGATCGACAGGTTGCCGCCGCCTTCGGCGACGGTTTGCACCATCCGTCCGGTTTCGCTCAGTCGTGCGGAGAGCGCATTCAGATAGAAGCGGTGATAGCCGAAAGCCGTGATCGCCAGGCTGCCGACGGTGGCCAGCAGTGTTTGCGGGCCGCTGAGGTTCAGGCCGAAGCACAGGGCGCCGCTCGCGGCAATCATCAAGGCATCGGCGATCAGCAGCGCCTTGCTGGCGCGGTAGCTGGTCGGCCGGGCTCGGTAGACTTCTTCCAGATCGGCCTCGCACATCATGCCCCAGGTATCGGGCGAGCCGGGCAGCTGGAACGTGACGCCACGGCCGACAACCGGGATATGCCGGTAATCGGAATAGCCCGGGTATTTCACGTAGAGGTTCTGTCCCTTGCGGATGGTTTCGCGCACGCCGGGATGCAACTGGCGCGTGGCCGGATCGTTGAACACCAGTTCGAATTCGGTGTGGTTCTGCACCCGGACCACGCCGTAGTCGGTCTGTACGCCATCCTTGAGGTTGTCGCCGAGCGAGAACGAGCGGTCCTCGAAGCGCGAGCGCGACAGTGCCACGCCGGGCTGGATCGCCGGGTCGAACACCGGCTTGGCCATGAACAGGTAGTTGTCGCCGGATTCGTGGAAGACGTGTCCGCCCTCGCGCTGGATCAGGTCGCCCACCACGTCGTTGGGAATGCGGGCGCAGAACAGCGCGACCAGCTGGTTGCCGCGGATGACCGGCAGCAGGAACAGCAGCGTGACCGCATCGTGGAAGTTGGACGAGCTGGGGCCGATCTGCATGGTGAGCGGGTCGATGTACGGGCCATGCAGGAAACGCTGTTTGCGCGCGGCATCGACGACGCGAGCCGGGATGTCGGTCTTGCCGGCATGTGCCGGATAGCTGGAGGCGATCACTTTGCCCTGCAGGTCGAGCACGAAAAGCTCGGAGGCATCGCGCATGATCTTGAGCCGGGCAGACAGCCAGTCGTTGCGCAACTGGTCGTTGGCGGGCAGCGAGTGAGCAAAGCCTTCCAGATGCGACCATTGCTGATTCGTCCATTCGGTCAGCAACCGAACCCGGGTCTGGGCAATGCCTTCAAATGCAGTTTCGAGCCAAGGGTAACGGCGGCGGTTGAGCCGGGTTGCCCATCGCATGGCGAACTTGCCCGTTTTGCCGAACCAGGGAAGCCAGCTGCGTTCTTCATCCGAAAGAGCCATCGAATCGCTTTTCAAAGCCATTGTTGTTTTCCTCTGCGTATTATTTTGGTGCCGGTTTTTTTAATTTGATGTGCGCGGGCAAAGATATAGCATGAACCGTGCCATATATCGGTGCTGCTGTTGTGCGTGGGAGTGTTTTAGGTGGCAATGTGGTGCATGGGGTTTTGGTGTGAACTGATTCAGGGCGGTTTGGGCGTTAATCCAGGAGCCCTTGCTGTATGCGAACATCCCCGCAGATCACCTGGGTTTTGCCATTCACCTTGAAGCTGGCTGAAACCGTGACACACAGGCTGGCGCTGGAGATGGAAAGGTAGGGCCGGGTAACCTGCGGCTTGCCAAAATGCTCGATGGCGCGGCGGAAATAGGGCCGGCGCGACCAGCGCGAGCCTTGTGTGTCTACGAGCGGTGCCAGACGCTGATCGATGTTGCGCGTGGTATAGGGCGACCACAGGTTACTGCCGATTTGTCGGCCGTTGTGGTCCAGCAGGTAGCAAAAATCGGATTGGGTTAAATCGAGGAACGACGAGCAGGCTTCCCCCATGCTGCGTCCTGCCGAGAGCAACACGGAGGCATAGCCAATGGCGTTCAGGTACGGGGCCAATGCCTGGTGGTGCTGTTTGCGTTCCTGTCTGATGCGGGCATCGAAATCCGACCACAACCCGCGGATGACTTTTTCTCCCTGCTTGCGATCGACCAGATGCGGTTGCGGGCGGCCGAACAGATAGCCCTGAGCAAAATCCACGTCGGAATCGAGGGCAATGTAGGCTTCATCCTCGGTTTCAACGCCTTCAACCAGCACCATCGCGCCGGCTTCGTGCAGCAAGGACACGATCTGCGGCAACAGGCGGCGTATGCGTTTTTCCTGCGCGGCTTGCAGGATCAGGCTGCGGTCCAGCTTCACGATCTGCGGGCGAATTTTCCAAACCCGGTCAAAGTTGGAACTGCCGGCGCCAAAATCGTCCAGCGCAATCAGGCAGCCCAATTCACGGAAGAAAGCCACGGCGGAACCGAATTCGGCATCGTCCCGTACCGCTTCTTCGAGTACTTCGATCACCAGCCGTTGCGGTGGAAAATCGAGCTTTGCCAGCATGTTGCCGAACGAGTCATTGCTCGGGGCTTTGCGTGCTTGCAGAAAAACATGGGGATTCATGTTCAGGAACAACCAGTCATTCTGTTTCGAGATGCTCTGGTAATTGCTCAGGTGCAGGAAGTGGCAAAGCTGGTCGAGTTTTTGCCGCATGGCACCTTGCTGGCTGTTCAGCAGGGTCAGCGGTGAAACCGCAGTGCCGTCGGCCGCAAAGGGGCGCAACAGGGCCTCGTAACCGACGGAGCGCTGGGCGGAAAGGCCATAAATGGGTTGGAAGTGGCTGGTCAGGGTATGCGAGCCAAAAGGAACCGTTATCAGGCACTCATTGCTGGCCTGGGATTGATCAGCACTCGTACCCGATGGGACCAGCAGGGATGGCTGTCGGTTTTTTGGCATTGGGGTTGGGCTGGTTTGCAAATAAGAATTCATTCGTTTTGTTTAGCAATCGGTGTGCCAATGTAAGCTTTGCTTGTCAGGTGGCGGGATTCCGGGTGATTTTCCTTGTGTCAATAAGGGGTTTTGCTGGTGTCAGTGTTTTGTTGTGGTGCATTGCGTGCATCTTGATGGGTTATTTTGGTGCATTAACCGGTGCGGGTGTTCGAGCGTAAAAGCAACATCGAAAGTGCAAAGTGCTGGCGAGCTTTTCTGCCAGTGCACCCGTTTGTGCCATACTCAATTCATTGTCTACTAACAGTGAGCCACCATGCCTTTACCGCCCTCTGCTGAATCGATTGCTGCCGTATGCGAAGGCCGCCACGGTGACCCGTTTTCAATTCTTGGTATGCACAAGGAAGGCAGCCAGCTGGTGGTGCGCGCCTTTTTGCCCAATGCCACGCGCTGTGCGGTACTGCATGAAGGCCGGGAGGTGGTTGAGTTGGCTTCGCAGGATAAGCGCGGCTTTTTTTCAGGCGCGCTGCCGGCACACACCAGCTGCCTCGATTACAAGCTGGCGGTGACCTGGGGCGAGTGGCAGGTTGAAATTGACGACCCTTACCGTTTTGGTCCGGTGCTGGGCGAGATGGATATCTGGCTGCTGGCCGAAGGCACGCACTACCGCCCGTTCGAGCGCATGGGTGCGCATCCGTGTCAGATGGAGGGCGTCGATGGCGTGCGCTTTGCGGTCTGGGCACCGAATGCGCGCCGGGTATCGGTGGTTGGTGATTTCAATTTCTGGGATGGCCGGCGTTTCCCGATGCGCTTGCGGCGCGAATGCGGCGTGTGGGAGATTTTCCTGCCTGGCGTGAGCGAGGGCGCGCTGTACAAGTTCGAAATACTGGATGCCAACGGCAATATCCAGCTCAAGTCCGACCCGTACGGCCTGGCCGCCGAGTTGCGTCCGGGCACGGCGTCGAAAGTGGCGCACCTGCCGCCGATCGTGCCGTCGAGCGAAGTGCGCCGCGCCGCCAATGCGCTCGGTGCGCCGATCAGTATCTATGAAGTGCATCCCGGTTCGTGGCGGCGCAATCCGGACGAGGGCAACCGCTGGCTGAGCTGGCGCGAGCTGGCCGATCAGCTGGTGCAATACGCCGCCGGCATGGGTTTCACGCATATCGAGTTGCTGCCGATCAACGAGCACCCGTTCGATGGTTCGTGGGGTTACCAGCCGCTCGGTATTTACGCGCCGACCGCCCGCTTCGGCAGCCCGGAGGATTTCCGTTATTTCGTCGACAAGGCGCATGAAGCCGGGCTCGGCGTGATCCTCGACTGGGTGCCGGGGCATTTCCCGTCGGACAGCCACGGCTTGGCCACTTTCGATGGCACGCATCTCTTTGAGCATTCCGATCCGCGCGAGGGCTTCCACCAGGATTGGAACACGCTGATCTACAACTTCGGCCGCAACGAAGTGCGCAATTACCTGATCGGCAATGCGCTGTACTGGATCGAGCGTTTCGGCATCGATGGCCTGCGCGTCGATGCGGTGGCGTCGATGCTCTACCGCGATTATTCGCGCAAGGAAGGCGAGTGGATTCCGAACGAATTCGGCGGGCGCGAGAACCTGGAAGCAATCGATTTCCTGCGCCGCATGAACGAAATCGTCGGCACCGAACGCCCGGAAGCGATTACGCTGGCCGAGGAATCGACCGCGTTCCCGGCGGTGAGCCGCCCGCCGTTCATGGGCGGGCTGGGTTTCCATTACAAATGGAACATGGGCTGGATGCACGATACGCTGAAATACATCGGTGAAGACCCGGTGCATCGCAAGTATCACCACAACCAGCTCACCTTCGGCATGATTTACGCCTACTCGGAGAACTTCGTGCTGCCGCTGTCGCACGATGAAGTGGTGCACGGCAAGGGCTCGCTGCTCTCGCGCATGCCGGGGGATGCTTGGCAGAAGTTTGCCAACCTGCGCGCCTACTACGCATTCATGTGGGCTTATCCCGGCAAAAAGCTGCTGTTCATGGGCGACGAATTCGCCCAGGGCGGCGAATGGAATCATGAAGGCAGCCTGGACTGGCACCTGACCGGCATCGATTGGCATCAAGGCGTACAGACGCTGGTCAGCGATCTGAACTGTTTCTACAAGGCCACACCGGCGTTGTTCGATGCCGATTTCGAGCAGTGCGGCTTCCAGTGGATTTGCGCCGACGACAGCGAAAACTCGGTGCTGAGCTTCGTGCGTTACGACAAGCAGGGTGGCTTCGTTGTCGTGGTATGCAATTTCACCCCGGTGCCGCGCCACGGCTATCGCATCGGCGTGCCGCAAGCCGGGCAGTACCAGGAAGTGCTTAATACCGATTCGCAGTGGTACGGTGGCGGGAATATCGGCAATGCGCGAGTCCAGTCGGAAACCGTGGGCAGCCACGGTTTTGCCCAGTCGCTGGCCTTGACCGTGCCGCCGTTGGCGGTACTTTATTTGAAATGTTCGGGCTGACGTGACGCCGGTTCTGCCGAGAAAAATATAACAAGGATTCAGGGATGGAAAAAACGGTTCGCCTGGTGTTCCGGGGGGAGTTGCTGCCCGGCCGCTCGCTTGATGAGGTCAAAGCCGGTTTGCCGGTGCTGATGAAGGTTCCGCCCGAGCAGGTGGAAAAGCTCTTTGCCGGCGGTTCGGTGGTGATCAAGCGCGGTTTGCCGGTTTCAAAATTGGCTGCGTATCAAACATTGCTGGAAAAAGCCGGCATCCGCGTCGCGGTCGAGGATGAAATTCCCGAGTACACGCTGGATCTTGAACCGGTGGTCGCACCAGAGCCCGCTGGCCCTGACGTTGCGGTTGCCGCGCAGGAATCCGCCGGGGGAGAGGAATTGACTTGTCCGCAGTGTGGTGCCCGACAACCCAAGCGTACGCTGTGTCGCAGTTGCGGCGTGGATATGCCGCGCTATGCCGCTGCGCAGGCCACGCTCAAGGCCGAAGCCATGCAGCCCGTACCGGTTGTCCAGGGCGGCTATGCTGCTTCGGCGGCATGGATGCCGGAAGATGAATTGCCGCCGGTTTTGGGTTTCAGTTTTGACGGGCGCCTGAACCGTTTGCGCTACCTGATCTATAGTCTGGCCGGCTATGTGGTGCTTACGCTGGCAGGCTTGATATTGATGGGCTCCGCTTTCAACAGCGTGATTCACGGCGGTTTCCCCCTCCTTTCCCTCTTGCTGTTTGGTGCCGTAATCCTGGCGCTGTTGTACTTTGGCCTGCGTTTTTCAGTGCAGCGCTTGCACGATATGGGCTTGACCGGCTGGCTGGTGCTGCTCAGTTTTGCGCCGGTTGTTGGGTGGCTTGTCTGGCTTTGGCTCTCGATCTGGCCCGGCAGCAAGGAAGCCAACCAGTACGGCCCGCCCAACCCGCCCAATTCGCTGGTACACAAGACGATTGTGCTGGGCCTCGTGCTCTTGCTGGTTCTGCTCCTGGGGGTGATGTTCAGCAAGATGGTGAATGGCTTTCCGGGCGGCATGATGCGCTATGAGCAACATATGCAAACCTTGCCCCTGCAAGATTCGGATGACCAGGCCCAGCGCCAGCAGCTGTAATCCGCTTTGCCTCACCGGTTGCCTAATTGCTGCGATGCAATAATGCACACTGATCTTTGATGATCAGGCGGGTATGATCGGATAACGATTCTCGCTCTCGACGGGTGTTTTGATGAATACGGTTGCCTTCGATCCTGCTGCCGCCTTGGTGGATCATCCGTTACGCCGCGAGCTTAACGATGAAATCCATGCCCGGCCATTTGAAGCAATAGCGGCGCCCAGCGCGCTCAGCTATCTGGTGTATCTCAACCGCAATTGCAATCTGGAGCAAGAGCTGTGGCTGGTTGGACAGCTGTGCGCCCATTTTTCCTGCACGCCGCCCGCAGCCGGTGCCATCCAGTTTTCCTGCAATCTGGGGCCGGTGCGTTTTCGCTGGGCGCGTCATGGCGAGTTTTCCGCAATCACCCTGATTTGCGGCGCGGTAACCGGCCAGCCGTTTGCCGATTCCCCGCGCAATCATGTTCCGGCCGAGTGGCTGGCGCAGTTGCCGCGCAATATCCTGCTCGCGGTCGAGGTGACGCTGTTGCCAGAGTCGGCGTTGGCGGCAGATGTAGAAACCATTTCCGCCGCGTATTTCGCCGGCAATGATCTCGTCGGTGCCCAGATTGCCGAAGGGGCAGGACTCGCGTTCACCGATTTTCGCATTCATGCCGATGGTTGTTCGCGCTACCTGCTGATCGACAAGCGCATGGGGCCGCGCCAATCCGGGCGCATGTTGCAACGCTTTCTGGAGATCGATACCTACCGGATGATGGCTTGCCTGACTTTGCCGCTGGCCAAGAGCTTGCAGCCGGAGCTGGCCAAGACCGACAGCGAACTGGCCGAGCTCACCACGGCCATGCCCAAAGCCCGGCAGGAGGACGAACCGGCACTGCTGGATCAGCTGACCCAGCTTGCCGCCCGGATCGAAAGCGCGCTTTCGCGCACCGATTCGCGCTTTTCCGCGGCACGGGCCTATTACGAAATCGTCGAGCGGCGCATCCGCGAGTTGCGCGAACTGCGCATTGCCGGCACCCAGCCTTTTTCCGAGTTCGTGGCCAGACGCCTGCTGCCCGCGATGGAAACCTGCGAATCGGTGGCGCGCAGCCAGCGCATCCTGGCCAAGCGGGTCAGCCGGGCCTCGGCGCTGCTGCGCACCCGGGTCGATGTCTCGCGGGAAAAACAGAACCAGCAGCTGCTGGCCTCGATGAACCGGCGTGCCCACCTGCAACTGCGTTTGCAGGAGACGGTGGAAGGCTTGTCGGTTGCCGCGATCACCTATTACACCGTGGGGCTGGTGGGCTATGCTGCCAAAGGCTTGAAAACCGCAGGCGTGCATCTGGAACCTGAATTGATTACCGGCATTGCGATTCCGGTTGTCGCCATCTGCGTCGCGCTGGGATTGCGCCGCATGCGCAAGACGCTGGCGCGCAAGCATCAGTGATCGGGTGATTTGAGCGCATCGTGCGGCACGCATCTGCAATTTTGTCCGAAGTGAGGTCTGGATGACGACGACAATGCTTCCCGGCAAGGCTTATCCGCTTGGTGCCACCTTCGACGGCGCGGGCGTCAATTTCGCGCTGTATTCCCGTCATGCCGAAAGCGTGAGCCTGTGCCTGTTCGATGCCGCCGGGCTGCAGGAAACGGCGCGCCTGCCCTTGACCGAGTGCAGCGCGGGAGTGTGGCATGGCTATTTGCCGGGGGCTGCGCCGGGGCTGGTTTACGGCTACCGCGTCCACGGCCCGTATGCGCCACAGCATGGCCATCGCTTCAATCCGGCCAAGCTGCTGCTCGATCCCTATGCGCGCGCAGTGATCGGCGCCTTTCACGATGATCCGCTGCACAACGGGGATTCCTCTGGTCACGCCGATACGCGCGATAACGCGGCCCAGGCGCTCAAGGCACAGGTTGTCGATGAGGCGTTCGACTGGGGCGAGGATGCCGCGCCGCAAGTGCCGTGGGCGCAGACCGTGATTTACGAAGCGCATGTCAAAGGCTTTACCCGCCAGCATCCGGATATTCCCGAGGCCTTGCGCGGCAGCTATGCCGGGCTTGCCCATCCCGCTGCGCTCAGGCATTTGCAGCAGCTGGGCATCACCACGCTCGAACTGATGCCGGTGCAATATTTTCTCGACGAAGTGCGTTTGCAGCGCCTGGGGCTCAGCAATTACTGGGGCTACAACCCGATCGCCTGGTTCGCGCCCGAGCCGCGCTACTGGTCCGGGCGGGAAGGCAGCACGCCGCTGTCCGAGTTCCGGCAGATGGTGCAGGCGCTGCATGCGGCGGGAATCGAAGTGATTCTGGATGTGGTGTTCAACCACAGCGCTGAAACCGATGCCGGCGGGCCGACGCTGTCGCTGCGCGGCATCGACAATGCCAGTTATTACACGCTCAGCCCCGGCAATCCGGCGCAGTATGACAACTCGACCGGCTGCGGTAATACCCTGAATCTGGCGCAGCCGGGCGTGGTGCAGCTCGTGATGGACTGCCTGCGCTACTGGGTGCGCGAGTGCCATGTCGACGGCTTTCGCTTCGATCTGGGTGTTACGCTCGGGCGCGATGCGCACGGCTTCAATCCGGAGGCCGCGCTGTTCGCTGCGATCCAGCAGGATCCGCTGCTGGCCGGCTGCAAGCTGCTGGCCGAACCGTGGGATGTCGGCGTCGGTGGCTACCAGCTCGGCCGTTTCCCGCCGCGTTGGTCTGAGTGGAACGACCAGTTCCGCGATGTTCTGCGTCGTTTCTGGTTGCATGATGGCGTGAGCCGCGCCCTGTTTGCGCGCCGTTTCGCCGCTTCGTCCGATTGCTTCCAGCAGCCGGGGCGCTCGCCGGCTTCCTCGCTTAATTTTCTCACTGCGCATGACGGCTTCACGCTGGCCGATCTGGTTTCCTTTAACCACAAGCACAATCTTGCCAATGGCGAGCATAACCATGACGGTCACAGCCACAATCTGAGCTGGAATTGCGGGGTGGAAGGTCCAAGCAACGACCCGCACGTGTGCCTGCTGCGATTGCGGGTACGCAAGGCCATGCTGGCTACCCTGTTGCTGGCGCAGGGTACGCCGATGTTGTTGGGCGGGGATGAGTTGGGCCACAGCCAGCAGGGCAACAACAACGCCTATTGCCAGGACAATGCCATCAGCTGGCTCGACTGGTCTGCTGCCGAGTTGGCGCTCAAGCAATACGTGGCCAAGTTGCTGGCTATCCGCAAGTCCATTCCCGCGCTTAACAGCGGGCGCTGGTGGAGCGGTCAGCCGAATGGAGCCGGTGTGCGTGATGTGGAATGGCTGAATCCGGCCGCTACGCCGCTGGAACAGCATGATTGGGACGATCCGGCCGGCAAGGCGCTGATGATCCGGCTTTCCGGCACCTGGTTGCTACTGGTGAATGCATCCGGACATCAGTTGCATTTCCATTTGCCGCCGGGGCGTTGGACCTTGCGCCTTTCGAGCGCCGATGACGGAATGTCGCATCCGCACGATTTTACGGCCTCGGCACGAAGCGTGGCGGTGCTGATGCAACAGTGATAGCCTTTCGAGTAGAGGCTGGAAGCAAAAACAACAAATCAAAAAAGGGGGCAAGCATGACTGTTTCAACCATTACTACTCACCCTATTGCCGGGCAGAAGCCGGGGACCTCGGGCCTGCGCAAGAAAGTGACCGTATTCCAGCAGGTGCACTATCTGGAGAATTTCGTCCAGGCGATTTTCGATACCGTTCCCGAGCTCAAGGGCGGCGTGCTGGTGCTGGGCGGCGACGGGCGCTTCCATAACCGCGTAGCGGTACAGACCATCCTGAAAATGGCTGCGGCCAACGGCGTGGCGCGGGTACTGGTGGGGCAGGGCAGCTTTCTTTCCACGCCGGCTGCCAGTTGCGTGATCCGCAAATACCAGGCCACCGGCGGCATCATCCTCTCGGCCTCGCACAATCCGGGCGGCCCGGATGGCGATTTTGGCATCAAGTACAACATCGGCAACGGCGGCCCGGCCCCGGAAAAAATCACCGATGCGATTTATGCACGCACCCAAACCCTGACGGAATACCGTATCAGCGATCAGGCCGATATCCCGCTTGATGGCAAGGGCCGGCATGCACTGGAAGCGATGCAGGTTGAAGTGATCGACCCGGTGGCCGATTACGCCGAGCTGATGCAGCAGCTTTTCGATTTCGATGCGATCCGTGCCTGGTTCGCTCAAGGCCACCGCATGCATTTTGATGCGATGTCGGCCATTTCCGGCCCGTATGCCAAGCATATTATCGAGGGCCTGCTTGGTGCCGCGCCGGGCACGGTGGTCAACGGCGAGCCGCTGGAAGACTTCGGCGGTCATCACCCTGACCCCAATCCCGCGCATGCCACCGACCTGATCCGCGCCATGGCCTTGCCCGATGCGCCGGAGCTGGGCGCGGCCAGCGATGGCGATGCCGACCGCAACATGATTGTCGGGCGCAACTTCCTGGTGTCGCCGTCGGACAGCCTGGCCATCATGGCGGCCAATGCCACGCTGATTCCCGGTTACAAGGCCGGAATCAGCGGCGTGGCGCGCTCGATGCCGACTTCGCGCGCGGTCGATCTGGTGGCCAAGGCACTGGACGTCCCGTGTTTTGAAACGCCGACCGGCTGGAAATTCTTCGGCAATCTGCTCGATGCCGGACGCGCCACACTGTGCGGCGAGGAATCCTACGGTTCCGGCTCCAATCATGTGCGCGAGAAGGATGGCGTCTGGGCGGTGCTGTTCTGGCTCAATTTGCTCGCGGTCACCGGCAAGAGCGTGAACGAGATCGTCGAAGGGCACTGGGCGCGGTTCGGGCGCCATTATTACAGCCGGCATGATTACGAGGCGCTGGACGTGGGCGTAGCCAATGCGTTGATGACCCATTTGCGCGAACAGCTTGCCGGTCTCGCCGGCCAACGCTTGGGTGCCTATAACGTGGCTTTGGCTGATGACTTTGCCTACGACGATCCGGTTGATGGTTCGCGAACTACGAATCAGGGTGTGCGGGTGTTGTTCGAAAACGGAGCGCGCGTGGTTTACCGTCTGTCCGGCACCGGCACCGAAGGGGCGACCTTGCGGGTCTATCTGGAGTTGTTCGAGGCCGATCCGGTGCGCCATGCGGTACCGGTGCAGGAAAAGCTGGCCGAGCTGGTCGCAGTCGCCCGCGATCTGGCGCAGCTCAACGCGCGTACGGGGCGGGTGGATCCTGACGTGATTGCTTGATCTGTAACGTAAAATCAACCGTCATCAAGGGCTCGCTTTGCGGGCCCTTTGTTATTTTTGGCTTCAAAACCTGGGTGCAAATCTTTGAGAGGGAAAGTTGCTAATCGGTCATGCCAGTGTGCCACCGAAAAACGGTGTAGTCGGCGATTTCCTGTTTCAACTTCCGCTGTGAATGGCTATTATTGGCTTGTCCAGACTTCATTTGGTTAGACCAATAATGGCGTCTCGGATGCAAAACATTGTTTGGCCTGCCTTGACATGCGCCAAGTGGCGTGCAAGTCTCGCCGCTCTCGATGATCCGGGTATATCGCGGATTGTTGCCGAGCCAAAAAATTATATAGGTAGTACTGTGCCATGCCCATAGAGTCCGTTGATAACCGCCGACTGTATCGCCTGATCGCGGAGCAGATATCGCGCCTGATCGAATCGGGTGAATACAAGCCGGGCAGCCGGTTGCCGCCGGAACGGACGTTGGCGGTGCAATTGAGCGTCAGCCGGCCGACCGTGCGCGAAGCGTTAATCGCGCTCGAAGTGGAAGGCTGGGTCGATATCCGCGGCGGAACAGGCGTGTTTGTGCTGGAGCGCCCGGTTGCCGACGCAGAAACGGTTGCCGTGCCGCAAAGCACCAGCAACTTGCCACCGCCAGGCCCTTTCGAAGTGTTGTATGCGCGAGATCTGATCGAACCGGATGTGGCTGCGCTGGCGGCCAAGAATGCAACGCCAGAGCAGATCGCTGCCATGGCGCAAGCGCTGGGCGACATGGTGTGCTGCTCGGCCAGTGATCCGATGAATGTCGAGTATGACCGCCGCTTCCACCAGCTATTGGCCGATGCCACGGGCAATGGTGCCTTGTCGCAAACGGTCCAGACGCTTTGGGCGATGCGGACCGACCCGCTCTATCTGCGCTTGCAAGACCATTTTCATAACGAAGCAATCTGGCAGCGCGCCATCATTGAGCACCGCGAGATATTCGAGGCGATCAAGCATGGTGATGCCAAGGCCGCACGCGCGGTCATGCACAAGCATTTGAAGAATATCAAGATGCGCTTTGTCTCCAGCTGGCAGGGAGAATAACCCCCAGCTTCTGTTGTCCCTTTTTAACCGTGCCCCCAATACCGGTAAGTTTGTATGCCCATTGAATCGATTGATAACCGCCGCCTTTACCGCCAGATTGCCGACCAGATCAGCCGGCTGATCGATTCAGGGGAGTGCCCGCCTGGCTCGCGCCTGCCCGCCGAACGTGTGCTGGCCGAGCAACTGAATGTAAGCCGGCCCACCGTGCGCGAGGCGCTGATTGCACTCGAAGTGGAGGGCCGCGTGGAAATTCGTGGCGGCGCGGGTGTTTTTGTCCTGGAACGCGCAGAGGCGGCTACCTCGCCGGTTTCCGGCAGCGTGCCCGTGCCCGGGCCGTTCGAAGTATTGTTTGCCCGTGATCTGATTGAGCCGGATGTGGCCGCACTGGCCGCAAAGAATGCCACGCCGGGTCAACTGGCCGATATCTCCACGGCGTTGGGCGAAATGGTGTGTTGTTCGGCCAACGATCCGATGCATGTCGAGTTCGACCGGCGCTTTCATTTCGGTTTGGCGGAAGCATCGGGCAACAGCGCCTTGGTGCTGGCCATTCAGGCGCTGTGGACACCGCGCGAGCAGGCGCTCTATATGCGGCTGGAAAACCACTTCCATACCGAAGCCGTCTGGCAGCGCTCGATCATCGAGCACCGGGAAATTCTGGAAGCCATCAAACGGCAAGATCCCAAGGCGGCCCGCGCCGCCATGCATCGCCACCTCAAACAGGCTGAAATGCGCTTTGCCTCCAGCTGGAAGGAAGAATAGTCGCTGGCAGGTTCCCATTCAGAAATACCGGCAAAGCAGAACCGCGGTCACGCGGTTTTGCCGTCTGTGCGCGTCTGATTTTCTCGTGTTTACTGCTTGAGGAAATTTCTACCACACTCTCTTGATCCAAACCCAGGTTGAAATGGGCAAAACGCTTTTCCTGGTGTTACTCTTTAACCAAGAACACTAAAAAAGAGGAGCGAGAGAATGGATAAATTAATGTTGGCGCGTCAACTGCCGAAGCGGGCAATGGCTTTGGTTCTGGCTGGCGGTCGCGGCAGTCGCTTGAAAGCATTGACCGACAATCGCGCCAAGCCGGCAGTCTATTTCGGCGGCAAATTCCGGATCGTCGATTTTGCACTTTCCAACTGCATCAACTCGGGCATCCGCCGCATCGGCGTGATCACGCAATACAAGTCGCATTCGCTGTTGCGCCATCTGCAGCGCGGCTGGTCGTTCCTGCGCAGTGAATCCAATGAATTCGTCGATCTGCTGCCGGCGCAGCAGCGTGTGGACGAAGAGCATTGGTATCGCGGCACGGCCGATGCCGTGTACCAGAATATGGATATCATCCGCGATTATTCGCCGGAATACGTCGTGATTCTCGCCGGTGATCATATCTACAAGATGGATTACTCGCGCATGCTGCTCGACCATGTCGAGCTGGGCGGAGAATGCACGGTGGGCTGCATTGAGGTTCCCCGAGCAGAAGCCAGTGCCTTTGGCGTGATGGCGATTGATGACGGGCGCAAGATTTCCGCGTTCGTGGAAAAGCCAGCCAATCCGCCTGCCATGCCGGGCAAGGACGATACTTCGCTCGCCTCGATGGGCATCTACATCTTCAATGCCGATTACCTCTATCGCCTGCTCGATGAGGATCTGGCTGACGAACAATCCAGCCATGATTTCGGCAAGGACCTGATCCCCAAGGCGGTGGGCGAAGGGTGTGCCTTTGCGCATCCGTTCGGGCTTTCCTGCGTTTCCAGTGGTGAAAACGCGCCGTCCTATTGGCGTGATGTTGGCACGGTGGAGGCGTATTGGGCTGCCAATCTCGACCTGGCCTCGGTGACGCCGGAGCTGGATGTCTACGACAAGACCTGGCCGATCTGGACTTACCAGGAACAGTTGCCGCCCGCCAAGTTCGTGCAGGATATCAACGGTTCGCATGGCATGACCCTGAACTCGCTGGTTTCAGGCGGCTGTATTGTCTGCGGCTCGCTGGTGATCAATTCCGTGCTGTTTTCCAAAGTGCGCGTCGATTCCTTCTGTACCATCGATTCGGCCGTGATTCTGCCCAGTGTCACCATCGGGCGGGGCAGCCGTTTGCGTCGCTGTGTGATTGACCGCGGTTGTGAAATTCCTGCCGGGCTTGTGGTCGGCGAAAATGTCGAAGAAGACAGCCGGCGCTTTGAACGCAGCGAGAACGGCGTGGTACTGATCACGGCGGGCATGCTGAAGAAGTTGTAACCACGGTTTGAAATTGCCGATGGTTTTTACGATTGAAATGAACGGGTGTTATCGTGACATCCCGGGCTGATGACAAACCCCGTGTTTTTGCAAATCGAGTGCAAGCGAGGCTCTCCCGCCGGTGGGCGGGAGCGGGGAGAGTGGGAATAAACCAAGCAAGGCTGCGGGTTGCAGCCATCGGGAAATTCGGTCGGGCTTGGCTCGACCGTGCCGAAGCTGGATGCTTGCCACTTGTCTGCAGCCTGTGGTGTTATCGTGACATCCGTTCATTTTGTCTATGGAACTCCCTATGCGCATCCTCCACGTTTGTTCCGAACTTTACCCCTTGCTGAAAACCGGTGGCCTGGCCGATGTTGCCGGCGCTTTGCCGCTGGCCTTGAACCGGCAGGGCGCCGATACCCGCGTGCTGCTGCCGGGTTTCCCCGCGATTTTGGCGGGATTCCATTCCGCGGCCGAGGTCGTGCGCCTGCAGACGTTTGCGGGGCCTGCCCGGCTGCTGTTCGGGCATACCGAAGACGGAGTGGCGCTCTATGTGATAGATGCGCCGCAGCTTTACGAGCGCATTGGCAATCCGTATCACGATGCGCAGCAGGAGGCTTATGCGGATAATTATCTGCGTTTTGCCTTGCTGGGCTGGGTGGCCGCGCAGCTGGCCGGCGGACTGGATGGCTGGTGGCGACCCGAAGTGGTGCACGGACATGATTGGCACGCAGGCCTGATGCCTGCCTATCTGGCCTCGCAGGGGCGCCCGGTCAAGTCGGTGTTCACGATTCATAACCTGGCCTATCAGGGGCTTTTCCCAAGCCGATGCTTTGCCGAGCTGGATTTGCCAGCGAGTTTTTTCAGTTTGCACGGGCTGGAATACCATGGGCAGCTCTCGTTCATGAAGGCTGGCATCTTTTATGCTGACAGGATTACGACGGTGTCGCCCAGTTATGCGCGCGAAATCACCACGCCGGAACAGGGGTGCGGACTCGATGGCCTGTTGCGTGATCGCAGCAGCAATCTTTTTGGCATTTTGAACGGCGTGGACGAAGCGGTCTGGAACCCCAGCACGGATGACGCGATCGCGGAGCATTACAGTGCGGCCAAGCAGGCCGGCAAAGTGAAATGCAAGGCCAGGTTGCAGGGGCAGATGGGTCTGGCGGTGACCGAGGACAAACCGTTGTTTGCCGTGGTGAGCCGCTTGACCGAGCAAAAAGGGCTGCATCTGATCTTGGCCGGGCTGGGCGAAATAACGGCGCGAGGCGGCCAGATCGTGGTGCTGGGAAGCGGCGATGCCTGGATGGAAAATGCGTTCCGTGCGGCTGCAGAGGCCGATCCGGCGAATATCGCGGTAAAAATCGGTTATGACGAACGTTTCGCGCACCAGATCATGGCAGGAAGCGACATCATCATGGTGCCCAGCCGCTACGAGCCTTGCGGGCTGACCCAGCTTTACGGGCTCAAGTACGGCGCTTTGCCGCTGGTGCGGCGCGTGGGCGGGCTGGCGGATACCGTGGTCGACTGCAGCCTGGAAAACTTGACCGATGGCATCGCCACCGGCATGGTGTTCGATGAATTCAGCGAGAATGGCCTGACACAGGCGGTGCGCCGGGCTTTTGCCTTGTGGTCCCGCCCCAAGGACTGGAAAACCGTGCGCCGCACGGGCATGCAGCAGGATTTCGGCTGGCATGCCGCTGCCGAGCAATACCTGGCGCTCTATCGCGCTTTGTAAACAGCCTGAGACTGGAGATACCCAAATGACCATCGCCTTCGAGTATGACTCGCCCGGGAATGACGTTGAAGCGCTCAGAAGCTCGATTGCCAACAAGCTGGTGTTTGCCATTGGCAAGGATCCGATTGTGGCAGAACCGAAGGATTGGCTGAATGCCACTTTTCTGGCCGTGCGCGACCGGCTGGTTGAACGCTGGATGCGCACTGCGCGAGCCCAGTATTCCCAGGATTCGCGTCGGGTCTATTATCTCTCGATGGAGTTCCTGATTGGTCGGGCCTTGTCCAATGCCTTGATCGCCCTCGATATTTTTGACAATGTTAAATCGGCACTCAACGAGATGGGAGTTGAGCTGGACGACATCGTTACCTCAGAACCGGATGCGGCTCTGGGTAACGGCGGCCTGGGCCGGCTGGCCGCGTGTTTCCTGGATTCCATGGCCACGCTGGGCATCCCGGGCATGGGCTATGGCATTCGCTATGACTATGGCATGTTCAAGCAGAACATCATCGATGGCCAGCAGGTGGAAACGCCCGATTACTGGCTTTCGGCGCTGAATGTCTGGGAATTTCCGCGCGACGAAGTGCACTACCAGATTCGCTTTGGCGGCAGGATCGAATTGCAGGGCGACAAGGTGCTGTGGGTCGATACCCAGGATGTGCGCGCCGTGGCTTACGATTACATCGTTCCCGGGTATCAAACTTCCGTCGCCAATACGCTGCGTCTGTGGTCGGCTCGGGCCAGCCGCGAAATCAATCTTGGCAAATTCAACCAGGGTGACTATTTTGCCGCGGTAGAAGACAAGAACCATTCGGAAAACGTTTCGCGCGTGCTCTATCCGGATGATTCCTCTTATGGCGGCAAGGAGCTGCGCCTGCGCCAGGAATATTTCTTTATTTCGGCCAGCCTGCACGACATCTTGAACCGTTATTTTGTTACCCACGAAACGCTCGACCAGTTGCCGGAAAAGGTGGCGATCCACCTCAACGATACCCATCCGGTGCTGGCGGTACCCGAGTTGATGCGCATCCTGCTCGATGAATACCTGCTCGACTGGAAAACCGCCTGGTCCTACACCCAGCGCATTTTCAGCTATACCAATCACACCTTGATGAGCGAGGCGCTGGAAACCTGGCCGGTGGACATGTTCGGCCGCCTGTTGCCGCGCCATCTGAAAATCATCTTCGATATCAATGAGCGTTTCCTCAAGGAAGTCGCGATCAAGATACCGGGCAATGCCGATTTCCTGCGCCGCGTTTCGCTGATCGATGAATCCGGCGAGCGCAAGGTGCGCATGGCCTGGATTGCCGTGGTTGCCAGCCACACGATCAATGGCGTTTCCGTGCTGCATTCGGAACTGATGAAGGAATCGATTTTTGCCGATTTCTACCGGCTGTTCCCGGAACGTTTCACCAATGTCACCAATGGCATCACGCCACGGCGCTGGCTGGCGCAGGCCAATCGCCCGCTGGCGGCGCTGATCGACAAGACCATAGGCCAAAGCTGGCGCAGCAATTTGGAAGAACTGGCCGAACTGAAGCCCCATGCGGATTATCCGCAGTTCGTGGCGGAATTCCGTGCGGCCAAACTGGCCAACAAGGAGCATCTGTCGCGCTATGTCGCGCAGCGCATGGGCGGCTATATCGACCCGAACTCGTTGTTTGATGTGCAGGTGAAGCGCATCCACGAATACAAGCGCCAGTTGCTCAATGTGCTGCATGTGATCACGCGCTACAACCGCATCCTGAGAAACCCCGAGGCGGACTGGGTGCCGCGCGTGGTGATTTTTGCTGGCAAAGCGGCTTCCGCCTACAAGATGGCCAAGCTGATCATTCACCTGATCAATGATGTGGCGCTCAAGATCAACACCGATCCGCGTATTGGCAACAAGCTCAAGGTGGTATTCATTCCCAACTACAGCGTCAGCCTGGCCGAGATCATCATGCCAGCCGCTGATCTGTCCGAGCAGATTTCCACGGCGGGGACCGAAGCTTCCGGTACCGGCAACATGAAGTTTGCCCTGAATGGCGCGCTGACCATTGGTACTTGGGATGGCGCCAATATCGAGATCGCCGAAGCCGTGGGATTGGACAACATCTTCATCTTCGGCAACCGTGCCGAGGGCGTGGAGCGACTGCGCCGCGAGGGCTACAATCCTCGCGCGATCTACGAAGCCAATCCCGAGTTGCACGAGGTGCTGACCCAACTGGCCACCGGCTATTTCACGCCGCAGGATCCGGAGCGCTACCGTGTGCTGTACGACGTGCTCGTCAACTGGGGCGACCATTACCAGCTGCTGGCCGACTATGCCGATTACGTCGCCACGCAGGAAAAGGTGGATGTGCTTTACCGCCAGCCGGAATTGTGGACGCAGAAGGCCATTCTCAATACCGCCAGCGTCGGGCGTTTCTCCTCGGATCGTACGATTCGCGATTATGCCGACCGTATCTGGCGCACCACCCCGGTAAAACTATGAAATCAACCGAACAAGATTTGCACCTGATCGAAACCCGGATCGACAGCGAGCGCCTGTTCGACGGCAATCTGCTGCACATCAACCGCGATAGCGTGCGCCTGCCCGATGGTGGCAGCGCCACGCGCGAATACGTGGTGCATCCGGGAGCGGTGATGGTGATCCCGGTGCTCGATGACGGGCGCCTGCTGATGGAGCGGCAATATCGCTACCCGTTGCAGCAGGTGTTTATCGAATTCCCTGCCGGCAAGCTCGATCCCGGCGAGGATGCACTTGAGTGCGGCCAGCGCGAACTGCTGGAAGAAACGGGCTATTCGGCAGCGCACTGGGAATACCTGGGCGTATTCCACCCCTTGATCAGCTACTCGACCGAAGTCATCCATTTCTTTCTGGCCAAGGGATTGAGCGCAGGCAAGACCAAGCTGGACGACGAGGAGTTTGTCGAGGTGATCACCATGAGCCTCGATGAGCTGAAGGCGGGGATTCTGGAAAACCGGATTACCGATTCCAAGACGATTGCCGGAGCGTTCTGGTTGATGAACCGCTGAGCTGTTCTTTGGCGTGCTCGTGAGCCGGCCGGGGTAAGACCCTGCCGGCTTTTATTTTGAAGGTTATAGTAACGCCATTGTGCGGATTTCTTGCACTGAAGCCTCGAATGCTTGTTTCCCGACCACTGATATATGGATACCTGCGTGTTGCAGATATCGCCAGTGCCAGTTATCAATATGCCGCTCTTGAACCGGATCGAACACACTTTCCTTGCCGACCACGCTGTCCAGCAAACCTGCTTTGAAGGCCGCCTCGCGCAACGTCCAGATGCGATGGAAGCGTTCTGTTTGCAGTTCGGCTCCAGCATTATTGATCCAGGCGGTTTCGCTTGCGGAGAAGGCACGTTCGGCCAGCGATAGCCAGTTGCGTTGCCGGATCGGATATTCGATATCCAGTCCGCAGCGCATGCCTTGACTGACGATCACCGCAATATACGGACCGCTGTGCGAGATGCTGGCGTGGCGCTCGGGTTCACCGGTAAAAATCGGGTAGTCGCTTCCTTCTTCGATGTTCGCAAGCGTGCGCTCGGCCGCCTGCGCCATGAGCCAGCGCCCAAGCAGAAATTGCCGGCGGCGCAGATCGGTGCTGATATGCGTCAAGCGCGCCTGACTGGAAGCGCTGAGGGTGGCGGCCAGGTTTTTCGGCAGCGCGAGGCTGCGGCTGTCAGCGAGCAGGATATCGAGGGCAATCATCTGGAGATTGTATCAATGTACATCGCCGCCGCCGCCGCCCATGCCCTGTTTCTTCATCAAATACAGCAGCGGTACGGCGAGCAGCATGGCCAGCCCGAACAGCAGGAAGAGTTGCGAGAACGAGAGCATCTGCGCCTGGCGGCCTACCTGCTGGCTCAACAAGGCCATGGATTTGAGCTCGGCCAGCGGGTTGGGCGTGCCGAGGCTCAATACACGTGCTTTCAACACGGCCAGTCGTTCCAGTGCCAGATTGTTGTTGCCGGCGAGGTGTTCGTTCAGCGCGGCAAGTTTGACGGTGCCAAGCTTGGTAATCAGGGTGGCGGAAGCGGCAATGCCGACACTGCCGCCCAGTTGGCGGGTCAGGTTGTAAAGGCCGGAGGCATCGGCGCGGACCTGCGGCGGGATACTGGCCATGGTCAGCGTGTTTAGCGGCATGAAGATCATGCCCAATCCCAGGCCACGGATGATCAGCGGCGGCAGGAAATCGCTGATGCCCGATTCCGTGGTGAAGTGGTAATGGCCCCACATCGAGTAGAGAAACAGCAGGATGCCGACGATGATGATAGGCCGGGCCGGCAGGCCGCGCCCCATCAGGCGGGCAATGATCGGCATGGTGAGGCCGGAGGCCAGTGCGGAAGGCAGGATCAACAGGCCCGTTTGCCAGGCGGTATAGCCCATCAAGGTTTGCGCATATACCGGGAAAATGAACACGGTGGAAAACAACGAAGCGCCAAGCAGAAAGGTGATGATCAAACCGGCGGAATACTGGGCATCCTTGCACAAGCGGATATCGACCAGCGGGTGTTTGCTTTCGAGTTGGCGAATGATGAACAGCCCCAGCGCCACGATGCTGGCGATGGCGTAGGCGGTGATTTCGGCCGAATCGAACCATTCAAAGCGCTCGCCACGCTCCAGGAACAACTGCAAGGCGCCGATGCCGGCGGACATCAACAACAAGCCGATATAGTCGATTTTCTCGATCTGGCGGCGGAATTTCGATTCCGGCACGTAGACCAGCGTCAACAGCAGGGCAATCAGGCCCAGCGGCAGGTTGATGTAGAAAATCCACGGCCAGGAATACTGGTCGGTGAGCCAGCCGCCCAGTGTCGGCCCCAGCATCGGGCCGGTCATGATGCCCATGCCGAAGATCGCCATGCCGGTGGCGGCTTCCTTGCGCGGAAAAGTCTCGAAGATGGTCGCTTGCGCCGTGGCGATCAGCCCACCGCCGCCCAGCCCCTGCACGATGCGCCAGAACACCAGGGCCATGAGCGAATCCGAACTGCCGCAGGCAAACGAAGACAGCGTGAACAGCAGGATCGAGTACAACAAATAGTTGCGCCGTCCGAACAGGTGCGAAAGAAAGCCCGAAATCGGCAGCACGATCACGTTTGCGACCACGTAGCCGATCGAGACCCAGGTGATCTCGTCGAGCGACGCGCCCAAGGAACCCATCATGTGCGGCACCGCGACGTTGACGATGCTGGTATCCACCAGCTCCAGTACGCAGGCCAGCGTTACTGTCATGGCAATGATGAAGCGGTTGGCGTAGATCGCCTCCGGCGTGGTGGAGCGTGAAAGCGTGGGCAGGATCGGTTTCATTGGATCGGTTTCATCAATCGATCAGCGGGTGCTGATCACCACATTGACCGACATCCCCGGCCGCAGCGCGTGACCCGCCGGCAGTGCATCCAGTGCGATCTTGACCGGCACGCGCTGGACTACCTTGGTGAAGTTGCCGGTGGAATTATCCGGCGGCAGCAGGGTGAAACGCGCGCCAGTCGCCCCGCTGAACGAATCGACATGGCCTTTCAGCTTCCGGTCGGGGTAGGCATCCACTTCGATTTCCACCTCTTGGCCCGGTTTGACCTGCGCCAGCTCGGTTTCCTTCAGGTTGGCGCTGACCCACAGCGTATCGGTTGGAATCAGATACATCAGCGTTTGCCCGGCCTGGATCATCTGGCCCGGTTCCACGGCTTTCTTGCTGACGATTCCGGATGCCGGTGCCAGCACGCGCGTATCGCCCAGCTGGTAGCGGGCAAGCTGCAGGTTGGCATCTGCGGCCACCACCTTGGCTTGCGCCGCTTTGAGCCCGGCGGTGGAAACACCGACTTGCTGGCCGGCAGCCACGGCGGATTCATGGGTGGACTTCAGCTGGGCTTCCAGCGCGCTCACATGCGCTTCTGCGGTCTTGACCGCGGTATCGGCAGCATCGAGTGCGGCGGGGCTGACCATTTTCTGGCTGGCCAGATCGCGGGCGCGGATGAAATCGCGCCGGGCTTTATCCACATTGGCATGCGCTTCGGCAATCTGGGCGTCGATGGTGCGGGTCTGTGAGGCTGCTGCTGCTGCATTGGCCTGCGCCGCCGCAATTTGCGCCAATGCAACGCCGGGTTGGCCATCCTTGCCGGCGGCAGAGAGGGCTTGCTGGTAATCGGCTTCTGCCAGTGTGGTTTTGGCCGCGTAATCGCGCGGGTCGAGTTCGACCAGCAAATTGTTCTGCCCCACGTTCTGGTTGTCCGTAACCGGTACTTTGAGCACATAACCGCCGACCCGCGCCGCGATCGGCACGATATGGCCTTCCAGCTGAGCATTGTCGCTGGAAATGTGCGAGCGACCCCACCACCAGCGCTGGGCCAGCAGGGCGGCAATCAGAACCAGAACTGCTGCAAAAACAAGCCGGGCCTTGATCTGTTTTTTTGGCGCGATAACGTGTGCATTCATCGAGAAACTTCCAAGTTCAGTGCTATGCCGTTAAGCACGATATCCAGGAGAGAATCCGCCAGCTTCGCCAGGTCGGATTGGTTTTCGTACGGATTCCCAAAGGTGTGCCGAAAAATATTGCTGAGCAGAACCGGGGCGCAGAGTGCCCGTGTTACCGTGGCTGGATCGCAGGGACGAAACTCGCCCTGTGCGATGCCCGCTTCAATGATGCCGATCAGCATGCGGCGCACGCGCCCAATGACCTCTTCCCGGTAGAACTCGGCCAGTTCCGGGAAATTTCCCGCTTCGGCAATCATCAGTTTGGAAATGCTGCCGCGGCAGTTGTCCATTCCGGCTGCCCACAGATGGATAGCTGTATGCAAGCGAGCGCGTGCCGTCGATTCGGCCATGGCGGCGTCGCTGATCCGGTCCAGATTGGGCAGTACGGTTTCGCGGATTGCGGCCTTGAACAGCTCTTCCTTGCTGGAAAAATAAAGGTAAACCGTTCCCTTGGTGACGCCGGCAGCGTGGGCGACATCCTCGATCTTGCTCGCGGCAAAGCCTTTGGTTTGAAAGATGGCGAGCGCCGCAGCCACGATTTCGCCGGGTCTTGCCTCTTTGCGGCGTTGCCGGCGGGGGGGAGATGAGTCAGTCATGGTCTGATCTGTTAATAACTGAATGGTCAGTCATTAAATGGAAATGCAGGCAGAGTGTCAAGCGGGTGGAATGTGAAAAGTGGGCGGGGTGTTGCAAACAATCGACATGCGGTCTGGCCAAGGGGGTCTGGATTGGCACGCCAATCAAGCCCTCGAATTTGCTGAAATACTGTGAACAGGCCTTGCCGTTCGTCGGGAAAAATTAATCTAAAATTACGCAAATCTGCCGCGCTGATATTAGCTTGATGATGACGTTAAATAACCATTTCATAAAGGTGGATAATGGCCCTGTACAAGTACGGTAGCAGTCTGCAGCCATCCCAGCATTCAGCCTTTGATTCGATACATTCATCGGGTGAAGAAGCCATTCATCCCGGAATTTATCGCTGCGTGGTGTGCGGAGACGAAGTTGTAATTGCCAAGGGCCACACGCTGCCGTCGCCGGATCATCATCAACACAAGCCAGGTCTGGGTCCTATCAAGTGGATGCTGGCTGTTTTCGCGCAAAGCAATTAATCCCCACTCGTATCTGCCATGGCCTGAGCGGTGCCGCCCTTAGCCCGGTTCTGCCTCGGCTTTTCGCCAATCTCTTCCCCGCCCTCGATCGTGCGACAATTCCGGATTTGGCCGGACTTCGGCCGGTTCAATTTCCACCGAAGGGCGTTTCCTGATGCAAACCACTGAACACTTCATCGCGGGCAAGGATGCCTCGCTCGAATCCACCATCAGCACCATGCAAAGCAAGCTGCAGGCGCTGGGCTTTGCGGTGGAGGAGTGCTCCTGGTTGCACCCGGTGGAAAACATCTGGTCGGTGCATCTGCGCGATAGCGATTGTCCTCTGCTGTATACCAACGGCAAGGGTGCAACGGAGCTGGCGGCACGCGCGAGCGCGCTGGGCGAGTTTTTCGAGCGCGTCAGCAACAACTATTTCTGGACTCACTACCACCTGGGCGAGACGATTGCCCAAAGCCCATTTGTGCATTTCCCCCGGGAAAAATGGTTTGCGCCGGGCAAGCGCGGCAGCTGGCCCAAGGACATTCTCACGCCGGCGCTGCAGGAGTTCTACAACCCCGAAGGCGCGGTGAACGCCAGCCTGCTGGTCGATCTGAATTCCGGCAATGCAGCGCGCGGCATCTGCGCAATTCCCTATACCCGGCTGCGCGATGGTGCGACCGTGCATTTCCCGGTCAATATCATCGGCAACCTCTACGTGAGCAACGGCATGGCAGCGGGCAATACCCCGGCCGAGGCGCGCGCGCAGGCACTGTCGGAAGTGGTCGAGCGTTATGTGAAGTTCCGCGTGATCCGCGATGGCCTGTGTCTGCCGGAAGTGCCGGAAACGGTGATCGCGCGCTATCCGAAGATCGCTGCCGATATTGCCGCCTTGCGCGCGGCCGGCTTCGGCATTCTGGTGAAGGATGCCTCGCTCGGCGGCCAGTATCCGGTGATGAACGTCACGCTGCTCAACCCGCATGATCAGGGCTGTTTTGTCAGCTTCGGCGCGCATCCGCATTTCGAGATCGCGCTGGAACGCGCGCTGACCGAACTGCTGCAGGGCCGTGCGCTCGAAGCGCTTGGTGGTTTCCCGGCGCCGGTGACCGATATGGAGGAGGCGGCCAGCACGCCGAATCTGGAAATCCATTTTGTCGATTCCAGCGGCGTGGTGTGCTGGAATTTCCTGAACACCGTGCCGGATTTCGAGTTCTGCGACTGGAACTTCGGTGGCGCAACCAGGCAGGATTGCGACTGGCTGGTCGAGCATCTGCACGCCGAAGGGCTGGATATCTATCTGGCCGAATTCACTCATCTGGGCGTGTATGCCTGCCGCATTCTGGTGCCGGGCATGTCGGAAATCTACCCCGTGGACGATCTGGAATGGGAAAACAACAGCGTGGGAAACCTGGTGCGCCCGGCTTTGCTGAACCTGCCGCAACTCGACGACGATGGCTGCGCCGAGTTGCTGTTCAACCTCAACGATCTGGTGCAGGACAACCAGCGCCCGGTCGCCGCGTTGATCGGGCTGGCGCCGGATGCCAGCTCGCAGTGGGAACACTTGCGCGTGGGTGAGCTGAAGACGTTGCTCGCGCTGGCGATGGGCGATGGGCGATGGCGATGCGATTGCCGAAGGCTGCGAGTGGATTCGCCATTTCGGCCAGCTCGATGAAGTGCGTCTGCGCGTCTATCGCTGCATCGAAAACATCGTGGTGCTGGAGGAGTACGAATCGTACCTGCCCGCGCTGCAACTGCTGTATGGCGAACAGACGCTGCAACAAGCGCTGGCATTGCTCAATGGCGAGGCGCGCTTCTTCGGTCTGGGCGCGCTCGGACCCAATTTCGAGGCGAGCGCCATGCACCAGAAACTGCTGGCGGCGTATGCCAAGGTGCAGGCACACAAAGCGGCTTGATCTGTCGAGCTTCCATCAAAAACGCCCGCGATTTTTGCGGGTGTTTTTGATGGATGGCAGCCTCCTTGTGCGGTGTACGCGCCGCCGGTGCTATGGGTGTGTGCAGTTGCTACTTGATTGCCACCACCTCCGACTCGCGGGGTTGCCAGCCGCCGCCGAGTGCCCTGAAGGCCGCGACCGCTGCGCGTGCCGATTCCGCTTGCGCTTGCGCTCGCGCATCGGAGGCACGCAGCAAGTTTTCGTCGGCCTGCAAGACCTCGATCAGGCTGACGACTCCTTTCTGATAGGCCGCAAACGAAGCGCCACGTGCGCGGCCTAGCGAGTCCACGCCCTGGGTGAGCACGGCGGCCTGTTCCTCACGTTTGACCAAGGCCGAAAAGGCGTTTTCTACATCCTCGGTTGCCCGTAGTACGGCAAGCCGATACGCCGCCAGCATCTCGGCCTCCTGACCCTTGGCCTGCTCGATCTGCGCGTTGATGCGACCGAAATCGAACAGACGCCAGCGCAGCCCCAGCATGCCGGCGGCCTGATTGGCACCGCTGGTGAACAGATTGCCGCTGGATACCGATGTCGCGCTGCCGATCAGCCCACTCAGAGAGAGCTTGGGGTAGTACTCGGCAATGGCGACGCCAATGCGCGCGTTCGATGCGGCCAAGCGACGCTCGGCCACGATCAGATCAGGCCTACGCCTGAGCAACTCACCCGGTGATCCGGTGGCGGCGATCTGCGGTGCGGCCGGGATAACGCCGGCTTCAGCCAGCTCAGCCCGATGCGTCCCGGGCAGCGAACCCAGCATCACATCCAGTGCGTTCATGGCCGTGTCCAGAGCCGTCTCAAGGACCGGTACGGATGCCCGGACTTGGGCAAGCGCACCTTCGGCTTGCTTCACTTGAAGTTCGGCCGCCAATCCCTTGCCATATAGAAGGTTGATGGTCGAGAGCAGATCCTGCTGCGTCTTTACCTGCCGGCGAGCAACGTCCAGGCGGGCCTGCAATCCACGGATGCCGATGTAGATGTCGGCGGTCTGTGCCGCCACAGCCAATCGCGTGGCAACAGCGCCAGCTTCCGAGGACTGGTACTCGGCAAGCGCTGCTTCCTGTCCGCGGCGCAGGCCACCGAATACGTCCAGTTCCCAGCTCGCCCCAAGATTGGCCTCGTAAGCACTGCCGTAGCGCTCGAACCCGGGTGTCGAATTCAAGACTCTTCCCAGCGGGGTTTCGATGGATTGGTAAGCCCTGGCCGCTTGGCCTGTGACATTGCCGGAGGGCAGCAATGCGGCGTTGGCCGCGCCAAGCCCGGCACGCGCTTGAGCGACGCGAGCGGATGCCTGCGCAAGATCAAGATTCTGTTCCAATGCAAGCGTCACGAACCGAGCCAGTTGCGGATCGCCGAAACCCGCCCACCATACGGCGAGGTCGGCACTGGCTGTCGACTGTCGATGACTTATGGCAGCCTGGCCCTGAAACTGCTCAGGCAAGGGCACACCGGGCCGGACGTAATCGGGGCCGATCGCGCAGCCGGTTGATAGGCTGGCAACGATGAGGGCAGCAAGGGCGTGTTTGGGCAGCATGGGCTTGTACCGGAGCGGGAGAGATGATTGTGACTATAATACAATTTGGTCACTTGTTGTCAAGCTTTGAAACTGGCGGTAAGCTAAACCCCATGAAAAACGCAACCACAAATACAACCACTAATCCCGTTTCGGCCCGCGGCCCGGCAGACCATGAGGTGCGAGACCAGATCGTGGCCGCGGCCACCGAGCACTTCAGCCTGTATGGCTACGAGAAGACGACCGTCTCCGATCTCGCCAAGGCTATCGGCTTTTCCAAGGCCTACATATACAAGTTCTTTGAGTCCAAGCAAGCCATTGGCGAGATGATCTGTGCCAACTGTTTGCGCGAGATCGGAAATGAGGTCAAAGCGGCCGTTGACGAGGCCGGCCGACCGCCCGAGAAGCTGCGGAGGATGTTCAAAGCCAGCACCGAGGCGAGCCTTCGCCTGTTTTCTCAAGAGCGCAAGCTTTACGAGATTGCCGCATCGGCAGCTACGGAGCGCTGGCAGGCGACGCGCATCCATGAAGAGCGCATCCAGAAGTTGCTGCAGGATATCTTGCAGGAAGGACGGCAAAGCGGGGACTTCGAGCGCAAAACCCCCCTCGACGAAACCACGATGGCGATTTATCTGGTGATGCGCCCTTATCTTAACCCACTGCTGCTGCAACATAGCTTCGATTACACAGAGGCAGCGCCGGCGCTATTGTCCAGCCTGGTGCTGCGCAGCCTGTCACCATAGTGCACAGAATCAATTGGTGACTATTGACTAAGTTGGTCACAAGTACCAGAATGAAGGTCCTGATCATTTCGTCAAAGGGACTTTCATGCTTCGGCGTCGCCTCACCATATCTGCAGTCATCTGTGCCTTGCCGTTGGCGTTGGTCGCTTGCGGCGAAAAGACCCCCACCGACCCGCGCACCGCGTCTCCGCTGGTGCGTACCGCAACCGTCCAGGGGGCATCCTCTGCGTCGCGCTCGTTCACGGGAACCGTAGCCGCTCGGATACAGAGCGACCTTGGGTTTCGCGTCTCCGGCAAGGTGCTGGAGCGGCTTGTGAATGCAGGGCAAACCGTCAAACGCGGCCAGCCACTCATGCGCATCGATCCCGTCGATCTGAAGCTGGCAGCGCATGCACAACAGGAGGCGGTTACTGCCGCGCGAGCACGCGTGCAGCAGACGGCGGACGATGAAGCCCGCTACCGCGACCTGCGCGGAACCGGTGCGATATCCGCTTCAGCCTACGACCAGATCAAGGCTGCGGCAGATGCAGCCAAAGCCCAGCTCAGTGCTGCGGAAGCGCAGGCCGACGTTGCCCGCAATGCGAGCCGATACGCGGAGTTGGTCGCTGATGCTGATGGTGTCGTTATGGAAACGCTGGCCGAACCCGGCCAGGTCGTCAACGCGGGACAAACGGTGGTGCGCCTGGCTCACGCCGGCCGGCGCGAGGCGATTATCCAGTTGCCGGAAACATTACGCCCTGCCATCGGATCGGCAGGACAAGCCACGCTGTTCGGCAAAGAAGGTGTCAGCGTTCCGGCCAAACTACGGCAACTTTCCGATGCCGCGGATCGCCTCACCCGCACCTTTGAGGCGCGGTATGTGCTCGAGGGAGATCTCGTCAACGCGCCCTTGGGTGCCACGGTTACGATCCGTATTCTCGATGGACATTCATCCGTACAGGATGGCTTGCAGGTGCCGATAGGCTCCCTGTTCGACGCGGGCAAGGGGCCGGGTGTGTGGGTCATCAACGGCGAGCCGGCAAAGGTGTCCTGGCGGCCGGTTGCAGTCCAGCGCCTTGATGACGCCGGCGCATACGTCGCCGGTCAGATCAAGCAAGGTGAACGAATCGTCGCGCTCGGCGCGCATCTGCTGCGCGAAGGCGAGCAGGTCCGGGTGGCTGGCCAAGCCGCCTCTGCGACCGAGGGAGCGCATCCATGAGCGAAGGCCGTTTCAACCTGTCGGCGCTCGCCGTGCGCGAACGCGCCATCACCCTGTTCCTGATCGTCCTGATCTCGGCCGCCGGCATTCTCGCGTTCTTCAAGCTCGGGCGCGCGGAAGACCCGCCGTTCACGATCAAGCAGATGACGATTGTCACTGCCTGGCCGGGCGCGACGGCCCAGGAGATGCAGGACCAGATCGCCGAGCCGCTGGAAAAGCGCATGCAGGAACTGCGCTGGTACGACCGCACGGAAACCTTCACCCGCCCCGGCCTGGCCTTCACAATGGTTTCACTGCTCGACAGCGCCCCGCCTGCGGAGGTCAAGGAGGAGTTCTACCAGGCCCGCAAGAAGATCAGCGACGAGGCCAAGAAACTGCCTGCCGGCGTAATCGGCCCCATGGTCAACGACGAATATGCGGACGTGACCTTTGCGCTCTTCGCCCTCAAGGCCAAGGGCGAGCCGCAAAGACTGCTGGTGCGCGACGCGGAAGCGCTGCGCCAGCAACTGCTGCATGTCGCGGGCGTGAAGAAGGTCAACATCATTGGAGAACAACCCGAGCGGATCTTCGTGTCCTTCTCTCATGACCGCCTGGCGACGCTGGGGGTCGCACCGCAGGACATCTTCGCCGCGCTCAACAGCCAAAACGTATTGACGCCTGCCGGCTCGATCGAAACCAAGGGGCCGCAGGTCTTCGTGCGCGTCGATGGCGCCTTCGATACGCTGGAGAAGATCCGCCATACCCCGATTGTCGCGCAGGGGCGCACGCTGAAGTTATCGGATGTGGCCAGCGTCGAGCGTGGTTATGAAGACCCCGCCACCTTCCTCGTCCGCAACGGCGGCGAGCCGGCTCTGTTGCTCGGCGTCGTGATGCGCGACGACTGGAATGGCCTGGACCTGGGTAAGGCGCTTGGGGCGGAAGTCACCAAGATCAACGCGGAACTTCCACTGGGCATGTCCCTGACCAAGGTGACCGATCAGGCCGTCAACATCAGCTCGGCGGTGGACGAGTTCATGGTCAAGTTCTTCGTCGCCCTGCTCGTGGTGATGGTGGTGTGCTTCGTCAGCATGGGCTGGCACGTAGGCATTGTGGTGGCGGCGGCCGTGCCGCTGACGCTGGCTGCGGTGTTCGTGATCATGGCGGCCACCGGCAAGAACTTTGACCGCATCACGCTCGGCTCGCTGATCCTGGCGCTGGGTCTGCTGGTAGATGACGCCATCATCGCCATCGAGATGATGGTGGTGAAGATGGAGGAAGGCTATAGCCGCATTGCCGCGTCGGCCTATGCCTGGAGCCACACGGCGGCCCCCATGCTGTCCGGCACGCTGGTCACGGCCGTCGGCTTCATGCCCAATGGCTTCGCCCGCTCCACGGCAGGTGAATACACCAGCAACATGTTCTGGATCGTCGGTATCGCACTGATCGCATCCTGGGTGGTGGCGGTGGTGTTCACTCCCTACCTCGGTGTGAAGCTCTTGCCTGACTTCAAGAAAGTCGAAGGCGGTCACGAGGCGATCTACTACACGCCGCGCTACAACCGCTTCCGTCAGGTGCTGGGGCGCGTCATTGCCCGCAAGTGGATCGTCGCCGCCACGGTGATCGGCCTGTTCGTAGCGTCGGTGCTGGGCATGGCGATGGTCAAGAAGCAGTTCTTCCCGACCTCCGACCGGCCGGAAGTGCTGGTCGAGGTGCAGATGCCTTACGGCAGCTCGATCGAGCAGACCAGTGCCGCAACGGCGAAGGTCGAAGCCTGGCTGGCCAAGCAAGAGGAAGCCAGGATCGTCACCGCCTACATCGGCCAGGGCGCACCACGCTTCTTCCTGGCGATGGCGCCCGAATTGCCCGATCCGTCCTTCGCCAAGATCGTGGTGCTCACCGGCAACGACAAGGAACGCGAATCTCTCAAGTTCAGACTGCGTCAGGCAGTGGCCGACGGTCTGGCGCCCGAGGCGCGGGTGCGTGTCACCCAGATCGTGTTCGGGCCGCCTTCGCCCTTCCCCGTGGCCTACCGCGTCACGGGACCGGACCCGGACAAGCTGCGCGAGATTTCCGCACAGGTCGAGGCCGTCATGCATGCCAGCCCGATGATGCGCACCGTCAACACGGACTGGGGGCCGCGTGTCCCGACCCTGCATTTCACCCTCGACCAGGACCGGCTCCATGCCGTGGGGCTGAGCTCCAGTTCGGTGGCTTTGCAGTTGCAGTTCCTGCTGAGCGGAGCACCGCTGACGGAGGTGCGCGAAGATATCCGCTCGGTGCAGGTGGTCGGCCGTGCGGCCGGTGCCATCCGTCTCGACCCCGCGAAGATCGCCGGCTTCACGCTGGTCGGCTCGGCCGGGCAGCGCATCCCGCTGTCGCAGGTAGGCAAGGTCGAGGTGCGCATGGAAGATCCGATCCTGCGGCGACGCGACCGCACGCCGACGATCACCGTGCGCGGTGACATCGCCGAAGGCCTGCAGCCGCCGGACGTGTCGACGGCCATGACCAAGGAGCTCCAACCCATCATGGCCAAGCTGCCGAGCGGCTACCGCATCGTGGAAGCCGGTTCCATCGAGGAAGCCGGCAAGGCGACGGTCGCCATGCTGCCGATCTTCCCCATCATGCTGGCGGCCACCCTGCTGATCATCATCCTGCAGGTCCGCTCGATTTCCGGCATGGTCATGGTCTTCCTGACCAGTCCGCTGGGACTCATCGGTGTGGTTCCGACGCTACTGCTGTTCCAGCAGCCCTTCGGCATCAATGCGCTGGTCGGCTTGATCGCGCTGTCGGGCATCCTGATGCGCAACACGCTGATTTTGATCGGACAGATCCGTGAAAACGAACAGGCCGGACTGGATCCGTTCCGTGCACTGGTCGAAGCGACCGTACAGCGTGCGCGGCCGGTGATCCTGACCGCACTGGCGGCGATCCTGGCCTTCATTCCGCTGACTCATTCGGTGTTCTGGGGAACGCTGGCCTACACGCTGATCGGTGGCACCTTGGCCGGGACGATTCTGACGTTGGTGTTCCTGCCGGCGATGTATTCCATCTGGTTCAAGATCAGGCCAGCGCCCTCGCAAAGCTGATCTGTCGTCACCCCAATTCAACCTTTAGAAAGGAACTGCCATGTCGAATTCCAAAGTTGTCGTTGTTACCGGCGTGTCATCGGGCATCGGGCGTGCCGCCGCAGAGAAGTTTGCCGAGCAGGGTTGCCGGGTCTTCGGCACCGTGCGCAACACGGCAAAAGCGCAAGCCATACCGGGCGTTGTACTCATTGAGATGGATATCCGTGACGAAGCGTCGATTGAGCGTGGAATCCAGACCATCATCGCTCAAGCCAAGCGCATCGACGTGCTGGTCAACAGTGCGGGTGTGACCCTGCTCGGCGCGACGGAAGAAACGGCGATTGCCGAAGCCCAGACGCTGTTCGAAACCAACCTCTTCGGCCTCCTGCGCGTGATCAAGGCCGTGCTGCCACACATGCGCAAGCAGCGTTCCGGTCGCATCGTCAACGTCAGCTCGGTGCTGGGCTTTCTGCCTGCACCGTACATGGCCCTCTATTCAGCCTCCAAGCATGCCGTTGAAGGGCTGTCCGAGACCCTGGATCACGAGGTGCGCAAATTCGGCATCCGCGTGGCGCTTGTCGAACCCTCCTTTACCAAGACCAACCTGGATATCAACGCGCCTCAAGCGGCCTCCAGAATCCCGGCCTACGACGATGAACGCAGCGTCGTTTCCCTGGCCATCCAGAAAAATGTCCAAAAAGCGCCCGCGCCCGATGGAGTCGCTACCACGATTGTCTCCGCTGCGTTGGGTGCATGGAAGATGCGCCATACGCCCAAAGGCGAAGCCTCGCTTCTGCGCAAATTGCGCCGTCTCCTGCCTGCTGGCCCCGTCGATGCAGGCCTGAGGAAAACGTTTGGGCTCGGCTGAATCGATCCCAACCTTCTAGCCGTTGCATCTCATAACCGGAAGCACCCTATGACCGACCCGGACAGCCAGACCATCAGGTCTTCGCCTGCCACCATGGAACAGGCTTTGTCAAGCTTGTACCCCAGCTCCGCTTCACCATGGCCGGTATTCTGGGTGGCCAGCATCGCGGTGTTTCTTGTCTCCATGGACGGCACCATGCTGTTCGCCGCCTTCAGCGCCTTGCGGGCAGGTTTTCCGCAGGCCACTGCGGCAGACCTTTCGTGGGTGCTCAATGCCTACACCGTGGTCTATGCCGCGATGCTGATCCCATCGGGCGGGTTGGCAGACAAGCATGGGCGCAAGAGGGTGTTTCTCGTTGGCGTTGCGCTATTTCTGGCGGCTTCTGTTGCCTGTGGCTTGGCGGTCAGTGTGGAGTGGCTGGTCGCTGCGAGAGCTCTGCAGGCCATGGGCGCTGCATTGCTGACCCCCGCATCGCTCTCGCTCGTGCTGGCGGCATTCCCGACAAACAAACGTGCTGTCGCGGTCAGTCTATGGAGCGCGGTCGGTGGTCTGGCGGCTGCGGTGGGTCCCAGCTTGGGCGCGTTCGTGATCGCATCGCTCGGGTGGCAATGGGCGTTCTACCTGAATGTGCCGTTGGGCATTCTTGCCATATGGCGCGGCACAACATTGCTGACGGAAGCGAAGCAGCCAACCAGGAGGCGCCCACTGGACTTGGTGGGAATGGGCTTGCTGATCATTGGTATTGGCGCCTTGGCGCTGTCCATTGTGCAAGCGGAGTCTCCTGACTGGTCGCTTGATGAACTGCTCGGTATTGCGGGACTCGGGGTAGCGAGCATCCTTGGATTTGTCGCTTGGACCCGGATTGCCACTGCACCACTGGTTGACCTGAGCCTGTTTCGCAACGCCACCTATCGCTACGTCAATCTCGCGACCTTGAGCTTCGGTATCGCATTCTCGATGATGTTTTTTGCCTTCTTCTTTTACATGAAGTCCATCTGGCACTATTCGCTGCCCCTGGCTGGTCTGGCGATCACGCCCGGACCGCTGCTGGTGACGCCGGTTGCCGCGCTCTCAGGTCGACTCGCCAGTCGTCACGGCCACCGTCCACTGCTGGTGGTGGGGTGCTTGGTCTATGCGGCGAGTGGACTATGGTTTTTGTTGGTGCCAGGAACCGAGCCGGCATACCTGACGCAATGGCTACCAGGTGCGCTCCTCAGTGGTATGGGGGTAGGCATGGTCTTACCATCGCTGTCGGGAGCTGCCGTTAGCCACCTGCCCGCAGACCACTACGCCGTCGGCAGCGCCATCAATCAGGCGATACGACAAATCGGTTCAGTCATGGGCGTCGCGCTCACCGTATTGCTGCTGGGCAGTGCTGTTCTGCGCCGTGGAGACTTCGATGCGGTCTACCTATGCCATATGTGTTTGGCACTATTGACCGCTGCTCTGTGCCTCCCGGTCAAAACTCGGCCGGCCGTCTTTGCAAAAAAGTCGTGAGTCGCACCCAAGCCTAAACACCTCAGCAACAAGCGCTTTACGACCGAGAAGATCATGTTCAATACAAGCGTCGGTGATGCGCTTCTTCCGACTCATTGCTGGTGCTGCGCACGGGGACAGGGTTTGTTCGGCGTCCGCTCAAGCAGGATTCGAGACGGCACACGCGTCGTATTTGGCTTGCGAGAGCAGCACGGCATCCATGTGCTGTTCAGCCCAATGCGCGAAGGTATTGACCGTCTGAACCAGGGATTGACCGAGTTCCGTCAGCGCGTACTCCACGGTGACGGGGACGGTTGCAAAGACACTGCGCGACAGCAGACCATCGCGCTCAAGCTTTTTCAAGGTCTGTGACAAGACTTTCTGTGAGATTCCCTTGATGTCCCGGCGCAACTGGTTGAAGCGCACGGGCTCATTCTGGAGCCGGGCAAGGATAAGCAGAGCCCACTTGTCGGCCAAGCGATCCAGCACTTGCCGGGCGGGGCATCGATCTTCATAGACGTTGTAGGAGGGGGGCATATTCAAGGTGTAAGCCTCAAGGGTGGTTACCGCAACGAAACGTGGTAAGAAAAAAGTGCCTTCTTGTGCCGAATTTTACCCCTGATTACTATCACGCACCTGGTTTCTTTTTACTACCAACAAAGGAGTTCTCCCCATGTCCCAGAAGATCCTCGTTCTCGGTGCCACCGGCAACGTCGGCCACCCCCTCGTGCAAGCCTTGCTGAGCAAAGGC
>JAGTRM010000016.1 GCA_018261735.1 Pseudomonadota bacterium
GGCCCCAAGCCCTACACCGCCGGCACCTGGGGCCCGGCCGCCTCGTCCGCGCTGCTCTCGCGCGACGGGCTGTGCTGGCATGAGGAGGCCTGAGATGCCAGACACCCGCACGCACCCGTGGCATCTCGCCGACACCCGCGACGCCCTCGATAGTGAACTAGCCCGTTTCGTCGCCGAGCGCCTGAACGAAGCCCTCGTGGCACGCGGCACGGCCAGCTTGGCCGTTTCCGGCGGCCGCACCCCGGCCGGCTTCCTGCGCACACTCGGCGCCATGCCGCTGGACTGGTCGCGCATTCATGTCACCCTCGCCGATGAGCGCTGGGTGCCAGCAGAACACGCCGACAGCAATGCACGCCTCGTCCGGGAAACGCTGCTGACCGGTCCGGCCGCTTCAGCCCATTTCATCCCGCTCGTCAGCGATGCCGACAACGCGGCAGCGGGCCAGCCGGAAATCGAACAACGCCTGTCAGTGCTGCCCTGGCCGCTGGATGTCGTGGTGCTGGGCATGGGCGACGACGGACACACCGCCTCGCTGTTCCCGCAAGCGCCGGAACTGGAAGCAGCCATGACCACGCCGGCACGCTGTGCCGCCATCACGCCGGTCACCGCGCCGCATTCGCGCCTGAGTCTGAGCCTTTCCGCGCTGACCTCGGCGCGCAGCCTGCTCGTGCACATCACCGGCGAAAGCAAGCGCCAGTTGCTCGATGCCGCACTGGCGCAATCGGCCACGCCGCACTTACCGATTCGCCGCGTGCTCGATGCTGCTGCCGAAGCCCACGTATTCTGGACTCCCTGAAAACCGAACCCGAAAACCTTCCGGGCCATGCCCGTACCAGGAAATACAATCATGCTAGAAAAAATCAGATCCTCCCTCGACAGCCTGAGCAAATCCGAACGTAAAGTGGCCGAGCTGGCCCTGGCCCAGCCCAACCTGGTCGCCAACGCCCCCATTGCCCACATCGCCGAACTCTCCAACGTCTCGCAACCGACCGTCATCCGCTTCTGCCGCTCGCTCGGCTGCGCCGGCCTGCAGGATTTCAAGCTGCGACTGACCCGCAGCCTGGTATCCGGCGTACCTTACGTGCACTCGACGGTCATGCCCGGCGATTCCGCGCACGACATCGCCCGCAAGCTTTTCGACAGCAACATCTCGCACCTGATGCGCTGCCGCAACGAGCTCGACACCGACGCACTGGAGCGCGCGATCAACATCCTTGGCCACGCGCACCAGATCGACGTTTACGGCCAAGGACAATCCGGCGCGGTCGCCATCGACGCGCAGAACAAGTTCTTCCGCCTCGGCGTGCCGACCATGTCCTACACCGATCCGCACATGCACGGCATGTCGGCATCGATGCTGAAACCGGGCGATGCCGTCATCGCCATTTCCAATTCCGGCCGCACGCTCGACCTGATCCGCTCGGTGGAAATCGCCCGCGATGCCGGCGCCGATGTGATCGGCATCACCCACTCCAAATCGCCAATGGCCAAGCGCTGCTCGGTCTGCCTGTTCGCGGACACCATGGAAGATCCGGATCTCTACTCGCCAATGATTACCCGCATCGTGCATCTGGTAATCATCGACGTACTGGCGGTGGGCGTTGCGCTGAAACGCGGGCCGGAGCTCATCGACCAGCTTGAAAAGATGAAGCAAAGCCTCAAGGAAAAACGCACCCGTTAAGCAGTGACAATCGCACAGTTTGCTCACATTTTCGGTTGAAATAACAAATACTGATTGCTGAGTACCTGCAATTGTTGGGCTGCGTCACCATGCCGCAGCCCACCCCTCAAGGTACACTGCAAACCCTAATGAGACCTGCCATGCCTAATCCTGCCAAGCTCCCCGCCTGGGCCGCACTGAAAACACACGTTACCGACATCGCCAAGCTGCATCTACGAGACCTGTTCGCCAATGATGCGAAACGCTTCGAGGTATTCACGCTGGAAGCCTGCGGGCTGTTTCTGGACTACTCGAAAAACCGCATCACCCGCGAAACCATGCCGCTTCTGTTCCAGCTCGCCCGCGAATCCGGGGTTGAAGCCAGGCGCGATCGCATGTTTTCCGGCGAAAAAATCAACAGCACGGAAAATCGTGCTGTTTTGCATACTGCTTTGCGCAACCTGTCCAATACGCCGGTCATGGTCGATGGCTCCGACGTGATGCCCGCGATCAACGCCGTGCGCGAGCGCATGATTCGCTTTGCCGAGACCGTGCGTTCGGGTGAATGGCGCGGTCATACCGGGCAAATAATCACCGATGTGGTGAATATCGGCATCGGCGGCTCGGATCTGGGCCCTTTGATGGCATGCCGGGCCTTGCATCGTTTCGGTCACCCGCGCTTGAAGATGCACTTTGCCTCCACCGTGGATGGTGACCAGATCAGCAGCATCCTCGCCCGGATCAATCCCGCCACCACGCTGTTCATCGTGGCATCCAAAACCTTCACCACGCAGGAAACGCTGACCAACGCCCATACGGCGCGACGCTGGTTCCTGGATTCAGTTGGCGATGAAGCCGCCATCGCCAAGCATTTCGTCGCGGTCTCGACCAACGCCACGGCGGTAACGGCTTTCGGTATTGATCCGGCCAACATGTTCGGGTTCTGGGATTGGGTGGGCGGACGCTACTCACTCTGGTCCGCCATCGGGCTGCCTGTGATGCTTTGTCTGGGACCGGACAATTTCCAGGCGCTGCTCGCCGGTGCGCAAGCCATGGACCGGCATTTTGTCGAGGCACCGCTTGAAAAAAACCTGCCTGTGGTACTGGCGCTGCTCGGTATTCTAAATAGGAATTTTTACCATTTCCCCTCGCTATTGATTTCACCCTACAATCAGGCCCTCGACCGATTTCCGTCCTACCTGCAACAGTTGGACATGGAATCAAACGGCAAGACGATCGATCTGGATGGCCAGCGCATCGTGGATTACGAAACCGGCCCCATCGTATGGGGTGATTCGGGAATCAACGGCCAGCATGCCTACTACCAGTTGCTGCATCAGGGCAGCCAGGGCGTGGCGATTGACTTCATTGCCTCAATCGAGCACCCTGACGCCCCCCCGCCGCACGGGCCGATTCTGATGGCGAATTTTTTCGCCCAGACCGAAGCATTCATGCGCGGGAAGACCGAATCGGAAGTGCGCGCAGAACTGACACAACAAGGATTAAGCGGCGAAGCCCTTGAAAAATTGCTCCCGCACAAGATATTTGAAGGCAACCGGCCGACCAACACGATTCTGATGCAAACGCTGACACCGGAATCACTTGGGGCCCTGATTGCCCTCTATGAGCACAAAGTATTTGTGCAAGGCTCGATCTGGAATCTGAACTCCTACGACCAATGGGGCGTGGAGCTTGGCAAACAGCTCGCCAAAACCATCGAACAAGAATTGATCGCGTCTGAACCGGCCACCCGCCACGACGCATCAACCAACGGTTTGATCAACCATTACAAACAGCGCCTGCTTGGCGCCTGATCAAACCGGAGAAAGGAAGCGCGCCCATGCAGCGCGCCTTCGTCCACCCACTAAAGCAAGGTACAAACTATGGCAGAGCAGCATCACGACCACGACCCGCAAGAAACGCGCGAGTGGCTGGATTCGCTTGGCAGCGTTCTGGAGAGAGAAGGCGCCGGCCGCGCGCAGTTCCTCGTTGAGAAAGTCATTTCGCAAGCCCGTGCCGACGGCATCGGCATCCCGTTCAACACCACCACCGATTACATCAACACCATTCCGGCCAGCATGGAGGCCAAGAGCCCCGGCAACGCCCAGTTTGAAGAACGTATTCTTGCCTATACCCGCTGGAATGCCGCCGCCATGGTGGTGAAAGCCAACCGCGGCGAAGGCGAGCCCGGCGGCCATATTACGTCGTTTGCTTCTGCCGCCACCTTGTACGATGTGGGCTGGAACCATTTCTGGCACGCCCCGAGCGAACACCACGGCGGCGACCTGGTTTACTTCCAGGGACACTGCGCACCGGGCATGTACTCGCGCGCTTTCCTCGAAGGCCGCATCTCCGAAGACCAGCTCAACCAGTTCCGCCGCGAAGTGGGCGGCAAGGGGCTATCGTCCTACCCGCACCCGTGGCTGATGCCGGACTTCTGGCAATTCCCGACCGTATCGATGGGTTTGGGCCCGCTAATGGCGATCTACCAGGCCCGCTTCATGAAATACCTCGACGATCGCGGCTTCAAGCAAAAGGGCAACCGCAAGGTCTGGTGCTTCTGCGGCGACGGCGAAATGGACGAACCGGAATCGCTCGGCGCGATCTCGCTCGCCGGCCGTGAAAAGCTCGACAACCTCGTGTTCGTGATCAACTGCAACCTGCAGCGTCTGGATGGCCCGGTTCGTGGCAACGCCAAGATCGTGCAGGAACTGGAAGGCAACTTCCGCGGCGCCGGCTGGAATGTGATCAAGGTGCTGTGGGGCTCGAACTGGGATAGTCTGCTGTCCAAGGATGTGAACGGCATCCTGCAAAAGCGCATGATGGAAGTGGTCGACGGCGAATACCAGACCTACAAATCGAAAGATGGCGCCTACGTGCGCAAGCATTTCTTCGGCAAATACCCGGAACTGCTGGACATGGTTTCCGACATGTCCGACAGCGACATCTGGCACCTGACCCGCGGCGGCAACGACATGCCCAAGGTCTATGCGGCCTACAAGGTCGCCGTCGAACACAAGGGTCAGCCGACCTTGATCCTGGCCAAGACCGTCAAGGGCTACGGCATGGGTTCCGCGGGCGAATCGCAGAACGTGGCGCACCAGACCAAGAAACTGTCCGACGACGACATGATCTATCTGCGCGACCGTTTCAACGTTCCTCTGTCCGATGAAGAAGCCAAATCCTGCAAATTCTACCTTCCCGCAGCCGATGCGCCGGAACTCAAGTACATGCAGGAACGCCGTGCCGCGCTGGGTGGTTACATCCCGTCGCGCAAGCCGGTCAACGAAGCCCTGCAAGTACCTGTTCTGGATGCCTTCAAGCAGATGCTCGAAGCCACCGGCGAACGCGAAATGTCCACCACCATGGCTTTCGTGCGTATCCTGAACGTGCTGGTCAAGGACAAGAACGTAGGCCGCCGCATCGTTCCGATCGTGCCGGATGAATCGCGTACCTTCGGCATGGAAGGCATGTTCCGCCAGCTGGGTATCTGGTCGCACGTCGGCCAGCTCTACACCCCGCAGGATGCCGACCAGCTGATGTTCTACAAGGAATCGAAGGAAGGCCAGATCCTGCAGGAAGGCATCAACGAAGGCGGCGCAATGGCCGACTGGATTGCCGCGGCCACCTCCTACGCCAACCACGGCGTTTCGATGATTCCGTTCTACATCTACTACTCGATGTTCGGCTTCCAGCGCATCGGCGATCTGGCCTGGGCAGCGGGCGATCTGCGCGCACGCGGCTTCCTCGTTGGCGGCACGGCCGGACGCACCACGCTGAACGGCGAAGGCCTGCAGCATCAGGACGGTCACGGCCACCTGTTCGCCGAGTTCATCCCGAACTGCGTTTCCTACGATCCGACCTTCCACTACGAGCTGGCCGTGATCGTGCAAGACGGCATGAAGCGCATGTACCAGGACCAGGAAAACATCTACTACTACATCTCGGTGATGAACGAGAACTACAGCCACCCGGCCATGCCGGCAGGTGCCGAAGCCGGCATTCTGAAGGGCATGTACCTGCTCAACGAAGGCGCCAAGTCCGATCTGAAGGTGCAGCTGATGGGCTCGGGCACGATCCTGCGCGAAGTCATTGCCGCGGCCGACCTGCTCAAGAACGATTTCGGCGTCGATGCCGACATCTGGTCCGCACCGAGCTTCAACGAACTGTACCGCGACGGCATTAGCGTCCAGCGCGACAACATGCTGCATCCGACCGCGCCGCAGAAGACCGCATACGTGACCGAATGTTTGCAAGGCCGCACTGGCCCGGTGATTGCCGCGACCGACTACAAGCGCACCTTCGCCGAGCAGATTCGCGCCTTCGTGCCGAGCCGCTTCGTCACCCTGGGCACCGACGGTTTCGGCCGCTCCGACAGCCGTGCCCAGCTGCGCAAGTTCTTCGAAGTGGACCGTTACAGCGTCACTGTAGCAGCCCTCAAGGCGCTGGCCGACGACGGCAAGATCGGCGCAGAGAAGGTGGCCGAAGCCATTGCCAAGTATGGAATCGACGCCAACAAGCCGGCGCCGTGGACTGTTTGATATTTAGGTAACGTGTGAGCACTGGCGCCGAAATTGGCGCCAGTGTTCGATGCAAACGCAAACACAGCACCCTCGCTCCTCACAAGGACCATAATAAATGAGTAACGTGATTGAACTGAAAGTCCCGGACATCGGCGGCAGCACGGACGTTGATGTGATTGAAGTAAGCGTCAAGGTTGGCGATCGTATCGAGGTTGAGCAATCCCTGGTTACGCTGGAAACCGACAAGGCCAGCATGGAAGTGCCCGCGACCGCCGCAGGCATCGTCAAGGAAATCAAGATGGCCGTGGGCAGCAAAGCCAGCGAAGGCGATGTGATCCTGCTGCTGGAAGTTGAAGGCGCAGCCGCGACCGAATCCGCCCCAGCGGCCGCTGCACCGGCAGCCGCGGCTTCGGCAACCGCACCGGCACCGACCGCAGCCACGATCATCATTCCGGCAGCCGCCCCGTCCGCCGCCGAAACCGCACACAACGAAGGCTACCGCCAGGCGCACGCCAGCCCGTCGATTCGCCGTTTTGCTCGCGAACAGGGCATCGATCTTTCCAAGGTCGTGGGTTCCGGCCCCAAGGGCCGTATCCTGCATGACGATCTGCGCAAGTTCAAGAGCGGTGCAGCCACCGCAGCAGCACCGGTAGCTGCTGCACCGGCAGGCAGCGGCGTGGGACTCGACCTGCTGCCTTGGCCGAAGGTCGATTTCGCCAAGTTCGGCCCGATCGAAACCCAGCCGCTGTCGCGCATCAAGAAGATTTCCGGTGCCAACCTGTCGCGCAACTGGGTCATGATCCCGCACGTCACGTTCAACGACGATGCCGACATCACCGAACTGGAAGCCTTCCGCAAGGACATCAGCAAGGAATGGGAAAAAGAAGGCGTCAAGCCCTCCCCGCTCGCCTTCATCATCAAGGCCGCCGTGGATGCACTCAAGGCCTTCCCGGAATTCAACTCCAGCCTCGATGGCGACAACCTGGTGCTGAAGAAGTACTACAACATCGGTTTTGCTGCGGATACCCCGAACGGGCTCGTGGTGCCGGTGATCAAGGATGCCGACAAGAAGGGCATCAAGCAGATCACCAAGGAACTTGGCGAACTCTCCAAACTGGCGCGTGAAGGCAAGCTCAAGCCGACCGACATGCAGGGCGCAACCTTCACCATCTCCAGTCTGGGTGGCATTGGCGGAACCGGTTTCACCCCGATCGTGAATGCGCCGGAAGTCGCCATCCTCGGCGTGTGCAAGTCGCAGATCAAGCCAGTATGGAACGGTAAGGAATTCGCGCCGCGCCTGATGTGCCCGCTGTCGCTCTCTTTCGATCACCGCGTGATCGATGGCGCAGCCGGTGCGCGCTTCACCGTCTATCTGGCCAAGCTGCTGGGTGATTTGCGCCGCCTGATCCTTTAACGAAGTGAGGCGTGAAGGGTGAGGTGCAAGGAGCAAAACCGGCACCACATCTTCACGCAACAGGGGTTTACCCCTCACCCCTAACTCCTAACTCCTCACAGGAAAAAGACATGAGCAACGTAATCGAATTGAAAGTGCCTGACATCGGCGGCCACGACAATGTGGATGTGATTGAAGTTTTCGTTAAACCGGGCGACCAGGTTGCCGTGGATGATTCGCTGATCACCCTCGAAACCGACAAGGCCAGCATGGAAGTGCCTTCCACGGCAGCCGGCATCGTCAAGGAAGTCAAGGTCAAGGTCGGCGATAAGATCTCCGAAGGCGGCGTTGTCGTCTTGCTGGAAGCCATCGCCCAAGGTGCCAGTGCGGCCGCTCCGGCGACAGCGACAACTGCCGCTGCACCTGCCGCCGCAATCAATGGCGAACTGGTCGAGTGCGATGTTGTAGTGCTGGGTGCCGGCCCCGGTGGCTACACCGCAGCCTTCCGCTCCTCCGACCTGGGCAAACGGGTTGTCTTGGTCGAACGCCACCCGACGCTGGGCGGCGTTTGCCTGAACGTGGGCTGCATTCCGTCCAAAGCCCTGCTCCACGTAGCCAAGGTTATGACCGATGCCGAGGAAATGAAGGAACACGGCCTCGAATTCGACAATGTACGCATCAATATCGACAAACTGCGCGGCTTCAAGGATGGCGTGGTTGCACGTCTGACCAAGGGTCTGGCGGGCTTGGCCAAGCAGCGCAAGGTCAACGTGGTGAATGGCGAAGGCAAGTTCACCTCGCCGCACACTCTGGAAGTGCGTGGCGCGGATGGCTCGGTCAAGACCATCAAGTTCCAGAACGCCATCATCGCCGCCGGCTCCACGCCGACCAAGATTCCGGGCTATCCGTACGACGATCCCCGCGTTATTTCCTCCACCGGCGCTCTGCAACTCAAAGATATTCCGAAGCGCATGCTGGTGGTGGGCGGCGGCATCATCGGGCTGGAAATGGCCTGCGTTTATTCCGCACTGGGCAGCAAGATCAGCGTGGTGGAACTCGGCGATGGCCTGGTTCCCGGCGCCGACCGCGATGTGATCAAGGTACTGGCCGACCGCATCGGCAACCGCTATGAATCGATCATGACCAAGACCAAGGTCGCCAAAGTGGAAGCCAAGCCGGAAGGCCTGGAATGCACGTTTGAAGGCGACTGGGCACCGGCCGAACCGCAAGTCTACGACCGGATTCTGGTTGCCGTGGGCCGCCGCCCGAATGGCCTGTTGATCGGCGCCGAAAACGCCGGCATCGCCGTGGACGAGCGCGGCTTCATCGGTATCGATAACCAGTGCCGCACCAACGTGCCGCACATCTACGCAATTGGCGACATCACCGGCAACCCGATGCTGGCCCACAAGGCCACGCACGAAGGCAAATGCGCCGCCGAAGTCATCGCAGGTCAGCCGTCCCATCTCGATTTCCGCGCGATTCCGGCCATTGCCTATACCGATCCGGAAGTAGCTTGGGTAGGTCTGACCGAAACCGAAGCCAAAGCCAAGGGCATTGCCTACGAAAAAGCTGTGTTCCCGTGGGCAGCTTCCGGCCGCGCGCTGGGCAACGGTCGCGACGACGGTCTGACCAAGATCCTGATCGACCCGGAAACCAAGCGCATTCTTGGCACGGCCATCGTTGGCGTAAACGCTGGTGAGTTGCTCGGCGAAGCAGTGCTGGCTTACGAAATGGGTGCCGATATCGAGGATATCGCCATGACGGTCCATGCCCACCCGACCCTGTCGGAAACCGTGGCATTTGCCGCCGAAATGGCGCATGGCTCGATCACCGATCTGTATATCCCGAAAAAGAAATAAGCAGCATACGTCTCAACGCACAACGCCCCGGACACCCGGGGCGTTGTTGTTTTCAGCACGACTTATCTGACCGCAGCAGGTACGAGCGGGTGCGCATTGCGGCTATCTTGCACCTGCGCTTTACGATCAACAGAAATTCTTTCTCGGTCTGTCACATCTTCCCGATGATCCATCCGCAGCTATTGCCGGTTGGCACGACCCGCCACAAGGCGTTGGCCACATTGTCCGGGCAAATGGATGGTCCGGCCATTGGTCATCTCACCTTACCAAATTGTCCAACATCAAAGTCTATTCAGGATAAAATAAAGTCTTGAATAAAGCAGGATTGGTCATATTATAATGCCAGCCAGTCGCCCATTTCCCCAGGCACTTGAAACAACAGCGCCGGTCAAACGGACCGTCGCACATCGTCTACACCAAGGAGCACCCCATGCAGATTGATATTCGCCAATCCTGTAACGCGGCCTACACCAAAACTCTGGATACAGAAGGTCTGCGTCGCGAGTTTCTGGCCGAGCAAATTTTCGCGGCCGACCAGATCACCATGACCTACAGTCATGTTGACCGCATTGTATTCGGCGGCATCATGCCGGTTAGCGGCGATCTTGCCATGCCGGATCTGGGCAAAACCTACGGTACCGCTTACTTCCTCGAACGGCGCGAACTGGGTCTGATCAATATCGGCGGTGCAGGCGTAGTGGTGGTTGACGGTGTTTCCTACGATATCGGCCACGAAGAAGCGCTGTACATCGGCAAGGGCGCCAAGGAACTCGTCTTCAAGAGCGTATCGAAAGACAGCCCGGCCAAGTTCTACTACAACAGCACCCCGGCCCATGCAGCCTACCCGATCAAGAAGGTCACCCTGGAAATGGCCAGCCCGCAAGTCATGGGCGATGCCAAGAGCTCCAATCGTCGCACGATCAACAAGTACATCGTTCCCGGCGTGGTTGATTCCTGCCAATTGATCATGGGTCTGACCAAGCTGGAAGAAGGCAGCATGTGGAACACCATGCCTTGCCACACCCACGAGCGCCGCATGGAAGTTTATCTATACTTCAACATGAGCCCGGATGCCGTGGTTTTCCACATGCATGGCGAACCCACCGAAACCCGCCACATCGTAATGCGCAACGAACAAGCCGTAATCAGCCCGAGTTGGTCGATCCACTCCGGCGTCGGCACCCAGGCCTACACCTTCATCTGGGGCATGGCCGGTGAAAACCAGACTTTCCCGGACATGGACCATGTTGCCATGGCAGACATTAAATAATTAGCGAACAGCACCCCGGGCCGGCGCGCCGGCCCTTCCTTTCTATCCATATACAAGGAAACACGGAATGAGCAATCCTTTCGACCTCTCGGGCAAAGTTGCCCTCGTGACTGGTGGCGCCCAGGGCATTGGAGCCGCAATTGCAGCCAAGTTGGCGGAAGCCGGCGCAAACGTCATCTGTGCCGACTTCGCCCCGATGGCCGCAGAATCCACCGCAGCCATGGAAGCCGCCATCGCCAAGACTGGCGGCAAATATTGGTACCTGCAAGCCAACCTGACCGCCAAGGGCGCGCCGCAACGCGTGATCGACGAAGCCGTCGCGCTGGCTGGCCAGGTTGATATTCTGGCCAACGTCGCCGGCACCATCCGTCGCGCACCGTTCCTGGAGCACAGCGAAGAAGACTTCGACTTCGTCATGCAGATCAACCTGTATGCCCCGATGTACCTGTCACAAGCCTTCTGCCGCCACGTCGTCGGCCGCGAAGGCCGCGGCAAGATCATCAACATCTGCTCGATGCTGTCTTACCAGGGCGGCATTCTGGTGCCGGGCTACACCGCATCCAAGCACGGCATCGCGGGCATCACCAAGTTGATCGCCAACGAAATGGGCGCCAAGGGCATCAACTGCAACGGCATCGCCCCGGGCTACATCGCCACCGCCAATACCGCACCAATCCGGGCTGATGCGGACCGCAACAAGGCCATTCTGGACCGCATTCCGGTCGGCCGCTGGGGCGAGCCCGACGATCTGGCCGGCACTGCCGTATTCCTGGCATCCAGCGCCTCCGACTACGTCAACGGCGCCATCATTAACGTGGATGGCGGCTGGCAGGCACGCTGATCGCGCAGTAAACAGCAACAATGACAAACGCCACCCTTGCGGTGGCGTTTGTCATTTTCACCAACACCAAAGTCAGCCCCCTTTCCCGCCTACGGAAAAAGATCAGGAAGAGGAGATTGCAAACCGAAACACCCTCTCTCCCGAACGGGAGAGAGGAACCACCCCTTTTGCGCCGCATTTCCCCGCTAGCTGGAAAGGGCATCGCCCCCCCATTTCCGGTAACAAATCTGTCATCACTACAGCTTCTCCACCCCACAAAAGCCAAAACTGTGCACTTTTACCAACACTTTCACCAAAACAGCGCAAGGAAGGTTGCTCCGCAGGCAAGGGGTAAGGCATCCTTAGCCCAAGGTTTCGGTCATTAAGGCCAGGCCGGCATAGCAGAAGTACCCCTTCAAACAATTAAGGAGTATTACCCCATGAAAAAGATCATTGCTCTGGCTGTTGCCTCTGCATTCATCGCTCCGGCTGCCATGGCCGAAGTCGTTGTTTACGGCTCCCTGCGTACCTCCGTTGAATACGCCAAGATGAGCGACACTTCCGCTGACTACAGCAAAGTTCGCCTGGTTGACCAATCCTCCCGCCTGGGCTTCAAGGGCACCGACAAGCTGGACAACGGCCTGACCGTTCTGTGGCAAGCCGAACAGCGCGTACGCGTTGGCGCCAGCAATGCTGATGGCACCAACAATGCATCCGTAGGTTGGGGCGATCGCGACACCTTCGTTGGCCTGCAAGGCGGCTTCGGTCTGGTACGCGCCGGCCGCTTCGATGACATCATCGATGCTTCCCGTGGCGACTTCTACGGCGCCCTGGGTGGCCTGGAAGAAACCAGCAGCATCAACTCCCGCTTCGTTCGTCGCGGCGCTGCCAAATCCAACAACACCATTGCCTACCATTCCCCGTCCTTCGGCGGCTTTGGCTTCAAGGCTCAGTACGTAATGGGCGAAAAGACCGCCAGCACCAACAATAATGGTTATGCTGCTACCGCCTTCTACAAAGCCAGCCTGTTTGAACTCGGCGCTGGCTACAAGGGCATGAGCGATACCACCAGCTCCGCAGCCAGCACTGGTGGCGACAATGCCGACAAATACAAGTACTACGTGGTTGGTGGTTCCGTGATGCCTATCGCCGGCCTGAAGATCAGCGCTGCTGTGGATCAAACCAAGGTTACCGATAGCGGCACTACGACCAAGCAAGTCGGTTACGGCCTTGGCGCTCAGTACGACATGGGCAAGTACAGCTTCCAAACCAGCTACGGCAAGCTGAACGACAAGAAAGTTAACGGCGTCAAAGACAGCACTTCCGGTGCTTGGGGTGCAGAAGTTGGCATGACCTACGCTCTGAGCAAGCAAACCAAATTGCTGGCCGGTGTTTCCTACATCAAGAACGAATCGGGCGCCAGCCTGACCACCAACACCAGCGCATTTGCCGCTACCGCCGGTGCAGATCTGGCCAGCGTTTCCGTTGGTATCCGTACCGACTTCTAATCTGACTCTGTCAGCTTAGTTGTTCGATCTGAAAGGGCGGGTTTACCCGCCCTTTTTTTATTTTCCGCGCCTGCTTTTCCTGCCAGAATAATTTCACCCACGCACACAAACCCCGCCTGCGTATCAGGACTTGCACGAAGCGCCCAATACTTCAATAATGTTGTCTTTTCCAAAATCGTTGCAGTCACCGGCTCGCGACAGGATCTTGCCCATGCGTCATTATCTGCAATTCAAAGATTTTTCCCGCGAAGAGTACGATTACCTCTTTGCCCGCGCCACCGAAATCAAGCGCCTCGTGAAATCGGGCCAGCTTTACCAGCCGCTGCCTGGCCGCGTGCTGGGTATGATTTTCGAAAAATCGTCCACGCGCACCCGTGTTTCGTTCGAGGCCGGAATGTACCAGCTCGGCGGGCATGCGATGTTTCTGAATTCGGAAACCACCCAGCTGGGCCGTGGCGAGCCGATCGAGGACATGGCCAAGGTGATGAGCCGCATGGTCGATATCGTGATGATCCGCACCTTCGAGCAAAGCATTGTCGAGCGCTTCGCCAAGGAATCGCTCGTACCGGTGATCAACGGCCTCACCAACGAATATCACCCCTGCCAGATCATGGCGGACATCTTTACCTATGTTGAGCGCTTTGGCTCCATAGAAGGCAAGACCGTGGCCTGGATCGGCGATTCGAACAACGTTTCGCGCACCTGGCTGCAGGCGGCCAAGGTATTCAACTTCAAGCTGAAACTGGCCTGCCCCGAAGGCTACGACATGGTGGTGCTGGATGGCCAGGAATATGGTCCGGAACTGTTCGAGGTATTCCGCGATCCGTATGCAGCCGTCGCAAGCGCCGATATCGTGACCACCGACGTTTCGGTTTCGATGGGCTTCGAGCGCGAAACACTGCAACGCAAGAAGGACTTCATCAACTACAAGGTGACCGAGCAACTGATGAAGGCGGCCAAATCGGAAGCCGTTTTCATGCACTGTCTGCCAGCGCACCGCGGCGAGGAAGTCGACCCGGAAGTGATCGACGGCCCGCAATCGATTGTTTGGGACGAGGCGGAAAACCGCATGCACGCGCAGAAGGCCGTGATTGAATACCTGCTGCTAGGCAAGATCGAGGACTGGGATGTTTTCCATCAAAGCGGAAAAACCGAGAACTGGGACGTTTTTAACCGGCGTTAAAACTCACCACAAAGGGCATGAAAGCTGCAGCGCTTTTTTTTAATTTTTCCGGTGGCTTTTGTGTGCTTCGTGGTTAATTCATATTTTGATTGGATTTAAAAAAATGAGCGATATCAAGCGTGTAGTGCTCGCCTACTCCGGCGGATTGGATACTTCGGTCATCCTAAAGTGGCTGCAGGATGAATACAAATGCGAAGTGGTGACCTTCACCGCCGATCTAGGCCAGGGCGAAGAGCTGGAGCCCGCCCGTGCCAAGGCACTCAAGGCCGGCATCAAGCCCGAACACATTTTTATCGACGACCTGCGCGAAGAATTCGTGCGCGATTTCGTTTTCCCGATGTTCCGTGCCAACACCGTCTACGAAGGCGAATACCTGCTGGGCACGTCGATTGCCCGTCCGCTGATCGCCAAACGCCTGATCGAGATCGCCAAGATGACCGGCGCCGACACGATCAGCCATGGCGCCACCGGCAAGGGCAACGATCAGGTTCGCTTCGAGCTGGGCGCTTATGCGCTGATGCCGGGCGTGAAGATCATCGCCCCGTGGCGCGAATGGGATCTGCTCTCCCGCGAAAAGCTGATGGCCTACGCCGAAGCCGCCGGTATCGAAGTCGACATGAAGCACAAGAAAGGCGGCGCGCCTTATTCGATGGACGCCAACCTGCTGCACATCTCCTACGAAGGCCGCCATCTGGAAGACCCGAAGGCCGAAGCCGAAGAAAGCATGTGGCGCTGGACCGTGAGCCCGGAAGCCGCTCCGGATGCGCCCGAATACCTCGACCTCGAATTCGAGAAGGGTGATCTGGTTGCGATCAATGGCGAACGCATGAAAGCGCACGAGTTGCTGGCCAAGCTGAACCAGCTCGGTGGCAAGCACGGCATCGGCCGCCTGGATCTGGTGGAAAACCGTTACGTCGGCATGAAGAGCCGCGGTTGCTATGAAACCCCGGGCGGCACGATTTTGCTCAAGGCCCATCGCGGCATTGAATCGATCACGCTCGACCGTGAAGTGGCACACCTGAAGGACGACCTGATGCCGCGTTACGCCAGCCTGGTCTACAACGGCTACTGGTGGGCGCCGGAACGCGTGGCACTGCAGACGCTGATCGACCATACCCAGGCCAGCGTCAGCGGCTTTGTGCGCGTGAAGCTCTACAAGGGCAGCGTTTCAGTGGTGGCGCGCGATTCGGTCAATACCCTGTTCGACCAAACCATCGCCACCTTCGACGATGACGGCGGCGCCTACAACCAGGCCGATGCCGGCGGCTTTATCAAGCTGAATGCGTTGCGGATGCGCATTGCTGCACGCAAGGCGGGGAAATAACGCCACCCGTATTTGTCATTCCGGCGAAGATAACCGAAGGGAATCCAGCGGCGTCATGGGTGAAAACCTCTGGATTCCGGATCAAATCCAGAATGACAGCATGAACGAGGCCGACCGATACTCAGGTCGGCCTTTGTACTGAGAGAAAAATGCTCGACGCCCTTCTGAACATGCCCGAAGCCGCATTTACCCGATTGACCGTGGCTATTTTCTGCACTGGTTTGATCGTGTTCATGGGTTTTATCATCTACCGGCTGGCCAAAGACTCCAAGGCCGGAAAAATCGGCACACTCGTGCTGTTTTTCGTGCTCGGGCTAGGCGTTTTCGGCTTTATCATCAAAACACTATTAACTGAAGTCCTGCAAAAATAAGGAATTACCATGAGCCAATTCGATAACGTTTCCGTGCTGAAGCAAGCCAATGTCTATTTCGACGGCAAGTGCATCTCGCATACCGTGGTATTTGGCAACGGCGAAAAGAAAACCGTGGGTGTGATCCTGCCCGCCAAGCTGACCTTCAATACCGGCGCGCCGGAGATCATGGAAGTGGTGGCGGGCGCTTGCTGGGTAAAACTGGCCGGCACGGATGAAACAAAGCAATACGTGGCAGGCGAATCGTTCCATGTTCCAGGGAACTCCAGCTTCGAAATCGAGGTGCAAGGCGAGCCGTTCCACTACGTTTGCCACTTCGCCTGAGCCCCGGGTTGCATCGTGGGAAGTCCGAATAGGCAAGCGCGAGCAGGGGAATCCCTGGCCATCAATGATGCCCTGGATCGCGCCACCAGCCTGATGCATCAGGGCGACATGCTGCAGGCAGCCTACGTCTGCCAAGCTGCATTGGCCAGTGCTTCTCGGCACCCGCAAGCGGCTTATCTATACGGACGCATCCTTTGCAACATCGGCGACGCCGCAGAAGGCAAACCATGGCTAAAGATTGCTGTTGCTGCCATGCCAAAAAATGCCGGGGTCATTACAGACTGGGCGACTTGTCTGTTGGCTTGCGGGGAAATAAATGGCGCGGAGAAGAATTACCGCAAGGCACTGGAAATCGACCCCGCTATTTCCAGCGCCTGGCGCAACCTTGCAGACATCCACAGTGCGCGCGGCGATTTCAACAAAGCCAGTCATGCCATTGAAAAATACCTTTCACATCAGCCGGAAGATGCTCCGGCCTGGGCCAAGCTTTGCGCTTTGCATGTACGGCTGAATCAATTCGGCACCGCATTGGCAGCCGCAAAAAAAGCTCTCGAGATCGATCCGCAATGCCATGCCGCCCTGTTCAACCTGAGCTGGGCGCATTTCCTGATCGGGCAGACCCAAGAAGGGCTGGAAGCGTTTGATAAGACCAAAGCTGCCGATCGCAGCTTGTATGACTGGCAAACATTCCTTTTCCAGGCCAATGCAATTCAGGACATCGCCCCTGAAGCGTTGGCAGAATACCATCGCGATTTTTCAGCCAGGCTTGACGATAAATTCGCTGAATATCGCCCCCAGCACCGCAACACGGCAATTGCAGATCGTCCCATCCGGGTAGGATTCATTTCGGGCGACCTGCGCAATCACCCTGTCGGATATTTCCTGACAGCCTTGTTCCAGCATCTGGACAAGGAAAATTTCTCCCTGTTCGCCTATTCAAACCATGCAATATTTGACAAGACATCAGAGAAAATAAAGCAGCATTGCCGGCAATGGCGAAGCATCGCGACGCTGAATGACAGCGCCGTGCACCAGTTGGTTCTGGATGATGAGATCGATATCCTGCTCGATCTTTCCGGACATTCAACAGACAATCGCCTGGCGGTTTTTGCAGCCAAAGCCGCCCCCGTTCAAGCGACTTATCTGGGCTATTTCGCCACAACAGGACTGCACAGCATGGATTACATCCTGTGCAACAAGGATTTGATCCCTGCCAGTGAGCGCGGGCTTTACACGGAAACTCCCTGGTATCTTCCCGATGCGCATGTGTGCTACACCCCGCATGACAAATCGCCCGCGCCTTGCCGAATACCTCAGGATGATCGCAAGATCACCTTCGGCAGCCTGCAGCGGATGTCGAAAATAAACCGCTCGGTACTGGAGGCATGGGCTGAAATACTGGAGGCCCTGCCCGACAGCAATTTGCTCATCATGAATAGAGAAGTTGAGGACCCCTTCGTTGCCTCGGCTTTGCAAGCATTTTTTACATCGCGCGGGATAGACCCCGCACGGATTGCCCTCAAAGGGGCCATGAACCATACCGACTATCTCGCCATGCACCAGCAGATCGATATTGTCCTGGACACTTTCCCCTATAACGGCACCACCACAACGATGGATGCCCTCTGGATGGGTGTGCCTGTGCTCACGCTGGCTGGCGACCGCTATTGCGCCCACATGGCCGAAGCCGTGCTCAATCAAGCGGGATTACAGGACTGGGTTGCCAGGGACAGGGGCGATTACGTTCGATTGGCGGTAGACCACGCCTCAAACCCTGAATACTTGACCCGGCAACGCGGCGGCATGCGCGAGCGACTGTTAAATTCCCCATTGCTGGATGCCCCGCTTTTCGCCCGGAATTTTGGTGATGCCTTGCGCGGAATGTGGCGAAAATGGTGTGAAGAACAGCCCAATCAACACGATTCAACTCACTAAATTTATGGAGAAAATTCATGCCATCTTTTGACTTTACATCCGAAGCAGACATGGTCGCCATGAAAAACGCGATCGACGTGGCTTCGCGTCAGATTGACAATCGCTATGATTTCAAGGGCACCAGCGCCAAGATTGAACTCAACGAGAAAGACAAAACTCTCACGCTTTGGGGCGATTCGGACTTCCAGCTCGACCAGATCAAGGACATCCTTTTTCCCGCGCTCGAAAAAAAGGAACCCGAAAGCTCCAAGCGCCTGGACGGGCAAAAGCTGGAAAGCGTCTCTGGCAACAAGGTCAAACAAGTCTTCAAGATCAAGAACGGCATCGAAAGCGAACTGGCAAAGAAGATCGTCAAGCAGATTAAGGATGCCAAGCTCAAGGTACAGGCTGCCATCCAAGGCGATGCCGTACGCGTCACCGGCGCAAAGCGCGACGACCTGCAGGAATGTATTGCAATGATCCGCAAGACGATCACGGATTTTCCGATCAAGGCTGAAAATTTCCGCGACTGAAAACATGCCACGCAAACGACAAGGCCCGGAAAACCGGGCCTTGTTTGTTATTGTTTGGCGTAGAGGAAAAAGCGCTCGCCACTCTCGCCCGAGCGGCTTCCCATCCACAATAGCCTGCGCTGCCCATCCGCAGGCTGCCCTTGCAACAATTGCAACGGGCACTGCTCCACCCCGGGGGCCCCGGATCCGCGTAAATCCAACCCGCTGAAATAGCTGAGCCCCCCCAATGACGCAACACCGCTCTGCGGGGCATAGATGCAGCCAGGGTAGTCTTTCGCCGCCATGCGCAAGCCAAGGCCAACTTCACGATAGGTTTTGGAAGCATCCAGCCACGGCTGCCAAAGGCTGACCAGCAAACCCCAGACCAGAGTCAACCCGCACGCCCAGGCAGTCACCGCGCGACGCCCCAGCGTGCGTTTGCCAAGCAGGACGCGCACCCAGGCTACGCTGATACCCGCGGCAAAAAATGCGCCAAGACCAAGAACCGGGATATAGGTGGGGCTTCGTCGATGCAGCGCAGACGAAATTTCGGCCGGCCAGCCCAGTTGCATCGCCAGCCACAACCCCCACAAGGCCACAGCCAGGACACCCAGTGTCGTGATGCCAAACCAGTAGAGCGACGAAGCGGCACTGTGCCGCAGGTCATCCACCCCGGCAGCCGCCAGCACTGCCAGGGGAACCAGCAGCAACAACGCCTGCGATTCACCGGGCTCCCCAGCAAAAAACAGCCAGAGCGCAACGAGTACCGACTGCACAATCAGCAATACCCAGCGTGACTGCCGGAGCGACTGGCGATAAAACCACAGCGACCACGCCGCCAGCGGCAAGCAGGGAAATGCGAACCAGACAATGATGGAGGGCAGATAGCCGGGCTCATGAAACAGCCGGAAGTGTGCAATGCCGCCATACAAACCCAGCGATTGATAATCCCACCAGAGGGTAAAAGCCTCTGGCGCCTGCTTGTACAACGAAAGCGGCCAAAGCAGGCCCAGTGGCAATGCAATGGCAAAGGCTGCTAGCAATGCGGCCAGATAGCCGCTTTTGCGCCAGGCAGAGAAAGGCACCAGCAGCAGGGCTGCTGCCATTGCCAACAGGGCCTCGCTCCAGGTCGAACCAAGCAGCAAAACCAGCCAGGCAAGCCCCAGCAAGCCTCCCGCCTGCAAGGGACGCCGGCGCGCCAATGCCAGCGCGTACAACTGCCAGGCAAATGCCGCGAAAGTGGCGGCAGCCGGGGAAACGTGATGCCCCCACAGCAACAACCCGATGCTGCCGATCAACACCACTACCGCAACCCTGCCCTGCCTGCGCCCGTGCAGTTCGCGACCGGCGAGCCCCACCCCCCACATCGCCAGGGCCATCCACACCCCGGTACTCAGGCGCGCAGCATCGTGCAAGGGCATGCCCAGCCAAGCGAGCGGCTGCGCAAACAATGCAGCACACCAGTAATACAGCGGGGCATGTTCCAGATAAGGCACGCCAGCCACCAGCGGTACTGACCAATCCGCGCCGCGCAACAACTGGGCGATGATCGCAACACTCTGGTTCTCTACCGGCTTCCAGGGATCGTGCCCCCACAGGCCGGGCAGCAACCAGAAAACGCACAACAACAGCAACAACCAAGGCTTTTCGTTTTGCGGCGGCGAGACGGCCGCAGCACGATCGGAGGACGGAACGTAGGTCAACATGGGCAGGGCCAGGCGAAAAAACCAAGGGGGATAATGCCAGACGACAACAAAAAAGGCAGCCCGAAGCTGCCTTTTTTACGTAATGACGGTGAATTACTTCTTGCCGAACATCGCGTACTTGCTGTTGAACTTCTCGATACGGCCGGCGGTATCGACGATCTTCTGCTTGCCGGTGTAGAACGGGTGGCATTCGGAGCAAACTTCGATGTGCAGGTTCTTGGACATGGTCGAGCTGGTCTTGAAAGTGTTGCCGCAAGAGCAGGTCACTTCGATTTCTTTGTATTGGGGATGAATATCGGTCTTCATGGGGGTTTCCTAGTTAAGGCGGCCACTGGGTTGTGCAGCAGCTCTTTTACGAAAGAGCGGGATTATCCGCCCTTTCTTCTTGCAAGGCAACCATCAACGCCGCATTGAATCGAAGAAATCGGCATTGGTCTTGGTGGCCTTGATCTTGTCGAGCAGGAATTCCATCGCTTCCATATCATCCATCGGGTAGAGCAACTTGCGCAGTACCCAGATCCGCTGCAGCTGATCCTGCGGAATCAACAGCTCTTCACGACGGGTGCCGGAGCGGTTGATATTGATCGCCGGGAACGTGCGCTTCTCGGCCATGCGCCGGTCGAGGTGGATTTCGTTGTTGCCGGTACCCTTGAACTCTTCGTAGATCACATCATCCATGCGGCTGCCGGTATCGATCAGGGCCGTGGCGATGATGGTGAGCGAGCCGCCTTCCTCGATGTTGCGTGCCGCGCCGAAGAAACGCTTCGGGCGCTGCAGCGCGTTGGCATCGACACCACCGGTCAGCACCTTGCCGGAGGCCGGAACCACGGTGTTGTAGGCGCGTGCAAGGCGTGTAATCGAATCGAGCAGGATCACCACGTCTTTCTTGTGCTCGACCAGGCGCTTGGCCTTTTCGATCACCATGTCGGCAACCTGTACATGGCGGGTGGCCGGTTCGTCAAAGGTGGAGGACACCACTTCGCCTTTGACCGAACGCTGCATTTCCGTCACTTCTTCCGGGCGCTCGTCGATCAACAGCACGATCAGCATCACTTCCGGGTGGTTGGCGGTGATGGCGTGGGCGATATGCTGCAGCATCACGGTCTTGCCGGTCTTGGGTGGCGCCACCAGCAGGGCACGTTGCCCCTTGCCGATCGGGGCCATCAAGTCGATCACACGGCCGGTGATGTTTTCTTCGGACTTGATTTCGCGCTCCAGGAACAGGCGCTTGGTCGGAAAGAGCGGCGTGAGGTTTTCAAACAGAATCTTGTGCTTGGCGTTTTCGGGCGGTTCGCCGTTGACCTTGTCCACCTTGACCAGTGCGAAATAGCGTTCTCCGTCTTTCGGGGTGCGGATCTCGCCTTCGATGGTGTCGCCGGTATGCAGGTTGAAGCGGCGGATCTGGCTGGGGCTGACGTAGATGTCGTCGGGGCCGGCCAGGTAGGAAATATCCGGGCTGCGCAGGAAGCCGAAGCCATCCGGCAACACCTCCAGCGTGCCGTCGCCATAGATGCTTTCGCCTTTTTTGGCCTGGTTTTTCAGGAGCGCGAAGATCAGGTCCTGCTTGCGCAGGCGGTTCGCGCCATCAATCTCGTTGGCAATGGCCATCTCAACGAGTTCGGTGATGTGCAGATTCTTTAGATTGGATAGATGCATGGCTCGAATATGCCGTTAGAAATAACGAACGGATGGGAAATGATCGGAAAGGAAAAAACAGAAAACTGCAGCAGAGGAACCGCTACAAAGAGAATTTCCGCAAGATTAAAGTGGAAAGTCGCGCCTGTCAAACGCGATTTGCAAGGTTCCGCCCAAGAAGGCCGACAAGCGGAACCTCGCCTAAATCCATTACAGATTGCTATCGAGGAATGCGGTCAGTTGCGACTTGGACAAGGCACCGACCTTGGTGGCTTTCACTTCGCCGCCGACGAACAGCATCAGGGTCGGGATGCCGCGAATGCCGTACTTGGGCGGCGTGGCCTGGTTTTCATCGATATTGAGCTTGGCAACCTTGAGCTTGCCGGCGTATTCGCCTGCCACTTCCTCCAGGATCGGGGCAATCATCTTGCACGGACCGCACCAGTCAGCCCAGTAATCAACCAATACGGCGCCGCCAGCTTGCAGGACTTCGGCATCAAAGGTGGCATCGCTGACTTGTACGATATTTTCGCTCATGGTGTTCTCCGGTTCGGCTACTTTGTTGGTTTGGATATTGAATTTTGCAGCAATCCTGGGGGATTGGGCAAAAAAAGGTCGTGCTACTGTGATCTTTTTATGTGGCCGTCACCTTGAATTTCAAGATGCGCCGCGCGGGTTTTTTCACATCGCCGCATCGACCGCGTCGGCGAGCCGCTCGACCGCAGTGACCGTCATGCCCTCGATCGGTTGCTTGGGCCGGTTGGCCTTGGGAATGATCGCATGGGTAAATCCTAACTTGGCGGCCTCGCGCAGCCGCTCCTGCCCGCGCTGAACCGGCCGCACCTCGCCCGCCAGACCGACTTCGCCGAACACCACCAGCTTTTCCGGCAGGGGCCGGTCGCGCAAGGACGACACGATCGCCAGCAGCACCGCCAGATCGGCCGCGGGTTCGGCCACGCGCACGCCGCCGACCGCATTCACGAACACATCCTGATCGAAGGCGGCCACGCCTGCATGCCGGTGCAACACCGCCAGCAACAAAGCCAGCCGGTTCTGCTCGATGCCGACCGCCAGGCGGCGCGGCTGCGGGGAATGGGTATCATCGACCAGCGCCTGCACCTCGACCAGCAACGGACGCGTTCCTTCCTGTGTGACCATCACGCAGGAGCCGGCCACCGGATCGCGGTGCTGCGAGAGAAACAGCGCCGATGGGTTGGAGACTTCGCGCAGTCCCTTGTCGGTCATGGCGAACACGCCAAGCTCGTTGACCGCGCCGAAACGGTTCTTGATCGCGCGAATCAGGCGAAAGCTGGAATGCGTGTCGCCCTCGAAATAAAGCACGGCATCGACGATATGTTCGAGCACGCGCGGACCAGCGATCGCGCCATCCTTGGTCACATGGCCGACCAGCAGGATCGTGGTGCCGGTGCGCTTGGCAAAGCGGGTCAACTGCGCCGCGCATTCGCGCACCTGCGCCACACTGCCCGGTGCCGAGGTCAAGGCATCGGAATAAATGGTCTGGATCGAGTCGATGACCGCCACTTGTGGACGCTCACGCTCCAGTGCGCCGACGATCTTTTCCAGGCCGATTTCGGCATAGAGCGCCACCGACGAGGCTGCAAGATCGAGCCGCCGCGCACGCAGCGCGATCTGCTGCGGGGATTCCTCGCCCGAGACGTACAGCGTCTTGCACTGCAGCGCCAGACTGGTCAGCGCCTGCAGCAGCAGGGTCGACTTGCCGATGCCGGGATCGCCGCCGATCAGCACCACCCCGCCCGGCACCAGGCCACCGCCCAGCACACGGTCCAGTTCGTCAATGCCGGTGGGCGTGCGCGGCAACTCGGCAACGTCGACCTCGTGCAGCGGGCGGATCGCGCCATCGGCGGCCAGTGACTGGAAACGGCTGGCCGAGCGGGCTTCCTGCGCGGTTTCGATGAGGGTATTCCACTCGCCGCAACCGGGGCATTGCCCCTGCCACTTGGGCGAAGTTGCGCCGCAGCCCTGACAAACATAAGCGGTCTTGGATTTGATGGCCATAAATAGCGCGAGCCCCGCAGGGCTCGCATGATCTCGAGTCGGGAAGGGTCAAATATACTTGAACAAGCTCAGGTCTTGCACCTTGGCAAAACTGCTGCGCGTGGCTTCCAGCAGCATTTGGTTCATGGAGAAATCACTGATGGCCGCCGCATAGTCGAGATCGGCCAAGCCGGAAATGGTTTTGCTGTACTGCAGCTGCAAGTCTTCGTTGGTGTTTTGCACCGATTCGGTTTCGCCCATGCGCGCGCCGATGGACGCCTGCACCCTGAGCACCTGGGAAAGCGCGTTATCCAGGCCTTGCATCACGCCATTGAGCTGGTTCTGGAAAGCGGCCTGGCCAGTGCCCGTGCTATCGGTTGCATACGACCCCAGGGCGTTCGAAAAATCGCCGAGCACGGCAAACATATCCCGGTTGGTGCTGGCATTCAGGGTAAAGGTGTCGCCCGCGGCTGGCGCGCCTTCAATCGAAAACTGGACACCGTAATCCACCACGGGCGGTCCGGGATTCTTCAGCGCAATCGTTCCGCCCGGTGTATAGGTGGCGCCGCTGACGATGGGCGTCGCGCTGCCGTTGAGGTAGATATCGTAGGTATTGGCTGCAGTGAACTGGATCGAAAAATCGCGCGGGCTCGGCACGTTATTGTTCCAGGCACTCACAGAGGTCACTTCGCCGCTGCTGACGACGCCCGATCCGCTGTTGCTACTGTCGGCCGCGGTGACGAAGGTGCCATTGCCGTTCCTGATAGCACGGAAGATCTCGTTGCCATTTTCGGAAATCGGAATCTGCCGGCCGGAGGAAATCTGGACCTTGCGCACGCCTTCGTCGCCGTTATAGCTCACGTCGCCAAGACTGTTCTCGGTAAAGGGCTTGATATCGCCCTGGAAGCCGGAAAACAGATAGATGCCATTGCCATCGGTGCTGTTGGCCAAGCCGAGCAACTCCTGATAGCGCCCTTGCAGCTCAGTATCGAGCATTTTCTTTTCCGCGGCAGTCTGCGTGGCATTGCCGGCATTGACCGCCAGGGTCTGGATATCCTGAATAACGCCGACAATCTGCGCCAGTGTGGCTTCGGTGGTGCTCAGTGCGGAATCCGCGGTCTTGCTGTTCACCGTATATTGAGTCGTGATCGATACCGTCTGACTGATGCCGAGGATGCGCGCCGAGGCAATCGGATCATCCGAAGGGGTCAGGATTTTGCGTCCGGTCGAGAGCTGCTCCTGCAAACGCGCCTGGTCGGCCGTATGCTTTTGCAGACCGCTGCGACTGATATTGAACAGCGTGTTAGTGGCGATACGCATGATCGCGCTCCTTCTGTTTATTGCACTATCGATTAACCGCCAATATTGGCAAGTTCGTCAAAAGCCTGTTGGGCAATCTGGATCAGCTTGCTCGCTGCGGTATACGCCTGCTGGTAGCGCAGCAGATTGGCCGCTTCTTCATCCAGATTGACGCCCGAGACCGAATCACGCGCGGTCTCCGCCTGCGACAGCATGCTGGCCTGGGCTTCCGCCATGATGTTGACTTCGTTGGTCTTGGTGCCCACCGCTGCCACCATCTGGCCATAGGTTTGCTCGAAGGTGGCCGTGTTTCCGGACATCAGTTTGGTGGTCTGCAGCGCGGCCATCTTCTGTGCATTGCTGCCATCTTCCGTGCCGGACAGGTTCGGCGTCACCACGAACTGGTCGCCAGTGGCGGGCTGCCCGCTCACTTTCAAGCTCCAGCCGTTGTAGCTGATGGGCGTACCGCTGGTAAACGTTTGATTCGCCGGGGCAATGGCCGTCGGCGGCGTTACGTTCAAATCATAAAGCGTGTAATGCGTTGCGTCGGTGAACTGGATGCCGACCGGGTTTTGCAATGCCGGGTTCGACGCCGCACTGGTCGTCACCGAAGAAGGCGAATCCACCTGCAAGGATTCAATTTTCCCGGTACCGGTATTGGTCGACTTGACCAGAGCACCACTCAGCGGGTCGAAATTCTTGGTTTCAGCCCGCATCGGTGCCGCCGCCGCCAGCTGGCGCGAATCGCTGATGCGCACGCTCATGGAATCAATAAATCCCTGATAGGGCTTGATGGTGAAACGATCGCCGGCTTGCATCGCGCCGCCGGTCAGATCCAGCGTTACGCCATCCACGGTGACCGGCATCGTGGACGAAGTGGTTTTGTTGCCATCCGAGAGGCGGGTCAGCACATAATTGCTGCCGTCATAGCCCAATTCATAGTTGCTGGCCTGCAACTGGCTTACATCGCTGATATAGCCATCCAGGCTGGCGGTGCCGCCATTGAGTGAATTGGGCGCGATATAACCGACATCGGGCGGGAACGACCAGCTGGTGCTTGCCGCGCCAGCCGGCGCACCTGCGGTCGTTTGCAGCGTGACACCCATGGCGGTATAGCCGGCAGTCATTTGCGCCGCTGTAATGGTCTGGCTGCTCTTGTCCGAAAGCCGCGTCAGCACATAATCGGTACCGTTGTAGGCCAGGCTGAAATCACTGGTCGGGACCGTGCTGCCGGAGGAAGAAATACTGATGGTAGCGCCATTCAGCGCAACATCCAGGCTGCCCTGTCGGTTGTAGGAAAACAGGTCTTCACCCATTTTGCCGTTGAGATCGAGCCCGGCGCGTTGCTGGGCATTGAGCATCTGGGTCAAGCCGAGCGCGACCTGCCCCAGGTTGTTCTGCGCCAGATCCAGCGAGCCGGTGCGAAAATCCAGCAAGCCACCGAGCGTTCCGCCAGCCAGCGAGTTTTCCGGCAGATAGACCGTCGAGCCGTTCTGCTGATAGGCCACCGTGACACTTTGCGGATCGGCCGGCGAAGCCACCGCCGCCAGGGAAAAAATGGCCCCGCCAACCACCAGGTTCTGGCCGGTACCGATAAACACGTTGAGGCTGCCGTCGCTTTGCTCGAAAGTGGTGGCCTTCACCAGCGTGTTGAGCTCTTTCACGATCTGGTCGCGCTGATCAAGCAAATCGTTGGGTGTCTGGCCGCTACCGCTATTCATCACGACCTGCTGGTTGAGATCGGCAATCTGCTTGGCATAGGAATTGATGCTGGCCACGGCATCAGTGATTTCGCCGTTGAGCGCATCGCGCTGGTCCGCCAATTGCTGATTGACCGAATCAAAACGATTGATCAGGGTCTGCGCGGAAGACAACATGGCTTGCCGCGCCGGCAGGTTGGACGGATTGGTCGCCACGTTCTGCACGGCGGAAAAATAATCTTCGATCGCCGGGGACACGCCGGCGCTGCTATCGGCAACGAGGTTGTCGATTTGCTTGATATGGCTCAGATAGCTGTCGTAATAGCTGGTCTTGGCCTGCGTGGTTTGCACCTGCTTGTTCAGGAACTGGTCATAGCTGCGCGAGATGGTGGTGACCTGCACTCCCATGCCGACAAAGCCGCTGCCGGTCACGGCGGGGTACTGCGCGCTTTGCTGGATGGTCTGACGGGAATAGCCGGCCGTATTGACGTTGGCAATATTATGGCCAGCGGTGGACAAGCCCAGATTGGCGGCTTTGAGGCCGGTGAGGCCAATCGAGAATACGGATGATCCCATGGTGGTGCTCCTTCGCTTTCTTTATCGGCCTCAGGCGGTTTTGCTTGAGCCGGACTGATGGGCGGCGAGACGGGTGGAGACACTGTCCGCCACCCGGGCAATCTTGTTGGCGTAATGCGGGTCGGTCGCATAACCGCCCGCCTGCAGCGCCTTGCCGAAGCTGGCGCTGTCCGAGCCCAATCCCAGTGCATCGCCGAAACGGCGCTTGAGCAGGCTGGCGTAATCCCCGAACGCGTCGGAATACGAAGCATAGACGCGGAATTTTTCCACCCGCTTTTGCATCTTGCCGTCAACGAACTCGGTGGTCGGCACATCCACGGTCTTGCCAGTCCAATCCTTGCCGGCCTTGATGCCGAACAGGTTATGGCTATCGCTGCCGTCGGCAGCCTTGATCGATTTTTTGCCCCAACCGGATTCGAGCGCGGCATGCGCCAGCACCAGCTTGGGCGAAAGACCCAGCCCCTTGGCCGCCACCTCTGCGGCGCCGGCCAGCTTGCCGAGAAAATCCTCGGCAGCCCCCGCCGTGGAGGCGGCAGGTTTTGCCGCCGGCGTTACGCTTGTTGCCGCATTGACCGCCTCCGGCAAGACTGCGGTCTTGCGCACGGGCGGCCGGGTCAAGAGCGAGGGATCGCGCTGCACGCTGATCTGGCGCACGATGGCATCGGCCAGGCCCAGCCCGCCTTTCACGGTCGTCAACTGGGCAAATTGCTGATCCTGCATCGAGCGGAACATGCCCATGGCGCTGCTGCTTTCCTCGCCCAAGCCTTGATTGGCCTGGCGCATCGATTTGAGCATCTGCTGCAGGAACAAGGCTTCGAACTGCTTGGCGACCGCGCGCGCGCCGGCTTCGGCATCGTTCCTGGCGGTGCGCCGCAAGGACTGCAAGCCTTGCGGATCAAGCGCCAGTGTTTGCGCGGCAAAGGATGATTGCGAGGAAATGGCCATCGGCTCTCAGGGTCAATCAAAGGTTTGGCTGGATATAAAGCAAGGAGCATGCCGACAGGGAAGCGGCCCAATGAATTCGGCCCTGAACGATGTCAGGGCCGATCGCGGATAAACTCTGTTGAAGCCGGGTTCTGTTGACGCTAGATGATTTCCAGCTCCGCCTTCAGGCTGCCGGCCGCCTTCATGGCCTGGAGTATGGCCAGCAAGTCCTGCGGCGTGGCGCCCACGGCATTGAGGGCGCGCACGACATCGCGCAGCGACGTGGCCTTGGGCAGGCGCACGATCGGCCCCTTGTCGGCCTGGATCATGATTTCGCTGTTCTGGACCGCACGGGTTCTACCCCCGCTCAGGGGCGCGGGCTGGGAGACGGCGTTCTCGGTGGAGATGGTCACCGTCAGGTTGCCGTGAGCCACCGCACACGCATCGACCGTCACACCCTGGTTCATCACCACCGAGCCGGTGCGGGCGTTGATGATCACCTTGGGCGAGACTTGCGCCGGCGTCACGTCGAGATTTTCCAGCCCGGCGAGAAAGGCCACGCGCTGATTGGAATCCTGCGGTGCCCGGACCTGGATCACCCGGCCATCCAGTGCGGCAGCAATCGAGCCGAACCGGCTGTTGATCGCATCAACCACGCGGTTGGCCGTAGTGAAATCGGTGCTGAGCAGCTCCAGCTGGACGAATTCGCCACTGCCAAGCTGGGTCTGCACCGCGCGTTCCACGGTCGCACCGCCCGGAATACGGCCGGTGGCCAGCTGGTTGATCGTGGTACTCGATCCGCCCGCCGAGGCGCCGGCGCCGGCGACAACGATATTGCCCTGCGCCATGGCGTAAATCTGGCCGTCGGCGCCTTTCAACGGCGACATCAAGAGCGTGCCGCCGCGCAGCGATTTGGCATTGCCGATCGAGGAAATGGTGACATCGATCGGCTGGCCGGGCCGAGCAAAGGCCGGCAGATTGGCCGTCACCGTCACGGCGGCGACATTCTTGAGCTGCAGATTACCGCCCGTGGGCACCTGCACACCCATGTTGGTCAGCATATTGACCACGGATTGCACGGTAAACGGCGTTTGCGTGGTCTGGTCACCACTGCCATCCAGACCCACAACCAGGCCATAACCCACCAGCTGGTTGTTGCGCACCCCGCCAAAGCTGGCGAGCTCCTTGAGCTTTTCCGCCCCGGCGGAAGCCGCCAGCAACAGCAGGCATAGCGAGACAAACAAGCGGCGCATGACGTATCTCCTCATCACAGCGGCAGGACGGACAGGAAGAAGCGCGCCAGCCAGGCCATGGAAAGGGAATCGGCAATCACCCCCTCGCCCACCTGCTCGATCCGTGCATCCGCCACCTTGGTGGAAGAAATGGTATTCCCTGCCTTGATCTCGCGCGGATTGACCACGCCCGTCATGCGCAGGTTGTTGATTTCGCCGTTGACATTGACCCGCTTTTCACCGCCGATCATCAAGTTGCCATTGGGCAACACATCGACCACCGTGACTGCCAGCGTACCGGTAAAGGTATTGCTGTTGCTGGTCTCGCCCTTGCCGGCAGAGGTATTGCTGCCCGAGGCGGAGATGGATCCGGTCAGGAGTTTTTCGAGCGCACCGGACAGGTAAGGCATGGAACCGCTGCCGCTCATGCTGACGTCACTGGTACGGCTGGTGCCGGTATTGGACTTGTTGCTCGCCGACAGTTTCTCTTCAATGACGATCACCAGCGTATCACCTACGTTGCGGGCAACAGGCTCTTCGAACAGGTAGCGTGCCGAACCCGACTGGAAGATCGCGCCATTGTTCGACTGCATTGCCGGCAGCGGCTGCGGCTTGGCCGTGGTCGGCTGGGTCACCACGGTAGGGGCCACGCAAGCCCCGAGCAACAGGGACAACACGGCAGGTACGAGACGTTTCATGGCATCACCCATTTTCTTGATTACAGCGAGGACAACTTCTGCAGCATCTGGTCTGACGTGGTAATGGCCCGCGAGTTGATCTCGAAAGCCCGTTGCGCCTGGATCATGTTGATCAGTTCTTCGGTCACGTTGACATTGGACGTTTCGACAAAGCCCTGGTTGATCGCGCCCAGGCCGTTGGTGCCCGGGGTGCCCACGGTCGGGGCGCCGGAGGCGGCCGTTTCCAGCAGCAGGTTTCCGCCGATCGAGGACAAGCCCGGCGGGTTGATGAACGTGGCCAGCTGGATCGTACCCAGCGTCGTCGGTGCGGCGGCATTGTTGTTGACGATGGCCGTCACCGTGCCATCGCTCCCCACCGTCACCTTGGTCGTACCCGTCGGCACCTGCAGCGCGGGCTGCAGGGCATTGCCGCTGGCGGTGACCACATTGCCCTGGTTATCCACCTGGAACGAGCCATCGCGCGTATAGGCCGTGCTGCCGTCGGGCAAGGCCACCTGGAAAAAGCCTTCGCCCTGGATGGCCAGATCGAGCGGGCCATCGGTCGATTGCAAGTTGCCCTGGCCAAAGTTCTTGACCGTCGCCACCGTGCGCACGCCGGTACCCAGCTGCAAGCCGGTAGGCAATTGCGTCTGCTGCGAAGTCGATCCGCCCGGCTGGCGCAGGTTCTGGTAAAGCAGGTCTTCGAATACCGCACGTTCGCGCTTGAAGCCGTTGGTGCTGACGTTGGCCAGATTGTGGGACGTCACGTCCACATTCATCTGCATGGCATCCATGCCGGTCTTGGAAATCCAGAGCGAACGCATCATGGTTCGTTAATCCTTATCAGCCGTTAAGCGAGAGTATCTGTGTTGCCGAGCGCGAATTCTGGTCGGCGGTCTGCATCAATTTGATCTGCAAATCGTAATGGCGCTGGGTCGAGATCATGGCGACCAGCTCGTCCACGGTATTGACATTGCTGCCCTCCACCGCGCCCGAAACCAGTTTCACATTCGCATCGACCGGGGCCGACTGGCCGCTGCGCAAGCGGAACAAGCCATCGCTGCCCTTTTCCAGCTCACCGGAAGGCGGGTTGACCAGCTTGATCTTGCCGATCTCGACCCGCTGGGACGGGTTATCCAGTGCAATCCCGCTGACCGTGCCGTCTTGCGCTACCGTCACCCGGGTGTTTTCCGGCACCGTGAGCGGGCCGCTTTCGCCCTGCAGGATCTGGCCGCTGCTGTTTTTCATCAGCCCGCTGGCATCGATCTTCAGCCCGCCATTGCGCGTATAGGCTTCGCCGCTGGCGGTCTGTACCGCGATCCAGCCGGCATCGACGATTGCCACATCCAGATCGTTGCCGGTTTGCTGCAACGGACCGGAACGCAGATCGGCACCGATGCTCTGCTCGACCACGAAGGCGCGTGTCGGCAAGCCCGAACCACCCACCACCGGCACGGCGCGAAATGCCGCCAGCTCGGCGCGAAAACCGGTCGTGGTGGCATTGGCCAAGTTGTGCGATACCGTGGCCTGGCGCAATTCGGCCTGCTTGGCACCGGTCATGGCCACGTAGAGAAGTCGATCCATTTTTTTCCTGAGAGGGTTCCCGGGTTACGTCGCGCTGCGACTAACCGGGATTGGCCGCGTTATCAACCCAGATTAACCAGCGTCTGCAGAATGGTGTCCTGCGCCTTGATCGTCTGCGCGCTGGCCTGGTAGTTGCGCTGCGCGGTGATCAGGTTGACGAGCTCGGCCGTCATGTCGACGTTGGAATCTTCCACGGCGGCTGCAGTCAACAAGCCGGTGTTGCCGGAACCCGGCGCATTGGGGATCGCCGAGCCGGAACCAAAGGTATTCGTCCAGCGGTTATCGCCCAGCGATTGCAGGCCCTGCGGATTAGTGAAGGTATAGAGCGCGATACGTGCCACGTTGCGGGTTTGGCCGTTGGAGTAGCTACCCTGAACCACCCCTTCCTTGCTCACCGACATGCCTACCAGCGAGCCATCCGTGTAACCATCTTGCGTGACGGTATTGACGTTGTAATTGCTGCCATATTGCGTGGCAGTATTAAAGTACATCTGGAAATCGAGCCCGTTCGAGCCATTGGCCAGCGCGGTGGAATTCACGCGGAACCAGCTCTGGCTCGTGGTTACCGGGTTGATGTTGGAGGTATAGCCGGTGTAGGCGCCGCTCGAATCAAACGTTAGCGTGCCGCGCAACATCACATCCTGACTGGTGCTCGAAGTCCCCAGCGTGCCATCGGGCAATACGGGCTGGCCATCGAGCGCGTAGTAGACCGACCAGGTATTGCTGGTCGCAGTCGGCGGCTGGGAGGTGGCCGGAACGCCTGCCGGCGCGGTATAGGCACCCTTCACGAAATACATGGTTTGCGTGTGCGGCGCGCCGAGCGAATCGTAAACCGTGGCCGAGGTGGAATAGTTGTAGGTGGCCGGATCCGCCATTGAAAAAGCGGCCGTTTTCAGGGTATCCGAGGAATTCAGGTTCAGGCCGATAGTCAGACCGGCCCCGGTCACGCCCGATCCGCCGGTTTCCTGGGCGCCGAAATTGGCGAACTGGACCTTGATCGGCGTGACCGGACCGCTGGACGGCAGAAAATTCGTGGCATCATCTGCCTGCCAGCCTGTCAGATAACGGCCGTTATTGGTGACGATGTAACCATCCTTATCCAGCTGGAACTGGCCATTGCGGGTGTAGCTGGTTGCCTGTGTAGTCGGGTCGTCATACAACTGGTAAAAACCATTACCGCTGATGGCAAGATCAAGCGGGTTGCTGGTCGACGAGATATTGCCCTGGCCAAACTGCTGCGAAATGGTCGAAGTCTTGGCACCGATACCGGAGATTGTTGCGGCGGAACCAAACGTGGCCGCATAGATATCGCTGAATTCCGCCCGCGAGGACTTGAAACCCACCGTATTGACGTTGGCCACGTTATTGCCGATTACATCCAAGTTCTTGGCCGCTGCATTCAGACCGCTCAACCCTTGCTGAAAACCCATTTTGCCGCTCCTTGTTCTTACCGCCAGCCCACGTGCAGCGGGTCAGCCGAATCCGATTTACCGAATCTGTGTTACCGACGAAAGATCAACCGTCGACTTGTCAGCCAGCACCAGCTGCGTGTTGCCGCTATTGAGCGCCACGCTGCCCACCTTTTGCCAGGTCAGGGTATCCAGCGCCACGGCGCTGCCGTCACTGGCCTTGCCGTAAGCGCGGACGGAATACGTGCCGCTCGGCGCCGTGGTTCCGTCAGTGAGCTTGCCATCCCAGGAGAATGTGGTATTCCCCGCTGTCGAAGGCTGGCTGAATTCTTGCTGGCTCACCACATTCCCTTTCGAATCCAGCACCTGCACCATGCCCCCCTGCAACCCCGAGGTGACATTGGCCTGGAAATCGACGGCACTGCCGCTGAAATCCATCTTGGTGCCCGTCGCCAGCACCGACTTGCCTATGATGCCGGCCGCCTGCAGCGCTTGCTGCGAGCTGAAGCTTGTCGCCATCGTCGTCATCGCATCGTTCAGCTTGGAGAGCTGGGTCACCATGTTGATCTGCGCCATCTGCGAAGTGGTCTCGGCGCTATCCACCGGATTCATCGGATCCTGGTTCTGCAGCTGGGTCACCAGGAGTTTCATGAAACGGTCCTGCTGCACGTCCATGTCGCTTTTGGTGGTCGTCGTTTTTTTGTTCAGCGCGGTATAGTCAAACCCGGTCTGCTGGGTGCCGGAAACAGTTGCCATGTTCTATTCTCCTCAGGCTTGGCCTAGTGAAAGGGTGCGCATCAACAGGGTCTTGGCCGTATTCATGACTTCAACGTTGGTCTGGTAGGCGCGGGAGGCGGAAATCATGTTGGTCATTTCTTCCACCGCATTGACATTGGGCATCGCCACGTAGCCGTTGGCATCAGCTAGCGGGTGGCGCGGATCGAACACCAGCTTGGCCGGCGATTGATCCTCGATCACACCGGCCACCTTCACGCCCAGCGCATTCTTGCCGGTGCCCACCGGAGCGGCCTGAAACACCACCTGCTTGGCCCGGTACGGCTGGCCGTTGGAACTCGTGACCGATTCGGCGTTGGCGAGGTTGGAGGCCACCGCGTTCAGCCGCGCCGACTGGGCATGCATGGCCGAACTGGAAATATCAAACACCCGGAACAAGGACATCTTGGCCTACCCTCTCTCAGTTGCTTTTGATCGCTGCGCTCAAGGTTTCGATGCGCTTTTGCATAAAGGTCAACTCCGCCTGGTAGCGCAGGGCGTTGTCGGAGAACTCGACCATTTCCTTGTCCACATTGACCGTATTGCCGTCGATCGAGGATTGCGTCTCGCCCCGGTACAGCAGTGCTGAGGCGGGAAACACATCACTGGACGAGCCTGATTGCAGATGGCGGCTGTTGCTGGTGGTCAAAGGCTGGGAACTCTTGCCGGCCAATGCGGCGCTGAAAGCCGAACTGAAATCGACATCGCGCGCCTTGTAGCCCGGGGTATCGGCATTGGCGATATTGGCCGCGAGCAACTCCTGGCGCGCGGAGCGCAATTTGAGCGCGGTTTCCTGTACACGAAAGTAATCATCGATCCGGGCAAGCATGGCAAATCTCCTGATGGCCGGGACCTACCAGCAGAAAGCGTGCCAGAGCTGGAACCCTGTAAATCCGTGTAAACACGCGGGCCGCTCATTGGCGGCAGGCAATTTTTGCCGCCGGCGGCAATGCGGCCTCGGCAAAGAAGCACCGCAAAAAAAAACAGGGTGGGTTCCCGGCTGCATACCGGGAACCCACCCTGTTTGGATCAAGCAGTATCTAGTCAGCCAGGCGCGGCTCGGCAATACCCTGTGCGCCCGGCCGAAACATCAGTACCCGGCCGGCATGCGGATCGGATTCCAGCTCGTGCTCGCCCCGGCACAACGAAGTGACCAGCATGGTCTGGCCATCGTCGCCGCCGAACGCGCACATGGTCGGCTTTTGCATCGGCAGCATGAACTTGCGGTCAAGCTTGCCTTGCGGGGTAAAGCGCATCAGGCTGCCGTCGTCCAGGCCGCAGATCCAGTAGCAGCCATCCACATCCACCGCCGCGCCGTCCGGCCGTCCGCCCGCTTCGCGCAGATCGGCGAACAGGCGTTTGTTGCCGATCCAGCCGCTGTCGGTGTCATAGTTGAAAGCCCAGAGCTTGCGCTTGTCGCGATGGGTGTCGGAGCAATAGAAGGTCTTGCCATCCGGGCTGAAGGCCGAACCGTTCGGGATCACGAACCCGGCAAACTCCGAGGCCTGCAGCCCCTGCTCGCGCGTGTAGCGGAACCAGCGCCCGGCCGGCTCGCCCAGCGCAATATCCATCACCATGGTGGAGACCCACAACCGCCCCTGCCGATCGCAACGGCCATCGTTGAAGCGCATGCCGGGCAACGGGTGCTCGATCGAAGCCAGCCGCGTGATGCCGGCCGCCTCGTCATCGCCCAACTCCACGTCGAAGATGCCGCTCACGCAACTGCACACCATGTGACCGTCAGGCCGCAGCACCATGCTGCCGATCTTCTCCGGCAGGCTCCAGCGGCGCACCTTGCCGCTGGCTGGGTCAAGCCGGAACGCCTTGCCGGCCTGGTCGATCCACGACCAGCAACGCGCGTGCTGATCCCAGACCGGGCTTTCACCGACGTTGTTGCGGGTTTCCGGGCAGATCAACGCATCCGGCCCGATTGTTGTGATTTGCATCATTTTTCCTTTCCTGGGTTCAGGCTGCGCCGTTTTCGGCTGCCAATTGCAATCCGCGTTGCTGCCGTTTTTTCTGGTAGCGACGGAACACCGGGTAGAACAGGGTGCTCAGGGCGATCAACAAGAAGGCGGCGGTGATCGGGCGGGTATAGAGGAAATCGTAGCTGCCACTGGAAAGCGACAAGGCGCGGCGGAAACTGCTTTCGGCCATCGGCCCCATGATCAGCGCCAGCACGATCGGCGACGGCGGGAAATCCCACTTCTGCATGAAGTAGCCGATCACACCGGCAATCAGCATGATGCCGATGTCGAACATGCTGTTGTTGATCGCGTAAGTTCCCACCACGCACAGTGCCAGGATGGCCGGGGTCAGGATCGACTTGGGCATCTGCAGTATCTTGCCCATGAAGCGCAGGCACCCCAGACCCATAATCAGCATGACCACGTAGCAGAACAGCATGCCGGCAAACAGGGTGAACACCAGATCACTGTGTTCCTTGAACAAGAGTGGCCCTGGCTGCAAGCCCTGCAGCGTCAGTGCCCCCAGCATCACTGCCGTGACTGCATCGCCCGGAATACCCAGCGTCAGCATCGGCAACAGCGCACCACCGGTACAACCATTGGCGCCGGATTCACACGCTGCCACGGCCGAGAGTTCACCCTTGCCGAAATTTTCCGGCGTCTTGCTGAAACGCTTGGCCTCGTTGTAGGAAACAAACGCGGCAATATCGGCCCCGGCGCCCGGGATCGCGCCGATGAAGATGCCCAGCCCGGTCGAGCGCAACACGGTGCCCAGCATGCGCTTGTAGCTGCTCCAGGGCGGAATGATCCGGCCCAGCGCAGCCGCCTTGTTCTTGAGCACGCCGCTTTCTTCCATCGCCTTGAACGCTTCCGCAGCGGCAAACAGCCCGATCATCACCGGAATGAACGGCACGCTCATCAGCTCGGTAAAGCCGCCGGTAAAGCGCGGGAAGCCACCCATAGGATCGAGCCCCACGGTCGAGATCAGCAGGCCGACAAACCCGGCGATCAGGCCCTTGACCAGCGATTCGCCCGAAATACTGGCGATGATGCTCAGGCCGAACACGGCCAGCGCGAACGTTTCCGAGGCGCTGAATTCCAGCGCCACGCTGGCCAGCAGCGGTGCCATGAATACCAGCACGATGATGCTGAGCGTGCCGCCGATAAACGAGGAGAACGTGGCGGTGCCCAGCGCAATACCGGCCTTGCCCTGGCGGGTCAGCTCGAAACCGTCGATCGCCGTGGCGGCCGCCGCCGGCGTGCCGGGAATTTTCAACAGGATCGCGGTAATCGAACCACCATAGATCCCGCCGAAAAATACCCCTGAGATCATCAACAGGCCGGAAACCGGGTCCATGCCGAAGGTAAACGGCAGCAGGATCGCCACCCCCATGGTCGCGGTCAGCCCCGGCATGGCACCGATCACGATGCCCACCGCGACGCCAACCACGGACAACAACAAGGCAAACGGTTGATGCAGCAAGGCCGCAAATCCGTTCATCAACAAATCAAGTTCTTGCATGGCAAATCTCCTGCAGAAAGGGGCGGCCTTATTCGAACAGGCTGCCAACCGGCAACGGCACGTTCAACCCGGTTGAAAACGTGAAATACAGCAAGGCGGTGATCACGATGGCCAGCAGCGGATTCCAGGCCTTGTGCTTCATGCCCAACAGCCACATCAGGAAAGACAGGTAGCCTGCCGTGACCAGTGCATAGCCGAGGTATTGCATGGCAAACAGGCTGAGTGCCGATACCGCGATGCCAATGGCCGTCCGGCGATAGTTGGGCACTTCCGCCTCGGCATCCGGTTCGGTTACCGCTTCGGTTTTCGGTTGCTTGAGCTTGGCCAGGTTGCGCGCAATCAGCACGGCACACAGCACGATCAGGGCGCAGGAATACACCAGCGGAAAACGCGCCGAACCGATATCGGTCGCCAGGCCCGTACTCGGAAACTTTCGCGAGAACACGATCGCCGCGATGGCCAGCAACAGCACCAGCCCGCCGATGATGATTTCCATCCGGGCGGACCGGTCGGTGTTGCCGGTTCCGGCGGATTTTTGAGAATGAGTCATGGGGTACACCCTCTCCTTCAGGCTTGCACCCTCCCCTCCAGCGCGTGGCAAGCACGCGCCGGACGGGATGGGAAGCCTGGTGTGATCCGGGAAAACGCACCCGGCGAACCGGGTGCGTGACAGGGGTTTACTTGGCGATGCCGAGCTTGGTCATCAGCGCCTTGAAGAAGGCGTTGTCCTTGTCCATGGCCACCTTGAAAGCCGGGCCGTCCAGATAGGCGTGGGACAGGTTCATCTTGGCCAGCGATTCCTTGAAAGCCGGATCTTCCGCGGTCTTCTTGGCGGCAGCACGCAATGCTTCCTGTACGTCTTTCGGCGTTTTCTTCGGCGCCACGATGCCACGCCAGGTCATGATGGTCAGGTCTACGCCTTTTTCCTTCAGCGTCGGCACCTTGTCGAAACCGGCCTGGCGCTGATCGGCCATCACGGCCAGCAGCTTGATCTTGCCGGCAGCGACATGGCTGACCACTTCGGCCGGACTCACCGTCACCGCTTCGATATGGCCGCCAAGCAGCGCGGTCACGGCCGGATTGGCGCCGTCATACGGAATATGGTTGAACTTGGTGCCGGTCTTGTCGGCCAGGGCTTCGGCGGCCAGATGCCAGATCGCGCCGGTGCCGGAATTGCCGATACGCACCTTGCCCGGATTGGCCTTGGCATAAGCCATGAATTCCTCGTAGCTGTTCCACGGCGCATCGGCCTTGACCGAAATGGCGCTCGGCTCCGCATTCAGGCGGGCAATCGGAGTGAAATCATCGGTGGTGAACTGCACCAGACCCATGTGCGGCAGCATGGCAATTTCCACGGTGCCGGTACCGATCTTGTAACCGTCCGGACGGGCCGTCACGATTTCGGACAAGCCCACCGCGCCGCCGCCACCGGTCTTGTTGACCACGCCCATGGGCTTGGGCAGGTATTTCTTGGCGGCATCGGCAAAGGCACGAGTCACGAGATCAGTACCGCCGCCTGCGGCGAACGGAACGATCACTTCTACTTGCTTGGTGGGGTAATCCGCGGCATGGGCAGAGGCGCCCAGCAACAGGGAAGATGCACAGACTGCAGTCAACAGACGGGCGATAAGTTTTTGCGATTTCATCTCAACCTCCAGGTTAAATACAAAACGACTTGGCATCCGGAAAGCAATTCAACCCTCGGCCATACCGGCTCATTGGGCCTATCCCGAAATACGCTTAAACACAGGCCGGCCTTGCTGCAAAGGCCGGAATCCGTGCTATGCCGCGTGCTGCGTGCGCCACGCAGTCACAAAGCATTCGGCCCGCCCGGCCAGTTGTTCGAGAGCGATTCCGGGCGAATACAGTGCGGAGCCCAGGCCGAAACCATTGACCCCCGCGTTGAGAAAAGGCAGTTGGTTATCCGGCGTGATACCGCCCACCGGGTATAGCCGGGTGGCTTTGGGCAGCACCGCGCGCATGGCCTTGATAACGGCAGGCGTAACCAGTTCGGCCGGGAACAGTTTGAGTGCGTCGGCCCCAGCCTCAAGCGCGGCAAAGGCCTCGGTCGGTGTCACGACACCGGGCAAGCTGATCAGCCCATACTGTTTGGCTGCGGAAATCACGGCCACATCGGCATGCGGCATCACCACCAGATCGGCGTCGATGCTGACCAGCCGTTCGACATCCATCACGCGCAGCACCGTGCCGGCACCGACCAGGGCATCGGCCGGCAGGCAGGCGCGCATGCGGGCGATGCTGTCGAACGGCTCGGGCGAATTGAGCGGCACCTCGATCAGGCGAAACCCAGCGTCATACAGCGTGTGGGCAACCGGTTCGGCCTCGGCCGGGGTCACTCCGCGCAGAATGGCCACCAGCGGCAGACTGGCCTGGGCAGCTTCGAAACGGGCAAGACGGGTGTTATTCATCCGGGTTTCCTCACAAACTGGCTTCAACAACGGGTTGTTCGAGCAGCCCGAGCACCCGGGCCACTTCCCACAGACCGCGCGGCGCGGGGTTGTCGAGCGTGGCGGCAACCGGTACGCCCAGCGCGGCAAACGCCTGGGCATAGCGCTGGCACAACACGGCATCGCCGATCAACAGCAGCGGGCCTTGCGCCTGCAGCGTCGTGGAAGACTTGGCGAGGCCGGACACCAGTTCATGCCCGATCAAGAGGCCGGAGAGGTAATCCTTGAGTTGGCCATGCGCCAGGCGCCGGGTGAGCCCCAGCGTGCGGGCGGCAAAAATCTGGTGGGCAAAATCACCGGGCAGGCTGGTCCGGGCGGCTTGAACGCCTTGCAGGAAAGCAGCCTGCGAGTCTGAGGGCTCCGGCGCATGGGCATCGGCTATCAAGCGCCCCAGGATCGAATGCTTGACCAGCACTGCAAACAATTCGCCGGTCATATAACTGGCAAAACGCACGATCCGGCCGTTCTCCACCTGCACCCATTTCGAATGCGTTCCCGGCAGGACCATGGTGGCGCGCTGCCCCAATGCCGGGTTCTGTGCCAGTGCGCCCGCGATCTGTATTTCCTCGCCGCGGATCACGTCAGGCATCACGCCCGGCTCATCCAGCAATACGCCCGGCGCAATGTGGATATCGCGCCCCAGCCCGCTGGCGACCGCCACCGTATGTGCGGCAAGTGAGCCCACATCGGCCGGACAACGCACATACGGCGCTTCTTTCCAGCCCTGTGCGCTGCCCACCATACCGCCGGCCACCACCGGCAGATGCGGCCAGCGTGCCAGCCAGTCCGATGCGATTCCGGCAAACACCTGCTCGAATCCGGCCGCGCCCGGCATAGGCAACGATTGCAGGCCCTGGGGCGTGCTGCGGGTCTGCAGCACTTCGCCATCCTCGCCCAGCAGGAATGCCCGCAGGCTGGAAGTTCCCCAATCCAGCGCCAGCAAAACCGGCGCCTTGTGTTCATTGTTGGCATTCATGCGTTTGTTTTCTCCATTCCAAGCGCTTCAGAAATCTTGTTCGCAGCAGCCAGCACCACCGGGCCAAGCTCCAGCATGCGTTCCTTGGGCATGTACGGCACGGCGCTGGCATTGCTGACCGCGGCCACTACCTTGCCGCTGACATCGCGAATCGGCGCACCCACGCAACGGATGCCCAGTTCGTTCTCTTCCAGATCCATCACCCAGCCCTGGGCACGGTACTGCTGCATGGCCGCTTCATATTGCGGCCACGGGCTCAAGAGCGAGCGCTCTCCGGCTTCCAGCTTGATCGCGACTGCTTCGTCGTAAAGCTCGCCCCAGCCTGCGGGCGAAAACCCCAGCATCAACGCCTTGCCCACGCCCGTAGAAGCCAGCGGCATGCGCTGCCCTGCCCGGGAACGCATCTCCAGCCCCTTGGTGCCCGGTACTTTCTCCAGGTAGAAAACCTGCGTGCCTTCCACCGTGCCCAGATGCACCGTATCACCGGTCTGCGCCGCCAGCTCCTCCAGAAACGGCCGGGCCAGCGCTCCGAGCGGGCGCTGTTCCTGCGCCTTGGTTCCCAGATAGATCAGCCGAAAACCCAGCGAATAACCTTGGTAGGGGATGTGATGCAGATAGCCCTCGCTCACCAGGCTGCTGAGCATGCGGTGCGTGGTACTGCGAGGCGTTCCCAACTGCGCGGCAATGCCTTTCACATCGGTAATGCCCTGTGCCACCAATTCCAGCAAAGCCAATCCGCGCAACAGCGTTTGGGTGCCTTGCGGCCTCTCTTCCCTACCTGTTGCCGCTTCCGCCTTCGTGGCTGGCAAACCGGACTGGGAATGCTTTATTGTTTCGACAGGTGTTTTCAATTTGCCACTCGCCTATTAATTGGATGATTTGAAAAAAATCATTAAAATTTCCAATGAAAAAATTGAAACCAACCGTCCGATCTATTCGCACATCAATATCAATTAGAAATACCGGCTTCAAAGAATCGCAACCCAGACGTGTATTTCGCCAATTCCGGGTGCACCTCCTCCCAAAGGCACACCCGGACAGTGACACCCTTACTTGGCATTCACCAGTTCTTGAACCAGTGCCTTCAATTCCGGCGTACTGGCGTATTTATCCCAGACCGGCTTCATTGCTTTGGAAAATTCTGCCCGATCCACATTCGATACAAACTTCGTTCCGCCGGAGGTCACCATCTTTTTCGAATTGGTTTCTTCCGCTTCCCAAAGACCCACGTAATACGGCACGGACTTCTTGGCCGCTGCACGCAAGGTCGCTTGCTCTTCCTTGGTCATGGTATCCCAGACCTTTTTCGAGAAGACCAGCACTTCCGGTGCCATCACGTGCATGGTTTCATTGAAATACTGCGCACTTTCGAAATGCTTGGCGGTGTAATAGGCATTGATATTGTTTTCGGAGGCGTCGATCAGGTTGGTTTTCAGGCCGGTATAGATTTCCGCATATGGAATTGGAATCGGGCTCGCCCCCATCGCCTTGATCAGGTCGACCCACATATCCGATTGCTGGATACGAATTTTCATACCGCGGACATCGGCCAGCGTGCGAATCGGTTTCTTGGAATAAATGGAGCGAACACCGCTTTCATAGAAAGCCAGGCCGATATATCCGGCTTTTTCAAAAGACGCCAGCACCTTGTCACCCACCGGGCCATATACCGCATTGCGGAAATGATTGATATCGCGGAACAGGAATGGCAGCGACAGGATCATGGATTCGGGCACGATGCTGTGAAATGCCGCGGTATTGACCCGCACCATATCGATCGCACCGATCTTGACCTGCTCGACGGTATCTTTTTCCGAGCCGAGCGAACTATTGCCGAAGACCTTCACGTCCCATTTGCCCGAGGTCGCCTTGGACAACTCATCGCCCAGATGGCGGACCGCCATCACGGTCGGATACGCCTTGTCATGTACATCAGCCGAACGCAAGGTTTTCGCCATCGCCCCGCTACTGCCGACGCCCATCAGAGCTGCCATCACCAAGCCGCACACCATATTTTTTTTGAACATTTCAACTTCCCCCATTAAGCACTGCGATATGGATAAAACACCCTGAACCCAGGCAACACCACCTTCCAGCCTGTTCGTAGAGCCCGGCTCCGGGGAAATCGCGTTCGCTGCACACCAGACCAACAAACCGTATCCCGCAATCGGCCTTGCTCACACTTCGGATCAGTACATTCAAAAATGTCTCACATATTTTTGATGTTGACCAAATAGTAGTTACACACTTAACATTGTGTCAAATAGTTTTTACGCGTCCATATAGTGAGATATTCTCAAAAGGACAAACCCTCAGGCCTTTACCGGCTGTTCACCGCAAGGAGCAAAAAATGTTCAATGATTTGAAAGACAAGCGCGTACTGATCACTGGATCGACACAAGGCATCGGGTTGGCCACCGCCCGCACCTTTGCGCGCTATGGCGCCAAGGTGGGGATCACCTCGCACGTGGTGACCGAAGGCATCGAGCAATCACTGGAAGAGCTGCGGCAATTGGGCGGCGAAGGCGCGTTCTTTCAAGGCAACCTGTGCGATTCCAAGGCCTGCGAACAACTGATCGAACAGTTCGTTGCCAAGTTTGGCGGGATCGATGTGGTGATCAACAACGTGGGGGGCCTCGTCGGGCGCAAGCCGATCAGCGAGATCGACGACGATTTCTTTGACCAGGTCTTCGATCTGAATGCCCGCTCGGCCCACATGGTGACCAAGTATGCGATGCCACATCTGAAGGCAGCAGCACAAGCCAGCGGCAAGACTTCCTCGGTCGTGCTGGTCGGCTCGTTTGCCAGTTACATGGGGGGCGGACCGGGCGCATCGTTGTACGCCGCCGCCAAGGCCTGGATTCACACGATCCAGAAGAACTGGGTCACCTCGTATACCAAGGATGGCGTGCGCTTCAATGTGGTCGCTCCGGGCACGGTGGATACGGCTTTCCATGCCGACAAGAATGACGCAGTGCGCGCACAGATCAACGCCACGATTCCGATGGGGCGCTTTGCCACCGCGGAAGAAGTTGCGCCTTCCTTCCTGTTCCTGGCTTCGCATGCCTGCAGCGGCTATATCACCGGCCAGATCATCAACGTGAATGGCGGCCAGTACATGCCCTGATCGCCGAGTACGTACTTGGGGTTCATGGCGGCGAAGGCGGAACCTTCGTCGCCAGCCAGAATCGACCGCCACCTTCGTGCAATACCCGGCCAACGGGCCTGAGCGGGCCAAGCCCGGCCCTGCAAGGGCTTGCCATCCTTTACAATGCAAGGAGAATGACTAACGCAATCCGAATGCGATCAAAGACTGAAAACGGGAAAAGCATGAATGCCGGGATAGAAAAAAATCAATCTCCTGCCACCGAAATGCAGGAAATGAATGAGGGACAAGCCGGGAAAACTCCGATCGCAGGCACGCAAACCCTGTTACGGGGGCTGACACTGCTCGAACTGGTTGCCGAAGGAACCAGTGATGTGAAAAGCATCGCGGCGCATCTGGGCACCCCGCGCAGTACCACCCACCGCATGCTCAACAGCCTCGTCAACGAAGGCTATCTGCATCACATCCCCTACCGCGGCTATTTATTGGGCCCCAAACTTATCCAGCTGGGCATGACCGCCCTGGCGCAACGCCCGCTTGTTCCCATTGCGCGACCTCACCTGGAAGCGCTCGCAGCCAGCACCGGCGATACCGTTCACCTCGGCCAGGAGGATGGCGATTACGTTTTGTACCTCGACAAGATCGCCGGCACGCGCGGTCTTGAAATGCGCTCGCAGATCGGGCAGCGCAAGCCGATTGCATCCACCGGCGTAGGCAAGGCCCTGATGCTGGGGATATCCCCGGAGCGATGGCAACATCTTTACCAGGCCGCCTGGGCAGACCAGCAGCAGAAAGGGGCATCACCCATGCTCCCACCCTGGCCGCAATACCGAGATGCCCTGTATGCCTATGTGCAACAAGGTTGGGTATATGACCTTGAAGAACATGAGCTGGGAATCCGCTGCATCGGCTCCGCCATCCGGGATGTCAGCGGCAAAGTCGTGGCGTCGGTGAGCGTGGCCAGCGCGGTTCCCTACATGACTGAAGAGCGGATGTCTCAGCTCGGGCCGGTCGTCCTGGAGACAGCCAGGGCAATCTCGCGCGATCTCGGCTGGAAGGATGCCATCACGCGCTCCCTGTAACCGGTTTTCGACCTGCACAAGAAAAGCATCGGGAAGACATGGCGCGGCGGCGACATCCCTCAGGCAGCCCTGCTCTCCGTTGTAATTTGACGAGCATCCCGGCCGACCACCATGCGGCGCTCGACAAACAGGCTGGAGCCCGCCTGCTGCTTGGCCATTTTCTTGGCCGCCGCTGCGGCAACGGCAATTTCGTGGTGGCTGCAATAGCTTCCGGGCTCCACCGCCACCGCCCCCAGCGACAGGCTGATCAGCGGGTGCCACTGGCTGTTGCCCTGCCGATCCAGCGCGCTATAACCGCCGGCCTTGAGGTGTTCGGGCAGGAAGAATTCAGGGATGCGGGCATCGAACTGACTCAGCACCTCGACACAGCGTTCGCGCCAATCCTGCGCAAGAAACAGCATCAGAAAATCGTCACCGCCGATGTGGCCGACAAAATCGAGATTGGGATCGGCCGCATTCTGCAAGATGGCGCCCAGCGCCTGGATGACCTCGTCGCCCTTGTCGTAGCCATAAATATCGTTGTAGGGCTTGAAGAAATCCAGATCGGCGTAGACCGCCACGAAATGCTTGTCGGAGGCCAGCAGCCGGTGGATTTCCTCCTGGATCGGCACATTGCCCGGCAGCAGCGTCAGCGGATTGGCATGGCGTGCAGCCCGAATCTGCATATCGGTAATCATCCGCATCAGGTCATGGCCGGCGCCCATGCCCAGATAGCGTCCGCCCTCGGTGATGATGAAGCCATCGGCCAGATAGCGCCGGTCACAGGAAGTCACCAGGCGGGAGAGCTCTTCCAGGCTGATGCCGTGTTCAACGATCAGCGGTGTCGGATCCATCAGCATCGTGCACTGGCGCTGGCCGTAAAGTTCACGGTTGAACGGCCGGGCAAAACGTTCCAGCACTTCATGCCGCTTCAGCAGGCCCAATGGCGCCTCCTGTGCATCCAGCACCGGCAAGGCGTGCAATTCCGGCGTATCACTGAACAGCTTGTAAATCTGGTCATTCACCTGTGTTTCCGGCACGGTCGGCGTCTCGATCAGCAGGCTGCGCGCCGTATACTGGCCGCCACCTTCATGCCGGCCGGCAGCATGCAGTGCCGCCAGTTCCAGCTTGCGTGGCGGGTTGGCCTGAGGCCGGGCCAGATGGTAGCCCTGCACCAGATCGATGCCGAGACGGCGCACCGATTCCAGCTCATGCGGGGTTTCGATCCCCTCGGCGATCACCCGCGCGCCGGTGTTGAGCGCGATATGGTGGATCGAGCGGACGAACTGGCGCTTTTGCGGATCGCCGGCAATGCCCTGGATGAAATACTTGTCGATCTTGACGAAATCCGGCTGCAGCTCGGACCACAGGCGCAGGCCGGAAAACCCCTCGCCCAGATCGTCCAGCGCGATGCGAAAGCCCATGTCCCGGTAATGCAACAACGCTTCGCGCAGTTGCCCAAAATTGTCGGTCGGATGGATTTCCGTCAGTTCGATCACCACGCGGCGCGGCGACAAACCCGACTCGCGCAGGATTTCCAGCGTGGCGCCGGAGCGGAACGAGGGCAAGGTGATGCAGGCGGGGGAAATGTTCAGGAACAGGCGTCCGGGCAGCCCGGTTTTCACAAAGCCGCGGATCACCGCGCGCCGGCAGGCAAAATCGAGTTCGGGCAGCAGACCGCAGCGGTCAGCGGCCGCAAACAGGTTCAGCGGCGAATGCAGATAACTGCTGGAAGGGCCGCGAATCAGCCCTTCATAGCCGAAAATTTCACCCGCACCCAGTGCGGCAATCGGCTGAAACAGCGGGGTCAGCAGATCCTCCTGCAACAGGCGTTCGAGTTCACTTTTTTGCAGCTCCGAAGATATTGGCGCCATCGTCCCATTCCCAAGAATACAGGCCGAGAATAAGTCGATCGTGTGACAGTGAAGTGAAAAAAAGCCTACGCAGCCTGTAACTATTTGATCCAAGCAGCCACGCTATCCAATTTCAGCCCCGGCAAAGTTGCTTTCTTCACCGGGGCAACAGCTTGATGATCAGCGGTTCACATCCACCACCACCCGTCCGCGCACCTTGCCTTCCAGCAATTCGGCCGCCACGGCAATCGCCTCGGCCAGCCCGATTTCGCGGGTCAACGCAGCAAGTTTGGTCAGATCGATATCGCGCGCCAGCCGTTGCCAGGCGGCCTCGCGCACGCTCAACGGGGCCATCACGCTATCAATGCCGTACAGAGAAATGCCGCGCAGGATGAAAGGCATCACCGTGGAAGGGAAATCCATGCCTTGCGCCAGACCGCAGGCCGCCACCGCACCGTTATAGCGCGTCATGGCGCAGGCATTGGCCAGCGTATGGCTGCCCACGGTATCGATCACGCCAACCCAGCGCTCCCGGCCCAACGGCTTGCCGGGCGAGGCAAGTTCGTTGCGGTCGATGACTTCGGCCGCACCCAAAGCCTTCAGGTGCTCCGCATCGTCCATCCGACCGGTCGAAGCAATGATCGAGTAACCCAGCTTGGCCAGCAAGGCAATGGCCACGCTGCCAACGCCACCATTCGCGCCGGTCACCAGAATGGCGCCATCGGTGGGTTTAAGACCATGTTTTTCCAGCGCCATCACGCACAGCATCGCGGTATAACCCGCGGTGCCGATCGCCATGGCCTGGCGGGCAGTGAAATCCTCCGGCAGCGCAACCAGCCATTCGCTTTTGACCCGCGCCACCTGCGCCAGCCCGCCGCAGTGCGTTTCGCCCACGCCCCAGCCATTCAGCAACACGCGGTCGCCCGCCTTCCAACGAGGATTACCGCTTTCGATCACCGTGCCGGCGAAGTCGATGCCCGGCACCATCGGGAAGCGGCGCACCACCGGCGCCTTGCCGGTCATGGCCAGACCATCCTTGTAGTTGAGCGTCGACCACTCGACCCGGACGGTCACGTCGCCTTCCTGCAACACGGATTCATCGATTTCCTGGCAGCTTGCCCGGTAACCGGCGTCGTCCTTGGTAATCAGAATGCCTTTGAACATAGTAAAAACTTCCTTTCAAAAAATTAGACCAACTGAATAAAAATACACCAACAAAAATCAGGGCCGCGGCAAGGCCAGTAAAAACAGCGTCAAGAATGCCCGCATCGGACCGGTAGATCTGGCCAGGCGGGCGCGCAGCACGGCGCCTTCCCAGCCTATCCAGAAAGCATGGGCCAGTGCCGCGCAATCGGCATTTTTCGCCAACTCGCCCGCAGCCACGGCCGCTTCCAGGCATTGCGCCAGACGCCGTTCCCAATCCATGAAAATCGCTTCCAGACGGACCCGCAACGCGGGATCCAGACAGCTGACTTCCTGGCCCAGATTGCCGACCAGGCATCCGCGCGTGAAATCATGGCGCTCGACACCGCTACAGGCGTCGTCGACAAAAGCAGCCAAGCGCGCCAGAGGCAGCAGGGCATCATTGGAAAATTGCCGGTCAAGCTTGCGGGCAAAGTAATCGGCATAGGCATCGAGAACGGCGCTGACAAACGCATCCTTGCTCTCGAAATAGTGATAGAACGAGCCCTTGGGCACATCGACGCGCTTGAGTACATCGTCGATCACCGTCGCGCTCACACCCTGCTGGGTGAAGAGTTCGATCCCGCAGCGAATCAGCAAGGCGCGCGTATCGGCGTACTCCAGCCCGTTGCGGGCCGGGCGACCGCGCGGGCGGCGGGGAAGTGAGGGGTTCGTGGACATGGCGAAATATTAGACCAATCACTTATAAATTGATAGAAAAATGGCTCGCGTATCCACGAGCCAAGGTTCTGCTTTACTTTTTGAACCGGGAAACAGCCGATTCCACAGCTTCGCTGATCGCGCCCCAAGCCATATCCATCCCGGCGCGCATGTCTTCCCAGGCATTTCCGCTCGCATTTTGCAGCGCTTCAAGCTTTACTCGGGCCTCGATCTGCTTGTTGCGCAGCATCTCGATTTCTTCGCTGTATTTTGTCTTGAGCTCCGCTTCGGCCAAGGCCGATTGCACCACCAGCCGGTCGATTTCGGCATTCCATTCATCCAGCTTGGCCTGCAATTTTTGAATATATTCTTCACGCGTACCCATGGTTGCACTCCTCAAAAGGGTTAAACGTTCGGCTCTGTTAACAGACACCCTCTTTATCACAGTAGTTCATGGAACTGCATGGCAGCAATGACAAAATCCGCCGATCGTGAAACCCTGCGAATCAGGGGATGCATTTGCCTATTTACGTTTTATTTACACTCCAGGCCAGAGTCTCTACGCCATTTTTGCCTGTTACCACCTACTGTTACACCATGCAGACAACCCGGAGCGGATCATGTCCGATGCCTCACTAGAAATCGTCCGTCCAGCACTGCCCAAGGCAGCACGCTATGCCTTGGCCATCGGCGCCTGTGCGCTGGTCACCCTGATCACGCTGCCTTTTCGCGACATGCTGGATCTCGCCAATGCCGTGATGCTGTTTTTGCTCGTGGTATTTCTGGTGGCCCTCAAGCTCGGGCGCGGACCGGCGGTGCTGGCCGCTTTTTTGAGCGTGGCGCTGTTCGATTTCTTTCTGGTCCCGCCGCATTTCACCTTTGCCGTCAACGATGTTTTATACCTGATCACCTTTGCCGTGATGCTGGCCATCGGCCTGCTGACCACCGAGCTCACCGCCAACTTGCAGGAAGAAGCCGAACGGGTGCGTCACCATGAACAGGAAACCCGGGATCTGTACGAACTGGCCCGCAGCCTGACCGGCGCCGCGACACTACTGCAGGTCACCGAGGCCATGCAGGCCTATTTGGTTCGCAGTGGCTTCCGTGCCCGCCTGTTCCTGTTGGACAACGCCAGGAAACTGGACACCCAAGGCTGTAGCGTGCTGGAAAAACAGCTGTTGAACCTTGCCATGGCCAATGCCGAAATGGTGACAGGGGAATCCGAAACCGCCAGCGCACCACCGCTCTTTCTGCCGCTCCAGGCGCCGATGTGCGTGCGTGGCGTGATGGCGGTTTATCCCGAAACCACCACGCTGTCTCCGTCCGGCAACCGGCGCGAATTCTTCATGACGCTGGCCTCCCTGATCGCGATTGCCGTGGAGCGGCTGCACTATGTCGAGGTTGCGCAAAGAACCCAGATCCAGATGAGCGCGGAAAAATTGCGCAGCTCGGTGCTTTCCACGCTTTCGCACGATCTGCGCACGCCGCTGACCACGCTGGTCGGCCTCGCGGATACGCTGGCCGAAACTCCCGAGCTGCCCGCCTCCGCCCGCGATAACGCCAGCCTGATCCGTGACCAGTCGCAGTCCATGTGCAACCTCCTGACCAACCTGCTCGATATGGCCCGCCTACAATCGGGCAAGGTGACCCTGCGCCGGGAATGGCAATTGTTCGAGGATGCCATCAGCGCCAGCCTGCACCTGCTGAAACCCTCGCTGGGCGCACGCCCGCTCGTGGTCGAGCTGCAGAAAAACCTGCCGCTGGTGGAATTCGATGCCGTGCTGATCGAGCGGGTGCTGTGCAACCTGATCGAGAACGCCGCCAAATATTCGGGGACCACTCAGCCGATCGAGATTCGTGCCTTTGTCGAAGAAAGCGAAGCCTGCATTGCGGTGTGCGACCACGGCAGCGGCTTCCCGGCCGGACAGATCGATCATCTGTTCGAGTTGTTTGAACGCGGTGAAGCAGAATCGGCCAAGCCCGGTGTCGGGCTGGGGCTGGCAATCTGCAAGGCCATCGTCGAGGCGCATGGCGGCCGCATCCACGCCGTCAACCAGGCCACGGGCGGCGCCTGCGTCACCGTGCGCTTGCCGCTGGGCGAAGCCCCGGTGATTGAAGAGGAAGAAGAACATGGCTGATTCGCCCATCAACATTCTGCTGATCGAAGACGAGCCGCATATCCGGCGCTTTGTGCGCGGCGCGCTGGAAGGCCAGGGCTGGAAGGTGGTCGAAGCTGAAACCGGCCAGCGCGGCCTGATCGATGCCGGCACCCGCCGCCCCGATCTCCTGGTGCTGGATCTGGGCCTGCCGGACATGGACGGCGTGGAGCTGATCCGCGATTTTCGCAGCTGGTCCGAAGCCCCGGTGCTGATTCTGTCCGCCCGCAGCGATGAAACCGACAAGATCGAGGCGCTGGATGCCGGTGCGGATGATTACCTGACCAAGCCGTTCGGTGTGGGCGAGCTCGTCGCGCGGGTGCGAGCGCTGATCCGGCGCCATATCCGCCAGCAGGAGGCCTCGCCCACGATCGCCTTCGGCCAGATCGCCGTCGATTTCTCCCGCCGCGAGGTGCTGCGCAACGGCGAACCCGTGCATCTGACTCCGATCGAGTACCGCCTGCTGACCGCACTGATCGCCAGCCAAGGCAAGGTCATCACCCACCGCAGCCTGATGCGCGAGGTCTGGGGACCGAACCATAGCGAAAGCAACCACTACCTGCGCATCTACATGAGCCGGTTGCGCCAGAAGATCGAAGTCGATCCGGCCCAACCCCTTCATCTACTGACGATATCCGGTGTCGGTTACCGTTTCCAGCCCTGATTTTTCAAGGACGATCATGAGCGAATCCCATCATAAAGGCCACACTTCCGCCCTCGCGCTGGCCGCGCTGGGCGTGGTTTACGGCGACATCGGCACCAGCCCGCTTTACACCATCAAGGAAATATTCGCCAATCCACATTACCCGGTTCCGATCACGCACGACAACATCCTCGGCATGCTCTCCATCGTGCTCTGGTCACTGCTTATCGTGGTGGCACTGAAGTATGTCGTGTTCATCATGCGCGCCGACAACAAGGGTGAAGGCGGCATCATGGCACTGATGGCGCTGGTGCTGCACCACGCCAAAACCAAATCGCAGATCGCTTTCCTGATGATGCTCGGCCTGTTTGGCGCGGCGCTGTTCTACGGCGACAGCGTGATCACCCCGGCCATTTCCGTGCTTTCTGCCATCGAAGGCCTGGAAATCGCCACGCCGGCCTTCAAGCCCTATATCGTTCCGCTTTCGCTGTTCGTGCTGTTTATCCTGTTTATCGTGCAAAAGCACGGCACGGCGCGGATGGGCAGTTTTTTTGGCCCGGTGATGATCTTGTGGTTCGCCACCCTGGGCACACTGGGCATCATCGCCATCACCCGGCAACCGCAAGTCCTGGAAGCGCTCAGCCCTCACCATGCACTGCGCTTCTTCCTGAGCAATCCGCTGCTCGGTTTTCTCTCGCTCGGCTCGTCCATTCTGGCCGTCACGGGCGGCGAGGCACTGTATGCCGACATGGGCCACTTTGGCCGCAAACCGGTTCAAATTGCCTGGTTCGGTCTGGTATTGCCGGCGCTGGTGCTTAATTACTTCGGCCAGGGCGCATTGCTGCTCAGCGATCCGAAAGCCATCGCCAACCCGTTCTACCTGCTGGCGCCCAGCTGGGCACTGTATCCGATGGTGATTTTGGCGACAGCCGCCACCATCATCGCTTCTCAAGCGGTGATTTCCGGCGCGTATTCGATGACCCGCCAGGCCATCCAGCTCGGCTATGCCCCGCGCATGGATATCCAGCACACTTCGAAAGATGAAATCGGCCAGATCTACCTGCCCGGCGTGAACTGGACGCTGATGTTCGCCGTGGCGATCCTGGTGGTCGGCTTTGGCTCATCCGGCAAACTGGCCGCTGCCTACGGCATCGCCGTGACCGGCACCATGGTCATCACCACCATCCTCGCCTTCATCGTCGCCCGCTACCAGTGGCACTGGAGCAGACTGAAGTGCCTGCTGATCCTGGGTGGATTTCTGCTTGTGGACATCACCTACTTCAGTGCCAACGCCGTCAAGATCATTGACGGTGGCTGGTTCCCGCTGGCGCTGGGGCTGGTGGTTTTCCTGGTTATGACCACCTGGAAACGCGGCCGGGAACTTGTTCACGATCGTTTGGCTTCCGAGGGCATGCCGCTGGCGCAGTTCGTTGAAATCATGGCCCCGGCGGTTCCCCGGATACAGGGCACGGCGATTTTCATGACCTCCGATCTATCCAGCACACCGCATGCGCTGCTGCACAGCCTCAAGCACTACAAGAGTTTGCACGAGCGCGTGATCATGCTGTCCGCAGAAACCACCGATATTCCGCATGTACCGCCGCAGGAACGCGTGGCGGTCCAGCAGATCGGCGAGCAGTTTTACAAGGTCAAGATGGTCTTCGGCTTTATGGATGAACCCGATGTGCCCGCCGCGCTGGAATACTGCGCCGCACAAGGGCTGGAGCTGGACATGATGGATACTTCGTTCTTCCTCGGACGCGAAACGCTGATCCCGAAGGTCGGCGCGGGACTGATGATCCGCTGGCGCGAAAAGCTCTTCGTCACCATGTTCCGTAACGCCGGATCGGCCGCATCGTACTTCATGCTGCCGCCCAACCGGGTGGTTGAACTGGGTTCGCAGCTGGTGCTGTAACGCGCGTCGCGCGTCCAGAGATACAAGCGCCAGGCAGGCCAGACGGCCCCTGGCGCTTGTTTTTACATTTCAGATTTTAAAGCGCATCGACAGATCGACCGCAGTCACATCCTTGGTCAGCTTGCCGATCGAGATGCGGTCGACGCCGGTTTCGGCGATCGCGCGGATCGTGGCCAGCTCGATGCCGCCCGAGGCTTCCAGCACCGCCTTGCCGCGCGCGCGCGCCACCGCCTCGCGCATGTCGGCGTTGCTCATGTTGTCGAGCAGGGCCGAGGTAGCACCTGCTGCCAGCGCCTGATCGAGCTCGTCCAGGTTTTCCACTTCGATCTGGATGCTCACGTGGCCGGGTGCCAATGCGCGCGCCGCCTGCAGCGCCGCTGCAATCGAACCGGCGGCCATGATGTGGTTTTCCTTGATCAGGATGCCGTCGTACAGACCGATGCGCTGGTTGCAGCCGCCGCCGACCAGCACCGCGTATTTCTGCGCCCGGCGCAATCCGGGCAAGGTCTTGCGCGTATCGTGGATTTTGGCGTTCGTTCCGGCCACGGCATCGACGTAACGGCGGGTTTCGGTCGCCACGGCCGAGAGCAGCTGCAGGAAGTTGAGCGCAGAACGTTCGGCGGTGAGCAGGCTGCGCGCAGCGCCACTGATTTCGCACAGCACCGTTCCGGCTGCGACCAGGTCGCCTTCGGCCACGTTCCAGCGCACCTGTACGGCCGGATCGACCAGGCGAAACACCTCGTCGAACCAGGGCAGGCCGGCGATCACCGCCTGCTGGCGCGCAATTACCGTCGCCGTGCCGCTACGCTCGGCGGGAATCAGTCGCGCGGTCCAGTCGTTGTCGCCGATATCTTCAGCCAGCGCAGTGGCCACATTGGCGGCAATGATATGCCGCGGGGGCAGGGAAATAGTCATGGTTCAATCCAGTTCGGGCATCGGCAACGGCGCAATCGCCGCAGCCAGTTCATTGTGAATGCGCGCGAGCGCGGCGGCATTATCTGCCTCGATGCGCAGCGTTAAAACCGGGGTGGTGTTCGAGGCGCGGATCAGGCCAAAGCCGTCCGCATATTCGATGCGCAAGCCGTCGACGACGGATACCCGCTCCGCGCTGGGAAAGCATGCCGTGGCGGCAATACGATCGATCACAACACGGCCTTCCTCGGCCAGCGCGACTTGCAACTCAGGGGTGATCAGCGATTGCGGTAAGCGCGCGAGTTCGGCATCCAGATCGGCGCCCTCGGCCATCATCTGCAGCAGCTTGGCGCCGGCAAACAGCGCATCGTCCACGCCCCAGCCGGCAAAGGCAAAATGGCCGGACAACTCGCCCGCCAGCAGCGCGCCCGTGGCTTTCAGCGCGCGTTTCATGTGCGAATGACCGGTCGGAATCGCTTCGCTGCTGCCGCCGTGCTGCGCCACCCAGCGCGCAACCAACCGGCTCGATTTCACGTCAAAAAGTACATGGCCCGGCCCGTTCGCCAGCGCGACTGCGGCAAACAGCATCAGCAGGCGGTCGCCCGGAACGATCTGGCCGCTGCGCGTCACCGCGCCCAGGCGGTCGCCATCGCCGTCGAACGCCAGGCCGACATCCGCCGACTGACGGATCACCTCGGTCTGCAGATCGGCCAGATTGGCGGGAAGTTGCGGATCGGGATGGTGGTTGGGAAAACGGCCGTCGACCTCGCAAAACAGCGACACCACCTGGCAGCCCATGCGCCGGTAAAGTCGCGGCGCAAAGGCCCCCGCTACGCCGTTGCCAGCATCGACCACCACTTTGAACGGGCGCGCCAGCGGTATCGCAGCACCGATCGCGGCAAAATAATCCTCGGTGACATCCTGCGGGTAAACGCGCCCGCGCCCGGAGGCAAACTCGCCGGCTTCGATCCGCGCACGCAGGTTCTGCAAGGCTGCGCCATCGATGGTCTCACCACCGAGCATCAGCTTGATGCCGTTGTATTGCGGCGGATTGTGGCTGCCGGTCACCACCGCGCCGCAGCCATCCGCCTGCCGGTTCGCAGCGAAATACAGCAGGGGCGTGGCGGCCAGGCCCAGGTCGAGCACGTCGATGCCGCTCGCCAGCAAGCCGGCGATCAGCGCCTCGACCAGCGCCGGGCTGGAAAGCCGGCCATCGCGCCCGACAGCAAAGCGCATGAAGCCACGTTCGCGCGCAAGGCTGCCGGCCGCCTGTCCGATCAGGCGCGCCGCAGCCGGCGTGAGCCGGTCCACCGTGGCACGCACATCGTAGGCTTTGAAAATAGAGGTATCGATCTCGGGCATGAACCGAATGGTAGCGGAAGACAGCTATCCATGTCTGCGCCCCGGGGCACTCTCAACCGAAATCGGCCGGGCCGTGAAACCCCAGCACCCGCGACAGCGCAATGCCGGCGGCACGCACCAGGATGGCCAGTTCCTCCAGGCGGGAATCCGGAATCTGGAAACCAACGCCCGAGACACTGACCGCGGCCATGACTTCGCCACGCGCATCGCGCACCGGCGCGGCGAGGCAGCGCACTTCCGCCAAGTCTTCGCCATTGTCGATCGCCCAGCCCCGGGCGCGCGTTTCGGCCAGTTGCCGTTTCAATTCGGTTCGGGTGGCCGGCGTGGTCGGGGTATACACCGGCAGGGCTTCGTCGGAAAAAATCAGTTCAAGTTCCGCGTCGCTTTTCCAGGCCAGCAAGGCCTTGCCCAGTGCCGAGCAATGCAGTTTCACCCGGCGCCCCTCCCAGCTCTTGACGATGATCGACTGCGTGCTTTCCAGCTTGGCGAGGTAAATCGCCTCGCGCTCCTGCAACACGCCCAAGTGGCAGGTCAGATGCGTCTTGTCGCGCAACTCGTACAGGATGGGCATCGCTTCGCGCTTGATGTCGAACCCGGCCACGGCCTGGTTGCCCAGTTCGTACCAGCGCAACCCCAGCCAGTACTTGCCATCGTGATCCTGGCGCAGCAGGCCATGCGCCACCAGCGCCGCCAGCAGGGTATGCGTGCTGCTCTTGGGCAGATCGAGCGCCTGATGAATCTGGCTGAAGCTCGCCTGCCCGACCGTGCCCAGGTAATCGCAAATGCGCAGAGTCTTGTCGAGGGCGGGAACCTGGGTAGTCAGCGCATTCATGTCGGGTCCCTGTTAGAAGAAGGCGGCATGATGCCATGCCGCCCGGCAAAACACTCAAGCAATGCGAGCCAGCAACTCCGCCACTTTCTGTTGCCCCGCCTCGGACAGCGGACGCGATGGCGGCAGCACGGCGGTGGAAATATCCACGCCCGACTGGCGGATCGCTTCCTTGATCACACCGTAGAAAGGCGTATCGATGCTGTAGATCGACGCCAGCTTGCCGATCTGGCGGTGAAATGCCATCGCAGTCGCATAATCGTTCTTGCGGAAAGCCTGGTACAGGCCGCAGAGGATGTGCGGGGCGAAGTTGGAACAGGCCGGGATCGCGCCATCGCCGCCGAGCGCCAGCGTGTTGAGCAGATGCTCGTCAAAACCGCAGAACACCATGAAATCCGGGCGCTGGTATTTGACATCAACAATGATCTGCCGGGTATGGCTGACGCTGACCACCGAATCCTTGATCCCGACAATATTCGGGCATTCAAAGGCGAGCTTCTGGATCAGCTCGACTTCCAGCTCCTGCCCGGTCATGGCCGGATAGTTGTAGAGCATCTGCGGCAGGTCGACACTGGCGGCGATCTGCTTGTAATGCTGGTACAGCGCATCCTGGCTCAGCGGCGCATAGTAGGGATTGACGATCAGCACCGCATCGGCGCCAACTTCCTTGGCATGCTGGGCGTAACGGATGGTTTCCTGCGTGCCCGGCATGCTCACGCAGAACAGCACCGGCACCCGGCCATTGACATGCTTGACTGCGAAGGCGGCGATTTCCTCGCGCATCGCCCGGTCCATATGATGGAACTCGCCGGCACTGCCCAGCACCAGCACGCCATTGACGCCACTATCGATCAGGTGATCAAGCAAGCGCCCCATGCCAATCGGATCGAACTTGCCATGGGCATCAAAAATCGTCGGGACCGGCGGAATCACGCCGTGAAAAAGCGGTTGGGTCATGGTGGCATCCTGTACGGTTACAAAGGGAAATGGGGCTGAACACGATGGGCGCGCAGGCCTGCAGTCAATCAACAGTTCCACACAAAGAACTGTTGTTCAGCCATAAAAACCACCTTATTCCCGACCCGCAATCCGCGCAACCCCGGGAAAACAAATGCCCGCCAACCCGGGCGCCAGATACGGTTTTGCCCGCTTTGCCCGGCCGTTACCGGGCCAAAACCGTGGGCTCACGCCTCTGCGGCGCGCATGAAAAGTTCCACCTGTTGATCTACACGCCTGTATTCCCTCAGGAAACCCGCCACAGAAAGCGCAGTCTCATACAATGGAACAACAAGGAGAATCCATCATGAACAAATGGCGCTGCCTGGTATGTGGATACATTTACGACGAGGCCGCCGGGCTGCCCGAGGAAGGCATCGCACCCGGCACGACTTGGGCCAGCTTGCCCGACGACTGGATTTGCCCGGAATGTGGCGTAAGTAAATCGGATTTTGAAAGGGTTGAGGAATAGGAAAGAGTTCGGGAGTCATCGCAAGGATGCCCCGTTGTCACCCACGCAGAATCGCTGGCAACACCCCCCCAAAGAAGCTGTTACGCCAGCGCAGCTTCCACTTGCCGGCGCCCATCCGGCGTCGCCATCACCACGAGCACCAGCCCAGGGGCAAGCCGGAAATCATTCGCGGGGTTGAAGTGCCAGTTGGCGCCCTCGCGGATGGCGACCAGAATGAAATCCGCACTTTCCAGCGCCAGCTCACCCAGCGAACAGGCAGAAAACGCCGTCGGCAACGGAATCTCTTCCATGCGGATATTGCGCTCGCTGCGCATCATGTCGTCCAGAATGCCCACCACGTGCGGGCGCACCATCATCGAGACAATGCGCAACCCGCCGGTGAAATCGGGCAGCACCACCGCATCCGCCCCGGCCTTGCGGATCTTGACCGAGTTCTGCACCTCGTGGCTGCGCGCCACGACGCGAACCTGCGGGTTCAGCTGCTTGGCGGTCAGCGACACCATCAGATTCTTGGCATCGTCGCTGATCACGGCAAACACGCCGGCGGCGCGCTCGATCCCGGCCAGCATCAACATGTCGTCGTCCGTGCCGTCGCCATGCAGCCAGAAAAGTCCCGGTTCCCGGCTGGCATGCTCCTGCAACACCAGGGAGTTGAATTCGATCACCACCACCTTGCGGCCGGTCACCATCAGTTCGCTGGCCACGTTGCGTCCGACCCGGCCAAAGCCGCAGACAATGAAATGGCCGTTGAGATTGTCGATCTGCTTCTGCATGCGCCGTCTCCGGAAACTGTGGTCAAGATCCGCCTCGAGGAAAAAGACGGAAAAACTGGTGAACAGAAAAGTAAGAGTACCGAAACCGCCGATCGAGATCAGGCCGACAAACAGCCGCATCCCGATGCCGTTGACCGGCACGACTTCGCCATAGCCGACCGTGGTGACCGTGATGATGGTCATGTACAGCGCATCGGACAGGCTGCGCGGTTCCGGATCGGCCAGATAGAACCCTATCGTCCCGACCACCATGAACCCGACCAGCACGATGGCTGCCATGGCAATCCGGTGCAGGATGCGCGTGAGCTGGTCCGAACGCTCCAGCTCGAACCTGCGCCTGAAAGGCGCCCGGACATAAGGGGGAATCTTGATTTTCATCTCAATGGATTCGACGGTGAAGCAAACGGTAACTGGAAGATAGCAAAAAGGGGCGAGAACGCCCCTTTTCCCTGCCTTGGATAACCCTTATTCCAACCCGCGACTGGCCAGATAGTCCTCGTAGCCGCCCACGTAGTAGTTGTAGGTGCCATCGCCGTTGAGTTCCAGCACTTGCGTGGCCAAAGAGCTTACGAACTGGCGGTCGTGCGAAACGAAAATCAGCGTGCCCTTGTAGAGCTCCAGTGCCAGGTTCAGCGATTCGATCGATTCCATGTCCATGTGGTTGGTCGGCTCATCCATGACCAGCACGTTCGGCGTTTGCAGAATCAGCTTGCCATAGAGCATGCGGCCCTTTTCGCCGCCGGACAGCACCTTCACAGACTTCTTCACATCGTCGCCCGAGAACAGCAGGCGGCCGAGAATGCCGCGGATCACCTGGTCATCGTCGCCCGGCTGGCCCCATTGCTTCATCCAGTCGAACAGCGTGATGTCCTCGTCGAAATCTTCTTCGTGATCCTGGGCAAAATAGCCGATCTGCGCTTTTTCCGCCCATTTGACCGAACCGCTATCGGGCCGGAGTGCGCCGACCAGAAGCTTGACCAGCGTGGATTTACCCACGCCGTTGCCGCCGATCACGGCCAGTTTCTGGTTGGCCTCGAAAATCAGGTCCATGCCCTGGATCAACGGCTTGTCGAACGATTTGGACAGGCCCTTGGCCTCGAAAGCCTGGCGGTGCAGCTTGATCTTGTCGTCGTACTCAAAGCGGATGTACGGATTCTGGCGCGAGGACGGCTTCACCTCGACCATGTTTTCCTTGATCTTGTCCGCAAGCTTCAGGCGCGAAGTGGCCTGGCGCGATTTGGACTTGTTGGCGGCGAAGCGCTGGGCAAACGCATGCAGCTCGGCCACTTTTTCCTTGGCCTTGGAATTGTTCGACAGCAGCTTTTCGCGTGCCTGGGTGGAGGCCAGCATGTAATCGTCGTAGTTGCCCGGATAAATGCGGATCTCGCCATAGTCGACGTCGGCGATGTGCGTGCAGACCTGATTCAAGAAGTGGCGATCGTGCGAGATGATCACCATGGTGGAATTGCGCTCGTTCAGCGTATTTTCCAGCCAGCGGATCGTGTTGATGTCCAGGTTGTTGGTCGGCTCATCGAGCAGCAGCACATCCGGATCGCTGAACAGCGCCTGCGCCAGCAACACCCGCAGCTTCCAGCCCGGCGCCACTTCGCTCATCGGACCGTTATGCTGCTCGATCGGAATCCCCACGCCCAGCAGCAGCGCGCCGGCGCGCGCTTCGGCGGTGTAGCCGTCGTACTCGGCCACTTTGCCTTCGAGCTCGGCGGCGCGCATGTAATCGTCTTCGGTCGCTTCCAGGTTGGCATAGATCGCATCTCGTTCGTGGATCGCATCCCACAGCTCGCCATGCCCTTGCATGACCACATCGATCACCCGCACATCTTCATAACCGAACTGGTCCTGGCGCAATTTACCCAGACGCACGCCCGGATCAAGGCTGACATTGCCCGCGGTGGGCTCAAGATCGCCGCCCATAATCTTCATGAAGGTGGATTTGCCGCAGCCGTTCGCACCAATCAGGCCGTAACGGTTGCCGTCGCCGAACTTGACCGAAACCCGCTCGAACAAAGGTTTCGCCCCAAACTGCATGGTAATGCTATAAGTACTGATCATTTGTGCATCAACTCGCTGGAAACTGCGCTGCCACATTGGAAAGGCTTCAGCCGGGCAGCTAAACTGGCGGATTCTAACATAAAGCACCCCTGCCCCATGCTGCGCCACGCCCCACGCATCGCCCAAATCGAACCCTTCCACGTCATGCGCATTCTGGAAGAAGCCCGCCGCATGGAAGCCGCCGGGCGCGAGGTGATCCACCTGGAAGTGGGCGAACCGGATTTCCCCACGCCGCCGCTGATCATCGAAGCCGGCATGCGAGCGCTGGCCGAGGGCAAAACCTTTTACACAGGCGCCGCCGGCCTGCCTGCGCTGCGCGAGGCGATTGCCGGTTTCTATCAGTCGCGTTTTGGTCTCGATATCGACCCGGCGCGCATCATCGTCACGCCCGGCGCCTCCGGCGCGCTGCAACTGATCCTGGCACTGCTGGTCGGGCGCGACGATGAAGTGCTGCTCACCGATCCGGGCTACCCGTGCAACCGCCATCTAGTGAGCCTGCTCGAAGGCAAGCCCGTGAATATTCCCGTCGATGCCGACAGCCGCTTCCAGCTCACCCCGGCGCACATCGAGCAATACTGCACGCCCAAAACGGTCGCCGCGCTGGTGGCCTCGCCCGCCAATCCGACCGGCACCGTGCTGGAGCCGGCCGAAATTGCCGCGCTGGCTGCGGCCTGCCGCCAGCGCGGCAGTGCGCTGATCGTCGACGAAATCTACCAGGGGCTGGTTTACGACCGTCCGCACGAAACCGCGCTCGCCGTGGCCGACGATATTTTCGTGGTCAACAGCTTTTCCAAGTTCTTCCAGATGACGGGTTGGCGCTTGGGTTGGCTGGTGGCCCCGCCCGAACACATCCCGGCGCTGGAAAAACTGGCGCAAAACCTGTTCCTCGCCGCGCCCACGCCCGCGCAGCATGCGGCGCTGGCCGCGTTTCACCCGGACACGCTCGCGCTGCTGGAGCTGCGCCGGCAAACGCTGGACCAGCGCCGCCAGTGTCTCGCCGCGCGGCTGACCGAGTTGGGCTTCATCCTGCCCGCCAGCAGCCAGGGCGCGTTTTACCTGTGGGCCGATGTCAGCGCATTCACGCGCGATGCCGCCGATCTGGCCGAACGCCTGTTGCGGGAACAGGGCGTGGCCGTCACCCCGGGACTGGATTTCGGAACCGACGACCGCCGTCATCAATATCTTAGATTTGCTTACACAAAAGACATTGCAATCATTAATAAATCTTGTGAACTTATTGCTACAATGCTTGCCAATTATCGCTCTGCACCTATTCCCTGAGTTCCCGACGCCATGTTTGATTTCAAAAGCCTGATCCAGACACTCTTTGCCCCGCGGGATACCGGCCCTAACGTGCGCGATTTGCGTTCCGCCACGGAAATGCTGGGCGAATTGCCTGAAAGCGACAGGCTGATGGCGCAGGTGGAAATCATCAAGGCCCTGCAGCAACTCAACCAGAACCTGCGCATCAACACCAAGGAACGCTGCCGGACCATCCCCTATCTGGATGAAAAAGCGCGCAAGCTGCAAGACCAGCTGATCGGCATTTATCACGGCACCATCATTGACGAGCACGCTCCCCGCGCCCAGTTGCTGCTGACCATCACCGCATTCTGGAAAGAGATGGGCACGGCCTACCAGCTCTGCCTGAAACAAGCGCTGCACGCTTCCAGCAAAAGCACGGACAACCTGCTGCCCCTGTTCACCCTGCGCGCCATGCGTTACTACTGCGAACATACGAAATGGGCTTACCTGCGCTACATGCCGCTCGATGACAAAACCTGGCGCCGGATCAACCGCCTTTATTTCTTTGCCGACCAACAAGGCTTTGCTGACGGCATGTTGGCGCCCTATGCGGATAGCCCGCACAGCAGCATCCGGCGCGAATACATGAAAATCTTGATGCTGACGCTGGCCGCCCCGGAAAAAATGCAGCCGGACCAGGTTGAATTGGTCGCACACTGGCTCGAAAAATGGGTCGGCCGAATCGACCTGGAAGAAATCATCCGCCCGCACCGCCAGCTCTTTGCCATCAACATCGCCGGCTCCAGCCCGCCCCAGCGCCTGCGCCGCGACATGGTCGGCGCCAATTGGCGCTACTGGTTTACCGATACCCTGGTCCAGCACCTCAAGGAAACGCTTGTCCGCCTGCAACAGGGCGCTGCTGCCAGCGATGTTGGCTTGCCGGCACGCACCAGCTTGCCGGCCAACCTGGAATTGATGCAACGCTTGGGCGATCTCTGGTCGCGCGATAAACCCGCCCCGGCCCGCAGGCATGATCGGCAGACCAGCAATAAAAACATCCGGGTGCTGCGCGGGCTTGATGCCATCATCGCCCACTTGGCCAAGCATGCCCCCCATTCCGGTTCCGTCAATATTTCGAACGAACTCACCCAGGCGCTGGCTGCCGACCAGGCTCGCTGGACCGTGGAAAACGAGAGCCTGCGTGGCATCGGCGTTCAGTTCCGGCATGCGCGCGACGATAAACTGCAAACCGGCGAAATCGTCGGCATGCTGCCGGAAGAGACCGACAGCCCGCTATCCATCGGCATCGTCCGGCGCCTGACCAAGCAAAGCGATGGCCAAATGAATGCCGGCATCGAAACCATTACCGTCTCGCCGCTGGTGGTCGATATCCGCGCCAAACCGGAAAATCCATCCTGCCGCGCCATTTTTTCTCCGGAAGACAGCTCAACGCGGCAAGGTCGTCTCTTGCTGGTTCCGCAGGCGTATTTCGGTGAAAACCTGGATTGTACCCTCGCGGCACAAGGCAAGACTTACCGCATCCGCCTTTCCAAAGCGCAGGAACACACCACCGATGCAATCCTGGCCGGATTCTCGGTGCTGGCCAAAGGGCACGCCTAGACAATAAAGGGCGCCCGAGCTAATATGCAGCGCCTTGGGGAAAGCGAAAGTCCGAACGTGACAGCCCCTTAGAATCAAATAACGGAAGCGTGGCAGAGCGGTTGAATGCACCGGTCTTGAAAACCGGCGTGGGGAAACCCATCGTGAGTTCGAATCTCACCGCTTCCGCCAGAACAAAAAAACAACGCCCTGATTTATCAGGGCGTTGTTTTTTCCAGACGTCCACCCATACCTTTACAACATTGGGGGCCAGCATGCATCACCTCGACGACTACGATCTGAAGATTCTTTCCCTGCTGCAGGCCAATGGCCGGCTGACCAACCAGGAGCTGAGCGATCTGGTGGGGCTGTCGGCTTCGCAGTGCTCGCGCCGGCGCATCAGCCTGGAGCAGGCGCAATTGATCCTCGGTTATCACGCCCGGCTGGCGCCGGAAGCGATGGGGCTGGGCCTGGTCGGCATGGTCGAAGTGCGGCTGGCGAACCATATTCCCGAGCAGGTGGCGAGCTTCCACCAGATGGTGGCGCAAGAAAGCGCGGTCCTCGATGTCTACAAGACCACGGGCGATGCCGATTACCTGCTCAAGATCGCTGTCCCCGATCTGGCGGGACTGAGCCGGATGATCAGCCAGGTAATCTCGGCGCACAAGAGCGTGGCGCACGTGAAAACCTCGGTAGTGCTGGAGCGGCTGAAGGAAAACGGCCTGCCCAGCTTGCCACAACAACCCGACTCGTGAGCCAATCAATAAACGCACGCACTAAGCAAATATAAAACGTAATATTCACGCACATAAAACACAAATAACGCACAAAAAATTCATCATGGTATTATTTTTGCGCAAATCGCCCACAACCCTGTTCGCGCAAAAATCGACACTTCTGCCCCGGCTGCATCCGGCGTAGCCAAGATATTGCGCGACACTTATTGTCATCGAGCCTCGCCCATGAGCACCCCTGCCCTCGCCGCTGAAACCGTGCCGCATTCGCTGCTGGAAGATGCGCTGGCCATCCTGATCGGCACGCTGGCTGTTTCTTTCGGCGTGATCCTGTTGCGCCAGACCGGCGCGCTGACCGGCGGCACGGCCGGCCTCGCCTTCCTGATTCATTACCTGAGCGGCATCCCGTTCGGTACTGCCTTCTTTGTGATCAACCTGCCGTTCTACTACCTGGCCGTGCGCCGCAAGGGCTGGGATTTCACGATCCGGACCTTCTGCACCGTGGGGCTGGTTTCGGCGTTTTCCAACCTGCATCCGCAGTTCATTCATATCGACCAGTTGCAGCCTTTCTATGCCGCGATCTTCGGCAACATGATCATGGGCATGGGCTTTGTCGTATTATTCCGTCACAAGGCCAGCCTGGGCGGGTTCACGATCCTGGCGCTGTACATGCAGGAACGCTACGGCATTCGTGCCGGCAAACTGCAGATGGCGGTGGATGTCACGGTCGTGCTGGCTTCGCTGTTCGTGGTCAGCTTGCCGCTATTGATCGCATCGATTGCGGGCGCCCTGATCCTGAATCTGATCATTGCCCTGAACCATCGCCCCCAGCGTTACCGCGCCTGAGAACCTGATCACGATCTTGCTGCGAGGCCGTGATCAGGACTCATGCGCTGCTCAAAATCCTCATGTACTGCTTGTACACTCCGGTTTTTGCGCTGCTCTTCACCCTGCTGACGACCTCTCGCGACAGATCGTGAACAGGTTCTAACGTCTATTACTAGGAGAAATCACAGTGTTCCAGCATGTCGACGCCTATGCCGGCGATCCCATTCTTTCCTTGATGGAAACCTTCCTCAAGGATCCGCGTGCCGACAAGGTCAACCTCAGCATCGGGCTGTATTACGACGACAAGGGCGTGGTGCCGCGCCTGCCCTCGGTCGCCCGGGCGCAAGAAACCGTGCACGCGCAATCGCAGGGCACGCCGCTCTACCTGCCGATGGAAGGCCTCGCGCCTTACCGCAGCGCGATCCAGACCCTGCTGTTCGGCGCCGAGCACCCTGCCCTGCAAGCTGGCCGCGTGGCGACGATCCAGACCTTGGGCGGCTCGGGCGCACTGAAAGTCGGCGCAGACTTCCTCAAGCGCTATTTCCCGGAATCGCAGGTCTGGGTCAGCGATCCGACCTGGGAAAACCACATCGCGCTGTTCACCGGCGCCGGCTTCAAGGTCAACACCTACCCGTATTTCGATGCCAAGACCCGCGGCGTGAAGTTCGACGAGATGCTGGCCACGCTGCAACAACTGCCTGCGTACAGCATCGTGCTGCTGCATCCGTGCTGCCACAACCCGACCGGCTCCGACCTGACCGATGCACAGTGGGATCGCGTGCTCGAAGTCGCCCAGGCGCGCGAGCTGATCCCGTTCCTCGATATCGCCTACCAGGGCTTTGGCGCCGGCATGGTGGAAGACGCCTACCTGATCCGCGCGCTGGCCAAGACAGCGTTGCCGTTCCTGGTCAGCAACTCGTTCTCGAAGATTTTCTCGCTCTACGGCGAACGCGTCGGCGGCCTTTCGGTGGTGTGCGAGGATGATGAAGCCGCCGCTCGCGTGCTCGGCCAGCTCAAGGCCACCGTGCGCCGCAACTACTCCAGCCCGCCCACCTACGGCGCGCGCCTTGTCTCCGGCGTGCTCAACGATGCCGAACTGAAGTCGATGTGGCTGGCCGAAGTGGAAGCCATGCGCGTGCGCATCCTGGAAATGCGCCAGACGCTGGTCGATTCGCTCAAGCAGGCGCTACCCGCTGCCAACTTCGACCACCTGCTGCAACAGCGCGGCATGTTCAGCTACACGGGTCTCAGCGCCAACCAGGTCGACCGGCTGCGCGAAGTGCATGGCGTCTACCTGATCGCCAGCGGCCGGGTCTGCATGGCGGGGCTCAACCACGGCAACGTGCAGCGCGTGGCGGAGGCTTTTGCCGCCGTGCAGTAAACTCACTGAATGCACTGGCAGTTGCCTGAAGCCCTCGCTCCACAGCGAGGGCTTTTCTTTTCTCGCTCCGGGAAAAACGCCCCGGGCAATCTCCTGCATTGTCCTGGCCTGGAATCCGGATGGCCTGCCTCTTACGCATTTGCTGAGCGATCTGCGCCAAAGCGATCAAAGATCCGGCGAGGAAATTGCAAACGTCATTTTCGCCAGGCAACGTCAAAAAGCAGATTGAACTTGCATGTCACCGATTGAATATTTAACGTGTCACCATACAGTGACAATACGGATTCATCATGAAGCCACATCCGCTCAAGCTTTTATTTTGCATGGTATTTTTCTCACTGGCGGCGTGCACCAGCCTCCAGCCACCGCGCGCACTGCCATCCAGTGATGGATTGCAACCGGTGGCTTCTGAAACAGGTTCCGCACTGCGTGCATCAGGGCATTGGCAGTGGGCATCGATCGAAGTGGATGAGGTGCTCTGGCAAGCCGGCACCGAAGTCGAAAGCGAGGAGCAACAACAGTTGTGCTCTGTATTGCGCGAGTCGTTGCGTCGGGATTTGTCGCCCCTGGCACAAGGAAGTGGCGCCAAGCTGCGAATCCGCGCACAAATTGTCGATGTCGCGACCGTGTCGCCTGCATTGAACCTGGCGACGGCGGTGTTGATCTTTTTGCCAGTCGAGCGCGGCGGTGCCGCCGTCCTGATCGAAGCGCTTGATGCTGAATCGGGCCGGGGAATCGCCCGCTTTTCCATGGCGGAATCCGGCGGACTGTCTGATTTTTCCGGGCATTTTTCGCGTTACGGTCATGCCGAGCAGGTGTTGAAACGCGCGGCGCTGGCCTTCAGAAAAATATTGGAGCAAGAGAATGACGCCAGCCGACACCAATCGTGACCGCAGCAAAACAGAGCAGAAACTCGTTGAAGCCGTGGGCCGCGTTCTGGCGCGCGACGGATTCGAGCGTTGCGGAGTCAATGCCGTCGCGCGCGAAGCCAAGGTCGACAAGGTACTGATCTACCGTTATTTCGCCGGTATGCCCGGTTTACTCAAGACATACGGAGAAAGCAGCAATTTCTGGCCGACGCAGGCGGAAATCCTGGGCGAAGAAAGACAGGTGCTGCGTTTGCCGCAGGGTGAGCGGCTCGAAGCGATTGTGATGGCGATCCTCGAAGCGCTGCGCAAGCGCCCGCAAACCCTGACCATCATGGCTTGGGAGCTGGTGCAGCGTAATCCGTTGACCGAGTCGCTCGCGCAAGTGCGGGAGAGCTGGAGCAGAGAGCTCACGCAAGAAGCGTCTCTGCATCCGGGCGCATCGCCCGAACAAGCCGAAGATGCTGTTGCGCTCGCGAATCTGGTTGTTGCGGGCTTGCAGTATCTGCTGCTGCGCGCACGCACGGTCTCCGAATACGGCGGACTGTCTCTGCAGGACGATGCCGGCTGGCAGCGCATCCGGCGCGCCATTCGCCTGCTGGGCCAAGGCTTGGAAAACGTCATGCCGGAGGATACGGCATGACACAACTGAGTCGGCGCTCGTTCATGAAAATCGCGGCCGTCGGTCTGGCAGGACTCGGCGGCTGCCAAGGCATCGAAATGGCAACCCAACAAGCTGTTGCGGTGCCGCCTGCGGCGCTGCTGCGTGAATACGAGCTCGTGCGATTAGCTTGTCTTGCCGCCAACAGCCACAACACGCAGCCCTGGTTATTCCATCTTGAACCTGGCTGCATCGTGGTTTCGCCCGATTTTTCCCGCCGCTGCGAGCAAGTCGACCCGGAAAATCATCACCTTTGGGTCAGCCTAGGTTGCGCCACGGAGAACATCCTGCAGGCCGCGCCCGGAATGGGTCTGGATGCTTCGTTGACACTGCTCGACGAAGCAGTGCGGATCAACTTGCGCAACTATGCCGCCGCACGCCCTTGCGCGCTGGCGGCCGCGATCCCGCATCGGCAAAGCACGCGCTGCGATTACGATCGCAGGCCGGTGCCGGCCCACACCCTGCAATTACTGGAATCTGCAACCCGGAGCGATTCCGTCGGCATCAGCCTGCTGACGGAAGGCCCACTGCGAAGACAGGTCGAAGCGCTGGTATTGGCCGCCAATGCCAGGCAACTAGATTCGGCATTGTTCCGGCAAGAGCTCAGGCAATGGCTGCGCTTTAACGAGCACGACGCCCGAACCTTGGGCGACGGCCTGTTTTCAGCCTGCACCGGCAACCCGCAAGTCCCGTCCTGGCTCGGCAACCGTCTGTTTGACTGGTTTTATACCGCCCAAAGCGCCCTCGAGCCGTTAGCGCGCCAGTTGCACAGCTCATCCGGACTGATCCTGCTGCATGGCGAGCGCCATGACTGGTGGCAATGGTTTGAAACCGGGCGCAGTGCCCAACGGCTGGCGCTGTGGATCACTTCGCTCGGTTTGAAAATGGCTTTCATCAATCAGCCCATTGAAGTCGCGCAAACACGGCAGCAATTGGCAACGGCACTGGGCCTGGGGCCGCGTACGCCGGAAATCCTGATCCGCTTTGGCTACGCCAGCCCCATGCCAACTTCATTTCGCCGCCCCATCGCAGCAGTGATCAACGTCTGAAGCCGGTGAAGGCTTGTCCGCGCTTTTGTTATTGAACACCCGCAAGATGTCTTGATGTCTCCATCACCGTATCCGGGTTAAGCGAAATGGTCTCGATGCCCTGCTCCATCAGCCATTGCGCCAAGTCCGGGTGATCGGAGGGCCCCTGGCCACAGATGCCCACATACTTGCCCTGCTTGCGGCAAGCCGTAATCGCCATCGACAGCATCGCCTTCACCGCATCGTTGCGCTCGTCGAACGAGGCCGAGATCGAGCCCCCCGAATCACGGTCGATGCCGAGCGTGAGCTGGGTCATGTCGTTCGAGCCGATCGAGAAGCCGTCGAAATGCTCAAGGAAGCGCTCGGCCAGCACGGCGTTGGATGGCAACTCGCACATCATGATCACGCGCAGGCCATTTTCGCCCCGCTTCAGGCCATTGCTCGCCAGCAGGTCGATCACCCCGCTCGCTTCGGCCAGTGTGCGCACGAACGGGATCATGATCTCGACATTGGTCAGCCCCATTCCGTCGCGAACTTTCCTGATCGCACGGCATTCCAGCTCGAAGCAATCGCGGAACGCGTCATCGAGATAGCGCGCCGCGCCACGGAAACCAAGCATCGGATTTTCTTCATGCGGCTCATAAGCACGGCCACCGATCAGGTTGGCATATTCGTTCGACTTGAAGTCGGACATGCGCACGATCACCTTCTTCGGCCAGAACGCCGCGGCCAGCGTGGCGATGCCTTCGCCCAGCTTGTCGACATAGAAATCGACCGCCGACGGATAGCCGGCAATGCGGGCGTCGATCTGGGCATGCAGCTCAGCCGGCACATTGGGCCAGGCCAGCAAGGCCTTGGGGTGAATGCCGATCATGCGGTTGATGATGAACTCGGTGCGCGCCAAGCCGACGCCGGCATTGGGCAACTGGCTGAAATCGAAGGCCAGTTCCGGGTTGCCGACATTCATCATCAGCTTGAGCGGCAGTTCCGGCAGCGTCTGCTGCGCCAGATCCACGCGCTCGAACTTGATGTCGCCTTCGTACACGTAGCCGGTTTCGCCTTCGGCGCAGGAAACGGTGACCAGATCGCCGTCATACAGCACCTTGGTCGCATTGCCGCAGCCGACGACCGCCGGCACGCCAAGTTCGCGCGCAATGATCGCCGCGTGGCAGGTGCGGCCGCCGCGATTGGTAATGATGGCAGCGGCGCGCTTCATCACCGGCTCCCAGTCCGGATCGGTGATATCAGCGACCAGCACGTCGCCGGGCTGAACCTTCTTCATTTCATGATGGGCACGGACAATGCGCACGCGGCCGACGCCAACCTTCTGGCCAATCGCGCGGCCTTCGGTCAGCACCTCGCCTTTTTCCAGCATGCGGTAACGCTGCAGGCGCTCGCGCTTGGATTCCTGCGATTTCACGGTTTCCGGCCGGGCCTGCAGGATGTAAAGCTGGCCATCTTCGCCATCCTTGCCCCACTCGATATCCATCGGGCGGCCATAGTGTTCCTCGATGGTCAGCGCATAGCGGGCGAGCTCGCACACTTCGGCATCGGTCAGCGAGAACTCGCGCCGCAGTTCGGCCGGGGTATCCACGCTGATCACCGAGCGACCTGCCACCGGTTCGTCGTCGTAGATCATGCGCTGCGATTTGCTGCCCAGCGTGCGGCGCACCACCGCCGGGCGGTTGGCGCGCAGGGTCGGCTTGTGCACGTAGAACTCATCCGGGTTAACCAGCCCCTGCACCACCGATTCGCCCAGGCCGTACGAGGACGTGACGAACACCACTTGGTCGAAGCCACTTTCGGTATCGATGGTGAACATCACCCCGGCCGCGCCGATGTCGGAGCGCACCATGCGCTGGATCGTGCACGACAGCGCCACCAGCTTGTGGTCGTAGCCCTGGTGCACGCGGTAGGCAATGGCGCGATCGGTATAGAGCGAGGCGTAGACCTTGCGGATCGCATCGAGCACGTTCGCAATGCCCTTGATGTTGAGGTAGGTTTCCTGCTGGCCGGCAAACGAGGCATCGGGCAGGTCTTCGGCTGTAGCAGAAGAGCGTACAGCGACAGTAACAGCCTCACCCATGCCGGCATAACTGTCGGCAATCGCCTGCTCGAGTGACTCAGGCAGCGGGGTGAGCATGATCCATTCGCGGATCTGCTTGCCGGCTTCGGTCAGCGCATGGATGTCATCGATATCCAGCGCATCCAGCAAAGCATCGATCCGCCCGGCCAAACCCAGGTGCGAAAGAAACAGATGCCAGGCATCGGCCGTGGTGGCAAAACCACCCGGCACGCGCACGCCCTTGGCGGACAATTGCGAGATCAATTCGCCCAGCGAGGCGTTCTTGCCGCCCACCTGCTGAACATCGGTCATGCGCAGCTCGGACAGGTTGATGACCAGCGGACAAGTTACGGGTGATACCTTCATGTGACACTGCTCCTTCGTGTAGTGGTTTGTTGCCGCGCACAAATATAAGCAGGAATATCTGTGCAAACAACCAGAATGTAGTCATTTGTGAATAACTACATTTTTTGTCACAACAGCAAAATTACCGTGGCACGCACCGTCTTTTTGTTTTTGATAGCCTCAGCGCTAGCCTCACAGGCTTACGTGTTAAATGCCTCATGCATGCTCACAATCTGAACTTCGCCGCTGCATGGTTGAGCTCTCGCGCCAGTTCGTCGAGCTGACGCACCTGGGCGTGCGCAGCTTGTACAGCCGCGTCCGATTCTTCAACCATCCGGGCGATGCATTCGACGTTGCCGGCGATGCTGTTGCTGACCTGGCTTTGTTCTTGTGCCGCGCTGGCCACTTCGCGAGTCTTTTCCAGCGTGGCGCGGGCGCCGTCGTTGATTTCGCGCAGCGCCTGGGCGGCCTTCTCGGCAAGTTCGACACCGTGGGTAACTTGATCGCGCACGCCTTCCATTCGCGCAGCGGCAATATCGGTATCGCTTTGCACGGCACGGATGGTGCGGGTGATGTCCTGCGTGGCACCGCCGGTGCGTTCGGCGAGTTTGCGCACTTCGTCGGCAACAACCGCGAAGCCACGCCCTTGTTCGCCGGCGCGGGCGGCTTCGATGGCCGCGTTGAGCGCGAGCAGATTGGTCTGATCGGCGATTTCCTTGATGACAGCGCTCATGCCGTCGATTTCGCGCGAGCGCTCTACCAAGCCACGGATGAGATCGGCCGCCGCGCCGATATCGCTGGAGATACGGCGAATTTCGTCGGCAGCTTCCTTGGCGAGCTGTTCGCCGTGAGTGGCCAATTCGGCGGCTTGCCGGGAGTTGCTTTCGGTTTCGCGGGCACTGGCGGAGATGTGGTTGATGCTGACCGTCATCTGCTCCACCGCAGCGGCGGTGGAGGTCGTGGCTTCGGAAGTCATCTGGCTGCCGCGACTGATCTGCCCGGTTTCTTCGGTCAGTTGCTGCGAGGTGCAGGCAAGCGTGGTGGAGGCCTGATTGAAGCGGGCGACGATGTCGTGCAACCCTTGCTGCATGATGCGCATCGAGCCGAGCAGACTGTCAGGGCGGCCCTGGGTATCGATGCTGCACGAGAGATCACCATTGGCGATTCCCTGGGCAATCTCTGCGGCATATTGCGGTTCACCCCCCAACTGACCGAGGATGCTGCGCATGGCGCGGGCAGCGAGCAAGGCGACAAGGCCGACAAGAACAGCGCCGGCAATCAGCAACTTGATCGCGCTGCTCCAGAATTGGCGCTCGATGTCATCCGTATAAAATCCTATCGCCGGCATCCAGCCCCAAGGCGCGAACTGGCTGACACCGAGCAATTTAGGCAACAGTGTTTTATTCGGGTCACCGGGTCTTGTTGCATAAACCTCGACAAAAGCTGCCTCGCCCTTGCTTTGAGCCAAGGCATCCCGCATGGCCTGCGCACCGGTGCGCCCATCCGGAAGTTTGCCCCCCGGATCAGCCTTTCCCATGCGGCTGGCTACCGGATGGTAAACAAGATAGTCGTCCGTCAGCGTGCGGATAAAAAAATAATCGTCTCCCTTGCGTTGTGCCGCAATAGCTTCCTTGGCACGCGCCTGGGCTTCTTCCCGGGCGAGCTTGCCGCTGATTTCCAGCCCATGGAAATACTTGAGTTGGGCATCGGCGAACCCCAGCAGGGTGGCAATCTGCGACTGGCGCTCGGCCTTCATGCTTTGGCGCAGATTGTACAAACCACCTGTCGCCATGATCACCATGCCCGACAGGGCCATGACCACAATAATCCAGATTCGCGTTTTGACTTTCATGGTTTATCTCTGCCACGAATACATCGAATGGCAATACATGGAGGTTTAGATTCGGGATTCGCGGATTACCGCAAAGGACTGAAAGGGTAAACCTGTGTGGCATCCGTCATTCATGGGGGCCACACAGGTTATTCAACGCGGAAAACTCACTGCACTCTTATTGCTTGCCGGCCACCTTCAACGGCTCGGAAATCGTCAACAACAGCACAAATGTCAGACAGGAAATAAACGCCATGAAGCCAAACACGTAATCCCAGCCCATTTTGTCCAGCAAGATACCGGCAATGAAGGGAGCGGCAGCGCCACCCAGTTGCCCGCCCATGTTGACGATGGCATTGGCAACCGGGAATTTCTTCTTGGCCACGAAGGACATCGGGTAAGACATGTAGGCCGAGAAACCGATACTGAGCAATACGCCGGTCAGGAACAAGAGCACGCCGTAGAGCGTTGGATCTGCTGGTGAATTGATCAAGGCCAACATCATCCCCGCTGTGGCAAGTGCCGAAATCAGCATGCCAGGTTTGCGACGCTTGCCCAACAGGCGATCTGAAAGCAGCCCGCCCAGAATGTTGCCCACCACAGCCCCCACCCACGGTGCCGCAGCCACAAAACCCATCCCCATGATCGAGAACTTCTTGACCGTGATCAGGTAGGTGGGAATCCAGGCCAGCAATACATTGGAAATGCCGAGCTGGAAGGCATAGCTGAAAGAGCACCCCAATACATTCCACGATTTGAAAACGCTGCCGGTCGTTTCAAGTATTTTTTCTTCACGAGTGCGAATCAGCTTGTCGAGCAAGGGCATGGGTTTCGAGACAGGCGCGGCCTTGATCTCACCGCTAGGGCCGGCGGCATCCTGGTTGATGTAATCCAACTCGGTCTTGTTGACAAAGCGGGAATCTGCCGGATTATTGGTCACAAAAATCCACCAGAAGAAGGAGAGGATAACGCCCGGAACAGCAAACGCGATAAAGATCGCCTTCCACCCCCACAGCGCAATAATCATGGCGCACAAGGGCGGCACGATCACCGGGCCCATTTTCACTGAGGCAAGAAAAATCCCGCTGGCGGTGCCTTTTTCCTTCGACGGGAACCAGTTATTGATGGTTGTAGTTACCGCAAGTGGCAACGGTGCTTCTGCAAGACCCAGCACAAAACGGCAAATTTTCAGGGGCAGGAGTCCGCTAACCAGCCCGGTCAGCCCGGTGACGATTGACGTGGCAATCATCGAAATAGGGAATATCTTTCTCACACCGAATTTAGACAAAAGCCATGCTGAAGGCAATTGACCCAAAGCATAGGCGATCAGGAACAGGCTGACCAAGCCACCTGCTTCGGCATTGCTCATCACAAACTCTTTGCGCAGAAACGGCAGGGCAACACCGAGATTGGCTCGGTCAGCGCAGGCGATGGTATAGATAATAAAGAACAACCCTGCAACCACCCAACGATACCTGCTGGGTTTGATGGTGGTTGCACTTTCAATTTGTATTGCCATGTCCATTTTTTCTCCTATTTTTTAAAATAGTATTGCTCGATGAAATTCAAAATTTCATTTCGGGCCGTATAACAAGATCAAACCAGATCGAACCTGAGCAGCGTTTCGGTCAGCCCCAACAGCTCTGCAGTGGTAGCCCCCTTTTTGATCTGCTCCCGGAACAGGGCTTCCTTGTCTTCCCGCGCCCGAGCTTTCTTGATGGCCCCCTCCACCTCAGCATTGGGCACCACAACCAATCCGTCCTGGTCGCCCACAATGATGTCGCCCGGGTTGATCTGCACATCGCCGATACAAACAGGCACATTTGTCTTGCCTGGCTGGTTCTTGCCGGTGCTCTTGATACTCAGGCCCCGGCAAAACACCGGGAATCCCATTTCGATAATGGCGCTGGCATCGCGTACACAACCATTGATGACTAGGCCCGCCAAGCCCATGTGCAAAGCCTGCTGGGTCAGAACATCGCCCCACGGACCCGCTTCCATAAAGCCTTTGGCGTCGATTACCAGCACATCACCGGGCTTGGCCTTGAGCATGGCGTAATGAATCATCAGGTTGTCGGCCGGGCGCATGTCGACGGTAAATGCAGGCCCTGCCACTTTCATGCCAGGATGGATCGGCTTCATGCCGCTATCCAATGCGCCTTTGGCCCCTTGCGCCTCATAAACGGTCGCGACCCCCAAACTGCGCAAAGCCTGGATGGCATCCGGAGAAATTTGTTGAAATGTCATTATCGTGTTCTTTTCAAGGTATCTGGAGCAGGCTGCCGGCCGCCTCTGTGGCCGTTGAAGCCCGCGTTGGGATTACTTTGCTTCTGGCGCCCGTTGCAAAGTGTGATAGCCGAATTGGCGGCGTGCCTCGGCAAGCTTCATGCCGGAAAGCGCTGCCTTTACGATTCTTTTCTCGACTTCGCTCATGGACAACGCACGCTTCAGCACCTCCAGGGTTCTTGCCGCGGGTACGACGACGACACCATCGGCATCGGCCACAACAAGATCTCTGGGACAAACTCGCACGCCGCCGAGCGTTACCGGTTCACCCACGGCATCGACCTGTACACGATCCTTGCCCGTACGCATGAAACGGCCTGCCGCATAGAGCGGGTAGCCGACATCCTCTGCTTCCGCCGTATCGCGGCAGACACCGTTGACCACCGTGCCGCCGATCCCGCGGTTTGCCGCAACCTGGCTCATGATTCCGCCCCAGACGGTGCAATCCGGGCGCCCCGCGTTATCCAGCACCGCGACAGTGCCAGTTGGGATGGTGTCCAGATAGTCACCCACGGTGCCGGGTTTCGCGCTATCTACCGGGGCAAAACGCACGGTGAAGGCCGGGCCAAAGATTTTTTTCGGGCCAACAATATGCCCGATACCCAATGCACTTCCCGGTAGGCGAAAGTAATCCAGAGCATCAGAAATCTCCGCGGTGGATAGATCACGCCCCTTTTCCCAAACATCTTGATCCGTTTGCATGTCCATGGTTTTCCTCCGTATTGAATGTGTAGTCATATTCAAATAAACTACACATTGATGCAAACATCGTTTTTTGAACTTAATTTCAGAAAAAATGAACTTACGACAGATCAAATATTTTTGTGAAGTGGTTGAAGCCGGCAGCGCCGTACAGGCTGCAGCCCAACTTTTCGTTGCGCCAACAGCCATCAGCATGCAACTGGCACAGCTTGAAGAACATCTTGGAGGGGAACTGTTTGACCGGTCACGACGACCGATGGAACTCACCGCGCTGGGCAAGTTCTTTTATCCGCGCGCCAAGGAATTGCTTGCCCAGGCGCGGCGGCTCGATGAGGAAGCGCATGGCATTGCTGTTGGCAAGCTGGGATGGCTAGGTATCGGGTTTACACGATCAAGCATTTTTTCCATCTTGCCTGCAGCAGTCAGGAAATTCCGCGAATCCTTTCCTGATGTGCAGCTTGATCTTGTTGAATTGTTATCTGAATACCAGGTGGAACAATTACGTGAAGGTCGCATTCACATCGGCATATCCCGGTTCATCGGTACCTTCGACCGACCGGCAGACCTGGCTCACACCGTGATGTTCGATGATCCCTTCGTGGCCGCCCTGCCGAGCAATCACCCGCTTGCACATCAAGCCTGCATCAGCGCAGCCGACCTTGGGAAAGAACCGTTCATCATCTATCCGAAAGATCCACTGAGTGCCTTTGGACAGCAGATGCTCTCATTACTCAGGACTGCAGGCGAAAACCCGGTCGTGGCTTACGAGGCCATCGAGATTCATACCGCCTTGGCTCTGGTCGCGGCCGGGCTTGGCTGGACTCTGGTCGGGAAATCAATATCGGTGAACAATCGCAGCGATGTCGTTTTTTTGCCAGTCAGCGATCTTCAGACAGGAACTACCATGGTTGCAGTGACTCGGGCCGGGGAAAACAGCAAACTGGCTGAAGCGTTTCTTTCTATTCTCATCCAGCAATAAACGCCAATATCTTCTTGAACCAGAAGCACCCGCGACGACTTGCTACTGCAGCAGCAAGCTGGTTGCCAAGCCCAGCATGATCAAAGCGATGCAGGTATCGAGCACGCGCCAGGCCATGGGTTTTCTAAACAGCGGCGTGAGAAAACGCGCGCCATAGGCCAAGCCGAAAAACCAGACAAAACTGGAAAACGCGGCACCCGCGCCGAAAAACCAGCGTCCCATGTTGCCGCGCTGGTTGGCCAGCGCACCGAGCAGCACCACCGTATCCAGATAGACATGCGGGTTCAGAAAGGTGAAGCCCAGGCATGCAGCCAATGCGGACGCCAGCGAAACCCGGCCATTTGGTTCAAGCGCCAGCTGCTCGCCCTGCCATGCCCGCCGTCCCGCCAGTGCGCCATAAATCAGCAGGAAGCCGGCGCCGGCATATTGGGTCACCCCCAGCAGCAGCGCATTCTGCTGGATCAGCACGCCCAGGCCGGCAACTCCCAAACCAATCAGCAAGGCATCGGAGAATGCGCAGATCAATGCAATGGGCAGAAGGTGTTCGCGCCGGATGCCTTGGCGCAGGACAAAGGAATTCTGAGCGCCAATCGCCACGATCAAGACCAGAGAAGACAAAAAACCAGCAAAAACATGTGCTTGCACGATGCGTACCCGTATGGAATCAAGGTGCCAGATTAGCCGGCCACGAATAAGAAGAAAAACTAAATGTTTTAACGATAGGTTAGAATTTTTAACCCAGATAATTCGTTAGGACACGCGATGATGACGAGACAAGTTGTGCGACAGTTTTGCCGCAAAAGAGAAGTCCATAGCCTGCTATGGACGACGAAAGCGCGACAAAAATGGCCACAAACTGGCCGTCAGCGCGCGTGTAGGCTCGCAGAGCCGCCTAATGGATTATCTGGGTTTAACTAATGAAAATCGACAACGCACAGCTGGCCGCTTTTGCCATGGTCATCCGGGAAGGCAGTTTTGAAGCTGCGGCGCGGCAGCTGCATGTCACGCCCTCGGCGGTGAGCCAGCGCATCAAGCAGCTGGAAGATCGCCTGGGGCAGGTGCTGATCCAGCGGACCACGCCCTGCCAGGCCACCCTGGCCGGCAAGACGCTGCTGCGGTTTACCGAGCAACTCACCCTGCTGGAAGGCGAAATGCTGAACGATATCGGCGCCTTCCATGAGGAAGGGAACAGGCATTTGCGCGTGCCGGTTGCCGTCAATGCCGATTCGCTCGATAGCTGGTTTTTGGCGGTGATCGATCGGGTTTATCGCGACTCGGCCGTCACTTTCGATATCCGGGTCGAGGATCAGGACCACTCGGCCGTGCTCTTGCGCGAAGGCACGGTGATGGCGGCCATCAGCGCCAGTGCCATTCCCATTCAAGGCTGCAGCGTCGAATTCCTGGGGACCATGCGCTACCTGGCCATGGCATCGCCCGCCTATGTGGCCCGGTATTTTTCCGCCGGGGTGGATTCGGCCAGCCTGGCGGCCGCCCCGATGCTGGTATTCAACCTCAAGGATGGGCTACAGCAGGCCTTCATCAACCGGTTCAGCTCCAATCCGCTGCAGCCGCCCACGCACTACATTCCCTCCACCCACGGCTTTGTTGAAGTGGCCAAGCGCGGCGTGGCCTGGGGCATGATGCCTGAAGACCTGGTCAGTGCGGCCATCGGCACCGGGGCGCTGGTTGAAATTGCCCCCGGCCATCATCTCGATGTGCCGCTTTACTGGCACCGCTGGCGGCTGGCTTCGCCCGCCCTTGAGGCGGTCACGGCTGCCGTCCGCACTGCGGCCAAGGCATCGTTGCGCCAGGTTCCGGCGGCCTGATTTCACACGGCCAACACCCTCCGCTCGCCTCCGTCGTCAGAGTGGGAGCCGGGCAATCATGCACGCTCATCGGATAGACGATGCGAAGATGACAAGAAGATGATGCGATTACTTATCATTATCAAAGCCACTCCGCAATCGTAAGCCGATGTGTCTTGCCCAGGAGTGGCTGAACAGAATCTACGCCGCCCTGCCAATTTCAGGGCCAGCCCCCGCCGTACTCGCTGAGGCCATCCATCAGCCGCTCCGATATTCAAAGGAGATTGCCATGAGCCAAGTTCAACCCATTCCGCCCGACATGCATACGATTACCCCGCACCTGGTCTGCAAAGGCGCCGCCGACGCGATCGCGTTTTACATCAAAGCCTTTGGCGCCGTCGAACTGGTACGCCTGCCCGGCTCGGACGGCCGGCTGATGCATGCCATGATCAAAATCGGCGATTCGCCGCTGATGCTGTTCGATGAATACCCGGAGCAGGGTTGCCTCGGCCCGCTCGCGCTGAAAGGCTCGCCGGTATTCCTTCACCTCTATGTCGCCAACGTGGATGAAACCGTGGCTCAGGCTGTCGAGGCCGGGGCGAAACTCACTCTGCCGGTCGCCGACATGTTCTGGGGCGATCGCTACGGCCAGCTGGAAGACCCGTTCGGGCACCGCTGGTCGGTGGCGACGCATGTGAGCGACGTCAGCGTGGAAGAAATCACGGCCGCGGCCAGCAAGGGCTGCCCGGAAACCTAAAAGGAGTCCCGACCATGAACAGGATCAGCACATGTCTTTGGTTTGACGGCCAGGCGGAAGAAGCGGCGGCCTTCTATGTTGCCATCTTCAAGAACTCAAGCATCGTCGAGACCTTGTACTGCCTGCAGGAGATGCATCGCCCCAAGGGATCGGTATTGACCGTGAGCTTCGTGCTGGACGGGCAGGAATTCCTGGCGCTGAATGGTGGGCCGGAATTCACGTTTTCCCCGGCCATTTCCTTCATGGTGAACTGCGAAACACAAGAGGAAATCGACGATTACTGGAAAAAACTCACGGCCGATGGCGGCAAAGAAGTGGAATGCGGCTGGCTCACCGACAAATTCGGCGTGTCGTGGCAGATCGTGCCCAGCGCCTTGCTTAAGATGCTGAACGACCCGGATACCGCCGCAGCGGAAAGAGCTTTCGCCGCCATGCTGAAAATGAAGAAGCTCGATATCGCGCAGCTCAAGCAGGCCTTCGCCGGCAGCTAGTCCATGCATTCCTTCCGAAGGAGAAACCCATGGCCAAACAGATTTTCATCAACCTCCCGGTCGCCGATCTGCCGGGTACGATTGCCTTCTTCACCGCGCTCGGTTTCAGTTTCAACCCGCAATGGCCCGACGAGACCGCCACTTGCATGATCGTCGGCGACAATATCTTCGTGATGTTACT
>JAGTRM010000017.1 GCA_018261735.1 Pseudomonadota bacterium
AGTCGCCGTGCCCAGACCCGCTGCTTGCAACAGTTTTTGGATTCTTGTGCTTCCCATGATGGTCCTTCTCCTTCCTCGTTAACTTCAAAAAGGAGGCCTTGATTTCGCCCCCGGCTCGATGACACGAAGCACCCTGGCTTTTGCCAGTCTGCAGGCTTCGTAAATCAGCCAATCCCCGCCGTGCTCTTTTTATGACGGGGAGTGGCTGTAATGCCTAACCAATGGCGAGCTGTTTCTTCAGGCTCTCGCCCAGATGCATCATCTGCTGCACCGTGGTCTGGAAGTGCGCGGCGTAATAGTTACCCGCTTCGCGCGTGCGACTGGCCACGGTCTTGAAATTGCCGATGGTGTGCTGGTAATCCTTGGCGCAGATCGGGTAATTCAGATATTCGACCAGCGAGGCTGTCGTGATGAAATCCGAAACCAGTTCCGCTTTTTCTGGCTCGTTTTGCCAATTTTCGCACAGCCAGACGTAAAGTTCCGGGTGAAAATTGGTCATCACCCCGCTATAACCTGCCGCGCCGGCCTGCAGAGAGGCGAGTAGCGTCTGGCCATTGGCGTTGGCGATGCGCATCCGGCTGCCCTTGATCAGCTCCAGCCGCCGGCGGATGGTATCGATCTGGCAGCAGGTATCCTTGATGAAGGTGTAGCGGCCGCTCTGCGCGCACCAGCTCACCACTTCATCGCTCAACAATCGCTTGTACGGATGCGGGCACTCGTAGATACCCAGCCCCACTTTGTCTGTCACTGCCGCAGTAATCTTTTGCAGATTGGCCAGCACCACATCATTGCTCTCGCTCGCCGTGGCGAAGCGGTTGCTGATCAGGATCACGCTGTCCACGCCGGTTTCGGCCATGGCACCGAGCTGGTCGATCTGCTGCGACAAACCGCAAGCAGTATGCCCGGAAGCCACCACCGGAACGCGTCCGGCCGTGTAGTCCAGCACGAAACGGGTTAGCTGCAACGACTCAGCTTCGGACAGAAAAAACATCTCGCTCGACTGGCAGTTGGCGAACAGGCCATGTACGCCGGCAGCGATGTACCAGTCGATCAGTTTTTTCAGCGAATCCCAGTCGATCTCGCGGTTGGCATCGAACGGGGTCAGCATCACCGGCCAGACGCCGCGGTATTTATCAGAAGAATTCATTGCAACACCATAAAGTTTAAAAGGCGGTTCAATCGACGAGACTTAGAGCAGTTTGGCGGCATCGCCGGCAACAAAGGTCTTGATGCCTTGTGTCAGCGACTGAGCCACGAAGGCGCGCAGAACATCCTGCAGCTTGTCTTCATCCACATAGGCCACGGTGATGTGATTGCTCTGGTGCCCGGCCATCAATTGATCGCGGCTCACGCCATCGAGTACGCAATTGAGCAGCGGCCATTCATAGGTGGTGGCGCGGCGGCGACGTTCGAATTCAGCTGCTGGCAACTCGACCGCGTGGCCTGTGCCGATATGCAGGTAAACCTGGGTTTCTTCGTAATGCGCACGCGCCCAGATCAGGCGCCCGGCCTTGCCCTGCCCGGCGATGGATGAGCCACCCTCGGGGAAATACATGGCCGGCTGGCGATAACCGGTGGCACCGGCAATGCCGCCCTTGATGTGCTCGAACGGTACAGAGCCGGAAATCTCGAAGTCCCAGTAGAAGGTGCCTTCGAACTCGCTGCCCCAGCGGATGTCGTGCAGCGTGGTTTCAGCCGGCAGGCCGAGCGAATCGAGCAGGCGCCAGAGCATGGTCTGCGGAATGGCGGTGCCCATGTCGACTTCGTTGATGCAGGGAATCGCCTTGCCGGCGCGGATGATGTTGCCGGCTTCGTCGGGAATCGGGAAACGATCGGCCGAGCCAATGGCACCTTCGGCGAAATCGGAAGCGGCGCAGGAGTGCGCAAGCCCTTGCTGGTATTGCACGCCGACGCAAGAAAGACCGAAGCGCTGTGTGAAACGCGCCATGGCGATCATCATCGCGCATTGCTCCAGCACCTGGTCACGCGTCAACTCTTTGGCCGGATCGGTGCCGAACTGGAATTTCATGCCGCGCAATTCATACCAGGCCAGACAGGCTTCGCGCAGTTCATGCGGCACCTTGGCCATTTCCACCAGCAGCGCCGATTGCGACAAGCCTTCCAGCGGCATGCCGATATCGACCAGCGCCTTCTGCGGGAAAACGCCGTTGATCATGCCCATGCAGAAAGTATCGAAGAGACCCATGATCTCTTTATGCTGCAGCACATACTCACCCACTTTGCGGCCGATGTCCCAGGCCGGTGTGCTTGATGCCGGATGCGCCGAAGTGACCGGCTGTAGATAGGAGGTATCGTGCTTGATCTTGCCGGTCTTGAGCCAGGATTCCAGGCCGTTATAGAAGAATTCGTCGTCGAAATTGGCCGACCACAGGCGCGAATACTCCTTGCCAAGGCTGGTCAGCGTACCGGCCATGCATAGCATGCCAACGAGCCCCGGCCAGGTACCATCAAAATTGGCCAGCAGCAGGATCGGGCCATTGTGTTTGGCAAGGCTCGGCGCCAAGTGATGCGAATACTGCCAGGCTGTCAGCAGCACGATCACCGGCGCATCCGGATCAATCGTGGCAAACAGATCACTGCCTTCACGCTGGCTGCTGATAAAGCCGTGGCCCTTGTCACCCTTGAAGAGGTGGGCCCGCTTGGCGGTGCAGCCACAGCGCTTGCTCAAGGCTTCTTCCAGCTTGGCTTCGAACTTGTTTTGTACCGGCCAGCATTCCACGTTGGCCGATTCGCGCAGATCGGCGTTGGTCACCAGCAGCACTTCGTTTTTCTCGGCGCGGATCAGCGGTTTGGCGGGGGGGAGATTCAGGTTCAACATGCTTGTCATCCTTTGTTCAAATCAGACGGAGTGAGTTAGTGCCAGGCGTTCATGGCAGCGCGGCAACGTTCCATATCCTGGTAGAGCTGCAGGTAAATCGCGTATTTAGCATCGTGGAAAGCTTGGGTTTCGGCTCTGGCTGCAATGCTGCCGCCGGGGCGGACCATCTCGGCCGCTGCGGCGGGCATCGTGGGAAAAGCGCCACAAGCCACTGCGCCCATCAGGGCGGCGCCCAGCGTCACCGCATCTTCTTCGCTGACCAGATGAATCGTGCAGCCAGTGGCATCGGCATGCTCGCGCAGCCAGTACGGGTTCTTGGTGCCGCCGCCGCACATCACGATGCGTTCGACCTTGTGTCCGGCGGCATTCATGCTCTCGATGATGTGGCGGGTGCCGTAGGCCAGCGCCTGCAAGGTGGCGAGGTATAGCCGGGCCAGCGCATCCCTGCCCTGTTCCAGTGTCAGCCCGACGACCACGCCGCGAGCTGCCGGATTTGCGCGTGGCGAGCGGTTGCCGTGATGATCCGACAGCACATGCAAATCGCGCGTGGGCCAGGTTTCGCGGCTTTCCAGATCGGCCAGCCAGTCGTTCAATACGGCATAAACATTGCGATTTTCGGCCTGCGCCGTGGATTCGAGCAGCGGCCAGGCATCGCTCTGGCGCAAGGTCCAGTCCAACAAGGCGCCCGCAGCGCTCTGCCCGCCTTCGTTCAGCCAGTAGCCGGGCAGCATCGCGCCGAAATACGGCCCCCAGACACCCGGCACCATCACCGGATCGGGGCTGACCACCATATGGCAGTTCGAGGTGCCGCCGATGATGGCGAGGCTGCCGTCCGGCGCAGTGCTGGTCAGTGCCAAACCGCCGGCATGGGCGTCGATGATGCCCGAGGCAACGACGATTCCGGCCGGAACACCCAGTTCGGCAGCAGCCTTGCTGCTCAGTCTGCCAGCCACTGCCCCCAAAGGAAGCACCTGCGCCGGAACTTTGGCAACCAGATCATCCAGACCCACGGCATTCAGCATGCTTTCGCTGAAGCGGTTTTCGTGGGCGAGGTAATTCCATTTGCAGGTCAGCGTGCACACGCTGGCCACATCGGCATCGGTCAAGCGCCACACCAGATAATCGGCCAGATCGAAGAAGCGCCAGGTTTTGGCATAGCGCTCGGGAAAATGCTTTTTCAGCCACAGCACCTTGGGCAATTCCATCTCGATGCTGACTTCGCCGCCGACATAAGCCAGTGCCGGATCATGTGTGGCATTGATCGCAGCGGTTTCATCCGCAGCACGGTGATCCATCCACATGATGATGTCGTGTTCGGCATTGCCGCTCTCGGCCATGGAAACCGGCTGTCCTTCAGGGCCGACAGCAACCAGCGAACAGGTGGCATCCACACCGATGGCGATAATTGCAGCCGGATCGATCCTGGCCAGCGCTACCGCTTCTTTCATCGCCGCACAGGTCTGCGCCCAGATATCGTGCGAGGATTGCTCGACATACAGTGCCTTGGGGTGAAACTGCTGAATCGGCCGCACGGCAAAGGCCAGGCGCTTTCCCTGCGCATCAAACAAACCGGCCCGCACACTGGCAGAACCCACATCGATACCGACAAAAACTTGCGAATCCATTTTCTTTTCCTGTTTTGCTGATTCGAGTTAGCTTTTAGCTAAATTAGCATGAAAATTCTGTAGTCACAATATTAGAACTACGGGATAGGGGCTTTTTTGACCAACGTTGATCTTGAATAGCCCGAAACCTCAGGCTGTCTGGCAAACGGCAGTATTCCTAATGTTTCTACGCAGCAGCATCTCACTCAGGGGTTGAGTGTGCCTTTTTTCAGGATCAGGTTGATATAGGGCCGGTGTTCACTCGTACGCACCACCGCATAGCACTGTCGAGATGCCGCATAGAATGTTTGACGCTCAAGGCTGCCCATCGCTACCGGACGGTTTTCCATTTTTCGGCAAATCGCCAGGGATTGCTCATGCCCCGGTAACAGCAGGCCGGGTTGCCCATCCTGTTCCATGCAAAGAATGGGTGTCTCTACAAATTCATCGAGTGGAAACAGTGATAAGACAGCCTCCAGTGCATCGGTCACCAGCAGGCCCGGCATCTCGATCAACCGGCCAGTGACAGTTTCCTTGGCCACGGAATGAGATGGAAAATTCCGGTCTGCAATCAACAAGGTATCGCCGTGCCCCATCGAATCGAGCACCCACAAAAGATCAGCGGAAATAAGTGGATTGATACCACGCAACATTGGATGTCTCCTTTCGGTGCTGCTGCCGATGTCCGGCAAACCATTCGTCGCGCCGACTGCATCGGAAAGTTAAAAGACAAAACCTCAGCAAGAAGCTGATACGAGTTAGCACACTAAGGCCAAAGACTAGGGATAACAAGTAGTCTGTGGATTCAAATTACGGAATTTTGATTCTGGTCAGCGGAAAGACCAGATAAGGCATCGGGCCGGCAGACATGCATGGGCGCACGAAGGGTTTTCATTGCGATGCGGGCGCACTTGCGCTACGCACAACATCCAGTTGCCGTTTGCGATCGGCCGACTGATAGGCCATGTAATAGCGGCTGACCGCGGATACATAATCCACCATGCGCTGCCCGACCGTACGCTGGGCAATGACCTCGACATGCCCGTGCCAGCGATTGGGATCAAATCCTTGCGAAGCGGCTTTGCTGCGCAGTCCTTGCAAACGGCCCTCCCCCGCGTTGTACGCCGCAAGCATGAAGTAAAGCCGATCTTCCGGCGTAATTTCCGGGTTATTGAATATTTCCCGCAAATGACCAAGATAGCGTGCGGCGGCGGTCACATTTTGCCCGGTATCGTGCGGATCTTTGACGCCCATTTTGCGAGCAGTTGCCGGATCAACCTGCATAACGCCGGTTGGCCCGCTTTCTCGCTTGATAGCTGAAAGCCCGGATTCTCGCTGGCCAATGGCCGCCAGCAATAACCAGTCAAGATTGTTGGCGCTGGCGGCGAGCTGAAAGATGGGGGCAAAAAAAGCCAGTTTGTCGAGCGGATCAATTGCCCGGGAAGGTTTTCCGACACCATTCGGATGCAAATAGGTGCGGGTCAGTTCAATACCGCGGTTGACCAGGGTGGCTTTCTTGGCACCAATAAATCGATTGAGTTCTGCAAGCAACGGGTTGTTTTCACGGCGAACCGCCCAGACCACCGGAACAGGCTGCTCCAGGCAAACCCCTTGTGCCGTTTTGGCAAATACCTTGCTCCAAAGCGTACTGACAAACCGGCTGGCCAAAGTCAGTTTTTTGCTGCCTTTGTTTGCCTCGCCGAGTAATTTTTCCGTGGTGACTCCAATTGGCGCTTCTTCGGCAACGATCTCGGTCTTGCCTTCCAGCCGGCGGGTTTCATTGGTATCAAGCAACAAGCGTCGCGCATAGCTGCCCATGGGCTGAATCACGCTTTGCGTAGCCAGTTCGTCCAAATCTTGCGGCATATCCGCAGTCTTGGCGCCCGAGACGCACCAGTGATCGACAAGATAGGGATCGGAAAGAGTAACGAGCTGACGCAGTCCTTCGGAGGCGGGAATCAGTCCGGCAGCCATATCCCCTTTCCCATCGTAGAGTGCCGGGATCAGCTCACCCGGGTCGGCGGGGGTAAATTGCAAACGCACCTGTCTGGATTTGTCCCGGCCCTGGTTGGCAAATTTTTCAAATTCCAGCAGCCAGGCATATTCAACGCCGTGCGGCCGGCCGTCGCGGAAAAAATAGGTGGATGGCCCCAAGGCCACCAGCACATTGATCTGAGTGGGTCTCGCGGCAGAGGGCTGCGCCTGGTTTGCAGCCGGCTTCGCCGCCCAGGAGGGCGGGGTAAAAACAAGCAGAAAAAGACAGCAAAGCAAATGTTTCATCGGCATTTTTTTTACAAAGACTATGGAATCTTAGTTGCTTGGCCGGGTTCTTGCAGCTATCTCTTGCCGGCAGCCGTTATAATCGCCGTTCCTGCTTTCCCTGAAAAATTGTAAAAAATGGCTCTCCTGCTTGTCGAAAACGCGCATCTCGCCTTTGGTCACTGGCCCCTGCTGGATGCAGCCGCCTTCACCCTGGAACCGGGCGAGCGCGTCGGTATCATCGGGCGAAATGGCGCGGGAAAATCCTCGCTACTGAAAGCCATTGCCGGCCAGATCCGGCTGGATGAAGGGGATATCCGCATCAGTGACGAAGCACGAGTGGCTTTTGTTCCCCAGGAACCGGCACTCGACCCGGCACACACGGTATTCGAGGCCGTGGCAGAAGGCTTGGGCAACGTACGGCAGTTGCTGCTTGATTACCACACCGCCATTCACGCCCTGGATGGATCCGATGCGGGTCTGGCGCATTTGACTGAACTTCAGCATGAACTCGAAGCGCGTGACGGCTGGCGGCTCGATTCGTTGATTGCCTCCACCCTGTCGCACCTGTCATTGCCGACCGATACCTTGATTTCCGAACTGTCCGGTGGCTGGAAAAAACGCGTGGCGCTCGCCCGGGCTCTGGTTTCCGAGCCGCAACTGCTGCTGCTCGATGAACCGACCAACCATCTGGATGTGGCCGCGATCGAATGGCTGGAGAATCTGCTGAAGAATTTTGGCGGCAGCGTCCTCTTTATCACCCATGACCGTCGCTTTCTCGATAACGTCTCCACCCGTATTCTGGAGCTGGATCGTGGCAGGCTGGCGAGCTTTCCCGGCAACTTCAGCCAGTATCAAACCCGCAAGGCCGAGCAGTTGGCACAGGAAGATGTGGTCAACCGCAAGTTCGATAAATTCCTGGCGCAGGAAGAAGTCTGGATACGCAAAGGCGTTGAAGCGCGCCGCACTCGCAATGAAGGCCGGGTACTGCGGCTGGAACAGCTGCGCCGTGAGCGAGCGGCCCGGCGCGAAGTTATGGGCAGCATCAAGCTGCAAGTGGATGCCGGTGAGCGTTCCGGCAAGCTGGTGGCAGAGCTGGAGCACGTCAGCAAGGCCTATGGCGACAAGGTATTGATCCAGGATTTCACCACACGGCTGCAACGCGGTGATCGCATCGGCCTGATCGGCCCCAATGGCGCCGGCAAAACCACGCTGCTGAAACTGATTCTGGGCGAGATCGAGCCCGATTCGGGCACCATCAAGCGCGGCACCAATTTACAGATTGCTTATTTCGACCAGTTCCGCGAACAGCTCGACGAAGAGGCGGCCGTGGTGGATGTCGTTAGCCAGGGGAACGAATTCGTCGAAATCGGCGGTAGCCGCAAACATGTGATGGGTTATCTCGAAGAGTTCCTGTTTGCGCCGGAACGCGCGCGCAGTCCGGTCAAATCGCTGTCGGGAGGAGAGCGCAACCGTTTGCTGCTGGCGCGCCTGTTCACGCGCCCGGCCAACGTGCTGGTGCTCGATGAACCGACCAACGATCTGGATATCGACACCCTGGAACTGCTGGAGCAACTGCTGGCGGATTATCCGGGCACGGTATTCCTGGTCAGCCATGACCGGGCTTTCCTCGACAATGTGGTAACCCAGGTCATTGTCTTCGAAGGCGATGGCAAGCTCTACGAAAATGCCGGCGGTTATGCCGACTGGATCGAGGCGCGCGCTCGGATGCAAGCAACCCAGTCCGTGGAAAAGAAAGTATCAGTGGCGCCTGCCGAGCGCCGGCAGCCCGAGCGCAATCGCAAGAACAAGCTTAGCTGGAACGAAGAAAAGGAACTGGCCGCGCTCCCTGATCAAATAGCCGGCTGGGAGCAGGAATTAACCGATTTGCAGCGGGCATTGACAGATCCTGCGCTCTACCGGGAATCCCCCCAGAAAGCGCGTGATATACAGTCTAAAATCGAGAAACTTGAAGCAGACCTTCAAAATGGCTTTGTCCGCTGGGAAGAACTCGAGAACAAGCAGTCCGCCACTTAAGGGTAGGCCGATACCTTGAAAAACTGGTTTGAACACCACGTCAATCCGCCAAGCAAAGAGTCCTCAAGGCCGCTACTGCGTCCCTTGCGCGTCGGGATTGTCACGCTCTACACCCTGACCATGCTGATTGTCTGCATCGTTATCGCTTGGTCCTCATGGCGGGATTACCAGCGAACATTGCATGAAATTGAACAACAGACTTTTTCACTGGCGCGATTGCTGGATGAACACGCCACGCGCACGATCATCTCCGTCGAGCAGGCCATGCAGAATATCAGCGAGGATCTGCAGCGCGTGGGCGGCGTCAACAGCGCCGACGAGCGTTCGGGGCATGAGCAATTCAAAGCCAAGGTAGAACTCACGCCGCAAACCCGGGCCATTATCGCGATGGATGAAAAAGGGATCTTGCGCATTCACGGCCTGGAATACCCGACCCGCAAGATTGACCTGTCCGACCGGGAATATTTTGCCCCGCACCGCGATACACAGGGCGTGCGCGCCCGTATCGGCATGCCGATAATCAGCCGGACCGACAGCAAATGGCTTATTCCGCTGACCCGTCGCATTAATCGCCCGGATGGCAGCTTCGACGGCATCATGCTGGCCGGGATGGAACCCAACTATTTCCTGCATTTTTACGAATCGCTCAAGCTCGATAAAAGTATCCGCATCCAGCTGGTGCGAAGTGATGGCGTGGCCCTGCTGACTTATCCGCTTGATCCGGCAGTCATGGGGCGAGATCTGCGCGCGCAGGATCCGGACGATTTTGAAAAGCGCGCGCGTTCGTCTTCAACCTTCCTGCCGGGGCTGGACAGTCGCGGTGCGGAAGTCTTCGTGACCCAACTGGCCAATCAAACCGATCTGCCGCTGAGCGTACGCATCATCTCGGATCGAGTGAGTGTATTCAGCAAATTCCGTCATGAAACGACCATCAAGGCCACCTCTGCCGCGCTCTTGATGGCCGTGGTCAGTGTGATGGCTTACCTGCTGTTGCGCCAGATCAACCGCGTGGACGAAGCTGAATCGCACCTTTATTTCACACAGTTTTCGGTGGACGAATCCCCGGACATGATTCTGTGGTGCGATCAGAGCGGACGGGTGAGGTACACCAACCGTTGCCTCGCCGAGACCTGCGCATACAGCCCGGCCGAACTGCACAAGCTGACCTTCATGGATCTCCTGGTCGACTGCGAGGAGATGTGGGAAAACCTGCAGGTGCAGATGCACATGCTCAAAAAGCAACCGGACAATATCGGGCTGCGTACCGAGTTGCAAGCACAGCGCCGGCATATTCTGCAGGCGCAGTTGCGCAGCCGGCGCGACCAGAAAATTCCGGTGGAAATCACCCTTTCGCTGATCGAATTCAACGAAGAGGTCTATCTGTGCATTTCCGCGCGGGATATCACGGAACGCCAGAATACCGAGCGCGAATTGCGCCGCCATCGCGATCATCTGCAAGAGATGGTTGACGAACGCACCGCGGAAATCCGCACCGTGCTCGATGCCAGCCCGCTCGCGATTGTGCTCACCGTCCAAGGCAAGATCCGCCTGGCCAACCCAGCGTTTGAAGCGCTGTTTGGCTATCAGTGCAGCCAAGTGATCGGCCAGGGGGAGAATCTGATCTATGGATCGGAGGACAGTTACCTTCAAGCCAGCCAGTCGATCCAGCTGCGACTGGAGGAAGGCGGAACCTACCGGGGCGAAATGGAACTGCGCCGCCAAGACGGTTCATACTTCTGGGCCTTGTTGTTCGGCCGTGCACTCAGCCCGCAAGCCCCCCAGCGCGGCGCCATCCTGATCATTGAAGACATCACCGCGCAACGCATAGCAGCTCAAGCCGTGCGCCAGTCGGAACGACTCAAGCGCACGATTCTCGACACAACAGCCGATGGCTTCGCGCTTATCAACGCCCAACGCCACCTAGTCGATGTCAACGCCTCGTTCTGCGATGCGCTCGGCCTGAAACGCGAAAACCTGATCAACCGCCAACCTGAGGAAATCTGGGGGGCGTTGGCAGGGCGGATTTTCCCGTACAGCCCAACGGCTGCTGCAGAAAAGCATTTCGAGGAAATCGCCCTGCCGACCCACGACGGCCGGTTGTGTCCGTTCCTGGCCAATAGCGGCGTGATTCCGGACGAACACGGCCAGATCGAATACACCTTCGTGTTTTTGACCAACATCACACACCAAAAGGAAATTGAAAAAAGCCTGCTGGAATCAAAAGAAGCGGCCGAGGCTGCCAACAAGGCCAAAACCGTTTTCCTGGCCAATATGTCCCACGAATTGCGCACCCCGATGCACGCCATCCTGTCGTTCTCGGAAATGGGTATCAACAAGGCCGGACAAATCACCCCTGAGCAGATTTTCCGCTATTTCGAACGCATCCAGAGCAGCGGTAAACGCTTGCTGGCGCTGTTGAACGACCTGCTCGACATGTCGCGACTGGAAGCCAACAAGATGGTGTATGACAAATTGCCCTGCGCGCTGCAAACCACCGTCAGCGGCGCGGTCACGGAAATTTCTTCGCTGCTGGCCAGCAAGCATCTTGATGTTCTGGTCGACGAAAATACACCTGCAGTGGAAGCGCTTTATGACAAGGCCCGAATCACGCAGGTTCTGGTCAACCTGCTTTCCAATGCCATCAAATTCAGCCCGCACGGCGCCCGGATATACATCGATTTCATTAAAAGCGCCCGCCTGGACAATGACTCCCCTGCCATTGGTCTGACCGTTCGCGACGAAGGGCCAGGTATTCCCGAACAGGATCTGGACCATATCTTTGACACGTTCACCCAGAGCAAGCAGGCGCACACGGCTACGGGAACCGGATTGGGGCTGGCCATCAGTCGCCAGATCATGTTCGACCATGGCGGCAGCATCAGCGCGCGGAATTACCCGTCGGGCGGCGCCGTATTCACGTTGTTGCTTCCGACTGCGCCAACCGGCTGACAACGTGCAAGCCGGGCCGGCCCGGATACCGGCTTGATCGGAACAAGTAACAGTACTTGCCCCCGGAGCCTGACAGATCAGCGCCTTACCGCTACAATCACAGGTTTTCCATAGCTCATTTGACCCTGATGCAAGTTGTCCGCGGCGTGCATGGCGCCACCCTGCCCCCCTGTGTGCTGACCATCGGTAATTTCGATGGCCTGCATCGCGGCCACGCCACCATTTTGCGCGAGATGCAAGCCATCGCGCATGCACAAGGTCTGACGACGGCGGTCATGACTTTCGAGCCGCACCCACGCGAATTTTTTTCTGCGGCTTCCGCCCCCGCGCGATTGACCAGCCTGCGCGAAAAACTGGAATACCTTGCAGATGCCGGTGTGGATTATGTGGTTGTGCAGCACTTTGACCAGCATTTTGCGGCTGTGAACGCGCTTGAATTTCGCGACGAGATCATCGGGCGGCGGCTTAACGCGCGCCATGTGCTTGTGGGTGACGATTTCCGTTTCGGCGCGAACCGTGCGGGCGATTTCTCCTTGCTGGCACAAAGCTTGGCGTTCAGTGTTCGCCATCTGCCCACGATTGCCTACCACGGCGAACGGGTTTCTTCCACGGCAGTGCGGGCAGCCCTGGCTGCAGGCAACATGGAATTGGCTGGCCACCTCTTGGGGCGCCCTTATTCGATGTCCGGTCGCGTAATCCAGGGCGATCAGCTGGGACGCAAACTGGGCTTTCCCACGGCCAACATCCAGCTCAAGCATAACCGCCCACCGCTCGCCGGGATTTTCGTGGTTGAGGTGCACGGGCTGGAAAAACCGTGGCCGGCCGTGGCGAGCCTGGGCCGGCGCCCGACGGTGAAAAATCCGGATGCCTTGCCTGTGCTGGAAGTTCACCTGTTTGATTTCAGCCGCGATATCTACCGCCAGCATCTGCGGGTGGATTTTTTGCAGCAGTTGCGTAATGAAGAGAAATTCCCCGATCTCGCTGCCCTGACAGCACAGATCGCCAAAGATTGTGAACATGCCCGTGCGTGGCACGCCGCGCGCTAATAACGAGAGAGTTACCATGTCCGAAGCCAGCAAATACCCTGTCAACCTGCTCGATACACCCTTCCCGATGCGTGGTGATCTCGCAAAACGCGAGCCGGGCTTCCTGCAAAAATGGCAGGATCAGGGCATTTACCAGCAGCTGCGCGCCAAAGCCAAGGCGGAAGGCCGCCCTTCTTTCCTGCTGCACGACGGCCCGCCCTATGCCAACGGCAAGATCCATATTGGCCATGCGGTCAACAAGATCCTGAAAGACATCATTATCAAATCGAAATCGCTGTCCGGTTTCGATGCGCCGTATATTCCGGGCTGGGACTGTCATGGTCTGCCGATCGAGCACCAGATCGAGAAGCTGGTCAAGAACGACAAACAGGCCGTTACCGACAGCCCGACCATTCACGCCCGCATCGTTGAATATCGCAAGGCCAACGGCCTCGACCCGAAAGCCACCCACCTGCCGGCATCATTCATTCGCGAGCTGTGCCGCGACTATGCCGCGATCCAGATCGAACGCCAGAAGGCCGACTTCATCCGTCTGGGCGTGCTCGGCGACTGGGACAATCCGTATCTCACCATGGATTTCAAGACCGAAGCGGACATCGTGCGCACGCTCGGCCAGATCCACGCCAACGGCTATCTGGTCAAGGGCCAGAAGCCGGTGCACTGGTGTGTCGATTGCGGCTCGGCGCTGGCTGAAGCCGAAGTTGAATACGAAGACAAGACCTCGCCGGCAATCGACGTCGGTTTCCGCGTCGTGGACATGGACGCACTCGCCAAGGCCTTCGGCGGTGTAGCGCTCGGCGATCAAGCCGCCTACGCGGTGATCTGGACCACGACACCATGGACACTGCCGGCCAACCAGGCCGTGTGCGTGCATCCGGATCTGACCTACGACCTGATCGCCACCGAAAAGGGCCTCCTGATCCTCGGCCGCGATCTGGCTGAGGCCGCAATCAAGCGCTACGGCTTCGATGCCAATGAAGTGATCGCACAGGCCAAGGGCGCGCATCTCGAACACCTCAAGCTGCAACACCCGTTTTATGCGCGCCAAGTGCCCATTATCCTGGGTGAGCATGTCACCACCGAAGCCGGCACCGGTCTCGTCCACACCGCACCGGCGCACGGCCTGGACGATTACCATGTCGGCATGCGCTACCACCTGCCCACCGACAACCCGGTCGGCAACGATGGCCGCTTCCTCTCCAATGTTGAGCTGTTCGCCGGCAAGACGGTCTGGGAAGGCAATGCGCTGGTGCTGGAAACGCTGACCAACAACGGCGCCCTGCTCGCCAACGAAAAGCTGCTGCACAGCTACCCGCACTGCTGGCGCCACAAGACCCCGATCATCTTCCGCGCCACCAGCCAGTGGTTCGTCGGCATGGATCACCAGAATGCCTCGGGCAAATCGCTGCGAGAACAGGCCAACAAGGCGGTCGAAGATACCCAATTCTTCCCGGCCTGGGGCCGCGCGCGGCTGGAGGCGATGATCGGCAACCGGCCCGACTGGTGCGTGTCGCGCCAGCGCAACTGGGGCGTGCCGATGACCTTCTTCGTGCACAAGGAAACCGGCGAGTTGCACCCGGATTCGCAGAACCTGCTCGAGCAGGTCGCGCAGCGTATCGAAAAGGAAGGCATCGAAGCCTGGTTCAAACTCGATGCCGCCGAACTGCTCGGCGCCGATGCCGCGCATTATGACAAGCTCAAAGACACGCTCGACGTCTGGTTCGATTCCGGTTCCACGCACTTTGCCGTGATCAAGGCACGCGGGTTGAAATGGCCGGCCGACCTGTATCTGGAAGGCTCCGACCAGCACCGCGGCTGGTTCCAGTCCTCCTTATTGACTGGCTGCGCCACGCAAGGCCGTGCCCCGTACGATCAATTGCTGACCCACGGTTTCGTCGTCGACGGCCAGGGCCACAAGATGTCCAAATCCAAGGGCAATGTGATCGTACCGCAGGAAGTGATCGGCGAAATGGGCGCGGACATGCTGCGCCTGTGGACCGCCTCCACCGATTATTCGGGCGAGTTGTGCATCTCCAAGGAAATCCTCAAGCGCACCACCGATGCCTATCGCCGCATCCGCAACACGCTGCGCTTCCTGCTTGCCAACCTGTCCGATTTCGATGCCGACAAGAACAGCATCGCCCTCGATGACCTGCTGACGCTTGACCGTTATGCCCTAACGCAAATGGCCGATGTTCAGCAAAAGATTATCGCGCTCTACGACAAGTACGAGTTCCATATCGCGGTGCAGGAAATCCACGCTTACTGTGCCGATGAGCTCGGCGCGTTCTACCTCGACATCATCAAGGATCGCCTGTACACCACGCAGGCCGATTCCGCCGCACGTCGCTCGGCGCAGACTGTGCTCTGGCACATCACCCAGGCTTTGGTGCGCCTGCTCGCTCCGATCCTGTCGTTCACCGCGCACGAAGCCTCGGAAGTGCTCGGCAACCCGGAAAATGTTTTCCTCGGCCGCTGGCATGCCGTTCCGGCGGTCACCGATGCCGAAGCCTTGGCCAAGTCATTCACCGCGATCCGCGAAGTGCGCGCCATGGTACAGAAGGAAATTGAAGTGCAACGCGCGGACAGCAAGCTCGGTTCCAGCCTGCAGGCGGAAGTGACTATTACTGCACCTGCTGACATGGCCGCGGAACTTGTGAAGCTCGGCGACGATCTCAAGTTCGTGCTGATCACCTCGAAGGCCTCCATTGCCGTGGGCAACGAACTCGCCATCAGCGTCATACCATCCACGGCGCAGAAATGCGAGCGCTGCTGGCACTACCGTGACGATGTCGGCAGTCATGCCGAACATCCAACGCTGTGCGGCCGCTGTGTGGACAATGTGGCTGGCAGCGGCGAGGTGCGCGCGCATGCGTAAATGGCTGATGCTGGCGTTTAGCATTGTTGTACTGGATCAGATCAGCAAACAGGTCATCCTGGCCAGCCTGGGCCTTGGCGAGCGGCTGGCTGTGGTTTCCGGCTTGTTCGACCTGACCCTGGCCTTCAATCCGGGCGCGGCGTTTTCCTTCCTCGCGGACGCCGGCGGCTGGCAGCGCCATTTTTTCACCTTGCTGGCATTCGTGATCTCGGGTGGAATTGTCTGGTTGCTGAAAAAACACGCGGATGAACCACGTTTTTGCCTGCAGCTGGCGCTGATCCTGGGTGGTGCACTGGGCAATGCCATCGATCGTGTAGCCTATGGCCATGTGGTCGATTTCATCCTGGTTTATTACCGGAATTGGTACTATCCGGCATTCAACCTTGCCGATTCGGCCATCTGCATTGGCGTTGCGCTGATGCTGTTCGACGGCTTGCTGCACCGGGATAAAAAGGAACACGCATGAAAATGCAGATTACACTGGCCACGCCGCGCGGTTTTTGCGCCGGAGTCGATCGTGCCATTGCCATCGTCGAAAAGGCATTGGAAAAATATGGCGCGCCCATCTATGTGCGCCATGAGGTGGTTCACAACAAATATGTCATCGATGAATTGAAGCGCAAGGGCGCCATCTTTGTTGAGAGCCTGATGGAAGTCCCGACAGGCGCGACCGTGATTTTTTCTGCCCACGGCGTGTCGCAAGAAGTTCGTGCTGCTGCAGAGGCGCTGGGACTCAATGTATTCGATGCCACTTGCCCGCTGGTCACCAAGGTTCATCTGGAAGTAAAGCGCCTGCGCGAACAAGGCCTGGAAGTCATTATGGTCGGACACAAAGGCCATCCCGAGGTCGAAGGCACGATGGGTCAATCCTGCAAGGGCATGTATCTGGTTGAAAATGTGACCGATGTGGCAAATCTGGTTGTAACCAACCCGGACAAGCTCGCCTGGGTGACCCAGACCACCCTTTCGGTGGACGATACCCGGGTGATCACCGAAGCCCTGCAGCAGCGTTTTCCGAACATTGTCGGCCCCAAGAAAGATGATATCTGCTATGCCACGCAAAATCGTCAGGATGCCGTAAAGCAGCTGGTGAACGCGGTCGATATCCTGATCGTGGTGGGCTCACCCAACAGCTCGAACTCCAACCGCTTGCGCGAAGTGGCCGCAAGCCTGGGGGTGAATGCCTACATGGTGGACAATGAAACCGCACTTGAACCTGCCTGGTTTGCCGGGAAAAAATCCGTCGGGATCACCGCGGGTGCATCGGCTCCGGAAATTCTTGTCGAACGGGTGACGGCTCGTATTCGCGAACTTGGCGCAGATGAAGTTCACACCATGGACGGCATTGAGGAAAGTGTGGTGTTTTCCCTGCCCAAGGGCTTGGCCTGAGTGGAAATTTAGCTCAATCAGACAATAAAACCGCCTTCCAGGCGGTTTTATTGTTTTTATCAGATGTATGGCCAATCAGCTTCGCCGGTATTCAACAAAATCATAGTGGATGCCGCTCGCAATATCCACGTGCGATTCGCGACTGGCTTCCTGCCACTGCAGTCGATCGACTTCCGGGAAAAAGGCATCACCCACCGGCGCATCGTCGACTTCGGTCAGATCCAGCACATCAGCCAATACCATGGCTTGACGATAGATTTCTGCGCCGCCGATCACGAACAGTTTTTCCGCGCCGGAACACGCCACAATCGCCGCTTCCAGCGAAGAAAATACCTCCGCCCCTTCGAAGCGGCAATCCGGATTGCGGCTGACTACCACGTTGCGTCGTCCCGGCAGCGGCCGGCCGAGTGATTCAAAAGTCTTACGTCCCATAAGGATGGGATGCCCCAGCGTCAACGCCTTGAAGCGCTTCAAATCTTCCGGCAGGCGCCACAAAAGTTTGTTGTCGAGGCCAATGGCATGATTGCGTGCCACGGCGGCGATCAGGGAAATTTGCGGTTTGCTCATGTCAGTTCACTCGATCCTTGCTGTCTGTTGTTCCGGTTCGGTTACAACCAGATTGCCCAATTCCGCCAGCGGCGGCAATTCGCGCAGGTTGGCCAACCCCAAGTCATCCAGAAACTGGCGCGTCGTGGCCAAGAGTTCCGGGCGGCCCGGCACTTCCTTGTGGCCGACTACCTCCACCCAGCCACGCTCGCGCAGTGTCTGCACAATCGGGCTGGCGACCGTCACCCCGCGAATTTCCTCGATCTCGCCCCGGGTGACCGGTTGCCGGTAGGCAATGATCGCCAATGTTTCCATGACCGCACGCGAATAGCGTGGCGGTTTTTCCGGGCTCAAGCGATCCAGGTAGGGCTGCATTTCCGGCCGGGCGCGAAATCGCCAGCCGCTGGCGAGCTTCACCAGCTCCACGCCCCGCCCGGCCCAGTCTACCTGGATCTGAGCCAGCAAGGCCGTGAGTGAATCCGTGCTGATTTCTTCGGCAAACAGCCTCTTCAGCTCGGAAAGCGGCAAGGGCGCATCGGCGACCAGCAGCGCGGTCTCCACGATTCGCAGATCGAGGGTCTGTTTGCGTCGGGTCATTCCTCATCTCCCAAGCCTGCCAGGCGTGCATAAATGGGTAAACCGGCGGCTTCCTGGGTCACGGCAATCATCTTTTCCTTCACCAATTCCAGCAATGCCGTGAAAGTGACCACCAGCATCGGCACGCCGCGCGCGTGATCGAACAGATCGACAAAATCCACATAACGCCCGCCCGCCAGCGCCTTGAGGATATGGCTCATCTGTTCGCGCACCGATAGCTCGTCTGCCCGCACCGTATGGTGGCGCTTGTTTTTGGCGCGGGAAAGGATCGTCAGCCACGCCGCTTTCAGATCGCCCGGATCGACTTCGGGCAAGTTCAACATAGCCTCTTTCTCGAACACCACTGCAGCCCAGGCAAAATCACGCCCGGCCTGCGGTAATTGATCGAGCTCGAAGGCTGCGAGTTTCATCTGCTCGTATTCGAGTAGGCGGCGTACCAGTTCCGCGCGCGGGTCGTGACCGTCTTCCTGCGTTTGAGCCGGCTTAGGCAGCAACAGGCGCGACTTGATCTCGATCAGCATTGCCGCCATCAGCAGGTACTCGGCAGCGAGTTCCAGGCGGCTCGTCTGCATGGCCTCGACATACTGCATGTACTGCGCCGTGACCGCCGCCATCGGAATATCGAGGATGTCGAGATTCTGGCGCCGGATCAGGTAAAGCAGCAGATCGAGCGGGCCTTCAAACGACTCGAGCAGTACCCGCAGCGCATCGGGCGGGATATAGAGATCGTGCGGCAACTCCCGCAGCGGCTCGCCAAAGAGATGCGCCAGCGGTTCGGGCAGAGCTGTCTGTGGGGCGTTCATCTGCGGATACTTATCCTACGAGCGCCGGATCTTTTTTTCTCCCGGCGCAGGCAATTTACCCGAGTAAGAAACCAAGAGCAGCAGCCCGGCCAGGATCAGCATGGATGGAATCAATAGCCGCCATCCCAAGCCATGGTGCTGGTGCAGATAAAATGCCCCCCCGGCCGCAATCAACAGCGGCCCCTTGACGACGGACGACGTGTTGAACCCCTCAAGCATCAGTACCAGGATGCCGGCACTGGCCAGCCCCAGAATCACGATCCAGTTGGCTTCCGGAAACAGATGCAATTCATTCAGCAACCAGCCCGCGCCAACCACGACCAGAGCGATGGGAAAAAAAGAATTGCGCATGCTGCCTCCTTGCGGCACTGTGTTCAGATACTGGCCCCGCCCAACGAAACTTGCTGCTTAACTGTAGCTCAACCCCATCGCTTCCTTGACATCGCGCATCGTTTCCTTGGCGACCTCGCGGGCACGTTCGCAACCATCGGCCACGATGCGTTTCACCAGCATCGGGTCTTCCAAGTACGGTTGGGCACGCTCGAACATCGGTTTTTGTTCGGCCAGCACGCCTTCGATCACCGGCTGCTTGCAATCCAGACAGCCAATGCCGGCGCTCTTGCATCCCGCAACGACCCAATCCTTGACCGACGCATCCGAATACACCTGATGCAACTGCCACACCGGGCACTTTTCCGGATCGCCCGGATCATTGCGGCGCACCCGTGCCGGATCAGTCGGCATCTGGCGAATTTTCTTGCTTACCACCTCGGCGTCTTCGCGCAGGCTGATGGTGTTGTTGTAGGACTTGGACATCTTGTTGCCATCGAGGCCCGGCATGCGCGAAGCCGCGGTCAGCAGCGGCCGGGATTCGGGAAGGATCATCTTGCCGCCGCCTTCCAGGTAGCCGAAGAGGCGTTCACGATCACCGAGGCTGACGTTCTGGCTGTCGGCGAGCAAGGCGCGTGCTGCCTCGAGCGCTTCCACATCGCCATCCTGCTGGTAACGCGTGCGCAGTTCTTCGTAGAGCTTGCCCTTCTTGCCGCCGAGCTTCTTGACCGCAGCCTCGGCCTTTTCCTGATAGCCCACTTCCTTGCCGAATACGTGGTTGAAGCGGCGCGCGACTTCGCGGGTCAGTTCGACGTGCGGCACCTGATCTTCGCCGACCGGCACCAGATTGCCGCGATACAGCAGAATATCGGCGGCTTGCAGCAGCGGATAGCCGAGGAAGCCGTAGGTACCCAGATCCTTGTGGCTCATCTTTTCGATCTGGTCTTTGTAGGTCGGCACGCGTTCCAGCCACGACAACGGCGTGACCATCGACAAGGCCAGATGCAGTTCGGCATGCTCAGGCACGCGGCTCTGAATGAAGATCGTTGCTTGCGCCGGATCGACACCCGATGCCAGCCAATCGATCACCATGTCCCAGGTGCTTTTTTCGATGCCGCTGACATCGTCGTAGCTCGTGGTCAACGCATGCCAGTCGGCCACCATGAAGAAGCACTCGTATTCGCTTTGCAGCTTGACCCAGTTCTTGACCACGCCGTGGTAATGCCCCAAATGGAGCTTGCCGGTGGGGCGCATGCCAGAGAGAACACGATCGGGATACATTTAATAGTTCCTTGATTTCAAATGGTTATCAGAGAATGAGGCGAATGAGGCCATAACCCAGCCGAACCAGCGGCATCATCAGTGTGCCCAGCACGCCGAAAGCCATCAGGCCGATCAAGATATACATGCCATAAGGCTCAATACGGGAAAATTTCCATGCCAGATCCCGTGGCAACAGGGAGACCACGACACGGCCGCCGTCCAGTGGCAGAAGAGGCAGCAAATTAAGCGCCATCAGCGAGATATTGATGATGATTCCCGCCTCGCCCATCCGTGCCAACGGTTCCGCATAGGTATTGTCGCCCAATGCGATGGCAAGCTTGATCAGCAACGCCCAGAAAAATGCCATCGCCAGATTGGAAGCGGGTCCGGCCAGCGCCACCCAGAGCATGTCCTGCTTGGGACGGCGCAAGGCATCAAAATTGACCGGTACCGGTTTGGCCCAGCCGAAGATAAAACCGCCGAGCCACAGGCAGAGCAGCGGCAATAGCACAGTGCCAAACGGATCGATATGCTTGAGCGGGTTGAGCGAGCAGCGTCCGAGCATCCACGCCGTCTTGTCGCCAAAGTGTTTGGCCGCAAAAGCATGCGAAGCTTCGTGCACGGTAATGGCAAACAGCACGGGCAAGGCCCAGATGGCAATTTTCTGTATCAGGTCTTCCATCTTTTTCCTGGGGTATGTTGAGTCAACAGCGAGGTGGAATTACAAGCCGAACGGCACGGCACTGCCCTGCCCTTGTCGCACCAGGACCGGTGCGCCTTCGGAAAGATCAATCACCGTGGTTGGATCCATTCCGCAAAAGCCGCCTTCAATGATCAAATCGACACTGTTTTCCAGACGGTCCCGGATCTCCCACGCATCAGACATGGGATGTTCCTCATCGGGCATCAACAGTGAGGATGACAGCATCGGCTCGCCCAACTCTTCCAGTAAAGCCAGCGCCACCGGATGTTGCGGCACGCGCAGGCCGATCGTTGATTTCTTGGGATGCCACAAGCGACGCGGGACTTCCTTGGTCGCCAGCAGGATAAAGGTATACGGGCCAGGCGTCGTGCTCTTCAGCAGACGAAATACTTGATTGTCGACTCGCGCATAACTGCCCAGTTCGGACAGATCACGGCAGGCCAGGGTGAAGTGGTGTTTTTCATCGAGCTGACGGATGCGGCGAATGCGCTCCATGGCGGCCTTGTCGTCAAGCTGGCAGCCCAGCGCATAGCACGAGTCGGTGGGGTAAACCACCAAGCCGCCGGCACGGATGATTTCCACGGCCTGTTTGATCAGGCGCGGTTGCGGTGTTTCCGGGTGTATCGAGAAAAATTGGGCCATGGGTCGTTATTCTACGGGCTTGTGCGGTGCAGGGAAACCGGGCAACCAGCGTGTCCACACCGGCTCGCAGCCAAAAGGCAAGTCGCCATTCAGTCCGGGTTCGCGCGCGCCCTCGTTGGTGGCATGATAATCACTGCCGCAAGAGGCTAGATAACCATGCTCTTTGGCAAGCCGGCCGAAACGCGATACATCTGCGGCGCCATGGCAACCGGAAGCCACTTCCAGCGCAGTGCCGCCCAGTCGCTTGAATTCGATCAGCAACACGCGCAACGTTTCCGGCCCCATTTCGTAGCGTCCCGGGTGCGCCAGTAAGGCCACGCCGCCCGCATCGGTAATCCACGCCACCGCTTCGTGCAGGCGTGCCCACTCATGCTCCACGAAGCCCGGCATGCCCGGTTTCAGGTACTTATAGAACACCGAGCGCACATCCTTGGCCTTGCCGATTTCAACGATGTAGCGGGCAAAATGGGCACGGCTGATCATTTCCGGGTTTTCCGCGTATTTGCGTGCGCCCTCGAGTGCGTCTGGAATCCCGACCTTGGCCAACGATTCGGCCATGCGTTCGGCCCGTTCCCAACGCCCGGAACGCACCGCCTCCAGGCCTTGCTTGAGCGCAGCATTTTCCGGATCGAACCCGAGTCCAACCACGTGCAGAATATGTTTCCCCCAACTGACCGAAATTTCCACCCCAGTGACAAACGGCATGCCGAGCTGATTGGCTTCGTCTGCCGCTTCTGCGAGGCCGCGCAGGTCATCGTGGTCGGTCAGGGCAAATAACTGGCAGCCGCGCGAATGCGCGAGCCGCACCACCTCGCGCGGCGACAATAAACCGTCGGATACAGTTGAATGGCAATGCAAATCAACCGGGATCATTTCTTCGGTTTTTCCGTGTGAATAATCTTGAAGACAAGCACCGCGCCGGCCAGGAGCAGTGTGACCATATTGGGCAGCACCAGCGGCCAAGCACGGGTCCATAGCGCGTAAATTAGCCAGAGCAGCACACCGAACACGAACAGGGTATACATGCCCAGCGAGATATCCTCGACCGAACGCGTTCTCCAGACCCGGATCACCTGGGGCAAGAAAGAAATGGTCGTACAGAATCCTGCCAAATGACCTACATAATCCGGATTGATCATGCCGGGAATACTCCAGTGGAAAGATAGCGATCGCCCCTATCGCACACGATGGATACGATCACGGCATTTTCAACTTCACTCGATAGCCGCAAGGCTGCCGCCAGCGCTCCGCCCGAGGATATCCCGGCAAAGATGCCTTCCTCGCGTGCCAACCGGCGCGTGGTTTCTTCGGCCTCGGCTTGCGTGACTTCCATGATGCGGTCGAGCTTGGAAAAGTCGCAAATGGCGGGCACATATTCGACTGGCCATTTGCGGATGCCCGGAATCTGCGCGCCGTCGCAAGGCTGAACCCCAACAATCTGGATTGCGGGATTTTGCTGCTTCAAAAAACGCCCCACGCCCATCACGGTACCGGTGGTGCCCATGCTGGAAACAAAATGCGTGATCTGCCCGCCGGTATCGTGCCAGATTTCCTGGCCCGTGGCTTCATAATGGGCAAGCGGATTATCCGGGTTGGCGAACTGATCAAGGATACGCCCCTGCCCGGCATCCACCATCGCCTGCGCCTGATCGCGCGCGGCTTCCATGCCCTCGCTCAGGATCACTTCGGCGCCATAGGCCTTCATAGTCTGAATGCGTTCGATACTGGCATTTTTCGGCATCAGCAATACCATGCGGTAGCCCATCATTGCCGCCGCCATCGCCAGCGCAATACCGGTATTGCCCGAGGTCGCTTCGATCAGCGTATCACCGGGCCTGATCTCACCGCGCTCTGCGGCATGGCGAATCATGGCAAACGCGGGCCTATCCTTGACCGACCCGGCCGGATTGTTGCCTTCCAGCTTGACCAAAACGATGTTGGAGGTCGCGCCGGGAAGGCGCTTCAGCTTAACCAGCGGCGTGTTGCCAATAAAATCTTCGAGATACTTGTACATGTGCCATTTCCTGTGGATCCCACATTATACGGGCTTGTGGAAGCCCTGCTCCGGACACTTTGCACTGAGGCAGTCAATAAATGTATTTTTCACAAGGGGTTAGCCGTGACCCGCTTCTGCGAAAAATATTCAGAAAGAGAATGATGTGACCATACAGGCCGGTGAAAATTCTGCCATCGGCACCGTACTGTAAATTACTGCGGGTCTGGCAATATCCGCCTGCGAGGAACTATTTACCGCTTGTACAGGTCACTGCGAATCATTATTATTTTCTTTGAATTTTGTTTGCCGCACCCACTTTGGAGAAACCGTGCATGAAAAAAACTGCCCTGTTGTTTTGTTCAGTCTTGCTGGCCACTGCGCTTTCGGCCACGGCCCAGGCGGACAATGAAGTCAAAACCACAATGAAATCCATAGGGAAGAGTTTTGGCACGGCAGAAAAAACGGATGATCTTGCCGTTATAAAAGCTGAACTGGCTACTTTGCGCGAATCCGTTACCCAGGTTCAGAAACTTGTTCCGGAGCACCTGAAGAACCAACCCGCCGACAGCGCTGACCGCAAGCTTTACACTGAAGGGCTCGCCAAGCTGCTGACTCAAATCGATGCCGCCCAAGCTGCTGCCAATAGCGGCAAACTTGGCGAGACCAAAGTCGCACTCGCCAATTTGAAAGCAACGCGGAATGAGTACCACAAGAAATTGAAGCCCTGATATGCAGCAGTGACGGGGTCACGGCACCCCGTCAAAAGTTCGCAGGAAAAAGCAGCCCCAGCAACAAGACACCCGCGATGGCATACCCCGCGGCCAGTAAATCATCCAGCATCACGCCCAAACCACCCGGCACACGGGCATCCAGCCAGTTGATTGGCCACGGTTTCCAGATATCAAAACACCGGAACAGGGCAAAAGCAGCCAGCCAGCCTGGCAGTGTGGCGGGTGCAGCAGCCAACACCAGCCACATGGCCACGATTTCGTCGATCACGATACCGCCGTGATCATGTACGCCAAGATCATGGCAGGTTTTTTGTGCGGCCCAGATGCCCAACAGGAAAGCAGGAAGGCACAGCGCAACGATCACGATGGGCGGAAGCAGGTACACCAGCAAGCCATACAGCGGCAATGCAGCAAGGGTGCCAAAAGTTCCCGGGGCTTTGCGGGCGAGGCCACTGCCAAACCCCAGGGCGATGAAGTGCGCCGGATGATTCAGCAGGAAAGCGCGGTCAAGGCGCACAAGTGGACAAGTGGTCACGGACGGTTCAGGCAAAATGATCAAATCCGGCATGCGACAAAACCAGCGGTTCGCCACAGGAATCCAGTACGCGCACACCCTGCCCGGCTACCAGCCGGCCAACCCGCGTCAGCGATAACCCGGTTGATATCTTGAGTGCTTCAATCGCATCGCGCTGTGCGGCTGGTGCAGAGAAACACAATTCATAATCATCGCCGCCCGCCAGAATGGCCTCTTGCAGCAAATCAGGCGGCAAATCGCTGAGCACATACGGGTAAGGAACACAGGAGAGTTCAATCTCCGCGCCGCAACCAGAACGCTCGCACAAATGCCCTGCATCGGCCAGCAAACCGTCGGAGATATCCAGTGCGGCGCTGGCCAAGCCGCATAACTGCCGGCCCAGCGCCACGCGCGGCACCGGCAAATCCAGCCGGACTTCGCATTGCGCAAAAATATTGGGTGGCAGAATGGTGCGACCTTGCCGGTGCATGACCGCCGCCGCAGCAGCACCGAGCGGGCCGGAGACCCACAGGTCATCGCCTGGCAGCCCGCCACTGCGCAGCAAAGCCGCTCCGGCTTCAACCTCCCCCATAATCTGGATAGAGATGGTCAGCGGGCCACAGGTAGTATCGCCGCCGATCAGGGTCACGCCGTGTTCTTCCGCCATGGCCCGAAGGCCGCGGCTGAAGGCTTCGAGCCAGCGCGTATCGATTTGCGGCAAGGCCAGTGCCAGGGTAAACCAGCGCGGGACGGCACCCATTGCCGCCATATCGGAAAGATTGACTGCAAGAACCTTGCGTCCAAGGCAATCGGGATCCACATCTGCGAAGAAGTGCCGGCCTTCCACCAGCATGTCGGCCGAAATTGCCAGCTGCTTGCCCGGCGCCACACTCACCAACGCGGCATCATCGCCCACGCCAAGCTCGGCATTGGATGCAGGCCAGTCGAAATAGCGGGCAATCAGCTGGAATTCGTTCATGACGGATGGATTTTATGCGCCCTGACGCTTGGCACGCACACCTTCGATTTCCTGCGCGCGAACAACTGCGGCGAGCTTGTCGAGCACGCCGTTGACGAACTTGTGGCCGTCAGTGCCGCCAAAGGTCTTGGCGAGCTCAATGGCTTCGTTGACAATCACCGGATACGGCGTTTGCGGCATGTGGATGATTTCATACGCGCCGGCATACAGGATTGCCTTTTCCACCGGGCTGATCTCGACAAACGGGCGATCGATATGCGGCGCCAGCGCAACCGTCAAACCTTCCACTTCCTTGACCGCACCAAAGAATACCATGCGGAAGAGCTCTTCATCGGCACGCACGAAACTGGTCGAGCTTTCCTTGATGAAACGCTCGATGCTGCCAACGCTATCCTGCGTCAATTGCCATTGGTAAAGCGCCTGCACGGCAAATTCACGGGCACGGCGGCGCGCGGACTTGACCGGCGGCTTGGTTTTTTGCGGCTCGCTCATGTTAGCGGATCACCTTGAGTAGATTGGCCATTTCCACGGCAACACGCGCGGCTTCCCGGCCTTTTTCTGTCATGCGCACTTCGGCTTGCTCATCCGTTTCCGTGGTCAGAATGGCATTGGCAACTGGAACGCCATGATCCAGTGCCACGCGAGTCACACCAGCGCCCGATTCGTTGGCGACCAACTCGAAATGGTAGGTCTCGCCACGGATCACCGCGCCGAGTGCAATCAGGGCATCGTAACGCTTGCTCTGCGCCAGTTTTTGCAAAACGAGCGGGATTTCCAGTGCGCCCGCCACCGTACCCAGCCAGACATCCTGTGCCGCCACGCCCAATGCCGCGAGTTCCGCCAGGCAGGCATTGCGCAACCCTTCACAGACCGGCGTATTGAAACGGCTCATGACCACGCCGATCCTGAGTCCGGCGCCATCCAGATTCGGGGCGATTGTTTTTACGTCCATTCTTGTTCCTTCAGTAAATCGGGTAATTATTTCTCATCCGAGAGAAAGCCGACAATTTCGAGGCCAAACCCGGCCATGCTGGGAATCTTGCGTTCCGGCGACATGAGCCGCATGCGGCCGACTCCCAGCGATTTGAGCATTTGTGCGCCGATACCGTAGGTGCGCATATCCCACTTGTGCGGTTGTTCGAGGCGCAACTGGGGCAAGGCACGGGCACAGATATCCGCACCGGTTTCATCGCGGTGAAGCAGGACCACGACGCCGTGGCCTATTTCGCAGATCTTGGCCAGAGTCGAAGGCACATTCCAGGAGTGCCAGGATTCGCCCAGATCCAGCCAGTCGATGACCGACAGCGGTTCGTGTACGCGAACCAATGTTTCCTGTTCGGACTGGATGTCACCCAGGGTGAGCGCCAGATGGCAGTCTTGCGTCATCTTGTCGCGGAATACATGCAGGTCGAATTCGCCGGCAAAGGTCTGCACCTTGCGCTGGCCAACGTGCTCCACCAGCGTTTCCGTGCTGCTGCGATACTGGATCAAATCGGCAATCGTGCCGATTTTCAGCTGGTGTTCCCCGGCGAATTCCAGCAGTTGCGGCAAGCGCGCCATGGTGCCGTCGTCGTTCATGATCTCGCAGATCACCGAAGCGGGCGTCAATCCGGCCAACTGGGCGAAATCGCAGCCGGCTTCAGTGTGACCCGCGCGCACCAAGACCCCGCCAGGTTGTGCCATCAGCGGGAAAATATGCCCGGGCTGAACCAGATCAGCGGGTTTGGCGTTATAGGCCACTGCCTTCTTGATGGTCAAGGCACGGTCTGCGGCAGAAATTCCGGTAGTAACCCCCTCTGCCGCCTCGATTGACACCGTGAAATTGGTGCCGTGCGATGCGCCGTTGTTGGTGACCATCAGCGGCAGATTGAGCTGTTTGCAGCGATCGTGCGTCACCGTCAGGCAGATCAGGCCGCGACCGAATTTAGCCATGAAATTGATGGCTTCAGGCGTCACAAAATCGGCGGCCAGTACCAGATCGCCTTCGTTTTCCCGGTCTTCTTCATCAACCAGAATGACCATGCGCCCTGCCCGTATATCCGCAATGATTTCCTCAACGGGAGAGATTTTTACGCTCATTAGTTTTTGCTCCAGCCTTGCCGGCGATAAGGCATTTCCGTGTATTAACCGCGTATTGTCCCAGATCGGCTTTGCTGGGGGCAAGGTATCTTATTCCCTACACTGCTACCGGTGCCTTGATGCCCGGATGCGGGTCATATGCTTCCAGTGCAAAGTCTTCATATTCAAATGCAAAGATGTCTTTTTTGTCCGGATTGATCTTCATCACCGGCCAGGATCGCGGTTCGCGGGCGAGCTGGGTTTTGACCTGTTCCATGTGATTGCTGTAGATATGGCAATCGCCGCCTGTCCAAATGAATTCACCCGGCTCAAGATCGCAAACCTGCGCCAGCATCAGCACCAGCAAGGAATACGAGGCAATATTGAACGGCACGCCGAGGAACAGATCGGCCGAACGCTGATACAGCTGGCAAGACAGCTTACCTTCGGCCACATAGAATTGGAAAAACGCATGGCAAGGCGGCAAGGCCATCTCTTCGATCTGGCCGACATTCCAGGCGGAAACAATGATGCGGCGCGAATCCGGATTGGTTTTGAGCTGCTGGACTACCTGGCTGATCTGGTCGATATGCCGCCCGTCCGGTGTCGGCCAGTTGCGCCACTGGTAGCCATAGATCGGGCCCAGTTCGCCGTCGGCGCGCGCCCACTCGTTCCAGATGGTCACGCCCTTGTCCTGCAGCCAGCGTGCATTGGTTTCTCCGCGCAGGAACCACAGCAGTTCGTAAATGATCGATTTGAGATGGACTTTCTTGGTGGTGACCAGCGGAAAACCCTGCGCCAGGTTAAAACGCATCTGTGCGCCGAAAACGCTGAGCGTGCCGGTGCCGGTGCGGTCTTCTTTCCTGGCTCCGTGGTCAAGAACATGTTGCAGCAGATCAAGGTACTGGCGCATGGGACATTTCCTGTAGAGCGAATCGTGCAATTCTACCAGCAATGTCAAGACACCCGCCGCCGTACAGGAAAAGCAAACTGGTATGGTACAATAGTGTTGATTGCAAAATGGTTTTCAGGAGAATTTGTTGGAGCAAGAAAATACCCCGTTCGAACGCGCCTTTCGGCAAGTCGGCCCCGTTTCCATTGGCACGCAACTTTACCGCCACCTGCGGGAAGCCATCATCCGTGGTGAATTGAGCCCAGGCCAAGCGTTATCCGAAGCGGAAATCAGCAAAAAATATTCGGTGAGTCGCCAACCGGTGCGCGAGGCATTCATCAAGCTGGCCGAAGAGCGGCTAGTGACGGTGCTTCCGCAACGCGGAACTTTTGTCGTCAAGATTTCCGTGGCCGATGTGCTCGATGCGCGTTTTGTGCGTGAAGTGATCGAAGTGGCCGTGGTGCAAGAAGCCGCGATGCACGTCTTGCCCGAAAAAATCAAAGCCCTGCGCGACATCATTGCGGCGCAAGCCCGGGTGCCGCACGGCCAGAACGAACAATTCCTGGAGCTGGATGAAGCCTTCCACCGCGAACTGGCCTACTCGGTTGGCCGTGCCCATGCCTGGCGGGTGATAGAAGGCATCAAGGCCCAGATGGACCGGGTACGTTATCTGAGCCTGGATGACGCCACGCCGATCACGCACCTGATCGAGCAGCACAGCCGCATCGTCGACGGCATTGAAGCGGGCGACCCGGTTGCCGCTGCCGACGCCATGCGCACTCACCTGCGCGAGATCATCTCATCGCTTCCGGGCATTGCCGAACAAAACCCGGAAACATTCGAGCAGTAATCCAGGATCAACCAATCCGAGCCAACAAAACGGTCGGTCATTTTCGTGACCGACCGTTTGCAGATCAAATGGCCTGCGGTGCGGGAACGCCCAGTTTTTCCGCCCATTGCACCAGTGCCGCCCAGGTACTTTGCCCGTAGACCACCCCGTTCTGCGTGGCATCCTCGATGCACTTGGCTGCCTGGTCGCCCGGCAGGCGCACCGGTTTGGCCGGATCGGCCGGGCGGCTATGGCGGCATTGTTCGGCCAGGAAATCGGTATTGGCCACAAACTCATCCAGGCCGGCAAACCATTCCGGATCGATCACCTGCAGGAACACATTGCCGCCCCAGCGCGTGACATTGTCCTTGCGGCCATGGCCGGAAAGCCCCTGGCTCAGGGCCTCGTTCATCAACACCAGGCCAAAGCCCTTGTGGCCGTATTCCAGGCCACCCACCAGCTGGATGGAACCGCGCGGATCAGTATGCTCCAGCACGGCCGGATCGGTCGTCGGCTTGCCGTCGCCATCGAGCAACCATGGATTCTTGAATTGCCGTCCTTCGGCATAGTGCGTACGCGTCATGGAAACGGTCGTGATCGAAGAGCTGATATCGACCAGCACCGGGCTCTTGGCGGTCGGGTAACCAATTGCGAACGGATCCGGCGTGAACAGCGGCTCGGTGCCACCGTAAGGCGCCACGAATTTGCCCACCGGATCGGAATTGAACAACATGGCAATCAAGCCGCGATCGGCGGCCTGCTTGACGATAGCGGCCAGGCAGCCGATGTGGTGGCAACGGCGCAGCGCAATGCTGACCACGCCATACTGACCGACGCGCTTGAACGATTCGTTCAGTGCCTGCTCCATCAGCCAGTGGCCCGGCAGGTAATCGCCATCCCACACTGCCGTACTGCCCTTGTCCTTGATCACCTCGTAACTACCGGATTTACGCATCAAGCCCTTCTCGATCTGGTCGAGATACGGTGGCAACAGCGCCAGTCCGTGGGTACGGTGCCCCATCATATCGGTCAGGACCATCAACCGGGCCAGGCTGTCTGCCTTGTCGTCTTCCATGCCCGTGGCACAAAACATGGCTTTGGCGAACTGTGTCAGTTTTTCAACCGGGTAACTATTGGAAACGTTTTCTTGCATGCAACCACTCCTGATTCAACAACAATGGGGGAAGAACGTAGCTTGGATTTTTCAGGCACGTTGAAACCATATCGTAAACTACCATACCAATAATAAAATCCACAACCCAATTTTGAAAATTTGTCAGACCGGTTGGGTCAAATTGTATGCAAGCAATTGCCTGAGTACATAAGGCAAAATCCCGCCGTGCAACAGGTAATCGACCTCTATCGGGGTATCAATGCGCAAGCGCAGGGACGTTTGCTGTGTGGTGCCATCGCTGCGCCGGATGACCAGCACGACATCCTGCTGCGGCATGATGCCGTCTTTCAGGCCGAGGATGTCAAACGCCTCGTCGCCATACAGTGCCAATGAATCCGGACTATCGTCACCGATAAATTGCAGGGGCAGAATCCCCATGCCGACCAGATTGGAACGATGGATGCGCTCGAAGCTGCGCGCAATAACGGCTTTTACGCCAAGCAACTGCGTGCCTTTCGCCGCCCAGTCGCGGCTTGATCCCGTGCCATATTCCTCACCGGCAAAGATCACTGTCGGTATACCCCGTTCGCAGTAGCGCATCGCGGCATCATAGATCGCCATCAGTTCGCCATCCGGTTGCAACAGGGTCAGACCGCCTTCAGGCTGCGTGCCGTTGGCTTGAAGCGGCAGCATCAGATTCTTGATGCGCACGTTGGCAAAGGTCCCGCGCATCATCACTTCATGGTTACCCCGCCGCGATCCATAGCTGTTGAAATCAGCCACGCTCACCCCGTTTGCCTGCAAATAGCGACCGGCAGGCGAGCTCGGTTTGATGGAACCTGCCGGGCTGATGTGATCGGTAGTCACTGAATCGCCAAAAATGGCCAGCGCGCGCGCATCTTTCACGTCACTGGCGCGCCCCACTTGCATATTGAAATTATGGAAGAACGGCGGTTCGGCAATATAGGTTGAAGCCTCCCACGCATAAGTCTGGCCGCTGCTTGCCGGGATATCGTCCCACAAAGGATTGTCGCGCGTGAAGTCGCTATACAGGCTGCGATAGGCCTGCGGATCGGTAGCAAAGCGCATGACCTGTGCGATTTCCTCATGCGTGGGCCAAATATCCTTTAGATAGACCGGGTGGTTGTTCGTGTCCCGGCCGAGCGGCTCTTGGCTGAGGTCGATATTGGCACGACCGGCAATGGCAAAAGCGACGACCAGTGGCGGGCTCATCAGGAAATTGGCCTTGATCGCCGGGTGAATGCGGGCTTCGAAATTGCGGTTGCCGGAAAGCACCGCAGCGCAGACCAGATCGTTCGCGGCAAGCGTGTCTTCCAGTGCCGGATCAAGGGGACCTGCATTGCCGATACAGGTGGTGCAACCGTAGGCCACGACCTGAAAGCCGAGACGTTCCAGATATGGCAGCAAGCCGGCCCGCTCCAGGTATTCGGTGACGACGCGCGAGCCTGGCGCCAGCGAGGTTTTGACCCGCGGCCCTACCGACAGGCCGTGTTCCACCGCTTTTTTCGCCAGCAGACCGGCGGCCAGCATCACGCCCGGATTGGAGGTGTTGGTGCAAGAAGTAATGGCAGCGATCAGCACATCGCCGTGCCCGATATCCAGCGCGCCCGGCTCGGGGCGGGTCGGATAGCGCTGCGGCAATTCGGCAGCCGGTTTGTTATAGCCGTTCGCGGCAATCGGGCTGGAGAACAATTCCGCGAAGCGGGTTTTCATGGCCGGTAATTCGATGCGATCCTGCGGGCGTTTCGGACCGGCCACGCTGGGTAGAATGCCGGCTAGGTCGATTTCGAGTTCCTCGCTGTAATCGATCTGCCCCGCTTGCGGCATGCCGAACATGCCTTGCGCCGTGAAATAAGCCCGGAAGGCAGCTGTTTCGGCTTCGCTGCGGCCGGTAGCGGCCAGGTAAGCCACCGTTTCTTCATCCACCGGGAAGAACCCCATGGTTGCACCATATTCCGGGGCCATGTTGGCCAGTGTGGCGCGATCGGGCACCGTCAGCGATGCCGCGCCTTCACCGAAGAATTCGACAAACTTGCCGACTACCTTGGCCTGGCGCAGCCTTTCGGTGACATTAAGCACCAGATCGGTCGCCGTTACCCCTTCACGCAGCCGGCCATGCAGGTGCACGCCCACCACGTCCGGGGTCAGGAAATACACGGGCTGGCCGAGCATGCCCGCCTCGGCCTCGATGCCGCCTACACCCCAGCCGACCACACCCAGCGCGTTGATCATCGTGGTGTGAGAATCGGTACCGACCAGCGTATCGGGATAGTAAATGCCGTCCTTGTGCAGCACACCGCGCGCCAGGTATTCGAGGTTGACCTGGTGCACGATTCCGATGCCCGGGGGTACAACTCTAAAGGTATCAAAGGCTTGCATGCCCCATTTGATGAACTTGTAGCGCTCAGCATTGCGCTGGAATTCGAGCTTCATATTGAGATCGAGCGCATTGGGTACCTTGTAATAATCAACCTGCACCGAGTGATCCACCACCAGATCGACCGGTACCAACGGCTCGACAATTTTGGGGTCTTTGCCGAAACGCTGCGCCACGTTGCGCATCGCCGCCAAATCGCACAACAGGGGGACACCGGTGAAATCCTGCAACACGATGCGGGCCACGATGAACGGTATCTCGGCCGAGCGCGCCGCATTGGGTGCCCAGCCAGCCAGTTGCCTGACATGCGCTTCGGTGATTTTCTGGCCATCACAATTGCGCAGAATGGATTCCAGTACCAGGCGAATTGAAACCGGCAAGCGGGAGATATTGCCAATCCCCGCTTGCTCCAGCGCGGAAAGAGAATAGAACTTGCCACTGGAATCCGCCTCCAACTCCAAATCGCGAAGTGAATTGAACAGATTGTGGGGCATGGTCTAACCTCCAAAGAATAAGGTGCGCTGCTTCAACCTTAGGTTCTATTGCTACAAGTTCAAGCACGCGACACAAGTTCAAGCACAAGGATTCAGCCTCATGAATGCAAACAGAACCGAACGGGACTCTTTCGGCATGATCGAGGTGCCCGCCGAGCGCTTATGGGGAGCGCAAACCCAGCGTTCACTCCAGTTCTTCCATATTTCATCGGAACGCATGCCGGAAGAAATCATTCACGCCCTTGCGGCGACCAAACGCGCTTGCGCAATAGTCAATCGCGATCTGGGATTGCTGGCTGAGGATAAAGCCATGGCTATTGTGGCTGCCGCCGATGAGGTGCTTGCCGGCCAGCATCCCGACGAGTTTCCACTGCATGTCTGGCAGACCGGATCGGGCACGCAAAGCAATATGAACATGAACGAGGTACTGGCCAATCGTGCCTCGGAGTTGCTCGGCGGCACCCGCGGCATAGCACGCCTGATTCACCCCAATGATCACGTCAACCTGGGGCAGTCCTCCAACGACATCTTCCCCACCGCCATGCATGTGGCGGCGTGCATCAGCCTTGCCACGAAACTGTTACCGGCCTTGCGATTATTGAGTACCTGCCTGGAGGAAAAAACGGCAGTATTTGCCCATATCGTCAAAATCGGCCGCACCCATCTGCAGGATGCCACGCCGCTGACGCTCGGCCAAGAGTTCTCCGGCTACGTGGCCCAATTGCAGTTTGCGCAATCGGCCATTGCCGCTGCCCTGCTTCCGCTCTATGAACTGGCGGTGGGTGGGACTGCGGTAGGAACAGGACTGAATACCCATGCGCAATTCGGTGCGCGCGTAGCCGCCGAGCTGGCAAAAAGTTGCGGGTTGCCGTTTGTTGGCGCGCCCAACAAATTTGCCGCGCTGGCTGCGCACGATGCGCTGGTGGCGGCGCATGGCGCGCTCAAAGCCCTTGCCGCCGCATTGATGAAAATCGCCAATGATATCCGCTGGCTGGCATCCGGCCCGCGCTCCGGCCTCGGCGAAATCAGCATCCCGGAAAACGAGCCCGGCAGCTCGATCATGCCCGGCAAGGTGAATCCGACCCAATGCGAGGCCTTGACCATGGTGTGCTGCCAGGTTTTCGGCAACGATGTCGCGATTAATTTCGGCGGCGCTTCAGGTAATTTCGAGTTAAATGTATTCAAGCCACTGATTGCGCACAATTTCCTGCAAAGTTCGCGCTTGTTGGCAGGCGCGATGGTCAGCTTCGAGGCGTATTGCGTGCGTGGCATTACAGCCAATCGAGACCGGATAGAAGAACTGATGGAACGCTCGTTGATGCTGGTGACTGCGCTGACGCCCCACATCGGCTACGACCGGGCTGCCGAAATAGCCAAGCTGGCGCACCGCGACGGTTGCACGCTCAAGCAGGCTGCACTCGCGTTGGGCTACGTTGCAGAAAGTGATTTTGACCAATGGGTACGGCCCGAGGAAATGACCCATCCAGACAAGTGCTTGGGCACTGGATTTTCTGGATAAATTTTACTATTCGCCCGGGACGTGATCGCCCGACTTACACACCAAAATCAAAACCCCACGTTCTCGGTATGAGAAGTGGGGTTTATCTACACTGACCGTGAAATCTATGGCTACATCGCAGACGTCCGCGTAAATTCGACGGACTCTACCAAACCAAGCAACTTGCCTATCTTGGCAGACAATTCGTCATATTCTTTTTTGGCACTTTGAATATCCACGTGATACCGGTTACTCACAGGAACCATATGCATCTGTTTGGATGTGCCATTTACCACCGAAATCCGCGGCTCAGCATATACAACATAAAACCTTCCACCTTTGGTTTCACTCATGCATTTTCCTGTATATACAATTAGTTGCAATTAACACTTAAACAAGAGCACTGCTTTGGGACTGCGTTAAAGCAGGTAACTTGTATCATCACCAGCCTTGATGGATTCGACCGTATTCTTGCGCATTGGAAACCACTGCCGATGAGCTACAACAGAGGATCAAATTGTCTTAACTGATACTAATCAGTATAGATTTCGAATTTCGTGATTCAAGGAATTAAAGGTCGCCGTCCGACGGAAAGCCTGCCGTGATGGCGCAGAGCATTTACCTAGCCAAGCCCTCCCCCAGAAAATCCATCAAAGCCCGCACCCGGTACGGGATGTGCCGGTTGCTTGGCAGCATGGCGTAGATGCCAAGCTCGGGTATGGGGAATTCATCAAGGATTTCCTGAAGCCGGCCTGCCGCAACAAAACTATCGGTAATGAAATCGGGCTGGTAGGTGATGCCCAACCCTTGCGCTGCCGCTTCAGTGAGTACATCGCCGTTGGTGGCATTGATCCGGCTGCGAATCGGGAAATTTTCCAGTTGGCCGTTGACGATGAACGGCCAGATTTGATGGCTGGCACCGGCGGTATAGCCGAGGCATTCATGATGGATAAGCTCGGAGGGGTGTTGTGGCTGGCCATGCAACGCAAGGTAATTAGGCGAGGCCACGGCCAGCATCCGGCAGGCTCCGATCTTGCGCGCCACATCGCTATCGGCCAGACGGTAGGTGATACGAATTGCCAGATCAAAGCCTTCGTCGATCAGGTTGACGCGCCGGTCGGTGAAATCCATGTCCAGGCTGACTTCCGGGTAGCGCTGGGAAAAATCGAGCAGCAGTGATGCCAGGCGTTTGAGGCCAAAGCTCAGCGGCAAACTGATGCGGATATTGCCGCGAGGTATCTGGCGCTCTTCGGCTACATCAATTTCAGCGGCTTCGACCAGATTCAGGATGACGCGGCATTTTCCCAGATAACTGGTGCCGGCCGAGGTCAGCGCAAGCCGGCGGGTGCTGCGCACCATCAATTTGACGCCCAGATGCGCTTCCAGTGCGGCCACCTGTCGCGTGACCACCGAGCGCGCTACACCCAACTGCTGTGCGACCGCGGAAAAACTACCCAGTTCGGCCACGCGAACGAAAAGGTGCATAGCATCCAGCCTATCCATTGTTGCCATCCTGGCAATAAACATTTGCAAATTGTAGGCTATTTCGCAACAGAGTAGCCGGGTAGAGTTCACCCGTCGCCATCTAATTGACTGAAATGAAACAGACTCTCCCCGCGCTCTTCGTTTCGCATGGCGCCCCGAATTTGGCGCTGCGTCCGGGTGCTGCCGGTGCTGCCATGGCTGCGGAAGCGCGCGCCTTGTCGCTACCGCGCGCCATCCTCATCGTCAGTGCACACTGGGAGACGGCTGTTCCAACCGTGGGCTTTGCCGATCGGCTGGAGACCCTCCATGATTTCCGGGGATTTGCGCAGGAACTCCATGCCTTGCGTTACCCGGCCACCGGTTGCCGCGAAGCCGCCAACGAAGTCGTCTCAGTCATTCGTGCTGCAGGCTTGCCGGTGGAAATCGACGCCGAACGGGGCCTTGATCACGGCGCGTGGATACCACTGCGCATCATGTTCCCCGATGCCGAGGTGCCAGTCATTCCCGTGTCCATCCAGAGCCGGGGCGGTCCGCAGCAGGCTTATCGCTTGGGTCAGGCACTCGCGCCACTCACTGCCAAGGGTTTTCTGGTGATCGCGTCGGGCAACCTCACGCACAACCTGCGCGATTTCCAGCTCGCTCGGAGCCAGGTCCGGCAAACACCGGCTTACGTGCGCGAATTTTCGGACTGGATGGCAAGCAAGCTGGATGCCCACGATATTCCGGCGTTGCTGGATTACCGCCAACAGGCCCCGGGCGCCACGCAAGCCCACCCGCAGGAAGAACATTTGTTGCCGCTGTTCGTTGCGCTGGGCGCCAGTGGTGACAAGGCCAGGATCCAGCGTTTCCATGCCGGCATCGATGATTACGTCATCGCCATGGACAGTTATTCATTTTTGCCCCAATGAGGAGTTTCCCGATGAAAAACCATTATTCCCGCACCGCAAAGGGGCTGCACTGGCTGATGGCCATTTTGCTGTTCGGTTTGATTGCGCTGGGTTTTTACATGAGCGGCCTATCTTTTTCGCCAGAGAAGCTGAAGCTCTATTCCTGGCATAAATGGGCGGGCGTCACTGCCTTGCTGTTGCTCGTGTTTCGCTTGCTTTGGCGCGTGGTGCGCCGCCCGCCTGCCCTCCCCGCCAGCATGCCGAAAATCACGCAATACATCGCACATGCCGGCCATCTTGCGCTTTACGTGCTGATGTTCGCCATTCCGCTTTCCGGCTGGCTGATGAGTTCGGCCAAAGGTTTCCAGACCGTGTATTTCGGCGTTCTGCCCATTCCCGATCTGCTGGAAAGGAACCGGGATCTGGGCGATCTGCTGCAAACCGTGCATACCGGGCTGAACCTGCTGTTCGTCGCCATTCTGCTCGGCCACGTGGCAGCCGCCCTGAAACACCACTTCATTGACAAGGACGACATTCTCAAGCGCATGTTGCCCGCCAACAAACCGGAGTAAACCCTCATGAAACGCTTTATTACTGCCCTGACGCTGGCTGCCGCGCTGCCTTTGGCTGCGCATGCAGTCGAATACAAACAAATCCAGACCGACAAAAGCACCCTGGGCTTCGGCTACAAGCAGATGGGCGTGGCCATGGATGGCAAATTTCGCAAGTTCGCCACGCAACTGAGCTTCGACCCGGCCAAACCGGCGAGCGCCAAGGCGACGTTTGACGTGGATCTGGCCAGCATCGATACCGGTTCCAGCGAGGCCGACCAGGAAGTTGCCGGCAAGCAGTGGTTCAACACCAAGGCGTTTCCGACGGCACGTTTTGTTTCCAGCAGCGTCAAGGCACTCGGCGGCAACAAGTACGAAGTTGCCGGCAAGCTGACCATGAAAGGCCGCACGCAAGATGTCGTCGCCCCGGTCACCTTTACCCCGCAGGGCAATCAGGCCGTATTCGATGGTTCGTTCAGCTTCAAGCGGGTGGATTTCGCCATCGGCGAAGGCCCCTGGGCTGCATTCGATACGGTCGCCAATGAAATCCAGGTCAAGTTCCACCTGCTTGCCAATACCGGCAAATAACCCTTTGTATTTACTGGAGTATCACCATGAATAAATTCGTCAGACTCTCAGCCACGCTCGTTTTGGCCATTGCCGCCGCCACCCCGGCATTGGCAGCGCCGGAAACCTACGTGGTGGATGGCTCCCACACTTTCCCGCGCTTCTCGTACAGCCATCTTGGCTACTCGACCCAGTTGAGCCGCTTTAACAAGACCAGCGGCAAGATCGTTTTCGATAAGGCGGCCAAGACCGGTGCGGTCGATATCGTGATCGACACCACCTCCGTCGACACCGGCTTCCCGGCCTTCAACGGCCACATCCAGGGCGAAGACTTCCTGGATACGACCAAGTATCCGACCGCCACCTTCAAATCGACCAAGGTGGTGTTTGAAGGAGAAAAACCGGTGGCCATCGAAGGCAACCTGACGCTGAAAGGCGTGACCAAGCCGGTAACGCTGGCGGTAACCTCGTTCCAGAACATGCCGCATCCGATGATGAAGAAGGATGCCATCGGCGCCAACGCCACCGTGACCGTGAAACGCACGGATTTCAACGCCGGCAAGTTCGCCCCTTATGTTGGGGACGATGTGAAGATCGATATCGCCGTAGAAGCGATCAAGGAATAACAAACAATAATGAAACAGCCCCGGCAAAACCAATGTTTTGACCGGGGCTGTTCTGACTTCCAAACCAAATGGTTACCTCCTGCATGCTTCATGCGGGGGGATCACCGGCGATCCTGATCGCGCTCCTCGTTCTTATACAACCACCCCTTGTCTTGCAGTCCATTGGGGTTGCCGCGGGGTTCTCCCTTCTCTCCCCTATCCCCCTTGTCTCGTCTTGGCAGATCCGCAGGCGGTGGTGGCACGGGTTGCGCTCGCGGCACGGCTTCACGCCTCTCCTGCTGCACGCCCATGTGTTCACGTCGCCGATCTTGCTGCTCCACTGGCCGTTGCTGCATATGCTGTGGTTGCTGCGGTTGCATTCGCAGCTGCGGCTGTTCCTGTTGGGGCATGCGCCGCTGCGGATTCATCGATTCTGGCGATTGGGGGGCTGCGCGCGTCCTTCCTTGGTCGCCTTGTTGCCGAAAGTACTGTCGCGTTACGTCTTCCCGGGGGCGATAACGGTAACGATCGGATTGAATTCGTTGCTGTTCGGTTGCACGCGGATAACGGTCTCCAGAATAACGCTGTTGATAGGCAGGCAACGGCGCGGGACGCGGGATAGCGCGGCGATCCCAACGGTTCCAGTCGCGATGACGGTCCTCCCAGTCGCGCCCCCAATATTCGCCCCAGCGCGGCGGGGCATCGACACGCCAGCCCCTGAAATAGGGCGGCGGATAGCGGTAATACCGGACCGGGATACGCAGTACAAACAATGGCACATATTCAGGCTCGACCCAGTACCAGGGGCCGTTATACCAACTACTCACGTACCAGCCGTCGTTCCGATAAACCCAGTACATGCCATCGTAAAAGAAGTAATTCATCCGCAAATGAGGTGCGTAGTAGACGGGGTAGCCCGGCACCAAAACGAGCCGTGGATACACCGGCACATTGATTCCGATGCTGATGCCGACACTGACATTGGACTCGGCATGAACCCAGGCAGCCGGGCAGAGCAGCAATGACAGCGCAACGATTAGGCTGCGCATTTTCTGTGTTCCTGTGAGGTTTCGCATCTTTCGTCCTCCTGCTTTTGGTACGAGATGACTTATCCCGTACTGTGCGTATTAACGCAGTGCCAAGATGAGAGGTTTACCGAAAAACGATACTGGCACCTGTTCATATGTAACAACAGGTACGCGTCGCCGGCTGTAATCCAATTCACAGTGCTATGCGATCAAGGGTCATGACCAACGTTTCAGCCAGGCAAGTTCTTAAATTCGACCATGCCAAGCCACCGCCACGCACGATGCGCTGGTTGATTTCGAGTTCGATACCGATGTAGCAATCTGCGGCATGGCGCTTGCGCAAATAGGCCGTCAAGCCATCCGACTTCCCGGTGTAGGGATAGTTACGGCGGATCCGCAAATCGGGGGCGCAGGTTTTGAGAATGGCTAGCCATTCCCGGCATAGCGCCACTTCGCCGGGACGCGCCGGATCATAAAGCAGGCCAATGTCCGCCTGCCGTTCAATGCCGTTGAGTCCCGGGGTGAAGCTGTGGCTGGAAAGGTGGATAACCCGGTGCCCGGTGCCGATCGTCGATGCAACCGCCTGCTCCACGCGGGTACGAAACGGTTGGTAGTAATGCTCGATGATTTCGCGCCGTGCAGCATTGGGTAGGTTGCGACTGAATTCGGAAAGCAGTTGCGGGTTGTTGGGCGAGCGATTGAGATCAACCAGCAAACGGCTGGTGGTCGAGCAAATGAGCGGTGCACCCAGCTTTTTCGCTAGCTCCCGGGCCATGGCAAGCGCGCCCGGATCATAACCACGGTGGCTTCGCAGCAGGCTGGATTGCCCGGCAAATAGATCACGATACTGTGCAGGAATACGGTTGCCGCCATGTTCGCAGGTGACCAGAAACCGGCAGGTTTCGTCCTGGGCGATGCTCATACCTGTCCCGCCAGGAATAGCCGCCCCGTCGCCAGGCAGTCGCAGAGTTGCCGATAGACCGCTTTCAACCGTGCTTGATCGAACCCGTTCCCCAGTGCAGTCAGGATTCTGCGTGCCAACGGTCCGTGTTGCAGGATCGTCACGATGACCTGCCGGCTTGCGGATGAAAGCTGCGGGTCAAGCGCGCATTGGGCGAGCAGGTGCTGCCACAACTCGCCGGCCTCACAGCGATCTTTCGAAAAACCAAATAGCGCCAGGAATCGGGGATCGTCGATCACGGCACGGTCGGCATCGCGGATACAGGCAAGCAGGATCTCGGCCAAGGTCTCGGTGCCGATTGCTTGCTGCGCTTCCAGTGCCGACCAGCGGTTCCGGTAGAGCGCACGCACTACCGCCATCGTCAATGCGGCGATGGCCAGATCGGCCTGCGGACATTCTTGCAGGTCGATCACGCGGATCTCCAGCGCACTGCGGTCAAAACGCGCGATGGCACCGCGCGCATTGATCCATTCGTATTGCAACTCCTTTTCCGGATCGAAAGGCGCGATATCGCGGTACGCAGGCGCCAGCACCGAGGTTTCATATTCACTGCGGCTGGTAACCGTATCCGGGATAACCCGGCCGATCAACGCTGGAATGCGCATCGGATGATGCCGATACGATTCCATCCGGAAGTCCAGTACATCCCTGCTGCGCCCGTCCGCAACGGGGGAACTGGCCGCCAGCGCCGGAAGCAGCGGCAGGAGTACACGGGCTGCGGCGTGCAAGCGGCTGAATTCGCTGTCGCCGGCAAAAGGCAGATTGACATGCATGCTCTGCAAATTCGCCCAGCCATGCTGGCGACAATCAAAAATACGGTCGAAGCTGCGGTAAATCTCGGCATTCTGATGGGGCCAGATCCGGGTTTCGTGCAACGGATTCATCCAGGGGTGCATGCCGGTGGGCATCAGCCGGGCACCGAAGCGGGCCAGCTGTGAGTCAATGCTTGCAATCTCACCCTGAAAGCCGGCCACCAGCGTATCCAGTTGCGCATCTGGTTGGATGTTCTTGATTTCGACCAGGTGCAGCACCAGTTCGTTGGACCAGGCGAAGTGCCCGCGTTCGAACTCTGCGACCTGGCTTCCTGCCGCGTACCGGAGTAATTCATCGGCGATGGGCCGCACCGACAGCGTTTGTGCGTCCACGATCATGTATTCCAGCTCGATGCCGCAGGCGGAAAAGGCATGCCGGAGGTTTGCGTCGTGTGTCATGGCCAACGTCCCTTGCGTTGCGCCATCCGGGTGGCAAACACATCCATGACATTGCGGTACAGCGCATCCTTGAGTATGCCGTCCTCGTTGCCGGCATCGACATTGGGGCAGTCGTTGACCTCGATCACGCAACAGCGACGCCCGATCTGCTTCAGGTCCACGCCATAGAAACCATCGCCAATCAGGTTGGCTGCGCGAAGCGCCGTTCTGACAATATCCTCGGGCACGTCTTCGAGCGCCTGGGCGATGGTGGGCCCCTCGACATAGTGGTTTTGCGCGTGGTCGTGCTTGATGATCTGCCAATGCCCCGGCGCCATGAAGTATTTGCACACAAACAAAGGGCGCCGGTCGAGGATGCCGACACGCCAGTCGAACTCGGTCGGCACATATTCCTGCGCCACGATAAGGTCGGATTTTTCGAGCAGGCGCATGGCCTGCGCGGATAATTCCTCGGCCGATTCCACCTTGACCACGCCGAGAGACATGCAGCTATCCGGTTGTTTGAGCACGCACGGCAAGCCGAGCATGGGGATGATCTGCTCAACATTGCCCCGATGCACCAGCAGCGTCTTCGGTATCGCGATATTGTGCCGTGGAAGCAATTCGGCCAGATAGACCTTGTTGTTGCAGCGCAAAATGGAACACGGGTCGTCGATTACAACCAGCCTGTCCGCCGCTGCGCGCCGTGAAAAACGGTAGGTATAGTGATTGACGAAGGTGTTGTCACGGATGAACAAGCCATCGAACAGGGCAAGGCGTTCGAGATCGGCCTGGCCAATGATTTCGGTATCAATCCCCTGCGCATGCGCAGCCTTTTCAAACTTCTGGATCGCCTTCTGATTGGATGCCGAGTGAGAATTGTCGGAATCGAACAGGATCGCCAGCGTGAAACGGGGAATGCGCCGACGCCGGGGGCGAGGCCATTGGCCTGAAAAATAGCCTCTGGCCGCTTCAAGCGCGAATTTGCGGTGAGATGAAGGAATTTCGCCTGTGGCAATCGGCTTCAGGTTTTTCACATGCCAGGCGCCATTCCGGCGTTCAAACTGGACCTGCAGCAGGGGTACCTGCAGTAAATCGAAGATCTGCTTGCCAAGGGCATCGTAACAGGCCGCGACATTGCGCCCGAAATAGAGGCTGAGGGTGAACGCATCCGACTTGATCTGCGCCAGCGATTTCTGAAGCAGGCCATTCAGATCCAGCGCCAAAGGTTGCACCAGATTCGGGGATTGAAGTTCTTCTATTGCGCTGATTCCAGGCCGCGGCTTATGGCAACGGGCCTCGGCCAACAGGGAAACATAGTAACCAAGGCTCTGATAACGATAGGAGTTGCACAGATTAAACACGCGGCTTGCACGCTGTTTGCCATAAACAGGGTCAGTCAGGTAATCGTTGGCGGATACCACCGTGACATCGGGAACATCGAGCGGCCAGTCGTTCGGGTTACCGACGACAACGAGGATACTCATGAGACCTTCCTTCGCGGTGGGTGGATCACCAGCAAGTTTGCATCGTGGGTGACAATGCCAAGCAGGATTGCACCTACCGCGCGATCGATGTTGAGCCAATATTCACGGGATTCCCCATAAGGATGGGGGCCATAAGGATCTGCCACCAGTACCGTGCGCGCGGGCCGATCGTATCCCGCCAGCACAACGAAATGCCCACCGGGCGTGCCGCGAACATCGTCTGGCTCATCCTGCTGGCCATATTCGCGCATGGTCCGGTAGAGATAGGTGGAACTGAGTCCGGTGATGATGGGCAGGCGACGCCGCAAGAGACCGCGCAGCAGATAACGCGAAAGATCGGTCAGGCGCAGCCGGCCGCCAAGCCGCAGGAACTCGATATAGCCGCCTGTTACTTCCTGGACCCGCAGATCTTGGAGCTTTTCGATCCGTTGGCGTTGCAAGCGCTCGCTGATATCCACCCCTGCAACGAACCAAGAGGGGTCGAACAACAGCAGGTTGTAGGTGTAGATCGTCGCCTCGAAACCGTGCCGTAGCGCATCACAGGCAAGGAAAACAGCAACCGTGCCACCGCGTTCAAGCTTGCCGGTACGCTTGATAACACTCTGCAGTTCTTCGTGCTGCCCCCAATAACGATAAAGCGCGTGCAAGCAGGTAGGGCCGCAGGTTGTTTCATCCGGCTGCGGCAACATCTGCAAAGGTAACTGAATCCGGGAAGGCAGCATGGGCTTGGTTCACTCGCCGTGGGCATTCCAACACTTTTCATCATAGAAACAGCCTTGAGGACCTTGCCCAAGTATTTGACGTAATTGCGAATAACCGGCGAGCATCAAAACCTAATTCAGACAGGAGGCGAAGCCCTGCCGATATAGAGATACCAGCTCTTGGGCTTTGTGCTGGCGCAGACCTGAGTCAACATCAAGCGCATGGCGGATACCGCTCGCGATTTCATCTACTTCGACGCAAGCCGGTGCGCCGGGAATTTCCCAGGCTGCGGCAAAAGCCGCCTGCTTGGAGGGGTGATTTTTCTGTGATGGAGTGTGGAAATTGACGCGAGGCAGCGCGAAGGCCATGGCAACAATCCGCCCATGCAGGCTGCTTCCGCAGTAACCCCGGCTATGGGCAATCAAAGCGCAGATATCCCAGAGATCGAGGGATTCGAATACCGTCAGGTTTCGAACGGACATACGAGCTGCCACGCGGCGCAAACAGCCCAGATCGTCATGCCATGGCGCCGCACCGGCACGGAAGAAAACTACGCCCTGCCCGCTTTCCCTTGCTGCCTGGTCAAGCTGGCGGGCTATTTGGGCCAGCGTGGCATCATCGCCGAACTCGGCGCTGAACTGCACCGCGAGATAACCTTGGGGGAATTGTTCCAGCAGGCGGGCAATTTCGGGTTCTTGGCAACGCTGGCGTATTTGCGCGCCGAAAAGCTCGGCCACCATTACCGCTGGATCCGGAATCAGCTGTGCCGCGATGCCGGCCGTTTTCAGCTGTGCCTGGGTTAATTGATCGCGAACGCTTACGGCATCCGCTGCCTCGAGCTTGGCCAGGACTTCTGCGCGCAAAGCGCAATCGCAATCGCCCAAGTCCACGCCGCCAACGCCGGTATAGATCACCCGATTCATGTGCGCAAACAACGTGCGCGATGCGCAATATGGCGCCAGCGAGCTAATCCCCAAGTGCTGCTGTGCCCACGCCAGTCTTTCCTGTGGATGGGCATCCAAACGCGCAATCGTTGGTTGGACTTGATCCTCGGGCAACAACATGATTGCGGCTTGCCAGGCATTGCAGGTCAGGATTTCGCCGCCGACGTGGATCAGGTTGACCGGGCGCCCTCGCCACTGGGTAGCCAATTGCGCCAGTGCGTGGACCCGGTGGCCGCCATACCGGCGCAGATCTCGCTCGGCCAATCCGGCAAAAACGGGAGTCTTGTCATGCAGCAATGCAGCGGCGATGTGGGGAAAAAGAAGATCCCCGAAATTGTGCCGGTCAAAAGCACCGAAGAGGATGGTGGTACTGCCCGTAGCTGCATCGTGTGTCATGACACCATGATAGGAAAAAACAGCCAGTGCGGTGTTTTCTTATCGGTGTCAGTACTCAGGCGCATTGGCCGGCAACAAAGTTGCCGGCCAATGATTCCAGATTGGGTTTCAGACCTTCTTCAGGAAGCAGGCCTTCAACATGAAGTTGCCGGCATCCATCTTGCAATCCACTTCGTGATCGCCGCCCACCAGGCGGATACTCTTGACCTTGGTGCCCATTTTCAGGGTGATGGACGAACCCTTGACCTTCAGATCCTTGATTAGCACGACGGCGTCGCCATCGGCCAAAATATTGCCGTTGGCATCTTTGACCACCGCATCGGTACTGCTCTCGGCTTCCGCGCTCGCCACCATCGGCCACTCATAGCCGCAGTCGGCGCAAACATAGTTATCGCCATCCGGGTAGGTGTTTTCCAGAGTACATTGCGGGCAAGCGGGCAGGGTCGACATGATTGGGCTCAAGTTGGTAAGTGGCTGAGGCGCAGTAGGGTATCCAATAATCCCTTGCGCCTGCAAGCTGCCTCGATAACCGGAGCCGGGCCGAGTCATGAAAACTGCGATCAACAGGGCCTCGAAAATGGAAACTTCAGGAACCGGTAATATGAGCAAAGGCACCCTTCCCTCCCGGGCTTGCATTATTATTCGCGCTGACCAATTTTGTGTTTTCCCGCCAGACCTTCCATGAAACTCACCCAGTCCCTGTTTATGATTTCCCTGGCCGGTTTGGCCACCGGCTGTGCTTCGCAAACAACCGCTGTTCCGCCTGAAGCCACCATTGCCTCCGTGCCCAGCGTAAATCTGCCGTCCATGAGCGAACCGCAACCCCGGGCAGCCAGTCTGCCGATAGCCGCTTCCGCCGTTGCCAGCCGGCCCGCCTCGGCACCGGTCGCGGCTCCCTCGCCCAGCGTGGTCAAAGCGCCGGACGGACGGGCACTGCTGGATAAACTGCTGCCAACCAAAATCCCCGACCGCACCGGTTGGGCCACTGATATTTTCAATGCTTTTACCGCATTGCAGATTCCGCCCACGCCGGAATATTTCTGTGCGGCCATGGCGGTCATTGAACAGGAATCGAGCTGGCAAGCCGATCCCGTGGTGCCGGGACTGGGCAAAATCGTATGGAAAGAGATCGATCAACGTGCGGCCAAGTACCATATCCCGCTGTTTACCGTGCAGGCTGCGCTGATGGTGCCTTCGCTGGAGGGGCGCAGCTACAAGGCGCGTATCGATGCCCTGCAGACTGAAAAGCAGATGAACGATCTCTTCGAAGCCATGATCACGGAAGCGCCGGAAGTCATTCGCAATCTGGGCATCGCCAATCCGATTCGCACCGGCGGCCCGATGCAGGTCGGCGTGGATTTCGCCGTTGCGCAGACGCAAGTCTGGTCGTACCCCTACCCGGTCAAGGGCAGTATTCGCAGCGAAGTCTTTACCCGGCGTGGCGGCGTGTATTTTGGTATCGCCCATCTCTTGCAATACCGTGCCCCCTATCAGGACATGAAGTATCGTTTTGCCGACTTCAACGCCGGACGCTACAGCAGCCGTAACGCGGCGTTCCAGAACGCACTGGCCAAACTCACCAAGACCCGCATTGTTCCTGATGGCGATCTGTTGATTTATCAGGATGGCCGCCCGGTGAACAAGCCGAGCAATACCACGAACGCGTTGCTGGGTATCTCTACCAAGCTGGGATTGTCCGCCCAGGAAATCGCCACGGATCTGGCTAAAGAGAAAACCTCTGCTTTTGGCCAGACCCCACTTTACCAGCGTGTTTTCACCCTGGCGGACAAGGCAGCGGGCAGCCCGATACCGCGCGAAGTATCGCCTCAAATCCGGCTGCAAAGCAGCAAGATCACGCGCAAACTCACTACATCCTGGTTTGCCGAACGGGTTAATGGTCGCTATCAGCAATGCCTGGCCCGAAAATGATGTATGCCAATGAAACTCGGAACAAGATCATTTTTTGGCCACTCCTCGCCTACTCCATACGGTAATCCTTGATCGTAAGACACCGTGCTCAATACTGGGTCTATAGCATTTCCGGCATTGCATCCTTTCAATGCCAGCTATAGATCCGGAGGGCAAAACGATGATCGAATTCAGAGTGGAAGACATGACCAGTAACCTGTGCGTTGGCACCATTGTCGATGCAATCAAAACAGTCGATCAGGATGCACTGGTAGAAGTCGACCTCAAAGAGCATCTGGTCCGCGTGGATAGCGCGCTGGCCGCTGAGGATATTGAAATTGCGATCAGCAATCTTGGCTACACCCCGGTTATCGAGCCGCAGCAAGGGTGGTAGCAAGAGCGGAAGTATTAAATTGGTAATCGGCAGCCAATGGCTGCGGGTTTGTTCTGTCCAAACCCATGTCAAATATCCCTCTCAGCCATGACATTCGTATCGCGCAACAGCTAACGCGGCAGTCGTCGACCGACCGACTCCATACAATCAAGGATCGGCTCGAGTTCCCGGCTCAGTGGTGTCAAGGAATACTCAACCTGCGGCGGATTGCTCTGGATGACCGTGCGTTCAAGCATGCCGTGCTCTTCCATGACGCGTAGCCGGTTGGTCAGCACCTTGGTCGACACTTTTTTCAGGTCACGCCGCAAATCACCAAAACGCCTGGGCCCGGCTCGAAGAAACCACAAAATCTGCACCGTCCACGCGCCTGCCAATAACGCCAGTACGGATTCCAACGGACAATCAAGGGGCAGCGGTGGCTGGGTTGCCGGTTTGGGGCGTTGGGGCATACGAAAGATCTCCGTAGTTACCTTTTGGAACCTGCTTGCAAGGAATAAACAAAGCATTATGATGAGAATCGTACTCGTTACCAGTATTCCATAATTCAAGGAGACAGACCATGCCCCAAGCGACCCCGACCCCCGGCAAAGCACTGCTGAATCCCGCCAACCACCTGTTGATCATGATCGATCATCAGTCACAAATGGCTTTTGCCACCAAGTCGATCGATGCAGTCACGCTGCGCAATAACACCGCATTGGTTGCCAAAGCTGCGCGTGAGTTCAAGGTGCCGACGATCCTGACCACGGTGGCCGAAAAGACTTTTTCTGGCCCGTTGTTCGATGAGATTAAATCGGTTTTCCCCGAGAACAAGGTGATTGATCGCACCACGATGAATACCTGGGAAGACGGCCGGATTTCGGAACGCGTCAACAAGATCGACCGGAACAAGGTGGTATTGGCTGGGCTGTGGACCGGGGTCTGCATCGTCGGCCCAGCCCTTTCTGCGCTCGATCAGGGCTTCGAGGTGTATGTAATTGCCGATGCCTGTGGCGATGTCTCCGACGAGGCGCATGAGCGTGCGATGGAGCGGATGATTCAGCTTGGCGCGCAACCGATGACTTCCCTGCAATATCTGCTGGAGTTGCAACGCGACTGGGCGCGCAGCGAGACTTACAACGAAACAGTGGCCACGTCGGTAGCACATGGGGGCGGCTACGGTCTGGGCCTGATCTATGCCAAGACCATGTTTGGCGGCGGCGAAGGCCACTGAACCCGCTGATAAGACCGTTGTTTTTCCCATTAACAGGCACTGCAAAACTTACGAGGCTTCCATGATTACCCTTCGCAAGAGTTCTGACCGTGGCCATGCCGATCATGGCTGGCTGAAAAGCGATCACAGCTTTTCTTTCGCGGAATACTACAACCCGCAGGAGATGGGCTGGGGGCCGTTGCGCGTGATCAATGAGGACCGTGTGCAGCCCGGCATGGGCTTTGGCACCCACAGCCACCGGGACATGGAGATCGTCAGCTACGTGCTGAGCGGGCAGTTGCAGCACAAGGACAGCATGGGCAACGGCGAGATCATCCGCCCCGGCGATGTGCAACGCATGAGTGCCGGCACCGGCGTGCAGCACAGCGAATTCAATCCTTCACCCGACGAGGGCGTGCATTTTCTCCAGATCTGGATCATGCCGATTCGCACTGGGGTGCAGCCAAGCTACGAACAGAAGTATTTCTCCGCCGACGAAAAGCGCGGACGGCTGCGCCTGGTGGCATCGAGCAATGGGCGCGAAGGCAGCGTCTCGATCCATCAGGATGCATCGCTCTTTGCCAGCCTGCTCAGACCGGGCGAGCAGGTTTCGCATGCTTTCCGCCCCGGGCGCCTGGGTTACGTGCATCTGGTCAGCGGCGAAGTGCGCGTCAACGGAACTGAGCTGAAGACTGGCGATGCCGCCAAGATCGAGGCGGAAGAGGATCTTGTCATTGTGGCCGATGCGGATTCGGAACTGCTGCTGTTCGATCTGTGCAAGTAATCAGAACGCCATCATTCTGGCTGACAACGAAAAGCGGGTGTCAAACCGTGGAGTTGAGCAATCTGGGCTTGTTGCTGCTGCGAATTGTGCCGGGCGTGCTGCTGGTTACCGTGCATGCCCGGCACAAGATCACCGCCGGGATTGCCTACTTTCGCAAGGGCACGCCCTGGCCTCTGGTTCAGGAGGTTGCCGCGATCCACTGTCCATTCCCCGTGCTCACCGCAATCGTGGCCAGCCTGCTGCAGTTGGTCGGTGCGATGGCCATCGTTCTGGGCTTGTATACCCAGCTGGCCGCCCTTGTTTTAGCGGCAATCTTGATCACGGCCCTGTATGCGAACTTCGTGACCGGCCAAGACCCGCAGCTGGCGCTGTTGTACCTGGTGGTGGTCTGTGCCATTGGCCTTGTCGGGCCGGGGCAATGGTCGCTGGATGCGATCATGACAGCGCTTTAACGGAACGCTGCCCTGAAAAGTTTTTTCTGGAGGTGTTATGGCGTCAAATGAACCGGATGGAAATGAGCCTGATCTGATCCTGCACAACGGCAAGATCGCCACCAACGATCCGGCGCAACCTTTTGTATCGGCACTGGCCATCCGCAACGGCCTGATCCAGTTGGCGGGAGCGGAGGCCGAGGTGCTGGCGCTTCGGGGCCCGCGCACGCAAGTCGTCGATCTGCAGCAACGCACCGTGATCCCTGGCCTCAACGATTCGCACCTGCACCTGATCCGCGGCGGACTCAACTACAACATGGAGCTGCGCTGGGATGGCATTCCTTCGCTGGCGCTGGCGTTGCAGATGCTCAAGGAACAGGCGCAGCGCACGCCGCCGGGACAGTGGGTGCGCGTGGTTGGCGGCTGGAGCGAGTTCCAGTTCGCCGAGCGCCGTCTGCCCACGCTGGACGAACTCAACGCCGCCGCGCCCGACACGCCGGTTTTCGTCCTGCACCTGTACTGCCAGGCCATGCTGAACAAGGCCGCGCTGCGTGCCGTGGGCTACACCCGCGATACGCCCGATCCGGCCGGCGGCATGATCGAGCGCGACAAGGCGGGGCATCCCACCGGGCTGCTGGTGGCCAAGCCCAATGCCATGATCCTGTATTCCACGCTGGCGAAGGGGCCGAAACCGCCGGTCGAGCACCAGATCAATTCCACGCGCCACTTCCTGCGCGAGCTAAACCGGCTCGGCGTCACCAGTTGCATCGATGCCGGCGGCGGATTCCAGAACTATCCGGAAGATTATCAGGTGGTCGATGACTTGCACCGTCACAACCAGCTCACGGTGCGCATCGCCTACAACCTGTTCACGCAGAAGCCCAAGGAAGAAAAACAGGATTTTGCACGTTGGATGAAGATGACCGCGCCCGGTGCCGGCAGCGACTTCTACCGCACCAACGGTGCCGGCGAGATGCTGGTGTTTTCCGCCGCAGACTTCGAGGATTTCCTGGAGCCTCGCCCCGATCTGCCCGAGGTCATGGAAGCCGAACTCAAGGATGTCGTCACCCTGCTGGCACAAAACAAGTGGCCATTCCGCCTGCACGCCACCTACGACGAGTCGATCAACCGTTTCCTCAACGTGCTGGAGGAGATCGACCGCGAAGTGCCGTTGCATGGCCTCGGCTGGTTCTTCGACCATGCCGAGACAATTTCCGACCGCAATATCGAGCGAGTGAAAAAGCTGGGTGGCGGCATTGCGGTGCAGCACCGCATGGCGTTTCAAGGCGAGTATTTTGTCGAGCGCTATGGCGCCCAGGCCGCCGAACGCACGCCGCCGATCCGACGCATGCTGGAGATGGGCATACCGGTTGGCGCAGGCACCGATGCCACGCGGGTGGCCAGTTACAACCCGTTTGCCTCGCTGTATTGGCTGGTCAGCGGCAAGACCTGCGGCGGACTCGCGCTCTATCCGGAAAAAAACCGATTGAGCCGGGAAGAAGCGCTGCAGTTGTATACCGTCGGCAGCGCCGGGTTCTCCGGCGAGGCGCACAAGAAAGGTCGCCTGACCGCCGGGCAATTCGCCGATCTGGCGGTGCTGTCTGCCGACTATTTCAGCATCCCCGAAGCCGAGCTCAAGGCGCTGGAATCGGTATTGACCGTGGTGGGCGGCAAGGTGGTTTACGCGGCCAAGGAGTATGCCCCACTCGACCCGCCGGCGATTCCGGTCTTGCCCGAGTGGTCGCCGATCGCAAGGTTTGGCGGCTACGGCGCACCACTCGTGCACTCCCACGCCTGTGCAGCCCATCCGCCACAGCACGCTGCAGTTCACTCGCATCTCCATGCCGGCCATCACCATCATGACGGACTGGGAGGGTGCATGTGCTGGGCGTTCTAAGAACCTATTCGCGATCTGTCGCGAGAGGTCGTCAGCAGGGTGAAGAGCAGCGCAAAAACCGGAGTGTACGAGTAAGTACATGAGGACGCCCGAAGGAAGCACTCTTGGGGTGTTTTGAGCAGCGCATGAATCCTGATCACGGCCTCGCAGCAAGATCGTGAACGGGTTCTAAAGTTAATCCGCTTGAATGCATCCAAGGCGGTGACTACGTTGTTAGCTTGGGCGTCTCGCTTGACGCGCCATACCTCAACCTGAAAAGGAGTACGAAAATGTCGAAAGTATTGGTGCTTTACTACAGCATGTATGGCCACATCGAAACCATGGCCAACGCCGTGGCGGAAGGCGCTCGCAACGTTCCCGGCACGACCGTTACGGTGAAACGCGTACCCGATCTGATGCCCGAAGAAGTCGCGCGCAAGGCTGGGGCAAAGTGGGACCAGGCGGCGCCGATCGCGACCCCGGCAGAGCTGGCCGATTACGACGCGATCATTTTTGGCACCCCTACCCGTTTCGGCAATATGTGCGCGCAGATGCGCAACTTCCTCGACCAGACCGGTGGTTTGTGGATGGGTGGCAAGCTGATCGGCAAGATCGGCAGCGTGTTTACTTCCACCGGCACCCAGCATGGCGGTCAGGAAACCACAATCACCTCGTTTCATACCACGCTGCTGCACCAGGGCATGATCATTGTCGGTGTTCCCTATTCCTGTCCGGAACTGGTGAACATGGCTGAAATTACCGGCGGATCGCCGTATGGCGCTGGCACGCTGGCCGGAGGCGACGGCAGCCGCCAGCCCACGGAAAACGAGCTCAAGATCGCCCGCTTCCAGGGCTCGCATGTGGCCACGATTGCCCAAAAGCTCGCGGCCTAGCTATTACCGCCGGATGATGAATTCAAGCAGGGGAATGCCGCTGATGAGTACGGAACAGACTTCAAGTGCAGTTGGCACGACGCACTCTGACGAAAGCGTCACCCTGCTGATCCAGCAACGCGTGCGCAAGGATGCCATTGCTCGCTACGAGCAGTGGCTACGGGTAATCGCAGCCAGGGCGGCGGAATATCCCGGGCATCAAGGGGTGCACATCATCCGTCCGCCCGAAGGCGGCAACGAGTATTCGATCATCATTCGCTTTGCAAGCTTCGCCGATGCCGAGCGCTGGACCAAGTCGACCGACCGCCAGCAGCTGTTGGTCGAGATTGCCGATGCTTTCGAGCGCGAAGATCAGTATCAGATCCAGCCCGGTATCGAGTTCTGGTTCACGCCGCCCTCGCCCGCGCAAAAACGTCCCGAACCGTGGAAGCAGTGGTTGATCACCACCTCGGTGATCTGGCCGCTGACCATGCTGATCCCGCCTCTTTTCAAACCGGTGTTCACTGCGATTCCTCTATTGGGGCACTGGGGAATCAGCCATGGCATCATCGCTTCGACCATCGTCGCGCTGGTGGTATTCCTGATCATGCCGCGCTATGTGCATGCCGTTTCACGCTGGCTGTTTCACTAGATTCCGCCACGCCTGTGCGGGTTTTCCCTTATAAATCATAACCCTTTACCCATATTCAATTTTGTTTCCTGGCATCGCCTGGATAATTCATCCGAGCCTAATCTTTCTGCACAGTAAAGGTTCAGTGCTGTGATATCCGGCACCAAAATCGTTCAACCAGGAAAGATTTATATGGGAAATCCGTGTTTCCTGGTTGGCATGGTTTATGCAAAGTGTTGAGTGTTATTAACACTGGCGTAAATTAAAATGAGCAAACCTAACACTCTCAAACCTACGCTCAATACCTTGCAGCTCTGGGGCATTGCCGTTGGCCTGGTTATTTCCGGGGAATATTTCGGCTGGAGTTATGGCTGGGCGCAGGCCGGCACCATGGGTTTCATGGTGACTACCTTGTTGATCGCCGCCATGTATTCCTGTTTCATTTTCAGCTTTACCGAACTCACCACGGCCATCCCGCATGCGGGCGGGCCGTTTGCCTATGCCCGGCGCGCTTTTGGTCCTATCGGCGGTTTGATCGCCGGTTTTGCCACGCTGGTGGAGTTCGTGTTCGCACCGCCCGCCATTGCCATGGCGATTGGCGCTTACCTCAACGTGCAGTTCCCTGCGCTCGACCCCAAAATGGTGGCCGTTGGCGCTTATCTGGTGTTCATGACACTGAATATCGTCGGCGTCAGCATCGCGGCCACGTTTGAACTCGTCGTTACCCTGTTTGCCATTTTCGAACTGATGGTGTTCATGGGCGTCGTGGCGCCGGGCTTCTCGGTGGCCAATTTCGTCAAGGGTGGCTGGTCCGGGCAGGATGCCTTCAGCCTCGCGGCGATTCCCGGCATCTTTGCCGCGATTCCGTTTGCGATCTGGTTTTTCCTGGCCATTGAAGGCGCCGCCATGGCCGCCGAAGAAGCCAAGGACCCGAAGCGCACCATTCCGATTGCCTATATCACCGGCATCCTGACGCTGGTGGTACTGGCGCTGGGCGTGATGGTCTTTGCCGGCGGCGCGGGCGACTGGACCAAGCTTTCCAATATCAACGATCCGCTGCCACAAGCCATGAAGATCATCGTCGGCAGTTCCAGCGGCTGGTTGCACATGCTGGTCTGGCTGGGGCTCTTTGGCCTGATCGCCTCGTTCCACGGCATTATTCTGGGTTATTCGCGCCAGATCTTTGCCTTGGCCCGCGCCGGTTACCTGCCTCCCTTCCTCGCCGCGGTTCACCCGCGCTTCAAGACTCCGCACCGCGCGATTTTGGCCGGTGGCATCGTGGGGATTGCCGCGATTTTCTCCGACGAGCTGATCAAGATCAGCGGCATGACACTGACCGCCAATATCGTGACCATGTCGGTGTTCGGCGCCATTGTGATGTACATCATCTCGATGCTGTCCTTGTTCCAGCTGCGCAAGAGCGAACCGAAGCTGGATCGCCCGTTCAAGGCGCCGCTGTTCCCGATCCTGCCAGCCATCGCGCTGGGCCTGGCCGGGCTGTCGCTGGTGGCCATGGTGTATTACAACCTGTTGCTGGCTGCGATCTTCGCCGGTCTGTTCGTGATCAGTCTGGCTTATTTCTCTGCAACCAAACACCACCGCAACGCCGCAGCAAGCGATGTGCTGCTGGAAGGCTCCAAGGCCTGATTTGCCTCTGTGCACAACACACGGCGCGTAAACGCCGTGTGTTGTCGTCTTACTGATTCAGTTCATGGATTACCAAGCAACAAAACCAGCAGGAAACAAGGGCAACATGAGTTATAGCGAGCTAATTTCTCCAGGCATCGTACGCCAGCCAACCCAGCCGGCAGCGTCGCACCGTATTGCCGTCAAGACGCCCGTAATGGCCGCGGCCAACTCGGACGCCATCAACAAGACACTGGTGCAGATCAAACAGCTTGTCGCCCGACTGGACCTGCGTTTCCAGGAAATCAGTTCCATCACCGGGTTGATTACAGGATTGTCCAAGCGCAGCAATCTGCTGGCCCTGAATGCCGCGATTGAAGCCGCGCGTGCCGGAGAGCAAGGGCGAGGTTTTGCCGTGGTGGCCGACGAGGTGCGCCGGCTTTCCGAGAATACGGCGTCCGCAACTACCGACATTTCAAAGATGCTTGGCTCGATACAGACAGAAAGCCGGCAGGCGGTCGCTGAGGTCGAACTGGCCGAGCGCGATTCGGCGCTGCAAATGGCTACCTTGCTGGCCGCGCGCGATGCCGCACGGTTGGAACAGCGTTTTCAACGCATTGCCGTTGCTTTGGCCGGCATCCGGCATTTCATCGTGGGTGGTAAAACTGCCGGCCTGACACCGCGGCGCGAGGATATCGATGCTTTGATGGCCGAAAGTCTGCGAGCCAATCCCGACCTGCTGGCGTTTTCCTGCGGCTGTGAGCCCGATGCGCTGGACGGCCTGGATGCGCAGTATGCCAATCGTGCCCCCGGCCATGACCAGACCGGCCGCTATGTTCCCTATTGGAATCGGGGCAGCGGACGTGTAGAACTGGAAGCACTGGCCAATTACGATATTCCCGGCGAAAACGACTATTACGAGATCCCGCGCAAGAGTCGCCAGGACACCCTGATGGAACCCTATTTGTACCCGGTGGGCGGCAAGGAGGTGCTTATGACTTCGCTGATGCTGCCATTGCTGGTTCAGGGCAAGTTCATCGGCGTGGTCGGCGCCGACTATGCGTTGTCGCAATTGCAGACGGAGTTGAGCGCCAGCAAACCGTTCGGCATCGGTTCTGTGGCGCTTCTTTCCAATCAGGCCTGCTATGTGACGCACCCGGATGCGGGAAAACTGGGCAAACCGGCAACCGACCTGCCGGAAGCAGTCAAGACGGCGATCAGCCAGGGGCAGCCTTACCAGTATGTGGACGACAAACTGGTTGCACGGGTGTTCCAGCCGCTTGATATCGGCGGCAATACGCCGTGGTCGATGATGGTCATGTTTGATTTGCTGGAAGCACTGGGCCAGACGCGCAAGCCCGCATGAATCGATTAAACCCTTGGACCGGCGCCTGCGGCGCGGCTCAAGGGTTGTAGTGAATAACGTCGTATACGTAAAAGAGCACACCATGGCATATGCACAGAACATCGGGGCTACACGCTACGTGTTCTCCGATCTGAAAGACCTGCTGGCGAAGGCCACGCCGGAGCGCTCCGGCGATTGCCTGGCCGGCATTGCCGCGCAGACGGCGGAAGAGCGCATGGCGGCCAAGCTGGCGCTGGCCGACGTACCGCTGAAAACCTTCCTGAGCGAAACCGTGATCCCGTACGAATCGGACGAAATCACCCGACTCATCCTCGATGAACATAACGCGCAGGCCTTCCTGCCAATCGCGCACCTGACGGTCGGTGATTTTCGCAACTGGCTGCTATCCGATGCCGCAACGTCCGAAGTACTTGCAGCGGCCTCGCCCGGCATCACGCCGGAAATGGCCGCGGCGGTGAGCAAGATCATGCGCAACCAGGACTTGATTCTGGTCGCGCGCAAGTGCCGCGTGGTCACGCGCTTTCGCAACACCATCGGCCTGCCGGGGCGGCTTTCGGTACGGCTGCAACCGAATCACCCGACCGACGATCCGAAAGGCATCGCCGCCTCAATGCTCGACGGCCTGTTGTACGGCAGCGGCGATGCAGTGGTCGGCATCAACCCCGCGACCGACAGCATCGGCGCGCTGACGACCTTGGTCACGATGCTCGACGAGGTGATCCAGCGCTACGAGATCCCGACCCAGTCCTGCGTGCTGACGCATGTAACCAATTCGATCCAGATGATCGAGCGCGGCGCGCCGGTCGATCTGGTGTTCCAGTCGATTGCCGGCACCGAGCAGGCCAACGCTGGCTTTGGCATCAATCTCGCCGTACTTGCCGAGGCGCACGAAGCCGCGCTGTCGCTCAAACGCGGTACGATGGGCAACGATGTGATGTATTTCGAAACCGGCCAGGGCAGCGCGCTCTCGGCCAACGCCAACCACGGCGTGGACCAGCAGACCTGCGAGGCGCGTGCCTATGCCGTGGCGCGCAAGTTCAAGCCGCTGCTGGTCAATACCGTGGTCGGCTTCATCGGCCCGGAATACCTGTACGACGGTAAGCAGATCATCCGCGCCGGGCTGGAAGACCACTTCTGCGGCAAGCTGCTCGGCCTGCCGCTCGGTTGCGATGTCTGCTACACCAACCACGCCGAAGCCGACCAGGACGACATGGATACGCTGCTCACGCTGCTCGGCACGGCCGGTATCACCTTCATCATGGGCGTGCCCGGCGCGGACGACATCATGCTCAACTACCAGAGCACCTCGTTCCACGATGCGCTGTATCTGCGCCGCGTGCTGGGCCTGCGCCATGCGCCTGAATATGAAGCCTGGCTGGAAAAAATGCGCATCATCGATGCCTCTGGCGCGTTGCTGGAAACCACGGCGCGCCATCCTCTGCTCGCCTCGATGCTGCCGACAAAGGAAATCTCATGAGCGAAATCACCCGTCTCGATCCCTGGCAGGAACTCAAACAGTTCACCGCCGCCCGTATCGCCGTGGGCCGCACCGGCGCCAGCCAGCCGACCGAGGCCGTGCTGGCCTTCGGCGTGGCGCATGCGCAGGCACGCGATGCGGTGCACCTGCCGTTCGAAGTCGACACCTTGCGTCGGCAACTGGAAGAGCTCGATTTTTCCACGCTCACCGTACATAGCGCCGCCGACAGTCGCAGCACCTACCTTCGCCGCCCGGACCTTGGCCGCAGCCTGAGCGAAGCGAGCATCGCCGAACTGGCCGCCTGCCCGGAAAAAGGCGCCGACATCGTTTTCATGGTTGGCGATGGTTTGTCGTCCAAGGCGATCCACCGCAACGCCCTGCCCTTTTTGCTGGAAGCGCGCGGTCATCTGGAGCAAGCCGGCTTTTCCATCGGCCCGGTGGTACTGGCCAAGCAAGCGCGCGTGGCGCTCGGCGACGGCGTGGGCGAGTTGCTGCAGGCAAGAATTGTGGTGGTGCTGATCGGAGAGCGGCCCGGCTTGTCGTCGCCGGACAGCATGGGGCTGTATCTGACCTGGCAGCCGCGCACAGGACGCATGGATTCGGAGCGCAACTGCATTTCCAACATCCGCCCCGAAGGCTTGCCCTACCCGGAAGCGGTGCGAAAACTGGAATGGTTGATCAAGGAAGCCAGCCGGCTGCAGCTGACCGGCGTGGGTCTGAAGGATCAGAGTGACTTGCTGCCGGATGCCTAGGCCCCCAAGCCTATGCAGTGACATGAATAGCCCGATCTTTACAACTCGCTCACGCGCCGGCGCAAGGCTGGCAACCGGGCGTTTTCGGCACCATAACGCACGGCCAGGTAATCGGCGGTGATCGCCTCGATCTGGCCGGCCAGTGCCGGCAAGGCGGTGCTGGCGCGGCGAGCGAAATCGAGCGGACCTTCCTGCGCCCGGCGTTCCACCCCGCGCGCGGCGAGCTTGCGGCAAAAGCGCTGATAGGCCAGGGATGCGGGATCGCGCGCCCTGATCCGCCGGGGCGACAGCGCCAGTAGCGCAAAACCGCCGAGGATCAGCCCGGCCCCGCCCAGCAACCCGCCCAGATACTGCGCGCTCAAGAAGTCGTCGATGCCCAGATGCCGCAAGAAATCGCGCTGGCGTTCGGCATCGAAGCCGATCACCCACTGGTTCCAGCCATTGACCAGCACATCCAGCTGCAGGCGCATGGCCTTGATCCAGTTGCCGTCGCCTCGCAGCATCAGCGGCAGATCGCCGCCCTGCGGTATGCTGCGCGCCAGCCCCGTTTCGATCCGCGCCGGCGCGGCGGCGCCGGTCGGGTCCACGCGCTGCCAGCCCTGCTCGTCCAGCCAGACTTCAACCCAGGCGTGGGCATCGGCCTGGCGCACGATCAGATAGCGCCCCGCCGCGTTGTAATCTCCGCCCTGATAGCCTGTGACCACGCGCGCCGGAATGCCCGCCGCCCGCATCAAGAAAGCGAACGCGCCGGCAAAGTGCTCGCAAAATCCCTGCCGGGAATCGAACAGGAACTGATCGACCGTATCCGGGCCGGAGAGCAGCGGCGGTTCCAGCGTATAGGCGAAATGCCCGTTCCGCAGGTAATCGAATGCGGCGCGCACGCGCGCCGCTGGCGGCAGATTGCGCCAGCCTGCGGCCAATGCCTGCGCGCGCGGGTTGCTGTCTTCGGGAAGTTGCAGCGCAAAACGCGCGTTCGGATCGGCGTCGATGCGCCAGTCGAGTTGGGAGGTCAGCGTATAACGCCGGCGCTGGGTGACCGGTTCGGTAAAGACGGCCTGCAGCCGGCTGGCGAGCTGCGCGCCGGGTGGCAGCCGGGTGGGAAGATCGAGCGCGAGCAGCCAGCGCTGCTGGTTGGGTTCGAGCGTGATCGTGTACTGGGTCGGCATTCCCGTGGCGGTGAACGCTGGAGCGATGCCATAGCGTTGCGGCGGCAGCCAGCGCCGCCCGTCAAAATACTCGAACACCGGTCCGCGCCAGTACAGCAGGGCATGGCGGGGTGGCGCGCCGCTGAATTCAACGCGGAAAGCCACGCTGTCGTCCAGTGCGAGCTGGCTGACCAGTCCCGGCTCCATGCGGTCGGCGGAAAGCCCACTGCGCGCGATATTCTCGGACGGCATGCGCCAGAGCGGCCCGGGCAGGCGTGGGAAAAGCACGAACAGCAACATCGCCAGCGGCAGCGCTTCGAGCAACATGCGTGCAGACTGGCGCAACTGTCGCCCCAGGCCGTCCTGCGGGCGCTGCAAGGCCAGCTGGCAGGCGAGGAGCGCCAGCGTGGACAGCAGCGCCAGCGCGAACATCCACGGCGACTGCGATTGCAGAAAAGAAGTGCCGCTACAGAAATAGCCCAGCAGGAGCAGGATATTCGCATCGCGCTCGCGCTCTCCGGCCTCCAGCAGCTTCAGTGTGACCAGGCTCGCCAGCAGCGCCATACCGCCATCGCGTCCGATCAGCGTATGGTGGGCGCGAAAAACCAGAAAGATCAGGCTCAATGCCAGTGCCAGCAACAGCCAGGAACGGATCCGCACGCCACCCGTCAGGATCTGCGCGGCGCGCAGGGCGATCAGGCCCACGAGCACGGCGGCAAGCCAGAGCGGTTGTGCCGCCAGATGCGCGGACAGCGCCAGTGCCGTGGCGCCGGTCAGCAGCAGCGCATTGCGCTTGTCCGCGTTCATGGCGCCGGTTCCCCATCGGCCGGGAACTGTGCGAGCGCGGCCAGGCAGGCGGCACGGTGGGCCGCACCCAGATCAAGCGCGCGGAAAAAACCGGGCAGGCGCAAGGCGTAACGGTGGCCGCCGGCCTCGGCGCGCAGAATCCAGGCCGTCAGGCGCGACAGGCGCGCTTCCGTATCCAGCCCGGCCAGCGTGTCCCAGTCGAGGATCACCTCGCTCGCAAGCGGTGACTGGAATGTCTTGGACAGCAGCTGATCGCTGCGCGCGAGCTGTTTCCAGGCGATGCGACGCGGTGAATCGCCGGGCTGGTATTCGCGCAATCCGGCGAAATCGTCATCACCGAACCCCGCCTGCATGCCGCCGCTGCCGTTTTGCGCACCGAGCGGCAGTGGCGGCGCATCGGCCTCGGGTTGCGGGTAAACCAGGCAATCGCCGGCGAGTGCCACATACGACCAGGCCACGAACCAGCCGGACGGCGTGCGGCATTCGATCCGGCAGCGCGGCAGTGTCAGCCGACCGCGCCGCGCTGCCGGAATGCGCAGTGCCAGCGTGGCCTGCGCGCGCAAAGGCACATCGGCTTCGCAGCACTCGCCCGCCGGGGACACCAGCACCACGCCACGCCGCTCTCGCTCGCTGCCGTCGTTCAGGCGCAGGGGAAATTGCGCCGATCCACCGGCAAATACCGGCGCGGCCGGCGTCGTGGCGATTTCCAGCCCGAGCAACGCGGCATAGGTGTGCAGCAAGGCGGCAAGCGCCAGGCCAACCAACAAGAACACAAAGAAGAAACCCAGGCTCAGCTGGTAGTTGATCGCGCCGATCAGCGAGATCGCGACCAGCAGCGCAAAGCCCAATCCCTTGCCGGTCGGGATGATGTAGATACGCTTATGGATCAGCGTCAACGTTTGATTTTCAGTCGGATGACGACGGGACAGAAAGTCCTGCCAGCGCTGCCGCAACGGCTTCATGGGATGGCAACGGCAGCAATCAGGCGGCGGGCGGCATCGGGGTCCGGGCGGCCGCTGGTGCGCAGAACCAGCCGGTGGCCGGCCACGCCGGGGAACACCGCCTGCACGTCTTCCGGAATCACCATGTCGCGCCCCGCGAGCCAAGCATGGGCACGGCTGGCCTGGGTCAAGCCCAGCGCAGCACGCGGCGAAAGGCCATAGGCAAACGCCGGATCGTTGCGCGTCGCGGCGACGAGCGCCTGCACATAATCGACCAGCGCCGGACTCGTGCGCGTTTTTTCCGCAGCATCCTGCGCCGCGCTCAATTCGGCCACCGAGAGAACCGGCACCTGCCCGGATAGCAGCTTGCGCCGGTCCTCGCCCAGCAGCAGCGCGCGCTCGGCGCGCTCGTCCGGATAGCCTAGCTCGAGGCGCATCAGGAAACGGTCGAGTTGCGATTCCGGTAGCGGGAAGGCACCGATTTGCTGCAACGGGTTCTGGGTGGCAATCACAAAAAAAGGCTCGGGCAGCGCATGGCTTTCGCCGTCGACGGTCACTTGAAGCTCGGCCATCGCCTCCAGCAAGGCCGACTGGGTTTTCGGCGATGCGCGGTTGATTTCGTCGGCCAGCAAGACCTGGGCGAAAATCGGCCCGGGATGAAAGCGGAAACGTGCGTCTTCGCGGTCGTAGATCGAAACGCCGGTAATATCGGCCGGCAGCAGATCGCTCGTGAACTGGACGCGCTGGAAACGCAGGCCGAGCACCCGCGCCAGTGCATGCGCCAGCGTGGTCTTGCCCATACCGGGAAGATCCTCGATCAGCAGATGGCCGCGCGCTAGCAGGCAGGCCATGCACAGATGCAGCGCATCCTGCTTGCCGAGGATGATTTCTTCCAGACGGGCAAGCGCTTGCCGGATGTGCTGCTGTGCCGGGGCCAAGGACATGGCGGGTTCTCCAGGAAAATGAATGTTCCATTCTACCTCCCGGCACGAAACGCCGGCGCTTTCCATACAGGCGCTTTCCATCCAAGTGATTGCAGCGCAGCCCTGGTTTCCGCAGCTTTCCGCTCAGCGCCGGTTGGTATGCAGATTAGGCAGAAACACTGTGATCACACTCATCTGCGTCATCCATACGCATAGCCGGTAGACGTATTCGATGCTGTAACTGCCGGTCAGCTTGCCTAAGATCGCCGTGCCAACCGCCTGCAACTGACTGGCGCGGGATTGAAGGACCAGAGCAACTTGCTGCCGAAGAAGTGATTGATCTGATTTCCCAATCAAATCATCGGCAATTCCCGTTGGACTTTGACCGATCCGGTTACTTGGGGCAGGTTTCAAGCACCGCCCACACTCTGGACGAACTGGCTGTAGCCTTGCGGGAGGAAATTGCCCGCTATCGCCTCTAATGGGTACCTAATATTGCTGCTCGCCAGTGGCCGAACTACACATCCGGCCGTTGGCAGGCTCCGATCAATTTGACACCAGTTACAAAACACATCCAAATTTATTTGTAATTCAATTACATACCCCGCTCAATCCATCACTTGGATCAGGTATTTTTGCCAGCGCCGACATGACTTAGTTGCCCGCCCAGGTCCTTCATTGCTTTTCGTTCTCATTTACAATTTTGTTAATTATTCAAGAAGAGGACGCAAAAATGCGTAAACCCAAAGTGGTAATCGTGGGAGCGGGGTTTGGTGGATTGGCTGTCGTACGTGCCTTGCAAAAGGCACCGGTGGATATCGTGGTCATCGACCGCCGTAATCACCATCTGTTTCAGCCGCTGCTTTATCAGGTGGCGGCGGCGGTTCTTTCCCCGGCGGAAATTGCCACGCCCATTCGCAGCCTGCTTTCAGGCTTGCCGAACGTTACCGTCATGATGGGCGAAGTAGAGTCCGTAGATACCAGCGCCAAACAGGTCCGGGCCAATATGGGTGATCACCAGGAAAAAGTCGATTACGACTACCTGGTGCTGGCCACCGGGTCGCGGCATACCTATTTCGGCAATGACCACTGGGAAGCCATTGCCCCGGGACTCAAGACCATCGACGATGCCACGGCCATTCGCAACAAGATGCTGCTGGCGTTTGAGCGTGCGGAAATGTCCAGCGATCCGGAGGAAATCAGCCGCCTGCTGACCATCGCCGTGATCGGCGGCGGCCCGACCGGCGTGGAAATGGCCGGAACCATCTCCGAACTGGCGCATGCGGCCTTGAGCCGGGAATTCCGCAACATCAACCCCAAGCAGACCCGCGTAATCCTGATCGAAGGTTCGCCCCGTGTCTTGGCCTCGTTTCCGGAAAAGCTTTCCAGTGCGGCCGCCAATGCACTGCGCAAACTGGGGGTTGAGGTCTACCAGAATGCACGCGTTACCGATTGCAATGCCAACGGCGTTGTTATCGGCGACAAGCTGATCCCGGCCGGAACCATCATCTGGGCCGCCGGTGTCCAGGCCTCGCCTGCGGCCGCCTGGCTGGGTGTTGAGGCGGACCGTGCCGGCAGAGTCAAAGTGGAAGCCAATTTCAGCGTTTCCGGGCGGGAAAATGTTTTCGTGATTGGCGATACCGCGACGCAAACCGATGCCAAAGGCAAAGTGGTTCCGGGTGTTGCGCAAGGCGCCATTCAGGGCGGCGAACATGTGGGCCTGCAGATTCTGGCCCGTATCACGGGCAAGCCTGCCCCCGCGCCCTTCCGCTATCGCAACATGGGCAATATGGCCACCATCGGCCGCCATGCTGCCGTTGCCGATTTTGGCTTCCTGAGAATGAAAGGCGGACTGGCCTGGTGGCTGTGGGGAATCGTGCACATCTTCTTCCTGATCGGGTTCCGTAACCGGTTGGCGGTTATGCTGCACTGGCTATGGTCTTTCTTGACGCTCAAGCGCGGCGTGCGCTTGATTACCGGCGTGAAATAATCCAGATTGATGTTCGTTAACCTGTTGCGCAAGTCCTTGGGCAAAAACACCTTCCGCCCGCTGGACTTGCGTGACAGAAACAGGGATTTCCCTTTCCGAACATCCTCCCCGGGCGTAAAGTGCGCGACTGGTCTTTCACCTCGCTCATTATGTCCAGCACCCCTGCCGAATCCTCATCTTCAAGCAATCGCGGCCTCGTTTGGCTCGTGGCTGGCGCCTTCTTCATGGAGCTCCTCGACTCCACCGTCATCACCACCGCCCTGCCGCAGATGGCCGAAAGTTTCAACACCCAGGCGATCAATCTTTCCACCGGGGTGAGCGCCTACCTGCTGGCCCTGGCCGTTTTCATCCCCCTGAGCGGCTGGCTGGCGGATCGATTTGGACCACGGCAGGTGTTTGGTGGAGCCATCTTGCTGTTTACCTTCGCCTCGGTGCTCTGCAGTATCAGCACCAACCTGTGGTTTTTTGCCGGTGCGCGTGTCCTGCAAGGCTTCGGCGGGGCGATGATGGTGCCGGTGGGGCGGCTCGTTGTGCTGCGCACCACACCCAAGGCCGATCTGGTTCGGGCCATTGCCACGCTAACCTGGCCAGCACTGAGCGCACCCGTGCTGGGTCCGCCGCTCGGCGGTTTTATCACCACCCATTGGGGCTGGCACTGGATTTTCCTGTTGAATCTGCCCCTGGGCCTGATCGGATTTTTTCTGACGCTGCGTTGGGTCAAGGGCGAGCCCGGTGGGCGGCGGCCTTTTGATACGGCCGGTTTTCTGCTTAGCGGCATCGGCTGCAGCGCACTCATGTATGCCTGCGATCTGGCCAGCCATACCCCGTTTGATCTGCCGCAGGTGGCCATTTCCGGCTTGACCGGATTCGTTGTCATGTTCCTGGCAGTGCGCCATCTGAAACGCACGCCGCATCCCCTGGTCGATCTGGAAGCTTTGCGAATCCCGACTTTTGCGACGACGATCTGGGGCGGGTCGCTGTTCCGGGCCGCGATCAACAGCGCGCCTTTCCTGCTACCGCTGATGTTCCAGCTTTCCTTCGGGCTCGATGCCACCACCTCCGGCATGCTGCTGCTGGCACTGTTTGCCGGCAATCTCTGCATGAAATTCGCCACCACCTGGGTAATGCAAAGCTGGGGCTTTCGCCGCGTGCTGCTGGTCAACGGCGTTCTGGTGGCTATCGGGTTTGCTGCATGCACCCTGCTAACCCCGACCACGCCACTGCCGCTGGTCATTGCGTTGCTGTTCTTTACCGGGCTTTGCCGCTCGATGCAGTTCACCGCCTTGAGCACGCTCAGTTTTTGCGATGTGCCTGCCGAGCGCATGAGCGGCGCTTCAACCCTGAGCAGTATCTTTGTGCAGATGAGTGCCGGGCTTGGCGTTGCGCTCGGTGCAATCGTGCTCAAGGTTGCCTCGGTCTGGTTTCCCGCCGAGGGCAGCTCGCTTCCCCTGATTGATTTCCACATTGCATATTGGGTGATGGCGCTGCTTTCGATCATCGCCCTTTTTGATATCCTGCCCCTGCCGGCCGATGCCGGTAACCATGTCAGCGGTTACCAGTCCAATCGCTAGAGTTTCGTGCTTCGTGGAATCCGAAGATAACGAGCTTGATTGCGGGATGTGTTTCGGTACTGCCCGGCAGGAGATGCTAAAATGCGCCCGTCTAAAAAATACCAGTGAGTAAAGAACAATGTCCGAAACGACAATCAGCGAAAACACCGTCGCAACAGCGCGCAGTGTGCTGAAAGAACTTCAAAAAGATTTTCCCGTTATTCGTGACTGCTTGCCTTTGGCCATTGGTATTGATAAGCAACTGATCGCGCAGCGACCCGAGATCAGCCGCAAACTGCTGCGCAGCGCCTTGGCCGCGCATACGCAATCGCTGCGTTACTTGAAAGAGCTGCAAAATGCCAGCGTGCGTTTCAACCTCGATGGCAGCAACGCCGATCCGGTGAGCGACGAACAGCGCGCACTGGCCGCGAAGACGCTGCGCGAACGTTTCAAGAAACGCGCCGAGCAGCGTAAAGCGCAGGAAGCGGCAGAAAAGGCGGAACGCGAACGCGCCGCAAAGCTGAATCAGCTGGCCGAGAAATTTTCGCGCAACTGACGCAAGAGATGTGCAGTACCGTCCGTCGTTTACTGGCCTATTCCTGGCTCGCCGACATGTACTGCACATCCTCACTTCGATGTTTTCTGCTGTGTCGTGACTGCCTGCATTTTTTCGTAAATAAAATCCACAAAGCATCGCGACAAGGCCTGCGGCGCAGCCCGGGTCGGGTAAATCGCGCAACAGCTTAGTTTTGCAAACTGCCAGTCTGGCACCAACTCCACCAATCGTCCGGCCTGAACATCCGGATCAACCATGATCGACGGCAGCTGCGCGACCCCGATTCCGGCCAGGGCCAGCTCGTGTTGCGCGACCGCATTGTTGACGGTAATCCTGGCCTGGGGCTCCAGGCGCACTTCAACGCCATCCGGCCCTGTCAGCACGATATCCAACGTGGCGTCCTGACAGATCCACTGCGCCGATTGCAACGCTTCCAGATCTTCGATCCGGCCGAATTTTTCCAGATACGACGGCGCAGCGTAGAGCTGGGGGCGCAGTTCGAAAAGTGTACGGGTGACGAGCGTGGAATTTTCCTGAGCGCCGAAGCGAATGGCGACATCAATCCCTTCCTGGACCAGATTGTGCGGTCCGTCATCGAAATCCAGCCTTAACGTCACTCCGGGATGACGCTCGCAGAATTCGGCCACGTCAGCAATGAAAGGCCCCGAGGAAAACGGCGCAGGCGCCAATACCCAGAGCTTGCCAACCATGTTCTGCTGTCCGTGTTGCAGACTGTCCAGCGCGGTTTCTGCGGCTGCCAGCATGGTGCGGCACGATTGGTAAAAACACTCCCCCTGATCGGTCAACGACACATGGCGTGTCGAGCGATACAGCAGTTGTGCCCCGAGCTGGTTTTCCAGGTGGGTGATGTGATGGCTGACCACGGAAGCCGAGAGCCCTAGCCTTTCGGCCGCCCGACGAAACGATCCCGCTTCGGCTACCCTGGCAAAGACCGCCATACTGCGTAACTTGTCGATCATTATTCAACTTTTTACATGAGTTAATTCTGGTAATGCTGTCTTATAAGATACTGCCGGATTTGTTACGCTTGGTGCAACTCTTTGAACACACATACTCATGGCATTGCACCCCTCTGTTTTCTTCCTCGCCGGCACCTTGCTGCTCGCAGGCTGCGCCAGTGGCCCCGATTACAAACAACCCGTTCTGCCACTGCCCTCCAACTGGCAAACACCCCAATCCGGCAAGCTGGCTGATCTTTCCAACTGGTGGGCACGCTTTGACGACCCGGCGCTCGATGCGCTGCTGCAGGCCGCTCAACAAGACAGCCCCACCCTGGCCAAGGCCACGGCCGCCATCGAGAAAGCCCGCGCGAGTCGATCCACGGCAGAAGCCAGCCTCTGGCCGAGCCTGAATGCCAGCGCCGGTGCCACAACATCGGGTTCACTCAAGAACGACACCGGCACGGGCAGGACGGCCAGCAGCGGGCTGGATACCTCGTGGGAACTCGATCTCTTTGGCAAGACGCGCCGCGCAACCGAATCCGCGAGCGCCCTGCTGCAAGCGCGCGAGGCCGATTGGCACGATGCCCGTGTCTCGCTGGCGGCGGAAGTGGCCGGCGATTATGTCGATTACCGCGCCTGCCGCATCAAGCAGGCTTATTACGAAGAGCAGGCGCAATCCCAGGCCAAAACCAGCGCGTTGACCCGGCTCTCGGCCAAGGCCGGTTTCACGGCCGATGCGAATGCCCGCCTGGCTGAAGCCTCGACCGCCAGCACGCGCTCCACCGCGCTTTCGCAGAAGGCCGAATGCGAGGTATTGGTCAAAACGCTGGTGGCCCTGACCGGCATGGAAGAGCCGGCACTGCGCCAGACCTTGGCCCGGGATGTCACCAGCTTGCCGCAACCGGAAGGCCTGCAGGTGACCTCCGTTCCGGCAAACCTGTTGCGCCAGCGTCCCGATATCGTGTCGGCGGAGCGGGAATTGGCTTCGACCAGCGCCCTGATCAGCGTGGCCGAAGCCGCGCGCTGGCCCAGTATCACCCTCAGCGGTTCGATCGGTCTGAGCGCCACGCGCGGTGCAAGCACCACCGCGCCCTGGTCTTTCGGCCCGGCATTGAATCTGCCGATCTTCGATGGCGGCAGCATCGCGGCCAATATCAAGAGTGCGAAAGCCGATTACGACTCGGCCCAGGCCACTTACCGGCAAACCGTGCGCGATGCCGTCAAGGAAGTCGAACAGGCGCTGGTGCGGCTCGACAGCATGGCCCAGCGCGAGGCCGAGGCGCGCAAGAGTGCCGAAGGCTACCGCGCATACCTGACCGCGACCGAAACGAACTGGCATGCCGGCGGCGCCAGTCTGCTGGACCTGGAAACTGCACGGCGCTCGGCGATTTCCGCCGAAGTGAGCCTCTTGGAACTGCAACAGAATCGCCTGACTTACTGGATTGCCCTCTACAAGGCCGTGGGTGGCGGTTGGCAAACCACCCAAGGAGAAACGAAGTGAAATTCGCAACGCGTAAATACCTGATCGGCGGTGTCGCCATTCTGTCCGTGGCGCTTGCCGCCATCGGCCTGCAACATAGTGCCGCCCAGGCGCAGCCTGCTGCCATCAAATCGGTACTGAGTGTCTCGCCCGTACTGCCGCAGCAAAAACAATGGCCGGTGCAACTGAGCGCCAGCGGCAGCATCGTGGCCTGGCAGGAAGCGATCATCGGGGCGGAAACCGGCGGACTGCGCACCACGGCGCTGTATGTGGATGTCGGCAGCGAGGTCAAGCGCGGCCAACTGCTGGCCGAACTCGCGCGCGATTCGGTTCAGGCCGAAGTTCGCCGTTATGAAGCTGCATTGGCATCGGCCAAGGCGAGTCTCGTTCAAGCCAGGGCCAATGCGGACCGTGCCCGGCAGGTGAAAGGCAGCGGCGCCGTTTCCGAACAGCAGATCAACGAATACCTGGCCACGGAGCAGACTGCCCAAGCCAATGTCGAGCTGGCCGAAGCGCAGCTTGCCGCGCAGAAAGTCACGCTCGCGCAGACGCGCATCGTGGCGGTCGATGATGGTTTGATCACCGCGCGCAGCGTATTGCTGGGGCAAGTCGTGACTGCCGGCGCCGAGCTTTTCCGCATGCAGCGCCAGGGACGGCTGGAATGGCAAGCCGAGGTGGATTCGCGGCAACTGGCCATGATCAAGCCGGCGAGCAAGGCCGAGATCAAACTGCCTTCGGGCAAGCTGCTGCAAGGCGCGGTTCGCCTGATTGCGCCTACCTTGTCGACCAGCACCAGTCGCGCCAATGTTTTTGTCACCCTACCGGCAGGTGCCACGGCCGGTATGTTCGCGAGCGGTCGCATCGAAGCGGGCGTGCAGACGGTGCTAGCCGTGCCGGAATCGGCGCTGGTGCTGCGCGATGGTCACAGTTACGTGTTCGAAGTGGGCGCAGGCGACAAGGTGATCCGTCGCGCGGTAAGCACCGGCCAACACCGGGATGGGCTGGTGGAAATTGCCAGCGGACTGGGCCCACAAGCGCGGGTGGTCAGCAGCGGCGGCGCATTTCTCGCCGATGGTGATCTCGTCACTATCGCCAAGGATGCCAAATGAATTTCTCTGCCTGGGCCATCCGCAATCCCGTCCCTTCCCTGCTGCTCTTCGTGCTGCTGACGGTGTTCGGGATCTTCAGCCTGCACAAACTCGGCATCCAGGACTTCCCCGATATGGATCTGCCGACGATCAAGATATCGGCGTCGCTCGAAGGGGCCGCGCCCGCGCAGCTTGAAACCGAAGTCGCGCGCAAGATCGAAGATAAGCTTGCATCGCTGACCAAACTCGAACACATCTCGACCACGATCACCGATGGTTCGGTGGCAATCAGCGTGTCGTTCGATATCGACAAGGATAGCGAAGAGGCGCTCAACGAAGTTCGCAATGCCGTCGATTCGGCCAAGGCCAACCTGCCTGCCAGCATGAATACGCCGACGGTTTCAAAAGTGACCGCCGCCAACGGCGCGCTGCTGACCTACACGATCGAAGCCGGCAACATGAGCGAGAGCGAACTCTCCTGGTTCGTCGACAACGACGTTGCCAAGGCGCTGCTCGCGGTCAAGGGCGTATCGACAGTTTCACGCGTCGGCGGCATCGACCGCGAAGTCCACATCGACCTCGATCCCGCCCTGATGGCCGGCATGGGCGTTACGCTCGCGAATGTCTCGACCCAGCTGAAGGCAGTTCAACAGGATGCCTCGGGTGGTCGTGGTGAAGTCGGCAATGCCATCCAGTCGCTGCGCACGCTGGCGGCCGCACATTCCGCCGCCGAAGTGGCCGCGCTGACGATCCCGCTCTCGGACGGGCGCACCGTGCGCCTCGACCAGATCGCCACGATCAGCGACACCCACGCCGACCGCAGCACGCTCGCCTATGTTGACGGCAAACAGACCATCGGTTTCCAGATCACCCGCTCGAAAGGTTTTTCGGATGTCGGCGTCGCGAGCGATCTGCGTGCCGCAATCGCCCAGTTCTCCAAGACGCATGGGCAGGTCAAGATCACGGAAATCAGCAACACCGTTGCGCCCATTCAGGACAACTACGAAGGCTCGATGCACCTGTTGCTCGAAGGCGCGATTCTGGCCGTAATCGTGGTCTGGTTCTTCTTGCGCGATTGGCGTGCGACGGTGATTTCGGCCACCGCGCTGCCCCTTTCGATCATTCCGGCCTTCATCGTCATGGAGCTGATGGGCTTCAGCCTGAACATGATTTCGCTGCTCGCACTCGCGCTGGTCGTCGGGATTCTGGTCGACGATGCGATCGTCGAGGTGGAAAACATTGCGCGCCACCTGCACATGGGCAAGAAACCGTTCCAGGCTTCGATGGAGGCCGCCGACGAAATCGGCCTGGCGGTGATCGCCACGACCTTCACGCTAGTGGCCGTGTTCCTGCCGACCGCCTTCATGGGCGGAATTCCGGGCAAGATTTTCCGCCAGTTCGGCATCACGGCGGCCGTAGCCGTGCTCGCCTCGCTGCTAGTCGCACGCTTGCTGACGCCGATGATGGCGGCCTACTTCATGAAGGACATCCAGCACGAGCATAAAGAATCCTGGCTGATGACGCGCTATCTGGGCTGGGTGCGCAGCTGTCTTGCCAATCGCCGCAAGACGCTTGTCGCCGCACTACTGTTCTTCGCCGCGTCGCTCGCACTGATTCCGCTGCTGCCAACCGGTTTCATGCCGGCGATGGACGATGGCCAGACCCAGGTTTCGATCGAGCTCGCCCCGGGCAGCACGCTCGATGACACCGCCAAGATCACACGCGAAACCAGCGAAATCCTGCGCCGGATTCCGGATATCACCCATGTGTTTGCGTCGGTTGGCACGGCGAGTACCGGCGGCGGGATGGAGGCGTCGTCGAACACCGAAGTCAACAGCGCCACGCTGACCGTCGATATGAAGCCGCGCGGCGAACGCCGCAAACAATCGGTGGTCGAGGCCGAAATCCGCGAAAAACTCGCCGTCCTGCCGGGCGCACGCATCTCGGTCGGCCGCGGCAGCAATGGTGAAAAACTCGAAGTCACGCTCGCGAGCGACGATTCCGCGTTGCTTGAATCCGCAGCAGCAGCCCTGGAGCGCGACATGCGCACGCTCAAGGGTGTCGGCAACGTGACCTCCGGCGCCGCGCTGCAACGCCCGGAAATCCAGATCTATCCGGATTACGCCCGCGCCGCGCAGCTTGGCGTTACTGTCGATGCACTCGCGGAAGCCGTGCGGCTCGCGACCTACGGCGGCTATTCATCGAGCCTGAACAAGCTCAACCTGCCGCAACGCCAGATCAGCGTGCGCGTGCGGCTCGATCCGGAACTGCGCACCAACCTTGACCGTATCGCGCAACTGCGCGTGGCCGGCAGCAACGGACAAGTCGCACTCTCCTCGGTCGCCGATATCCGCATGGGCAGCGGCGCGGCGCAAATCGACCGCCTCGACCGCTATCGCAACGTGACCATCTCGGTCGAACTTAACGGTCGCGCACTGGGCGAAGTCATGAACGAGGTTCGCCAGTTGCCGGCGATGAAGCAACTGCCACAAGGCGTGCACGAGGTGCAGCAGGGCGAATTGCAGCGCATGAGCGAGCTTTTCGGTAGTTTCGGATTGGCAATGGCAGTCGGTATTCTCTGCATCTATGTCGTGCTCGTGCTGCTGTTCCACGACTTCCTGCAGCCGGCCACGATCCTCGCCGCCCTGCCCCTCTCGGTCGGCGGCGCCTTGTTGGCCTTGCTGATCACCGGGAGCAGTTTCTCGATGCCGGCCGTGATCGGCCTGTTGATGCTGATGGGCGTGGTCACCAAAAATTCGATTCTGCTGGTTGAATACGCGATCATGGCGCGGCGCGAACAGGGCTTGTCACGCTTCGATGCGTTGGTGGATGCCTGCCACAAGCGATCCCGCCCGATCCTGATGACCACCATCGCCATGGGGGCCGGCATGCTGCCGATTGCACTGGGCATGGGAGCCGATCCGAGCTTCCGCCAGCCCATGGCGATCATCGTGATCGGCGGCTTGTTGACATCCACCCTGCTGAGCTTGCTCGTGATCCCGGTGGTATTCACTTATGTGGATGATCTGCTGCAGCAGTTCAAACGGACGTTTCATTTCAAGGCCGGTTAAGAAAACTCTCGCGGCCGATGGAAAACAAAAGGCACTTGTTTCCCAAGTGCCTTTTGTTTACAACCCATCACTTACAGCAAATCGAGCGTTAGCGAGGTCCTTCCTCCGACGGGAGGAAGCGGGGATGGTGGGAATCGACCAGGCAGGCTGCGGGTTGCAGCATATGCCCGAATCGCTCGAGCTTGCTTGAGCGTGCCATTCCTGGAGACTTGCCACGTCATCAGCAGCCGGGCACTTGGTTCCACAAGTGCCTTTTGCATATTGGCTCGGTGGTTTATCAAGTTACTGGATTTTGGCCTTGGCGCGCAGCTCGGCGACCATTTTCTCGACCATCATTGCCTCGGCATCCTTGTGCAGCATGGGTTTCATTTCATTGAACGAAGGCACCTTGAGCGGACGGGTGTCTTCGAGTTTGATCACGTGATAGCCGAATTCGGTCTTGACCGGTGCCGCGCTGTATTTGCCCTTTTTCAGGCCGGCAAGCGCATCGGCAAACGGTTTGACGAACTTGGCGGGGCTGGACCAGCCCAGATCGCCGCCATTGGCCCGGTTGCCCGTGTCGATCGATTGCGAAGCCAGCTCTTCGAATTTGCCGCCCTTGTCGAGCTTGGCGATGATGTCCTTGGCTTGCGCCTCGTCCTTGACCAGGATATGGCGGATCTTGTATTCGGTGTCTCCCCCCTTGGTCCGGTAGGCATCGTAGGTCGCTTTCAACTGGGCATCGGTCACCGGATGCTTCTTCAGGTAATCGTCCCAATAGGCGCGCGTAATCATTACCTGCCGGGTGGCCTCGATCTGGGCGAGCAGGGCTTTCGTCGCGGCGTTGACCTGGGAAGCCACTTCCGGCTTTTTGTCGAAACCGCCCTGCTTGGCCGCCTGGAACATCAACTCACGCCGGACCAGTTCCTCGCGCAGCTTGTTCTTCATTTCGGGCGTATCGGGCATGCCGTTGGCCTTGCCCTGCGCCAGGTACATATCCGCAGTGGCCTGCGAAACGGCGACGCCGTTGACCGTGACAAACGGCTTTTCTGCCGCCATCGTCTGAGTGGAAATGATCGCGCCGGCGAACATGGCAAGCGCCAGTCTTGAGTAGTTCTGCATACACTGCATCCTTGAACGAAATACCCGGAACCAATGAATCGCTGAATTGAGCCGGGTATTGAAGAAAAGGACGCCACGGTCCAAAAAAACCATGGCGTCCTGCCGACTGTGAACCCTGCCGGATTACTTGGTAAAGGAATCGACCTTGTACAAATCCTTCGGCGATGAGGATTTGCCAACCCAAACCGTAAAGGTTCCGCTCGGAATTTCCCACTTCTTGGAAGTTTGGTTCCAGACACTCAGCGGATGGTTGCTTGCATTAGGATCGATGGAGATCGTATCCGAAACCGAACCATTGGCCGCCACCTTGACCTTCTTGAAACCCACCAGACGCTTGGGCGGTTGAACGATCGTGGTGCCGGTCTGCTCGCCGACAGACGATGCAACGGCTGGCAGCTCGAGGTAAACCTGAACCACTTCTTCGCCTTCTTTCGCCCCCTTGTTCGTCACCATGAACTTGATATCGTACTTGGCGCCATTCGCCGCCAAAGATGACGGGCTGACGCTAAACGTGGTGTAGGCCAGGCCATGTCCAAACGGGAAGGCCACACAGGCATTCGATTTATCGCTATTGGTCGCGCAAGCGCCGGACTTCTGCTGCGCATCGTACCAGCGATAGCCGATATTCAGGCCTTCGGTATAGCTTACCCGCGATTTCGGCTTGGCCGTCGTACCGGTGGATACACCCGGGAACTGGGCTGCGGTCACGTTGTCGAGGAAGCTCTTGCCGGCGAACGGGAAGGTCACAGGCAGCTTGCCGGACGGGCTCTTCTGGCCGAACAGCAGGTCGGCAACAATATTGCCGTCCTCCTGCCCCGGGAACCAGGTTTCCAGAATCGCCGGGCCAGCGGTGCCAACAAGCGCCGCATCCAGGGCCACACCGGCGTTATCCTTCAGCACCAGCGCGGTTTTTTGTGCCATGGTTTTGCCGGTGCTCGAAGTCAGCCCCATGATCGAGGTAATCATGGCAACGGTATTGCTGTTCGTCGGCGCATTGGTGGCGGCATAAGAGTTCGCGCTCGGCTTGGCGACATACCAATCCAGGCTCATCCCCGCCGCAGCGTCTTTCACGCCGGGCACCACGCTAGTTGCCGAGGTCAGCAGCGTGTTATCGGTGAACGAAGCACGATCGGCGCCTTCTTCAGAAATCGTCCCGGCCATCACAATTACGGCATCGGCCCCGGCGGCAGCGCTTTGCACTGCGCTGAAGGTCGAAGCGGTGCCATCGATCGTCGCGGTCGAGTTGGCATCGTCAACCAAAATCAGCTTGACCGAGACCGACGTGTTGCCCAGTGCCTTGAGCGTGTTCATGATGCCGTCGAGCGGCGTAACGCTGTAACTCGGCACCACATCGGAGCTGCCGCCGCCGGCACCAAACGCCGTGCCGACCATCGCACCACCGGCCACGGCCTGCTGCGCATACACCTGCGATTTCTTGCCGATCAGAACAACATTCTTGACTGCTGTACCATCAAACGGCAGCGCGCCATTGTTCTGCAGCAGAACAGCGGACTTAGTACCGATATCCCGTGCCTTGGCACCATTGGCGGCAAAGTCGATGGCAGTCTGCTTGAGCGCACGATCAAAGATTCCATATTTGAAAGCTTGGGTATAACGGCGTTCCAGTGCCTTGTTGATCATGCTGACCGAGAGTGCGCCACTGCTCAATGCACTAGTCAGACCGGACGCAGACCAGCTGATCGCAATCGGCATTTCGTGGTCGAGCCCCGCGCTCATCAGGCCGCCGGCACTAATGCCGAAGGTGGCATAGAAGTCGGACTGTACATAGCCGGTAAAGCCCCAATCCGTGCGCAGAACGTCATTGAGATTTTCCTTGCTGGCACAGGACTGTTCGCCATTGATGTGGTTGTAGGCGCACATGATCGACGCCACCTTGCCGTCCTTGACCGACATTTCAAACGGCAGCATGTAGATTTCGCGCAATACCTGCCGATCCACCAAGGTATCCACACCCAGGTTGGTCAGCGCCATGCGGTTGGTTTCCTGCTCGTTGGCGATAAAGTGCTTGGCCATACCGATCAAACCCTTGGCCTGCAAGGTCTTGATCTCGGAAACAGCCATCGTGCCGGTCAGGTACGGGTCTTCGCCGAAATATTCAAAGTTACGGCCGAGAACCGGCAGACGAGCCATGTTTACACCTGGCGCCTCGAACACATGCAGCGCCAGATTGTTCATTTCGGTGCCGATGACATCGCCATAAGCCCCTGCCACGGACGGATCGAAAGAGGCGGCCGCAGCAATCGCGGACGGCAATGCAGTGGCTTTGGCGGAACTCGCATCCGTGTAAGCACTGCTGGAGCCGACAGCCACGCAATCATTCTGACCCAGACCCACCGGGCCATTGGTGATACGGAAGGTCGGAATATTCAGTGCTGGAATGGCGGAAACGTGACGAGCGCCATAACACTGCGGCAATTCCGGCAGCACTTCCGGCCCCTTGCCGACCAATTGCGCCATCTTCTGCTCCAGCGTCATCGCATCAAGCAACAATAGGGCGCGCTTGTTGGCCACGGCCTCCTTGGCGGCATCCGTCGTGGCTGCGTTTTGCTCGGCAATGATCGACGCAGTCATCCAAGGATTAGCTTGGGAATCCGATACGCTGGTCGATTCGCTATTGCTCGCACTATCGCCGCCTCCCCCTCCACACGCGGTAAGCCCTACCCCCAGCGCAATGCTGATCGCCACGGCCAGCACGGTTTTCCTGGTATTGAACATCTGTTGCATGGTTCCTGCTCCTCGTTGTTTTGCAAGAAATATTGTTGTGTCAACACCGCTGGCAAAGGCCACCAGGTTCTTTCAAGCAGCTCCCGACAGGAGGAGTGGAGCATCTGATTTCTGGTTCTTGCCTGAATGTTGCGACGCAAATTCTTGAATAGGAGCAAACAGCCGTCCAATGCCGATATTTCATGCAATTATGTTAATACGGCATCACCCCTGGGGTTTTCAGAGGATTTGTTTTCCAGTAGGGTAAACAGCCAGACCAACTGGTATATCAGAATAATGAGACATGGCTAACCATGCTCTTCCGAAAACAGTAGCCGGGCCGCTCGCAAGCCGTCGACCTGTTTTCGATTTTGAGGGGGAGTAATCAAATGGAAGCGCGCACGCTCAGTAATTTCATTGCGGTTGCGGAAGAAAAGAACCTGCGCCGTGCGGCAATGCGCTTGCACATCACGCAACCCGCCTTGTCCCGGCAGATCCAGGCACTTGAAGAAGAGATCGGCACCGCCCTGTTTACGCGCAGCGTCAATGGCATGGAACTCACGCCTGCCGGTGAATCCTTGCTGCATCATGCGCGCAACATCAAGATGGAGATCGAGCTGGCCAAGCGCGATGTATTGCGAACCACTCAGCAGCAGCGGAAACAGCTGGATGTAGGCGTCTCCGGTTCCGCCATGTTCAATATCATCCCTGAAATCCTGGAACAGTTTTCCAAGCTCCACCCGGATGTGGATCTGGTTTTGCACACCGCCCGCAAAGAGCAGCAGATGCAGGCCCTTCGTCACGGCAAGATCCTGATCGCTTTTGAACGCTTCTTGCATGAAGAAGCCGACCTTGCCTGCGAAGAAGTCATCTCGGAACCGATGCTGCTCGCCCTGCACAAGGACCATCCGTTGGCCAATCAGCCGGTTATCGATATTCGAACCTTGCGCGACGAGCTTTTTATCGGGGGACCGGCAGACAAGTCAGCCGAGGATCAATTTTTCCAGTCATATGGCTACAGGCGCCGTATCGAAAAAAGAGTCAACGATCTGATGAGCGGGCTGAATCTGGTTGGATGTGGCTATGGCCTGTTTTATGCGCCACCCTCGGTGCAGTCATTGCAGATACGCAATGTCGTTTATCGACCGTATCTGGGTGGAGGCAAGCGCGTGTTTACGCTGCACTGCCAGTATTGCAAAAACGAAAACTCGCCGCTGCTGCATGCGATGCTGGAAGTGGTACGCGCATACCGTGCTGCGCATTCCGATTGATCCTGTGCGGTACCAATCAAGGCCATGCAATCTATGACTGCTGGCGCCGCATCTTGATTTCCTCGACCAGCTCCAGAAAGCGGCGGTCGGACAAGGGGTAGAACAACATGATCAGAAATGCCACCGCGAATGCGATGGCAGGCACCAGCGCCACGCCTTGCTGAATCGTCCGCACAACGGTGGGGCTCTGCACGGCCACATTGGGTACATAAGCGCTCGCGGCCAGCAGAAAGGCCGGAATCGATCCGCCCAGCGCTTGGCCGCATTTGCGGGTGAAAGAAAAAACCGAGTAGTTCAATCCTTCAATGCGCACACCAGAACGCCACTCGCCATACTCAACGGTATCACCTTCAAGCGCCCACATCACGATCATCGCCAGCATGAATCCGACTGCGCCAAGGGCCAGCGTGCCAAAGACGCCGATCAAATTGGAAGCCGGGACAAAATACAGCAGCAAATGCGCCGTAGTGGCCAG
>JAGTRM010000018.1 GCA_018261735.1 Pseudomonadota bacterium
GGCCGCAGCAGATCGAGTCGATGTACCGGGTAGCCGCAGAGCCGGTCATGTTCTGCCCAACCGGCAATTTCTTCGCCTCGGTCGTAATAGCGGCGCGCGGCCAACACCGCCATGGACCCCGGTGGCGAAAGGCGGCATAGACTGGCATAGACATTGGCAGAGCCCCCATGGATGGGAGCAAAAATACTTGCCACGAGCAAACATGCGGATGATCGGGCCATGTCAGTTAGGGCTTTCTCCCCGAAGGGAATGATTTACGATTGATTTAATCCTGCCTGTATGACATCCAGATTTTTGAGCACCCTTGGCAAACGATCACGGACGAACATCTCGATCAAGGCTTTGGATGCCTCGGAATTACCCAAATTCGTCGTACTAATGACGACCATCGCGCCGTCATCACCTTTACCCGTAAGCAGATTGAAGGCCTGATAGAACTTGCTCATCATTGCGCTGGAAGTAGTTCGACCGCCAATCCAGTAAACCGTAGCCACCGCCGCTTTGGCTTTTGCCTTGGAATAATATTCAACTCGCAATTCCGGAATGCCATCCCCCATGGAGGCCATCCGCCCGCTTTTATTCCAGGTCCAGGTATGCGTCGGCTCAATCACATTGTTGACGCTGACCAACTTGGCACCCTGCCGCTGATTGCGATAGTAGGCGACAGTAAGACCTATTTCACTGTCGCCAAAACGGTAGGTCGCGTCGTGTATGGCAGAGGCCCCTAAAAAGTAGGGGGTAATCACCGCCAATGTCGGCCTGACTTTTTCAAGCCCGTTGAGCGAATTTGACAAATCAAGCGTGGGTACCGGCCGAGGCGGCAAGTTCAGCAGATAATTGGCCCCTTGAGACCATCCTAGCACCAACGCCATGGTTAACAAGGCAACCCCGCCCGTGATGCGGGCTGGAGCAGCAGTGCCTGCAGACGTTTTCTCGATGTGTTTTTCCGGATCACGCCAGCGTGCCCCGATCGCAAAGCTCACCATCACGGCAAAGGCAAATATGACCCAGCCAAAGGCCAGATGCGACAAGCCAAATCCCCATTGATTGTTCGACAGGTGCGCCGCCATGACGATCATGTAAGCACGCAACCAGTTGGCAAACAACGAAAGCAACAGCATAAACAGGATGAAGATCAGTCGCTTGTGCCACTTGGCATAGGTGATATACGCAAAAATAGAACCGACAAAGAAAGACGTTAACAAGTAGCGAATGCCAGAGCAGGCCTCCACCACAGACCAACTGCCGCTGGGAATGACAAAGTTGCGATCTTGTTGAAGAACAGGAACACCGCTGACACGCAGCGCGATCACGGTCGCATTGGCGGTCCAGTCCATCAGTGTGGGCAGGATGTCATAGCCGAAAGGAATAGCGAAAAAGAGAAAGCAGAGCGGACCGAACAGGACCCGGAAACAACGATCCCCCATCACGGCCCATACCGTAGACAAGAGCATGAAAATCACCGAGAACTGGACGACCACGCCTGCCGAAACCATTTCTCCGGCAAAAGCAGCAGCACCGGACAGCACCAGCGCCATAATTCCGGCTTTGGAAGGCACCTGTGGCGCTACAGCCAGTGCGGCACGTTTGGTCCACGCCAGGTAGGCAACCACCAGAAGAACCACATATCCGTGTGCATGGGAAGGCAGATTGCCCCATGCCTCGACCACGAGCGCAACCTGGCTGCGGTAAACAACCAGGATCGTTATCCACATCAGAGCCGTGACAGACCATGCCATCTGTCGGCCAATCGCAGAATTGTTTCCACTACCCTTGTTTTCGGTATATGCAAACGGCATTTCGGCCCCTTGGGGAGGACTAAGGCATTCGTCCTTCCGGGCAGCGCATGGTCGCTGCGGAAGGAATCGGATCGGAACAGGCATCCTTCTGCAGCGATTCGCCAAGGCTATCCCTCACCCATCTTTCAGTACAAACCAGGATCACCATGATGTAGAAAGGCATGTCCCAATAAGCAATGCTGAGAAAGGCCCCGCCAACAGCGAATCCGACCAGGCTAACTTTAGCCATGGAACCCAGCATATGCGCCCACTGCAAGCCATCCTTGCCCGCGGCCAGCTTGATGACCTTCCCCGCCAGACAATAAGTCATGAACCAGAAACCCAGGTAGAGCAGCAGGCCGACATAGCCGTGCTCGCCCAATATCTGGAAATAGATACTGTGCGCCACAATGACAAAATTCGGATTGGGGGCATAACGCAGATAGATCACGGGCGAGGCCGTTTCAAATCCCGCCCCCAGGAGACGATCATTGGCGATGTTGATCGCCATGGTCCACGCATTAATGCGACCCATGGCAGAAGAATCCTCAGCATAAGTACCGAGTGTATTCATGCGGCCCAGCCACGCTTCTGGCATGAAATACAAAGCAACCGCCAGCACGATGAGAATAAGCACAGCCACAGCCCATTTTGATTTGCTGCGCCACCAGAACATGGTGCTCATCGCAACCAGAGCCAGCAGCGCCCCGCGCGAATAGCTTCCCAGCGCAGCGATCATGCAGAGCGGAATCGCTGCGTAGAAACCTCTGCGCATCCATTTTTCCGAAACCCAACCCATGGGCCGGAGTTGGCGGATCAAGGGCACTTGATGGGCCAGGTAATAAAGCAATGGAATCGTGATGACCAGGGCAACAGCCAGTTCATTGTTACCTTCGATGACACTGGAAGGCGGCCCCCATACGCGATTGACGCCACCCGTCATGACCGTGAACAGACCGCCCTTGACTCCAAAAAAGGCAATTGACCCAACCGTTATCAGCACCAGGCCAAGAATTTCTTCCCGCGTTCTCACGACAGCGGCAACGACAAGGGTCATCAGCAGCACTTTCAGGGTAGCCACATACTTGATCATGCTTCCGTCATAAATGATCGCGCCCAGCGTGGTGACACCCATCCATGCAACCAGAAGAATCAGCAGGAAAACCGTCGCTCCCGTTGGCCAACGTATTTTTTCCGGATTTATTGCCATGGAAATAATCAGGACAATTGCAGCAATCATCGCAAATGGAAAGGAATAGGCAAAACCCCAACCCAGTCGATGCGGGTTCATCAGGCCGATCCAGACCCACAGCAGCGCTGCGATATAGGGTCGTCGAAGGGCCATGATCAGGCCAACGGTGATGATTGCGGTTACCAGGATATCGCGCATTTTCGTATGCCCAGTCGGTATGGCATGAACAGCACAACTTCAACACTTAAACTCAGCATGATCGAGAATTTGAAATGTGCAAGAAAAGACCGACCTGCGTTTGGCTCGCAGCCTCTCTGAGGAAGGCTTCAGCATGACTCCATCCGGACTTAACCGATAAAACAGTGATGTATATCCGCTGCCATCTTCTAGCTGTTCGCAATGATTTGCCGGAAAAGCGCCAGTTGCCCATCGCTTGTGGCTTGCCAGCAAAAACCTTCGGCGTAGGCCCGTACCAGCATTCGATCAGGGTATGCCTGTAGTAGCGATTCGACCCCGGCTGCGAAATGCATAACATCACGCTGATCAACCAGCCGGCCGGCTTCGGGCGCTGCCACCACTTCGGGAATACCGCCAAGATTCGTGGCAACCACGGGCGTTCCACAAGCCATGGCTTCGAGCAAAACGTTTGGCCAGCCTTCTCGGCTTGAAGCCAGGATCAGAATGTCGGCTGCACTGTAATAGGCAGGCAAACGATCCTGCGCCACTCGACCGGCAAAGATGACACGTTGGGAGACGCCAAGACGCCGTGCAAGCTGCTCCAGCGCCTCGCGGTCCGGGCCGCCGCCGACAATAAGCAGCTGAAAATCGGGCATTCGAGCAATCAACTCAATCGCAATATGGTGCCCTTTGCTTTCGAGTAGATTTCCAACGGAAAGCAGGGTTGGCCCATCGGGCAATCCAAGCTCGGCGCGTGCCAGCGCCTGAGGAACCGGATAAAAGCGCCCGACATCAACACCATTTCGCAGCACCCTCAATTTGGATCGATCCACGCCAAGCTCTGCAAGTTTTTCGCACAAAGCGTTGGACACAGTGATGGATGCTCTCGCTTGATTCGCGGTCCAGCCTATCCATTTGCGCGGAATGCAGTACTGTGGAATCAAATTGATATCCGTCCCGCGCGCGGTAACCACAAAGGGCTTATCAAACCATTTCGCCAAGAGTGCCGCTGCAACGCCGTCGGGGTAGTAGTAGTGTGCATCGATCAGATCAAAATCAAACCCTTCATCGAGCAAGCGCCGAATCTCCGGAGCGGCCCCCAGCGCCAGCAGCAACGGTGCGACGTTCATGCCAATTTTCGGCGGCAGAATATAGCGGGGATGGCGCACATCAATGCCGTTGTAATATTCGCGCGACGGAATGCTGGCCATCACCGCGTAATCCCCGAATCGTGGATTTTTCGAAAAAAACCATGGCACGGGCGAAACCACTTTGGCTTCAACCTCCCTGCACTTCAGCAGTTCACGCAAACGCGTTTCGACAAAAATGCCGTGCCCGGGCCGCACACTGCAGGGATAGAGCGTGCTGAATGTCAGCAGGCGAATTTTACGTTCTGTCATGCCTCTCCCCGGGTCACGAGCGAACGGCGCTGCTCACTGGCGCAGCGGAGGGCGTGGAGGGCTGCCGCGAAAACAACCCTGCGACCCTGGTTGCATGTTGTTTCCAGGTCAGTTGTTTACTCTCGATTACCCTTAGCGCGGCGCGTGCGATCTGCTCACGCAACCTGGGATCTGCACGCAAAGCGTCCAACGCCTTTTCGATTCCCTGATCATCATCCGGGTCGTACAAAATGGCATCCACTTGATCCGTGAGAATTTCATGATGGTTCGGCTGGTCGGGCGCCACAATCGCTTTGCCCAGAGCCAGATATTCAAAGAGGCAAAGCGGAGAGGCATAAGGCACCAGTGCGGTTTGCAGGGCAATATCGAAAGCCATGGCAATCGCCGGCACCTCTTCCCGCCGGACAACCCCGGTAAATCGCACCCGCTCAGAGATGCCCAGACCAGTTGCGCAGGCTTCGATTTCAGCACGCGCAGGGCCATCACCGATGACCAGAAGGCATGCATCGACTTCAGCGCTCTGCTGTGCAATCCAGCGAACGATGCGATCCAGCCTGTCCCACTCGCGCACGAAGCCAGTAAAACCGATCACCAGCTTCCCCGTCAGCCCAAGTTTCTGTTTGGCTTCTTCGGTTGTCGGCAAATTCCGGTAATGGTTTTCGTTGATGCCATTGGGAATGACCACCACGTGATCGGGTGAAACGCCCTGGGAAACGATATAGTCGGCCAGCACCTGCGTTACGGGCAGAACGATGTCGGCATTGCGCCAGACATAGCGCTCAGCCCAGTTGGCGAGCCTTGGCCAGGACAAACCGCCGTACTGTCCTCGCTCCAGCGCCACGGGCGCATTCACCTCGAGAATCAGCGGTAGTCCGTATTTTTTCTTGGCCCAAACGCCGGCTAGAAGATACAGGTTGTAGCGCTCATAAATTCCGTTCGGTTTAAACGCCAAAATTTTTCCCGACAACCGTCGGTATGCAACAAGGGAATAAGCCAATTCGGCAAGTTCATATACACAACTTGGCAGGCTTGCCTTGAGTTTGCCGACCCACCCGCCGCTACCGCCAGCAGGATTGTCTTTCCCGATCGACGGTGCAGCTTCCTCGACCTCGCAGCCAATCGAGCGCAGTCCGCCGATCATCTCCTGAATATGCGTTGATTGGCCATCGCGCGAAGCGGTGCGGTGATGGTAAAGAATTCTCACGTGGATTCCTTTCTTCAAGCTGCGACCCGCATTTCCCCCACCGATTGATCCATTACGCAGCGCAGGAATGCGTCGTACATCAGCAGCGTCCAGATCGGTGTGCTGTGATCGCGCACGCCGGATTCGTGTTCGTTGACAAGCTGCGCAATGATCCTTTGGTTGAACCAACCCGATTCGGCAATCGGCCCCTTGAGCAGCGAATCACGCACGCGCTGGCGCAGCGGGCCGCGAAACCAGCGCGCCAGTGGTACGGAAAAACCCATCTTCGGCCGGTACATGAGGTCATTGGGCAGGTACGGTTCCATCGCCTTCTTGAGCAGGAATTTCCCTTCCCCGCGCCGCATTTTCAGTGAAGTCGGCAAGGTCGCCAGCCATTCCACCAGCGGGTGATCCATCAGCGGTTCACGCACTTCGAGCGAATGCGCCATGCTGGCGCGATCGACCTTGGTGTTGATGTCGCCGACCAGGTAGGTATGCAGATCGATGTACTGGATCAACCCGAGCGGATCGTCGGTCTGCGCCCTGGCCGCATGGCGATTGAAGACATCGATGGCACTATAGCCACCCAGCATGGCTTTGAAGCTGTCGCTGTAAAGCTGGCTGCGAATAGGGTCGCGAATCAGCGACATGCTGTGAAAATACGCTTCGACCGAGGTTCGGGCCAATCCTTCGAAAGTCGATTTGGCACGGAATACGCGCGGTGCCCAGTCGGCCTTGGGGAAAAGCGTTCCGAGCATGCCAAAAAGCGGTCGGCGCACGCCCAACGGCAATGCCGAACGCATTTGTTCTTCCATCATGTGCAGCTTGTAGCGCCGGTATCCACCAAAGCTCTCGTCGCCGCCATCGCCAGAGAGGGCCACCGTGACGTGCCTGCGTGCCAGCTGGCAGACTCGATATGTGGGGATCGCGGAGCTGTCGGCATAAGGCTCATCGTAGAGGCGGGCCAGCGTGTCGATCAGATCGAAATCGTCGCTCTCGACCAGATCGACGTAATGATGGGTCTTGTAGCGCCCGGCAACCATCTTCGCGAATTCCGCTTCGTTGTAGGCCGGATCGGAAAAGGCGATGGAACAGGTGTTGACGGGGTCGGGCGACAGGCCCGCCATCAGCGCCACCACGGCGCTGGAATCGACACCACCGGAGAGAAAAGCGCCTAGCGGCACTTCCGACATCAGGCGCAGGCGGATCGATTCGTTGAGCCGCGCGGTGAGTTCTTCATAGGCTTCTGCGTCGCTTATGGTGTTGTCGAGGCTGAAACACACATCCCAGTATTCGCGCGGCTCGCCCATCGCCTCGCCACGCCGGATTGCAAGCGTCGAGGCGGGGGGCAGCTTGCGGGCCTGTTTGAAGATGGCGCGCGGTTCGGCCACATAGCCCAGCGCGAAATACTCTTCAACGGCAAGCGGATCGATCTCCTTGGGCAGCCCGCCATGCGCGAGCAAGGATTTCAACTCGGAACCAAACAGCAAGGTGCCGTCGGCGAGCAGCGCGTAATAGAGCGGCTTGACGCCGAGCCGGTCGCGCGCAAGGAATAGCGTTTCGCGGTTGCGATCCCACAAGGCAAAAGCAAACATGCCGCGAAAGCGCTTTACACAATCCTCGCCCCAGGCTTCCCAGGCATGCACGATCACCTCGGTATCGCTGCGCGTATGAAACACATGGCCAAGCGCCTGCAGTTCGGGGATCAGTTCCTGGTAGTTGTAGATTTCGCCATTGAACACAACACAGACGCTCTGGTCTTCGTTGTAGAGCGGCTGCTGGCCGGTGGATAGATCAATGATAGACAGGCGCCGATGCCCGAGTCCGACGCCGGGTTCGACATGCATTCCGCCTTCGTCCGGGCCGCGATGATGCTGCGCTTCGTTCATGCGCGCCAGCGCGGCACGGTCAATCTCGCGCCGGCCTCGGGTATCAAATATTCCGGTTATGCCGCACATGTTTTTCCCGTCCGTGTGTGAACAGATTTACCTAACAGATTCTTCAGGCGCCAGAACTGGCAAGCTTCAAGACTTCATCATAGAGATCGTGATATTTCCTCACCATCGCCCCCAGGCTCAGCTGGCGCTCGATTCTCTGCCGGCCGGCTTTTCCGGCGTCGCGCGCCAATTCGCGCTGGCAGGCGTAGCGCACGATCGCTTGCGCCAGCGCAGGCACATCAGCGGCGGGCACCAGTTCACCGGTAATGCCGGCTTCGATCAACTCTCGATTGCCCCCCACATCGGTTGCAATCACCGGCAAGCCGCTGGCCATGGCTTCAAGTATGGTGTTCGAGATGCCCTCAGCCAACGAGGGCAATACAAAGCAATCCAGTCCACGCAGAATGCCCGAAACATCGTTGCGCTCGCCCGGCAGCCACACCAATCCACCATAGCCAGCTTGTTCAAGCAAAGCCAGCGCTTCAGCCCGGAGCGGTCCGTCGCCGACCATCACCAGACGCAGGCTCGCCTTCAAATCCGGCGCCATCTCCAGCGCCAGAACAAAAGCTTGGGCCAGTGCAGTCTGGTTTTTTACTGCCTGCATACGGCCGACTGTGCCTATTACCCAATATTCCGCCCCGACAAACGGGCATCCCGGGATAGGCTGGCGCATCTCGGACGGATGAAAACGCTCGGCATCCACGCCATTGCAGACCCTGCGCACCTTGCTCTCGGGTATGCCAACCCGTTCGATCAGATACCGTTCCAGATCGCCCGACAAGGCAACGTACTGGGTCACGAAAGGCCGATATAGCCGGCGAACCCACTGGAATTTCTTGTTGCTGCCATCCAGGTCGCCGACATCACGGCCATGCTCGCCATGGATACGCACCGGCACGCCAGCAGCCCAGGCGGGCACGACCACTTCGAGCGCGGCCAGGTTGCGACTGTGGACAATCGCCGGGCACAGCTCGCGAAAGAGTTTGAACAGCCGGGGATAGATCCACAACGCATGACCCGGTGCCTTCTGCAGCGCGATGAACTGCACATCATCGCGAACGATACGCTTGCGAAAATCGGTGATATCGGTGAGTGAAATAATCGCGTGGCGATAGCGCTCCGGCGGCATGTGGTTGATCAGGTTAACAATGCCGTTTTCCAGCCCACCGACATCAAACCGGTACATCACATGAACGATCAGGGGGCGTGGATCGAGTGTCTTGTTCATGGTTCGAGATAGCGATCAATGACGGACAAATGCGCATCCCAGCTATAGCGCGCCAGAACCTGATCGCGGGCAGCCTTTCCCATGGCCGCGGCATGCTCGGGGGAGCGCAACAGGAATTCGATCTGGCGCTGATAATCCTCGATGCTTGCTGCGGTCAGGAAATCACGCCCGGGAACGGCATCGACCGCGCCGGCACATTCCTGCGATGCAACCACCGGCAATCTCATGGCCATGGCTTCGAGCACCTTGTTCTGGATTCCACGCGCCAGGCGCAAAGGCGCGACCACCACTGCCGCATGCCGCAAGTAAGGGCGCACATCGGGCACCGTCCCGGTCACGACAACATGATCACTGGCAAGGGCCAGGACCGCCGGCGCGGGGCTGCGGCCAACGATATAGAACCTGAGCTTCGTCCACCGCAACAACAACGCCGGCAGGATTTCTCTGGCGAACCAGCTCACGGCATCGATATTCGGCCAGTAATCCATGGCCCCGGTAAACACCAGTGGAATTTCATCTGCCGCATAGGGCGAGGCCAGTTCATGTGCCGGCGAGAACTGGTCCGAATCGACCCCGTTGCACATCGGCGAAACTTTTCCCCGGCACTCGGGCGCACTTTTGCAGAAAAGGTCCACCTCGTTGTCCGTGACAAAAAAAGAATGATTGGCCCACTGCGCCACGCTTCGCTCAAAGGCCAGCAACCGCTCCCCCTCGCGCTGGTAAAGCGTGGAGAGCGGCCAGCGGTGATTGGGCGCATATTGGGACCACTTGGCGGAATCGACATCGACAAAATCAACGAGCGTGCGAAGGTTCGTTGCGCCTTGAACATATTGAGCCATCGCTGATGAGAAGATGACTGCAGCGTCGATCTTCTCATCGCGCAGGGTGCGATCAACCCAATCCTGCAGTCCCCGGTCCCGGTAGTACGGCAGGGTCAGCGCCTCGTTCGTCAATAACCCACGCAGGCTGCACAATTTGGCGAACTTTGGGGACAAGCGGGCGATGTGCATCCCGGCGCAGAACCGCGGCATTTGTTCGACATAGTCTTCATCTTGCGGATCGTCGATAAAGGTACCGAGAAAAACGCGATGCTTGGCGGCAAGATGCTTGAGCAGGTGATAAGAGCGAACCTTGTCGCCTTTGTTGGGTGGGTAAGGCAGCCGATGAACGAGATACAGTATGTTGCCCATCGCCGCCTCCTTTTCCTTCTGAATTTTAGAGTGATCGAAAACCTCAGTTTCTAAGCAAGACAAGGCACGAACAAAAAATTTCGACGCGGCATATTGTTAATATGGAAGGAGATATTTTTTGTGAGTAACGCAGTATTGCGACGAAAATGAGGTTTTCCCTTCTCTTATCCTAGGTTACGGACAATGAATGGGCCAAGCCAGTTGGCCAAACCGAGCGGCATCCGCCGCCAGGCCTCGATAAACAAGCGGTATTTGGCATTAGCGGGGTTGTTCTGGGGAATGCTATCGCGCCGGTACAGGCAATATTCGTAATACAGTGGCTGCGGCTCGAACCCCCAGTTTTTCTTGAAGGAATAGGATCCGGTTCCCTGTTTGCTGCGGCCGTAATCGAAGACCTTGATTCCGCGCTCGCAGGCACGCCGCATCAGTTCCCAATACTTGAAATCATTGGCAGCGAGATCGCGCGCGCTAACATCATCGCCCGCATAGTAGGGCAGCACTTCATCCCGAAAGTAGAAGCTCAGCACGCTGCTTAGCGGGTGACCATTCGCATCCACCGCCGTGAGCACTTCGCAGTTCTGGCCAAATATTTCCAGCAGCGCTTCAAAATAGCTTCTTGGTAAAGCCGGCGTGCCGTGACGATGAACATTGTCCGCATACAGCGGAAAAAACCGATCCACCGAACCATCGATCGCGCTGCTCAAGCCGTTCTTGATGCCTTTGCGCACCATGGCGCGCTGCTTGCGCGGGATGGCCAGCATGTTGGCCTCGACGTCCGGTTCCAATGTTTTGCAAAAGCGGACATAGAGATTCTGCATCGGCCACTCAGGATGGCGCGGTACCAGGTTGCGCAGCTCCAGGTGATCGACGCCCAGTTGGCCGGCAATGGCCTGGGCCTCAAGCTCCAGCGCCTTTGCGGCATCGGGATTGCTTGCCGCAACACCGCCGTAAACGGCAAAAGGGAGCGAAACCAGTGCATTGCCGAACAACATGCTTTTGACATGGCCCAGCGGCAGTACACCCTCGATGACATCATCGCGCTCTGCATAAAGGAAATGCGTTCGATGGCGAAAAACCTCGCCGACGACCTTTTGCCAACCCGACTTGTGAAAAAAGGTTGCCTGCGGACAATCATCGACAAAGGCATCCCAGCGCGCCGCATCCGCCAGATTACCCGGTTGCAGGCGTTTTACTTTCAGGACGGAGGAAGCGCTCATCTTCACCCTCCTCTCTCCAGGGCCTGCCCGGCGCCGGAGAGAAAAATTCCATCCACCCGCCCCCAGCGAAAATCAGTCAGCAAACGCTTGATGCGATCTTCAGTCCGGTGCAGGTTAAGGTAGTGGCGAAAACGGGTCTTGGCATTGATCCCAGCAATCCGCGGCTGCCCGCTGTCTATTTCCCAAGGGTGAAAATAGAAAATGGCCGGTTGCCCGTCGACGCGGTTCACATGATTCAACAACCAGCGCGACAAGGGATAAGGCATCAGGCGGAAATACCCGCCACCACTGGCAGGCCAATTGCGTGCCAGGAATCGCGCAGTTGTCACCGGCAATTCGAGCAAGCCCTGGCGTACCTGATGGGCAAAGCGCGGGGCATCCGGCATGCCGTAGTGATCATGGCGAATCGGGTAAACACTCGAACTGTAGCGATATCCGGCCCGCTCAAGACAATCAAAAGCCCAGAGATTGCCACTCCCGATCGAGAAACTCGGCGCACGATAGCCTTTAACCGCCTGCCCGGACAAATCCTCGAGTATCTTCTTGGCCGATTCGATGTCTTGCATGAATGCGGCTTCAGTCAGATCGCTGACGCGCTGGTGACCGTAACCGTGGCTCGCCAATTCGTGCCCGTTGTCGACAATGCTCCGAACCAGGTGCGGGTACCGTTCGGCAATCCAGCCCAGGGTGAAGAAAGTGGCTTTCGTATCGTGCTCGTCGAGCAAGTCCAGAATCCGTTCGATATTGCGCTCGATCCGGCACGGACAAGTTTCCCAGTGCTCACGCGGGATATACGGTGCAAGCGCAGAAACCTGAAAATAGTCCTCGACATCGATGGTCAGGGCATTGATGATCAACTTGCACTGCGGCACAAATCCTCCATTACCAGACCGTGGCCCCGGCATAGGCATGGACCCGGTTTGCGTTTCCATAGCCTGTCTTGCCCCGTTCTTCGCTGGGGGCGACAGCCGCTAATTAGTATTGTTGTGACGTTCAATCAGCCAACGGGAAAGATGCTCGGCAATACGTTCCGCTGCGCGGCCATCCCACAACTCGGGCACCCGGCCACGCTTGCCGTCACCGGCCAGGATCTTGCCCACTCCGTCGAGTATGGCCATCCGGTCGCAGCCGACCACGGTATTGGTTCCCTGGTCAACCGTGATCGGGCGCTCGGTATTCTCGCGCAGCGTCAGACAAGGCACCCCGAGCGCCGTCGTTTCTTCCTGTACCCCGCCCGAATCCGTGAGCACGAGACGGGCATTCGACATGAGTCCCAGCATTTCCAGGTAGCCTTGCGGGGGCAACAAAACGATGCGCTTGCCAGCTACAAGTTCTTCCAGCCCAAAGCGCTCGATGTTGGCACGCGTGCGAGGATGAAGTGCAAAGACCAGCGACAGCTTTGCGGATACTTCGCCCAATACCGACAGCAACGATTGCAGCGTTTCCTTCTGGTCGACATTGGAAGGACGATGCAGGGTGACCACGGCATAGCCACGGCCATCGACGAACTCCTTGCCGATCCCCGCCCCCGCCAGGATATCGGCCGGAGAACGGGCGAATTCCAGATTCGCCCGCAGGGAATCGATCATCACGTTGCCGACAAAATGAATCTGCTCTTCTGCGATACCTTCCCGTTGCAGATTGGCAAGCGCGCTGCGCTCGGTGGTATAGAGAAGATCGGCAACCTGGTCGGTCAGCACACGATTGATTTCTTCGGGCATGGCACGGTCATAACTGCGCAATCCGGCCTCCACATGCGCCACTGGAATGCCCTTTTTCACGCCGACCAGCGTGCAGGCAAGCGTGGAATTGACATCGCCGACCACCAGAATACAAGACGGTTTGTGCTCATCCAGAACAGGTTCAAACCGTTTCATGACTTCGGCCGTCTGCGCCGCATGTGTCCCCGATCCGACACCAAGATTGATATCCGGAAGCGGCAAACGCAGTTCCTCGAACAGCCGGTCGTTCATATCTTTATCGTAGTGCTGGCCGGTATGGACGAGGATGACAGGAATGGCAGGCCGATGGTCGGCAAAGGCGCGCAGAACTGGCGCCATCTTCATGAAATTGGGGCGAGCACCGACTACGCAGGCGACAGGGCCAAGCCCCTCCGGCCAGTCTTCAGGATTCATGATGAAATTCCCTTTTCCGACTGACGAACCCGCACGCCATTAACCAGCTGCTGCAGCAAGGTCAGGATGGCTGCGCTACTGCGCTCAATCCGGATCATGCTGCGTTCGAGACGCACGAGCCGTTGTTCGGTGATACCGTTTTTCAGATCGGCAATCGCACGCGTGGCCTCATCCGCTGCATTGGCATCCATTTCCAGCCCCGAAAGAGCCAAATCCAGCATCGCGTTGTCGGGCAAGGGCGCACCCGCTCTTTCTCCCCTTCTCTCCCCCGCAACGCCTTCCTTGTTGAAATAGCCCGGCGAAAACGTTTCATCGTTGATTTCCCGGGCGACCTCTTCCACATCATCGGGTCCGAATTCTTTTTTATCCGTCAGGAACCCGGAAAGAAGCAAGCGATCGCACAGGGAATTGATACGCCGGGGAATTCCCCCGCTGGCTTTGAAAATGGCTTCGTAGGCTTCGTTGCAGAACAAGGGGGGGCCACCGTAACCCGCGCATTTGAGGCGGTGCTCGACATACCCTTGGGTTTCGCCCAAGTCCATCGGACCAATGTGACAAGCGGCGATGACCCGTTGCCGCAATTGCTGCATATGCGGGCTTTGCATGATGCTGCGAAATTCCGGCTGACCAATCAGGAAACTCTGCAATAGCGCCTGGGTTTCGAACTGGAAATTCGACAGCATGCGCAGCTCCTCGACGGCCTGCGGCGTCAGATTCTGCGCTTCATCGACGATAAGCAGGCAGCGTTTTCCTTGCCGGATAACATCGACCAGAAAGGCCTCCAGCCCCAGCAGAATCTCCGATTTTCCTAGTCCCTTGACCCGCACGCCAAAGGCGCCGGCCACCAGGCGCAATGTATCTTCGGCATCCAACTGGGTACTGACCAGTTGGGCTGCCACAACCTTCGAGGAATCGAGTTTGCCAAGCAAGCCGCGAACAATAGTGGTCTTGCCCGCGCCGACTTCCCCCGTGACCACGATGAAGCCCTCGTTCTGGTGCATGCCGTACTCGAGGTAGGCAGTCGCACGCCGGTGCTGCTTGCTGCCGAAGTAGAAATTCGGATCAGGGTTCAGCTGAAAAGGCTTGCTGGTCAGGCCGTAGTAGGATTCATACATAGCCGCTCTAAAACTGGTGTGAGAGGGTGGCAGTCAGTGCGTTTTCTTTATAACTGGAAGTACCGTCCTTGATGACCCGTCGCGCACCGAGACTGGCCGTGGTTTGGGGGCTGAGCTGGACCAGGAAATTCAGATTGAATGTCTTTTGCGTGGACTCTGCCGAATTTGAACCTGAGCCCCGACTTTTCAGGTGCGACACCATTCCGACCAGCGTGGCATTTGGCGTCACCTTGTGCGACCAGTTGACGCTGAGCCCTCGCTGCTTGACCGATTGAAAGAGGGATTGGTCCTGCCCGATCAGCAATCCCGATCCTATAACTTTGGAAAGGTTGTTGGTCTTGCTCTGGGTAGCAGCAAAGGTCACCGTATTGGTCACCCCGGTGATAGCGAAAGATAGAGTACGTTGATGCTGAAGGGTTACCCCGGAAGTCAGGTAGCCGCCTTGCGATTGCGCATTGGACGAAATGCCGTTGCTCAGCAACAACGCATTCACATAAGCCGCCCTGGCCACAGGATCGGGTATGGCTGAAGCATACAGATTGAAGAACAAATCGTAGTTGGTTCCCTGCCCCAATGTTGATTGGTTGGGCTGCGTGGTCGCCCCCTTGCTTTCACTGTATTTCCATGCCGTGCCAGCGGTGCGGTGCGTAAAGTCGATTTTGTTGCTGTTCCCGAAGAAACGACTCTCCCGGCTGGCCGCCAGCGAGGTGCGCGCGGTCGGAGTCCACTCGACCCCTGCTCCTTTGATCGTATGCGATTCCTTGCTCTCGCTCAGATAATCGTTGGCTTCTCTTCCCGCGATGATATTCCCTCGAAATTGGGGAGAGAAGTGATAGGTGAGCACACCGCGCAGGGTATCGCTCTCATTGCTCAGGCCATTTCCATTCTTGGTATTCAGTCGATTGGCATCGATCGACCAGCCCAGGCTCGCAAGTGTCGTCACACCTTTCAGTTTAAACACCACCTCCCTGCTGTCCGAATCGTAGGCACCACTGGTCTGGGCTTTCGTGGTCGCCAGGTTGTAGCGCAATAGATAATCTGCGAATCCGCCCAGAGTGCCACGAAAATAGGGGGACACCCGGTAGGTTGAGGTTTCCGTCGTATTGTTGTCGGTGTTGACATTGACCGAAGATGAGTTCGAACCGCCCAGAAAGGGGGAAATGCCTTGCTGGGAAATCGTTCCACTCGCATCGATGAAAAACCAGTCCTCGATTGCTTCCAAGGTTCCCATGGCATTCAGTGAATTCTGGGTCTGATTGCGATCTGAATCCTTGGCATAAAACAGGTTGTGCAACTGATAGTCGAGATTCAGTTTGACCCGTCCACCAGAACCGCTGATATGAATGGCGGGAGAGATATCGGTCACCAGATCACTTTGTCTTGAGGTACTGCTCAAGGCCACGTTATCCGTTGCAGTTTCAGTGGCAGTAATGCTCGGTGTGATTTTCCACTCGGCTGCATAGGCGGGATAAGCCAACCCCATGGCCAACGTCAGCAGCGTGACAGGCGGAAATACAACGGAATATTTAGGCTTGCGCGCCATAACCGTAGCCGTAGCCATATCCATAACCATAAGAATCCTTGGTTGCAGCCTTGATCTGGTTCAGTAGCATAAGCTTGACCGGGCAAGCTTCGATGGTGGCCAGTGCATGTTTGACCGCGTTATGGGTCGTACTCTCGGCCTTGACGACAACGACGACCTGTCCCATGTGCGAGGCCAGTGTTCGCGCTTCGGTCGTCACCAGCAGCGGGGGCGAATCGAAAATGATGATCCGGTCCGAGTAGCGCTTCGCGATTTCCTCAACCAAACTCGCCATGGCATCACTGGCCAGCAGTTCAGTCGCACGCGGATGCTGCGTCCCGCTCGGCAGAATGCTCAGTTTCTCGATATTGGTATGCAGCAACACTTCGGGCAGCGTTACCGACTCATCGACCAGGACATCGAGCAACCCTTTGGCCGGGGGCAATCCGAACCTTTTCAGCAGATTCGACCTGGCCACATCGGCATCCACCAGCATCACCGTATGGTCCAGTTCCATGGCGATGCTGATGGCAAGATTGGCTGCGGTAAAGGTTTTCCCTTCACCGGGCAACGCACTGGTCACCATAATCAGGTTGCCGTTTCTGACTGGTACTGCCCCCTTGCCCATGGCGTTGTCAATCAATGGCCGCTTGACGATGCGAAACTCGTCGGCAAGCTGGGAACGGGGCGCATCGGGCCGGATGATGCGGGCGGCTGAAAGCGTATCGAGATCCAGATTGACATGCAGGGAGGTTTGCCTCCCGGGGGACTGATTGCTTTCTTCTGCCGTGCTTGGTTGAACAGCGGCTGTTTGGGAAGGTGTTGGCGAAATTGACGGCTCGTCGGTTTGTTCGGAGATTTCTGCAGACTGGGGGGGGACTTCGACCCCGGCCCTGCGCAGCTGTTCCAGCCGTTGCGCCGCTTGTTCAATGAGGCTCATTGCATCCTCCTCTCAAGCCGTATGGAATAAAAAGAATGACATCAAGGCAATCCCTGCTCCATAGGATCCCAACAGCAATCCCAGGCCGGTAAAAAAACGCCGGATATCTTTCTTCTCGTGGCGAATTTCCTCCTCGTTAACCTTTCTTGAGATGTTGCCGAGTAAAGCAAGTCCGGATATTTCACCCAGAGAACGGGAATCAAAGAATACCGGGCGGAACTGATTCGCCGCAAAAGAGGCAAACACGCCTGCAGCCAAAGCCAGCAACATGGTCAAGGGCAGCATCAGCAAACGGTTCGGATAAACTGGCTTTGGGGATACCCGAGGCGGATCGATCAGGCGAAAATCAACGCCTGCCGAGGTAGCATCCATTTCGCCAGACATGGCAGCAGATTCACGGCGCTCTACAAGCGCGTCGTAGTTCTTTTTATTGATCTCGTAATCCCGGTTGAGCTGGGTAAGCTCGGTCTCCATCTGCGGAACCATGTTCATCGCACCCTTCAACTGGTTATAGCGCGACTGGTACTCGCCCACTCGCGCACGCAAGGAAGCAACGTTCGCTTCGCTTTCGGCCAGGGAAATCCTGAGTTGCTGATAGACAGGGTTTGTATTGATCGATGTACCTGGGTTGGACAGCCCCATTTGTTTCTGGGCGGTCACCTTTTCGCGCTTCTCCTCTTCGAGTTGAGTGATCAAGCGTCGCGTGCCAACCACATCGGGATGCTGATCGGTATAGCGCCGCAATAGTTCGTCAAGGTTGCGCTTGAGGACATCGATACGTCCATCGAGCTCCGGTACTGATACGCCAGCCACGGATTCCGAATCATCAGGCAGTAGTGTTGGATCTTCTCCGACAACCTGTCGCTTGATCGCATCCCGGGAGTTTTCTGCCTCACGCAGCTCCAGCTTCGCCTGTTCCAGCGCTGATACGAGTTGACTGACACGCCCGAAGTAGTCTCGACCTTCATCGGAAGACTGCAAGGAAATGTGCTTGAGCTTGAATACCTTCAGGCGGTTTTCTGCCTCTTCCAACTTCTTCTGGTAAATCAGAATCTGGTCGTCGATGAATTTTTTGGCGATTACCGCATCATTCCGGTTGCTACCAAGACCCGACTCGACAAAGATTGAAACCAGCGACTGCACCACTTTCTTTGCCTGTTCGGGTTTCTGGTCACTGTATGCCAGCGTATAGAGGTTGTCGCGAGACGTCGTCTTGATTGCCAGCTGCTTCATCAAATCATCAACCAACTCCTCATGTGCCGCTTTGGATTTGATGTTGAGATCAAGATCGGCCATGCGTACCAACTTCTCGACATTGGGACGGCTGATCAAGGTACGGCTGAGAATCATGACTTGCTGGTCAATATTGGCTTGTATTGCCAACCCCGACATCAATGGCTTGAGGACGGACTGGGTATCGACGTAAATTCGCGCCGATGCCTCGTATTTGTCCGGGATGCGAAGAACAGTGACGACACCGATCGCGCCAATAATCCAGGCTGTCAACAGCCCAAGCCAGCGATGTTTCCACATCCCTCTCAGAACAATGGTCGCCTGGCGAACAATCTCATCCATGGGATTCTGTTTCCATTAATGATCCAGACACACCCGACGGAAAAAGCACGTCAGATAACTTGGCAGAACCTCATCAGAACCAACTGCGGGGAATGATCAATACATCGCCCGGTTTCATCTCCACGTTGGCAGACACGTCGCCACGCATGATCAAATCCTTGACCCGAACGCTGTATTGTTTGTTGTCTTCGGCTGTACGCAGCAAGGTTGTTGCGTTTCCGTCAGCAAAGTCAGTGATGCCGCCCACAGCGATCATGACATCAAGAAGGGTCATTTTCTGCCGGTAAGCCAGTGTTTGCGGCTTGGCCGCCTCGCCTACCACTCGGATCTGTTCGCTGTAAGGGCCAACAAAACCGGTCACGATAACCGTTACAACCGGATCACGTATGAACTTGCCAAGCGCTTTTTCAATATCACGCGCCAGTGTCGTGGAATCTTTGCCCATTGCCGGCAGATCCTCAACCAGCGGTGCGGTGATCTTTCCGTCCGGTCGTACCGGCACCGAGGTGGATAGCTCCGGGTTGCGCCAGACCAGGATATTGACCGAATCACCGGGACCGACGATGTAGTTGTATTCGGGCGAAGCGGCAGCAGAAGGCGCGGGTGGATTAGTCGAGGCGCAACCGAAAACCACCACCGCCAGCATTCCGATCACGACCCAGCGCAGTGCAGCGCCAAGACCTTTGTAGAGACTGACAAACATAACACTCTCCTTTTATCGGCAACTAACCAGTGGAAGGCAAATATGTTGTTCCCTGTAATACTAGTGGAGTTATTTTGAGTCGGATGAAAATTTTCAAACATCCACGCTGTTGAAATTAATGAGCTTCCTTGACCCGCCTTATCCATCCTCGCCATGCATAACGAGGTTTTCAGCCCATCGCGGTAAAGGTGTTTTTTAACGCCCCCTGCCACTATCAAACATAGCCTTATTTTTCTGTGCTGTTGTCAGGTCAGGTCAATGCGCTTTTTCGTCTTTGATCCGTTGTGGTGAAGCAACCCTGTGCGGAAACAAGGCTTTGTGCCCAAGATGGCAGGCAAGCAGATGGGGCGGCATTCTTTGCCAGTGGGAACGGATATAGAGAAGTTTTCGTGCTACCGGGGAGAGCGCGTCCGCAGTACTCGAGTGCTGCGGTTGCAGAACCCGAAGATATATCGCATCAAGCAGCTTTTGCCTGATCCCTGAATCCTCCAGCGCGCCCGCTTCCTGCAAGACCTCTGCCGGCACAGGCGTATCTAGAAGGCGGGTGGTATAGCGCAAGGCCAGCCGAAGCGGTTCGCCAAGCTGAAGCAGTTTGGCCCGGGTGGTCAGTTTGTTCCAGAATCCATCTTGAGCGCCAAAATATCTCAAGAGTTCGTCAAGATCGGTCAGGTCGCGCAACAGGTTATCAGGTTCGCCCTCGTGAAAAAGATGGGTTGCGCTGTGAAGAACCATATCGGCGGGGCAGAGAATGCGAACGCCAGGCATCCCTGGCAACTCGATGCTGGCTTCAATCAACAAGGCAGGATCGGGCTTGAGCCGTGAAGTGGGCGGCAGAATCGTGTGATGAACATCAAGCGTCGTGCCGCGGAACATATGCTGCATGGCAGGCAATTCATGCATCCATTGCCGATAGTAGCGCTGATCATAGGCATCGAGCGCCATACTCACCCAGCCGGTAAGCATGAGCGCCGATTCAGCATTTGCCAGTTGGGCACGGGGCACGAGAATATCGATGTCGGCAAAAACCCGGCCACGGGCAGCAGGCAACCCGGCCACTACGTAGGCAGCGCCCTTGAGCAGGATGAAGGGGATATTGCAGCGGCTGAATGTTTGGTGAAGAAGACCGACTTCGTGCTTGATAATCAAGTGCTGGCGATCGGCAACGGCTGAACCGCTGAGCAAATGATGGTGCGGCCGTGCCTGCGTGAAAGGCAATTCGCCGAAGCTTTCAAGAGTGCGGTACAAACGCCCCAGCAAATTGGCGTGACGCGCCTGCCGAATCAGGACATCCCAATCCCGCTGGCATAGATGCCTTGCCCGCTCGGGATTTTTGAGAATCGTGATCAGCAGTGCCACTCTCTCAACCCTCCGGGGCAAAAAGGTCGAATTGCGCGATGGCTTCCTCCAGATCACTGTACTCGAAGTTGAAGTGCCGACAGCGATCCACCAGTTGGCCAACGGCATCGAAGCCCCTGATGCCCAGTACGTGGTAATTCATTGCGTTTTCGGCGATCTGGAGAAATGCAGCGCCTGTCTGCATCGGCACCAGCGCGGTCGATGCGCCGGCTCTGTAGTGCGGCAAGACCACCCAGTAAGGCTGGGCCGCTTGCCCCACGTCCCGCACACTTTGCGCCGACGGCGCCATCAGGGCGACCGTGCCTTTGACGGTATCTCGAACCGGTTTTGTCAGAAAAGCCTCTGGCGCAAAATGCCGGATGACATTAATCGACGCGTTCTTGAGGTTGACCGGCCGGGCCAGACCGGAAATTTCACCGGTATCGAGACGGATAATAGTCAGTTCGTCTGAGAGCAGCCGCCAGCCACGATTGACGAGGGCCGCGCACAACGTGCTTTTCCCCGAACCCGGCGGGGCCGGCATGATGAGCGCCCGATTGCCACGCGCGACAGCTGCAGCGTGCAGCACCAGCACATGCTGGCTGTATGCCGAGATGCACCAGTTGAGCCCCCATTCGATCATGGGCAGCGCCTGCGCTTGCGGTAACGGGGTAAACGGCTCGACCCCGTCTACGACAAAACGGGCCTGTGCGCCCAACCAGCGGCGCAATCCACGACCGGCCTCAATGGCCACATGAAAATCGATGAACGCATCATCAGTTATCAGCGGATGATGCGCATAAAGCCGCGCAAGATCGGGGACGATATCGCTGAAGCCGCTTTGAAGCCGGAAATTGAAGGGGCCTGAAGCGATTGTCAATCCTTCGCCCAAAAGGCGGCTTTGCAATTCACTCAGAGTCAGGTTGCTTACAATCAAGGCTGGTCTTTTTGAATGAGTTGGTGTGAGGAAAGTATTTTCAACACAGTATCCACTTCAATTTCACACTCTTTGCGATTGGCATTGGGTTCGGCATCCAATACTGCGTCGACAATATCGGCCAATGAATGCATTCTTGTATTGGCATCAAGCAAATCGATGACAAAACGCGCCAGCGGTGTAAGAAGCTGTGTACTTCCCGAATTCGAATCATAACGAATCCAGCCTTCGTCGACCTCTTTCCAGACTATTGTGCCTGAACTAGCCAGATTCCTTGGAATCGCAAAGTACTGCAAGCCTGAACAAATCATCATGGATCACAAACCCATGGTATATCTCAGATAAGTCTCGCTATCCGCGCGGGTCCATGTAATACCGAGTACCGGACTGAAGTTACCATTCCACATATCCTGGAGTTTTGAAACAGTAATTCCCGGAACAAAGCCATTGGCCCTTACATCAAGATAGGCGGAAACAAATACTGACTGGGTATTGATTCCAGATTGCAGAACAGCCAATAAACTCGTTGTATCAGAAGAAGTGGTGAAAATTGAATTAAAGGTAGTATCTGTTCTGACGCCGGGATTGCCAGTTCCATTGAATTTGTTATTGTTTCCGTAAGCAGATACCCAATAAACCGGGCCATTTGCCCGATCTGCAGCAGCGACAACTGAAGGATTACTCAGGTTGCCTGAGGTCGAAAAACCGGATGGCTGTTTGACATTCACGGCCAGTGCCGGCGTGCTCTTGAGCGCCATCAAGACCGGAACGGCAAGCATTCCGCCCTGCACGAGTTTCCGACGGCCTTCGGACTTTACTGTCTCTGCCTCATCCTTTGACTGCTCGATGTGATCCATCTTGTTGTTTGGTTCCATCGTAAACCTCCGCTTGCTGACGCAATCGCTCATCCTTTATGTATAGCACTCAACACAACTATTGATATCCATCTTGCGTTATGACCAACCCCAGTTACGCATTTGAAGTCACCCTGAATCTCTTTATCACATGTGTCCTGGTAACGTCACAGGACAACCAGGCATTCCATTTCTCCACCCACAGCCCAACATCACTCAGACCGTGGATGGCGGGATTGCTGGTGAGACAAGACAAGCCCAATAAACTTGTGGAAAAACCGGATGAGACAGGCAATGCTACAAGAGTCAGACGGCAGGCCGTTGGGTCGATGGCCTCCTTTCACTGCTTGAATTTACGGTTTCCGAATACTCATGATCAGGATCCTGTTTATCTGCATGGGGAACACATGCCGCTCACCCATCGCGGAAGGCGTGGCGCGAGCGGTTTTTGCCCGAAGCGGAAGGGACGGCAACATCAGCTTTGATTCAGCAGGAACGCACACGCCCCGCGAGGGCGAGCGCCCCGATCCAAGGGCACGACAGGTCGCGGCATCCCGAGGCTACGATATTGCCGGATTGAAATCTCGCCGGGTGCGGCAAGAGGACTTCGAAAAATTCGATCTGATCCTGGCCATGGACAAGACCAATCTCGCCAATCTGATCGGCATCTGCCCGAGCGAGCACCGCCATAAGGTTCATCTGTTTCTCAGCTACGTTGATGAAACATGCCCCCCCGAAGTTCCCGACCCCTATTACGGCAGCCTGGCTGGCTTTCAACGCGTATTCGATTTGTGCGAACAGGGTGCCGAAGCATTGATTCAGGCGGTACTTAGCAAAACTCATTTCTTTCGCCATAATATTGAATCATGAAAATTAAAACAAATAAATATTGGCAATCATAGAAAGAAAAATCCCCCTCCCCTCGCAACGCAAAAACAGGAATACCGCCTTTCTCCTGCTTTCAGCACTCCCGATGAGCGCATCGCAAAATCCAGATGCCGTTCATCGAGAATCAGGCCGTTTTTGATTCCGTGAATCGATAAATAAGTAATATGGTTAATTATTGGCTTTGCCGATATTTTTGCTGTTCCACAAAGACATCGGCATTGTGTTGCGTCTGTTGCATCCAGGACTTTATTGAGTGCAAAAGCGAGGATTCCAGCGCAACTCCCGGCCATGCTTACCTTATACTTTCTTTAGACCAACAGCACCAAAGCCATTATCAACATCCGACTTTTAAAGAAAATACCACACCAAGGAACAACCTATTGAAATATAACATCAATTAACATTAAACCTTATACCGCGCATTAAATCATTCTTGTAACCATCGACTACAGCATCAAAATTTATTTGCCGCAATTCAAAAACACAACAAAACAGCAATGAAAATTTTTCAATGTCAATTTTCATGTTTTATATAACATTGGAATCAATTCATGCTGACTAAAAAGGATAGCGCTGGAATATGTCGGAACATCAATTACGACATGCTGCAATATTTAGTACATTGCCCAGCATCAGTCATTTCGTTTTTGACTCAGCATACGTCGAGGAGGATCGGTTTATGCGGCAGAAGATCTATGCACTTCGTTATGAGGTTTATTGCCTTGAGCGCAATTTTCTGCCTGCCGAGAATTATCCCGACGGCCTTGAATTCGATGAATATGATAGTTACTCGACCCTCTTCGCGGCCAGTACCCACGCAGATGAAGTCATCGGCACCGCGAGACTGATCCTGTGCCCCGAAAATCTGCCCTTCCCGTTCGAAACACACTGCAACGTTTTGCATGAACGCATCGCCCTCCCACCGAAGCATGAGTGCGGAGAAGTATCGCGCCTGATCGTGCACAAGAACTATCGCCGACGCAGCGGCGACTCCATGGAAGGGGTTCCGCGCGAATTCATACTCAACACGCTACCGGCCGCGCGGGCAAACGAGTCGCCCCCCCAGCCCGAGCGGCGCATCAACAGCCCCGAAATCATGCTCGGCCTCTATCGCCAGATGTACCACTACAGTCTCAAAGCGGGTGTTCGCTATTGGTATGCTGCCATGGAACGATCATTGGCGCGCGTACTGAGAGGGTTCAATTTCACCTTCAAGCCCATTGGATCCGAAAGCAACTATTACGGGCCCGTTACGCCTTACATCGCCGATCTTCGTGAACTCGAAGACAATCTCAGAGCGCGCAACCCTGCTCTCCTGGCGTGGTTTACCCCCAACGGGAACCACAGAGAGGCTGGCCGACAAGGCGAGCAGCGTGTTTACTGAATCTGTTCTTTCCCTCGTTCAATTTGCGCTGCGTGGCGCGGCAATCGCGTTCCGGATCGCTTTCCGAAACCTGGTCCGCCACCATCGGCGCTCGCTCATCGCGATCTTGTCGGTGGGGTTTGGCATCGCGGCCTTTGTTGTCGCCAATGGTTTCGCGCAGTGGATGTTTCATGATTTTCGCGAGGCAACGATCGAATCGGCCTACGGCCATCTGCAAATTACGCGGCCCCAATTCCACGAGAAAGGCCGAGCCGACCCGTTTCAGTATCTGCTGCCGAATGATGCGGATATCGGCCGGCTGGCAGGGCTTCCTCATGTTCGCCGCATCTCGCCCATGCTGACATTTGCCGGATTGATCAGCCGGGACGAGGCTACTTTCAGCTTCATCGGCGAAGGTATTTCCGTGGCAGGCGATCTCTCCGACAACCGCTCGGTCAGCATTGTGCGCGGAGCCAAGCCCGCTTCGGATACCGCCTCCGAGATCATTGTCGGTCAAGGGCTGGCCAGGACGCTCGGCGCAGACGTTGGCAGCCGCATCGTGCTGCTGGTGAACACGCCGAGCGGCGGGCTCAGTGCCGTCGAGGCTCAAGTTGCGGGAATCTTCACCTCGGTGAGCAAATCCTACGATGACAGCGCCCTGCTGCTCCCCATCGCCCTGGCGCGGAGACTGCTCAAGGTGGATGGTGCGCATGTCTGGCGGGTCTTCCTGGATGACACGGCGCATACCGGGGAAGCCTTGTCATGGCTCAAGGCGCGATTGGACAGCAAGCAGTTCGAGGTCCGCCCCTGGACCGAGCTTGCCGAGTTCTACATGCGCGCAGTCAAGCTCCTGAGCGAGCAGCTCGGCGTTGTGCGCGCCATCGTCGTGGCCATCATTCTCCTGGGCATCGGCAATACGATGATGATGAGCGTGCTCGAACGGACCAGCGAAATTGGCACCGCGATGGCGCTTGGCGTGAAGCGGCAAACCCTGCTCGTGCAATTCATGATTGAAGGGGCGTTGATCGGACTCATCGGCGGCACAGCGGGGCTCCTGCTCGCAGCCGGCAGCAGCCTGGGTATCGGTGCAATGCATATCGATATGCCTCCCCCCCCCGGCCTGAGCCGGGGCTACGTGGCCAACGTGATGCTAGCGCCCAGTCTTCTGGTCGAAGGAATGCTCATTGCGCTCATCACGACAACACTGGCCAGCATCTACCCGGCATGGAAGGCCTCGCGCCTTGCCATCGTCGACGCACTGCGGCACGGAAGGTGAGCGCGATGATGCGAGGCATTCTTCACCTGGCATTTCGCAACGTAATCCGGCATCGCGGCCGCACCCTGCTCACGGTCGCATCCATCGTTTTTGGTGTCGTTGCATTGATCCTGAGCGGCGGATTCATCGAGGACACGGTCGTGGAAGTCGGCGAATCGATGATCCACTCCAACTCAGGACATCTGCAAGTGAACCGCAGCGGATACGCCGCCCAGGGCGCGCAGAACCTGAACCGGTTCATCATCGACAATCCGGCAGAGCTGCGTACCAAGCTCCAGGCCATCCCGGGCGTCAAGGATGTGCTGCTGCGCGTCGGTTTCTCCGGGCTGCTCAACAACGGCAAGGCAGACGCTTCGATCATCGGGGAAGGCGTCGAGCCCGATAGAGAGATGCAACTCGGCAGCTACCTGACCATTTCAGAAGGGCGCCAGCTCAAGGCCGACGACCCGTTCGGCATTCTTGTCGGACATGGCGTGGCGCGCACCTTGCACCTGCGCCCCGGAGATCCGGTCACGCTGCTGGTCAGCACGACCGGCGGCGCTTCCAACTTCCTTGAGTTCCAGGTTGTCGGTGTTTTCCAGACCTTCTCCAAAGACTACGACGCACGTGCAGTACGCATTCCCCTAACCGCAGCACGCGAACTGCTGGATACCCAGGGTGCGCATACCGCCGTGGTTGCGCTGCAGCAAACAAAACTGACCACACAGGTCGCGGAGCGCGTGCGCCAAGATCTTGCTCCTGCCGGCTTCGAATTGCGAACGTGGATCGAACTCAATGAGTTCTATACTCAAACGGTCAATCTTTACCAGCAACAGTTCGGTTTTCTGGTGGTAATTATCCTGATCATGTTGCTATTGAGCGTATCGAATACCGTCAACATGAACATCTACGAGCGGGTGAGTGAATTCGGAACCATGCTCGCGCTGGGGAATCGATCACGGTTCGTGTTCCATTTGATCATCCTCGAAGGTGCAGTGCTGGGCCTCATCGGCAGCATTCTCGGCGTGATGATCGGGATCGCGCTCGCCCTTGGCATTTCGGCCGTCGGCATTCCCATGCCCCCGCCGCCTAACGCAGACCTGGGCTATGTGTCGCGCATCCTCGTCGTCCCCGGCATTGTGGCCATCGCGTTTTGCGTCGGATGGGTTGCAGCCGTACTGGCGTCCGTGCTGCCGGCACGCAAAGTGAGCAAGATGCCAGCCGCAGAGGCATTGCGTTATGGAGTCTGACTCCCCCACCCACACGCTCAACGACATGGAGACAAATTATGTCCAATGCATTCAGCTACGAAACACATGTATTGCGCAATGCAGGCTATATCCAGGCTGAAACGCAAGAAAAAATACGAAACTCGCGCCTGTTGATCGCGGGCTGCGGTATTGGCAGCAGCCCTGCGATTTGCGCTGCACGAATGGGTTTCGAGCGATTCATATTGGTCGATGGCGATACGGTCGATCCCCACAACCTGAACCGGCAGTTTTATGACTTCGATGATGTGGGCCGGCCGAAGGTAGAGGCATTGAGAGACAAAATTCTGCGAATCAACCCTCAGGCCGAGGTCGAGGCCATTCACGCCTACCTGGATGCGGACAACACGGAGAACATTGTCAGCAAAACCGACATCGTCTTTGACACCATCGATTTTCTCGATCTGCCCGCCATACTGCGCCTTCACACTGCGGCAAAAGCGCACAAGGCCCATGTTTTTACGGCATTGAGCGTCGGCTTTGGTGCGCTGGTTTGGTACTTTCCCGCGGGTTCCGATTTGGCATTGCCTGACATTCTCGCGCCGGATTTGGCCGATGCAAGCAATTATGGTGGCAATGCACCGAGTTACGCGGATGTATTCGCACGCTTCATTCGACGCATCGCCCCGTCTCTGGACAAAGAGGTGGTTGAGCAGATTTCAAATGTGTTGACTTTGATGAGCGAAGGCAAACCTTGTCCTGCCTCTCAGGTGGCGGTCGGCAGTTTTGCGATTGGCGCTATGGCCATGTCGATGGTGCATGACATGCTGGCCGGCAACCCCGTTCCCGCAGCGACCCAGTTGGTGGTCCACAGCTTCAAGAGCCACATGACGAAAATCATCGATGTGACCGAGGGGTATTCCTGATCGGCTTCTGCACTGCCCACCAGAGACAAAGCCCGTAATTCAATCGTCTATATGTGCTTCCGTAGCACAACAAAAAGCGGCTTCATCTTGTAAATGAAGCCGCTTTTATCTGCGCCGGGTTGCCTGGTTGCCGAGGATGCTGGGGGGGTGGTATCAGCAATCCTGCCGGCCTGTTACACCTTAATTGCAGCCCTCCGGCGCCCCATCAAAACGGTACCCAAGAGACCAATGCCCAGCAGTGCGAGCGAGCCAGGTTCCGGAACCTTCGTGATTGAATCCAGTGCCAAGTCAACCGCGGCTGTTCCACCATCGCTGTTCACAACAAACTCAAGGGCGCCAATATTCGTGAAATCAACAGTACCGGTATTCTGGATATTGAAATTTAGCCCGTCCAAGAAATAGTCACCATCCGCCAACAGGAACCAGGCAAACTGGTAATCAGCCAACGTGGGTACCGTCACGGCGAACTGGGTATTAGCGGTGAGAATGGAAAAATTGCCCGCATCCGTATACACGCCGATCTGGTATTCGAAGCCCAAATCAGCCTCTAGCACCGTGGCTTGGAAACTGTTGCACCCGGTTGCTGGACACCCCGCCTGAGTGATCAGATTCAGACCACCCAGCCCGGTCGTATCGAGGGTGGCACTACCATCCTGGCCATCCCACTGTATGGTGCCAATGCCAGTATCACCGGAACTGGTACTGAAACTATATCCACCACCACCGACCTCTGCGGTCGCTGCCGGGGTACCGACCCCGTTTGATGCAGTCAGGTTCGCAATAATGTCGCGATAACCACCAATGATCGACGTGGAGGGAACAATACCGCCGGGGTACTCCTGAAATACCGAGGTAGCATCAACGGTGTTGTCTGTGACGATATTGATACCGCTTCCTGCCGGATCATCGAACAGGTCAACATATCCTGCCTGGGCGCTGGTTCCGAAGCCGAACATCGCGAACATCGTGGCAGCCAGTAATGTTTTCGCTTTCATGGCGAGTACTCCTTTGAAAATTCCGTTGAGTCAGCAGGCATTAAATCTCTGCTTCTGCCACTTAACATGCAAATGCCGTGCCAACTATATTTTAATCAATTAAATCAATATGTTATAAACAAATTGCACTATAAAATTCCGACTCTCCGATGCCCTGTGTAAAAAAATTCGACAGCGAGAAAGGAATTAATTACCAGTGCCGGCCTGCCAACAGAATCTCGGGCCATACAAGCCTGGAGCGGCCCGGAAAGCGCGCTTTACGCGACCCTGGCTGCGCGGAACGAAGGAGAGGCTTGATTCCAGGAGGCAGGGATAAGAGCCGTCGCACCAGCCGGCATTCCCTACGTCGCCCGGGCATTCCTGCTGCGGCTGCAGAAAATGCAAACGGGCAAGGAACCGAAGTTCCTTGCCCGTCAGAATGACCCTTTGCGGAGCCGTTTTGCTGTGATTATCTGCGAATCTGCTTTAAGAGCTTTGAACGCCTGATCGACAGCGACATCGCAACAAAGCCGAGGCCCAATAGCGCCAGGGAACCCGGTTCTGGTACTGGGGCGCGGAAGGTTGTGCCGCCAATCCAGAGTTGTTCGTTGCCATCATTCATGTTGGCAAACCTGGCGTTGATGGATAGCACCCACTCCGGATGCAGCAGGTAGTTGGCAAGAATGAAATCCTCGAGTGCCTGGTTGTAGGCGGCAAATTCACCCAAACTCTGTCCAAGGTTGTTTGTGATGACATATCCGCCCTCGGGGTGTCCTGCCGTGATGGGGCAAGTTGTTGCAGTACCAATGTCGTACGAAATACCGGTTACTTTGTCGATACAGAAATCGCCAACCACGGCAACGTAGCTCGTATCAAAGGGGTTGGTAATAATATCGTTCGAATCAAATGTCGGCGCGACCAGGTTGGTTGGATTGGTGCAGGAATCGCCGCCTGCTCCATTGGCAAACACCTGGTAACACTGACCGCTCTGCAAGGCACCAGTTTCATCCAAAACTGCGGCAGATGCCCACAGATACAGCCATTGGGCTTCGCTCGAACCCTGTTGATTGTTGTCGAACAGAAAGACCAAACTGTTCGGCGTAGCGGTTCCGTAGCCAAGCAACTCGGCCAGCGCACCCAACTGCACTTCCCAGGTACCGATCTGATCCCCGGTAAAATCGGCAAGATCGTTATTCGTTCCACCAACGTCCTGCGGCGGGGCCGGCTCGTCGGTCGCATTGAACTGATACGTATCCGTCGTGCCGGAAGGGGGCACAAACGCATTATCCCCCACGGTTCCTGTTCCACCGGGACCTGTAAACTGAGTCAAAGGGCCATCGGCGTTGTAATTATCTGCCGTTGCTCCTCCCTGATAGATAATCAGCGCCCCGGAAATCTGGCCCGGTCCCGACTGCAATTTATACTGAGAATCGTCGTAACTGCTCGGCGAACAACGCGGATCAGGGTCGATACCGCCTCCACCACACTGACTGAGCAGATCAGATGAATAAATATAGAAATCACCATACAGGGTGGCAGTTAATTCGTTGATGCCAGGCAACGATAGAGTGGTGGGAATAGGTGTCGCTAACGCAGTTGTACTCGCAATCGAGAGAAAAGCACCGGCGACAATTTGCTTGATCCTTCTTGTACTGCACTTGGATAACATGATCGTTCTCCTCGCAAATCGCCCTTCCGCTCAACCGAACGGAAGTTACACACCAATATGCAAGAGCCATGCCAAGAAAATAATTTCTTTTAAAACATGATGTTAAATACACATTACTTCAGAACTGTAAAGATAATCGACATTGACGACTATCCGGATTGCATTTCAATCGGCCAGGAAAATGCAGGCCATGGCAACGGATATTTGTTGACAGCAAGATCACGCAGCAAGTCTTTAGAAGCTGTACCTGATTTCCGAATAAACCCGATCGTTGCGATTGAATTGACCAAAGAGGCCGGTCGACGGGCCGTTGAAAATATCGGCGCCCACCGCCAGCCGCCAGTTTTTCTCGAAATTCCATGTCACTCTCGGGCTGAGCAGCCAGTCCGTGCGGTTGGTACTGGCTATCCACAAAGCCTGGGCCTCGAGCTTTTCGCTCAACTTATGGTTGAGCAGCAGGCTCACCCCGTTTTCGCGCTTGTCTGAATCCATATCCGGGTCATGATTGAAATAGGCGCGCTGGAATATCTGCAGATTGAGGCGTGTATCGGCAGGCAGCGTGAAATCCAGCCCCAGCGCCCAGTCGAGCGTGTTTTGCGGAACAACCCCATCTGCGTCCGACTGCCTGGTCACGCTGAATTTCCGGCCATGCGTATAGACCGCCTCCCCCTTCAGTACCATCGAGCCAAAATCCTTGGCCAGGGTGCTGCCAAATTGCCTGATCCGATCATGCCTGGCTTGGTAAATGTAGGTTCCCGGCATGCTCGTGGCATCCCGGTAAAACGTTTGTGTAATATCCATGCTGCTGTAGGCGAATGCGGAAACATCCCAGCCATTTTTGATGGTGGATAGCCGTAATCCGTAGTTGGAATTGGCAAGGTTGCGCGCGGGACGATCTTCGTTCTGAAACTGAACCGCTACCCCGGTGGGTTGCCTGGGGTAGGGATAGAACTCGCCTCCCGGCTTGCCAATCTGGTCATAACTGGCAACCGGTATCCACAGGAATTCAGCGTGGAAATCGTCCTTGAAATACTCCGCCCGTGCCGCCCATTGCGGAATCCGCATGATGTCAAATTCCGGGAGAATGAATTGGCGCATGTCTCTGGCGGACACCACATCGGCAAAGAAGAGGCCGACCATTTCGCCCCAGACAACGTGTTGCTTGCCCAGACGGAAATCCCAGTCGCCCGAGCCCATGTCGAGATAGTTTTCTCTCAGGCTCAGATTGAAACGCTGGTTACGGGCCACTTCTGCCGAGTAATAATCCGTCAGGCTGTAAACCGGGTCGTAATCGATCCGCGCGCCCAGCTTCCATTTGATCCCTTCCGCAAGATTGCCTTGCGAGCCGACATCTACCCGTGTCAGCATCTTCGACCAATGCGAGGGTGAATCGATGGCTCGTGCCAATTCCAGTTGCACGAAGCCCTTAAGCCCTGACCAAGAAGCCTCTTTTTGTTCCGGCTTCGCAGCCGGCACCTCTTCATCGTCAAACAGCGCATCACGGCTAGCCGGCAAGGATTCGTCACTGGCAGCCAACAAATAGGGCTGGCCCCTTGGCCGCGCCGCAAAAGGAGAAAGATTCAAATCACCGTGCCGATCACTCAAGAAATCAGCAGCCACCGCCGAATCTGCGCACGCCGGTACCGTACACAGAAGAAGCGAGGCACAGCAGATTGTGGGGGCGCAGAAACCATGAACAAAGTTCAACGTGTAAGGCATGACTTGTCCTTTCACTGCCAGATGATGGTCAGCAACTTGCCGACGAGCTGGCCGGCCTGCGCTGGGGAACAAGGGACCAATGTGAGTCAATGCGAACTCCCAGCTCAGAAACCTCGCCGTCTTCGACACGGACCAGACGGTCGGCTTTGGAAATGACGCGTTTGTCGTGGGTGGAAAAGATGAACGTCGTCCCGAAAGACTGATTGATTTGCTTCATCAGGTTCAGGATTTCTTCGCCAGTCTTGTGGTCAAGATTGGCAGTCGGCTCATCGGCCAGCACAATGGAAGGATGAATCGCCAAGGCACGCGCTATGGCAACGCGTTGACGCTGACCCCCGCTTAGCTGATTGGGCCGGTGCCCGGCATATTTCGACAATCCGACAATATCGAGAAAATAGGCGCCCCGTTTTTTCCGTTCAGCGCCAGAGACATCTCTGCGCTGCAGCAAGGGATATTCAACGTTCTCGGCGGCAGTCAATACGGGAAACAAATTGAACGTTTGAAAGACAAAGCCAATGGTACGGCTGCGCAGATCGGCCAGCTGGTCAGGCGTTTTGCCACTGACATCCTGATCGTTGATGTAGATTTTTCCGCTGGTCGGCGTATCAATGCAGCCAATCAGATTGAGCAAGGTTGTCTTGCCACTGCCAGAAGGTCCCGCGATGGCTAAAAACACGCCGGGATCGAAAGTTAAATTGATGTCTCTAAGAGCCAGGACCTTCTGGTCGCCCAGCAGGTAATCCTTGTAAACGTGGTCTATTTTGACGACACTCATCGGAGCCTCTCTGGCGACGATTACCACCGGTCAACGAAGGAGAAAACAGCCATGGGAATCATGACCATCGCCCAACAAGGCCTCAAGCTCACAATAGTGCTTTGTGCACTTTTTTCAACGTTGACTGCGGCAACGGGGTTTGCGGAAGAGGTTCCGCCCTCCCGAACGGAAGACGTTGAAGCCCGCAAGATTGTCGAAAAAGCCGACCTTGTCCGCTTTCCGTCAGACGGCTTCCAGGTGGAAGTCACCATCACCAGCACCCAGCCGGATAAAAGCAGCGAAATCCGCAAATACCGCGTTCTATCCAAAGGCATCAGCAACACCATCGTCATGGTGACCGAACCGGCCTCGGAACGCGGCCAGATTCTGCTCATGAAAGAACGCGATCTCTGGGTCTTCATGCCGGATGTCTCCCAGCCTGTGCGCATTCCACTTTCGCAACGCCTGACCGGGCAAGTGGCCAACGGCGATCTTGCCCGCGCCAATTTTGCCGCGGATTACAACCCCAAAATCCTTCGTACGGAAACCATCGGCGGAAATGCTTACCATGTGCTCGAACTGACCGCGATCGACCGGGGCGTGACCTACCAGCGGCTGATTTACTGGGTTCGGCAAAAAGACAATTGGCCCTATAAAGCCGAATTCTATTCGCTATCCAATCGCCTGCTTAAAACCAGCAAGTACGAAGAATTTCAAACAATGGCTGGCAAAACACGCCCGACCCGATTGGTCATTGAAGATGCACTGACCAGCGGATCACGTTCAGTGCTTCAGTATGAAGGCATGAAGTTGCGCGACCTGCCCGACAAGATGTTTACCAAGGACTATCTGAAGAAGCTTGACTGATTTGCGCCGGGAGGCGGGAGCGCACCCCGTCTCCGCCTATTTCAGAACCTGTTCAAAGTCTGTAGCGAGAGGGCCCTCAGCAGGGTGAAGAGCAGCGCAAGAACCGGAATGTACAAGTAGTACATGAGGACGCCCCGAAGGAAGCACTCTTGGGGTGTTCTGAGCAGCGCATGAGCCCTGATCAGGGCCTCGCAGTAAGACTATGAACAGGTTCTCAGGAAACGGATATACCAAGGCATTGCCTGCGCAATGCCTGCCCTGATGTCATAGCGCGGACTAAAACCCAGCAAACGCTGCGCCTTGCCGATATCGGCCTGCGAGTGGCGTACATCTCCTGCCCTGAAATCCCGATAGATCGGCGATTTATCATAGACAACACCATTGGCAGCAAGGGCCGTTTTCAGCTCGTCAAACAGCATATTGAGCGTTGTGCGCCCATTCACGGCCACGTTGTAGACCTGGTTGCGGGCTGCGCTGCCGGATGCGGTCGCAGCCAGCAGGTTGGCCTGCACGGCATTTTCGATGAAACAGAAGTCTCTGCTGGTTTCACCATCGCCGTTGATGAAAACATCCTGGCCGTCAATCATCGCCGCAGTCCACACTGGAATGACCGCCGCATAGGCGCCAGCCGGATCCTGGCGCATGCCAAAGATGTTGAAGTAACGCAGGCCGATAGAGGAAAAGCCGTAGCTGCGGGCGAAAACGTCGGCGTAAAGCTCGTTGACGTATTTGGTGACCGCGTAAGGCGAAAGCGGCTTGCCGATGCGGTCTTCGCATTTGGGCAGGCCGGGATGGTCGCCATAAGTGGAACTGCTGGCGGCGTAGGTGAAGCTTTGCACCTTTGCATCGCGCGCGGCGATGAGCATGTTGAGGAAACCATCGATATTGGTGCTGTTGGTCGTGATCGGATCCTCGATTGAGCGGGGAACCGAGCCGAGCGCGGCTTGATGCAGAACATGGTCGACGGGAATAGTTTGCATGCCCTTCTGGGTTGGAGGGCTGAAAGACATGGCTTTGCGGCAGTCGTCGAGGTTACGGATGTCCCCTTGGATAAAGTGGAAATTCGACCATTGCGCGGGGAGAACCAGGCTTTGTACTTCATCCAGGTTGCGCTGGTAACCCGTCGCAAAGTTGTCCAGACCCACCACCCGCTGGTTCAGCTTGAGCAGGGTTTCCAGCAGGTTGCTGCCTATAAAACCCGCAACGCCAGTGATGAGCCAGGTATGGGGCTCGTGGCTCAGGCGCGCCTTGAGCAAATCATAGGCAGAAGGAGAGATCGCGATCTCGGTCATGGAAGATAGTTGTGCTCCCAAATTATTACATTCCCATTCGCCGGCCTATCGGTCACAGCCGGCCATCCGCCGCGCCCAAGGGCAGAATGCTTTTCACATCAAACAATACGGCCCCTGGCTGGCCCAAGGCCTTGATGCCCGCCTCGCCCAAGGCGAGAAACTGCCGGTGGCCAACGGCCAGGATAATGGCGGCATACTGGCCATGATCAGGCATCTTGGCCAGGCATTGCAGGCCGTATTCATGCTGCGCCTCGTCCAGGTTGATCCAAGGGTCATAGACATCAACCACGGTATTGTAGCCCTGCAAGGTGTGCACAATGTCCACGACCTTGGAGTTGCGCACATCCGGGCAATTTTCCTTGAAGGTCAGGCCAAGCACCAGCACCTTGCAGCCGAGAACCGGCAAGCCCTTGCGCAGCATGATCTTGATGGTTTCATCGGCCACATAGGTAGCCATATGGTCGTTGATTCGCCGACCAGCCAGGATTACATCGGGGTGGTAACCGACCTCCTGAGCCTTGTGGGTAAGGTAATAAGGGTCCACGCCAATGCAGTGCCCTCCGACCAGGCCGGGACGGAAAGGCAGGAAGTTCCACTTGGTGCCTGAGGCTTGCAGTACTTCCAGCGTATCAATGCCCAGTTTGTGGAAGATGAGGCTGAGTTCATTCATCAGCGCAATGTTGACGTCGCGCTGGGTGTTCTCGATCACCTTGGCGGCCTCTGCCACCTTGATACTGCTGGCTTTGTGGGTGCCGGCGGTGATGATCTGCTTATAGAGCTGGTCTACCGCTTCCGCCACTTCGGGCGTGCTGCCGCTGACAACTTTCTTGATGGTGGGAAGACGGTGTTCCATGTCTCCCGGGTTGATCCGTTCGGGACTGTAGCCACAGAAGAAGTCGACGTTGAATTTTTTCCCGCTGAATTTCTCAAGAATCGGCACGCACACTTCCTCGGTGGCGCCGGGGTAGACCGTGGATTCATAAATAACCACCGCCCCTTGGGGCATGTTTTTGCCGACGGTTTCACTGGCCCGGATCAGCGGGGTCAAATCAGGCCGCTTTGCCTGGTCGACGGGAGTTGGAACGGTCACGATGAAAACATCGCACTCAGCCAGTTCTGCCTGATTGCTGCTGAAATGAAGGTATTTTGCCTCGGCCAACTCCTTTGGCGAGACTTCCAGCGTACTGTCCTGGCCTGATTTCAGTTCGGCAATCCGGCCAGCCTTGACATCAAAACCCAGCACCGGACGATGTTTGCCAAATTCCACAGCCAGAGGAAGACCTACATATCCCAGACCGATGATTGCAAGTTTGCTATCCGAATAATTTTTCATTTTCCATCCCATAGTGCAAGTGAACTGGCGTGGTTGGCTGATGAAGTGGATGAGATAGAGGTATATACCGATAAACCAGAAGAGCAGCATGAAATAGCGTTCTGGCCCGAAAGCTGAAAATGATCGCGGTGATCGTGCCCTTCTGAGTATTTTTAGCCCACAACCCTGGCTTATTCCAGCCCAAACACCTGGCAAGACCTGGCCAGGTAAACCGCTAAAGATCGTTTTTTCTCAAGGCGTGGATGTCATCAGTATTTTGGGCATTAAAAAACCCCAGCAAAACTGGGGTTCTTCATATGGCGGTGTTCGCCTGCAACGCATCCGAGCGAAATCATTCTTACCCTGTCCCGCCCACCGTCAAGCCACCGTCGATCCTCAACGTAGGCTGGCCCACGCCCACCGGCACGCTCTGTCCTTCCTTGCCGCAAGTGCCCACGCCCGGATCAAGCTTCATGTCGTTGCCGATCATCGTGACCCGGGTCAGCACGTCCGGCCCGTTACCGATCAAGGTGGCTCCCTTGACCGGATAGAGCAGCTTGCCGTTTTCCACCCACCACGCCTCGGCAGCGGAGAAAACGAACTTGCCACTGGTGATATCGACCTGCCCGCCGCCGAAATTGACGGCGTAGAGGCCCCGGTCGATCGAAGCGATGATTTCTTCCGGTGTCTTATCGCCGGCCAGCATCAGGGTATTGGTCATGCGCGGCATCGGCAGGTGCGCAAAGCTCTCGCGCCGGCCGTTGCCGGTTGGCGCCATGCCCATCAGGTGCGCGTTCAGACTATCCTGCAGATAGCCCTTGAGCACGCCGTTTTCGATCAGCACCGTGCGCTGGCCGGGTTCCCCTTCGTCGTCGATATTGATCGAGCCGCGCTGGTTGGGCAGCGTGCCGTCGTCGACCACGGTCACGCCGCTGGCGCCGACTTTTTCGCCGATGCGTCCGGCAAATGCCGATGAACCCTTGCGGTTGAAATCGCCTTCCAGTCCATGGCCGATCGCTTCGTGCAGCAAGATACCGGGCCAGCCGTTGCCGAGCACTACGGTCATTTCTCCGGCCGGTGCAGGCCGCGCATCAAGGTTGAGTACCGCCTGATCGACGGCTTTTTTGGCGTAGTCGTGGATCACTTCATCGCTGAACCAGGCGTAGTCAAAACGTCCGCCCCCGCCCGCGCTACCCTGCTCGCGCCGGCCGTTATCCTCGATGATGACCTGAATCGACAAACGGACCAGCGGGCGCACATCAGCCGCGCGGCGACCGTCATGACGCGCCACGTAGATCACCTCGTATTCACTCGCCAGGCTCGCCATCACCTGCGTCACCCGCGGATCAAGCGCACGGGCGGTGCGCTCAAGTTTCTCCAGCAAGGCGACCTTGGCCGTTTCGTTCAGGCTCGCCAGCGGATCGCACGGGCGATACAGGTCGCGCCCGGTCACTTCTCGGCACAGCGGCACGCTGCCATTGCCGCCTTGTCGGCCAATCGCACGGGTCACGCCGGCGGCCTCCAGCAGCGCATTCAGGCTGATGTCGTCCGAATAGGCAAACGCCGTCTTTTCCCCGCTGATGGCACGTACGCCCACGCCTTGGTCGATATTGAAGCTGCCCGATTTGACGATGCCTTCGTCCAGGCTCCACGCTTCGCTGCGCGAGTACTGGAAATAGAGGTCGGCATAGTCAAGGTCGTGGTTGAACATGGCGCCGAACACCTGATCGAGGTGTTTATCGTCGAGGCCGAACGGATCAAGCAACTGCGCGCGGGCAGTGGCAAATGGATTGAAGGCAGAAGTCATCAGAGTGTTTCCCGGTCGGCACCGATGCCGCATCGGCTTGGAGAGAGGGTTAGAGTAGTCAGGACGCTAGACTAGCGGAAGTCGGCACGTGACGAAAGCATTACACGCTCTCACGTCACATCACACGGTGATCCAGTGCCGGCAAGGTCTTGCGCACACGCTCGAGCTGGCTGGCTTTGAGTTCCGCCATAACCACGCCTTCCCCTTGCGGCAGGCAATCGAGCACCAGCCCCCATGGATCGACCAGCATGCTGTGCCCCCAGGTTTCACGCCCGGTCGGATGCAAGCCGCCCTGCCCGCTGGCCACGACAAAGCACTGGTTTTCGATCGCGCGGGCGCGAATCAGCGTTTCCCAGTGCGCGCGGCCGGTCGTCGCAGTAAAGGCCGCCGGCAGGAGCAATACGTCAACACGTCCCAGCGCACGGAAAAACTCCGGGAAACGCAGGTCGTAACACACCGCCAGGCCCACGCGGCCAAACGGGGTATCGAACGCCACCGGCACATTGCCCGGCTCGATGGTGTCGGCTTCACAATAACGCTCGCTGCCATTATCGAAACCGAACAGGTGGATCTTGTCGTAACGCGCAACGTTTTTCCCGTCCGGCCCATAAACCAGTAGGGAATTACGCACCCGCCCCGGGTCATCGCACTTGAGCGGGAGCGTGCCGGCAGCCAGCCAAATCCGGTATTTCGCTGCCATGCGCGCCAACGCATCCTGTATCAAGCCGCCGCCAAACGTTTCGGCCACAGCAAGTTTATCGGTATCGCGCCGGCCCATGATCGCGAAGTATTCCGGCAACACTGCCAGCGCAGCACCGGCAGCGGCCACTTGCGCGATCAAGCGTTCGGCAGTCGCCAGATTTTCAGTCACGTCTGGCGTGGAAACCATCTGGATGGCAGCAGCGCGAATACTGGAAAATTGACTCATGGCGACTCCGAGCTGACTTTTCGAACCTGCGGATCGAGCATATCACCCGTGATATGGTACTCATAAGAAACCAGCTGACCGAGCGGATCCTTGAACAAGCGCTGCAAGGCAAAAGCAGCGACACCGGCAATCGGATTGACCACGCCGACCGCCAGCGCTGCGGCATCACCGATCAGTGGCGCAATCCGCACGCGCAAATTCTGCGTGCCGGCCGGCAGATTGGTTTCGCCCTTGAAGCGGATTTTGGCTGCCGGGCCGTCGATGGCCAGATTGTCCGTCCGCACCACGCCTTTTTCGATCACGGCATCACCCATAATCGAATCAAATTCCAGCCCTTCGGAAAACACATCGCGAAAATCGAGCTTGATCCGACGTGGCAACGATTGCAGGCTGATCACGGAAAGCAGGCGCCCTGCGCCGGGCTCAATTTTGGCGAATTGTCCGGACTGGACTTCCAGATGCAACTTTCCCTGCAACGTGAGCAGGTCGGGGGCAAATGGCGCGCCATGCCAACTTCCCTCTCCGGTCAAGGCCGCCGGAGCACGACGCAAGGCATCCGGATAGCCGACCCGCGTCAGCAATTTGCCGGTGTTTTCACTATTGATCGTGATCTTTGCCGTGGTTTTTTCATTGGCGCCACTGCCGAGCCATAATCCCGTGAGTGAAAAACGCCCGTCCGGATTGGTCAGGGTCACTTGATTAAGCTGCCAACCATCGCCCTGAGGGGTGGCATTGACCACCAGTTGGCCCAGATCGGAATCCTTGTAGCGGAAATCGCTCACGATCAAATCCAGCACAGGTTTGGCCTCACCATTTTTTCCGTTGGCCTGAGCCGGAACCGACGCTGAATCTCCGCCGTTTGGCAACGCCGTCGCGACAGGCAGGGGCAGATACAAACGCTGCAGTCGCCCGGTCAAACGAGACCGATCTCCGCCGCGCCAGGTCAGCGTCCCTACAGCCTCCTTGCTGGATAGATCGACCAACCAGCCTTGCGTCGTTGGTTCGGCCTTGATCCGCACGGCAGACAAACGCCGCTCCCATCCGGCCAGGCGATCAAACGCCAAGTCCACGCTGGTTACCGCAGGTGCTTGTCCATCCCCGCCAGCCAATAATGCCTGCCAAGCCGTCAAATCGATCTCGGGCCAGCCGCCGCTAAGCTGCACGCCTTGGGCTGACGGGGTTATTCCCGAGGAATTGCCACCCAGGCGGATCATACCGGTATAGGGCTTGCTCCCTTTCTGTTCCAGGGCTCCTTGCAACAAGCGCCCATAGCTGAATTCCAGTGCATTGCGCTGCGGATCGCCGCTTACCTTCAAGTTGAAGGCGCGCGCTTCTCCGGCGGGTTTATTCATGGGCGCCGGCAAATCAATCCGCGCCAGAGTCAACGGGCTTTGCAAAGAGAACTCATAGCGGTCGCGCCGCACAGCCAGTTCGCCCTGATAACCGACGTTGCCGCTGAAACGCTTGGGTTGCGGCAGCTTGTAACGTTGCGCCACGTCGAACATCAAGGCATCGCCGGCGAGTCCAAGCTTCAAATTGCCTGAGGCATCATTCGTGCCGGAAAGCCTCACAGCACCACCCAACGCGCGCGCTGTTGCATCGCTGATTTTGAGCCCGCTGTCGGTAAAGTCCACGCGTCCGCCGGCTTGTGTCAGCAGCGGAATATCGCCGCCAAAATCGAGCCGGTTGGAGGCAAACTGGTAGCGCCCTTGCACCTTGCTTTTGTCCGTATCCACGATGGGCACGTCAAGCTTGATATCCAGCCGGCCAACACCTTCGGCCTTGAGTTCATCCAAAAAACCCTGCGTTGCTTCGCGTACGGGACTTTCATGCACGAATCGCAGAAAAGCGCTGGTTGCCCCTTCTGCCGTGCCGTCGACCAGTACGTGCTGCTGGGTAGAGAGATCCGGAATGCGAGTCACGATATCTTTGAGCTTGACGCCAAAGATCTGCGCACGCGGCGCACGGATGGTCATGCTCTGGCCTTCAAAACGCAGGTCGCCGTCGATCGCATCGATTGCCGGCCATCCATCGGCATAAGCCAGCGTGACATCGCGCGCATCGGCGGTGATGCGAAACAACCCCGAGGAGCCATCCACGAACGGGAAATGCGCCAGCTCACCCCGCAGTTCGGCCTTGCCGTTGCTGGCCTGGCCGGAGCGAAGGGCGCCTTTGAGCCACACCAGCGTATCATCGCCCACCGCACGTGGCAGATAAGCGTAAACACGATTGCCCGGCAACCGGGCGATATCCCCTTTGAGATCGATATAACCCAGCCCTTGCCCGGTCCAGCGATACATCGCGGTCAGCGCAACGGACGCTTCGGAATTGGCCAGCGCCAGACGCTCCGCCCGCACCTCCCAGCCGCTTTCCACGCGCTTCCAGTTCAAGGCGGCATCGAGGCGATTCAGCGCCAACGGCTCGACAAATTGCTCCGGCCAGGCCAGCTGGAATGCCTTGCTGGCAAGTGATGCCGTCCCGCTTTTCTCGTCAAACCGGGCGGTCACATCGAACTTGCCCAGGTGCGGCAGCAATTCGGGCAATCGCACATCCAAACCACGCAGATCGGCCTCGCCCCGCCAGCGCTCCGGCGTCTGCCAGTCGCCGCGCCAGGCGTAGCGCAAGGTGGCCACTTCTCCGGCCAGCAGCGCATTGCTGAACTTGCCCGCCCATGCGGCAGGAAGCCAGGCGCCGTAAGCAGACAACCCGCCCAGGCTCACGCCACGCAATTGCAACTCGTGTTCTTTGCCATTCAAGGCATATTCAAAACGGCCCTTGCGTGCCAGCGGGCCGCTGGCGCCATCAATGAGTCGCGCATCGACCACCAGGCGTTCGCGCCCGCTGCCGGCAGACCAGTTCGCACTGGCATCCACGGCAGGCAGTTCGAAAACCTGCCCTTTCTGTTCCAGTCGCAATTTCTCCAGGCCCAGATCAGCGTCAAGCTGATGGATAACCGGCCCGTCAAAAGCCACTTTCAGGGATAAACGCCCCAACCCCGCGCGAACCGCTGGCAATTCCTTGGAAATATCGGGCAGGAACATGGCAAATCGGGCGTTGAGTTGCCCAAGATCGACCCAGGGGAAATTGAAATTCACGCGCCCGGACCAATCGGCAAGGCGGTTGATATCGCTGCCCGACACCACGCCATTGCCGCTGATGCGCTGGCTGATGTCTGTCGGCGGGGTAAAACCAAAACTGATCTTGCGCCGACCGAACAAATTTCCGGCGTTCAGGTCCAGCTGGGTGAGTTCCAGCGATTGCCCGCCGGGAAGCTCGTCATACAGGACCAGCCGACCTCTGCTGATGCTCAGTCCGCCCTGATCGAGCAGCCAGTTCAGGAAACCCGGATCGCCCGCCTTGGCATCCAGGGTGACGCCTGCCACATTCCAACGCCCGTCGAGCAAGCGGCGCACGCTGAGCTCTGGCTCGGTCAAGGCAATACGGCTGAAATGCAGCTTTCCGATCGGCAAAGTCCACCATGAAAGCGCACCCTCCAAGCGCGAAAAACGCAAAACCGGCACACCAGAAGCATCGGGCACGCGCACATCCACCAGGGCCAGTTCCGGACGCAACCAATCCCACCCCGCGGCCAGACCACCGACTTCCACTTTCACCCCGGCCGAGCGCGAGAGTTCAGCCACCAGGAACGGCCGGTATTGCTCCAGGCGCGGGATCACCCAGAACTGCCAGGTTCCCGCCAGAATCAGCAGCAGCAATACGCCCGCCAACGCCATGCGCATCAAAAGACGGCTGTGCCAGAGCAACAGCTTCCCGGTCCAGCGCAGGGCTGTGCGCATAAACGCACGGGGTCGGGACAAAAAATCAAAATTCATCGAAATTACGCGCCGCTTAAAACGTGCTAGGTTAATGCTTGATTGTACCCGTAAAAGCAAAACCACCCATGACCGAGCTCACACCCCAAATTGCCACCCTGCTAGCCCCCGCGCTGGGGCACAGCCGCTACCTGTCACGCGTATTCACGCATCACCCGGCACTGGCGATAGAAACCGCCCAACAAATCGAGGCTCCGATCCTCCGGGAAGAGATGCTTGCGCGCCTGCCGGATGTTCCGCAAAGCGATGATGAGTTGAAACGCTCCCTGCGCCTGTTGCGCCAAGCCGTCATGGCACGATTGATCGCGCGCGAGTTAAGCGGCCGCTGCACGCTGGAAGAAGCCGTCACAACAGTGAGCGACCTGGCCGAGGTCACGCTGGCTGCTGCCTTGCGCCAGGTTTCCGAGCCAGACCCGCGCTACGGAGTACCGATCGGCGAAGAGAATGGCCAAGTGCAGCAGTTGATCATCGTCGGCATGGGGAAACTGGGAGGACGCGAATTGAACGTTTCCTCCGATATCGATCTGGTTTTCATCTACCCGGAAAACGGCGAAACCAGCGGCCCATCCAAACTCAGCAATCAGGAATACTTTGCCCGCATCGGCCGCCGCCTGATCCAGCTGATTGCCGAGCCAACCGGCGAGGGTTTCGTGTTTCGGGTCGACATGCGCCTGCGTCCGTTCGGCGATTCCGGCCCGCTGGTCACGAGCTTTGCCGCACTGGAAAACTACCTGATCACCCAGGGCCGGGAGTGGGAGCGCTACGCCTGGATCAAGGGGCGGGCACTCTCCGGCGATGATGCCGGACTGATGGCGCTGGTCACGCCTTTTGTCTACCGCAAATATCTCGACTACGGCGCGTTTCAATCGATGCGGGAATTGCATGCGCAAATTCGCCAGGAAGTCATGCGGCGTGATCGGGCCGACAACATCAAGCTCGGACCGGGCGGCATCCGCGAAATCGAATTTATTTGCCAGGTTTTTCAACTGATCCGGGGAGGCCGCCACAAGGTGCTGCGCACCCGTTCGACCCTGTCCATGCTGGGTGAACTGGAAAACTGGGGCATTTTCACAGCGGATCAGGTTGCACAATTGCGTGCAGCCTATGTTTTTCTGCGCAATCTCGAACACCGCATCATGTATCTGGACGACGCGCAAACCCAGATGCTGCCAACCGATGCCGAAGACCGCACGCGCATCGCCAGCAGCATGGGTTTTGCCAACTGGGAGGCATTCCTGACGACGCTGGATGCCCACCGGAGCATGGTCACCCAGCATTTTGAACAGGTATTTGAAGACCGCAGCGAAACGTCCTCCCCCCATCCAGCCCCCTGGCAAGCCGGTGGCGAAGAGGAATGTCTGCAACTGCTGGCCCAGCGCGGCTTCAGCGACCCCGCGGAAGTACGGCGCCGACTTATGGCGCTGCAAAGTGGCAGCCGCTACCAACAAATGCCCGAACGCAGCCGCCGCCGTCTTGATGCCATCCTTCCAGCCCTGACCGAAACTGCCGCCGGCTACCCGAACCCGGACCAGACTCTCATCCGCTTGCTGGAACTGCTGGATGCCATCAGCCGGCGTGAGTCCTACCTGGCTCTGCTGGCCGAGCACCCGCAAACGCTGCAACGCCTAGCCGGGCTATACAGCGCCAGCCGCTGGCTTTCCAGCTTCCTGACCCACCACCCGATCCTGCTGGACGAGCTGCTGGACCCCCGCCTGCTGGAGCAAATTCCGGACTGGCCGGCATTGGGAGAGCGCTTGCGCAGCGAGTTGTCCGAGCATGCCGGCGACACCGAAGCCCGCATGGATGTGCTGCGCATATTCCAGCACACGCAGATTTTCCGCCTCGCCGCACAGGATATTGCCGGTCTTTGGTCACTGGAAACCCTGTCCGACCAGCTTTCCGCACTGGCAGATCTGATCCTCACCGTCACAATGGAACAGATCTGGCCTGAACTGGCTGGGCACCATCGTGAAGCCCCGCGCTTCGCCGCCATCGGTTACGGCAAACTCGGCGGCAAGGAACTGGGTTACGCTTCCGATCTTGACCTGGTTTTTCTCTACAATGACGATTATCCGGATGCCGGTGAAATTTACGCACGCTTTACCCGGCGCATCATCAGCTGGATGACCACCATGACGCCGACCGGCGTGCTCTACGATATCGATCTGCGCCTGCGCCCCAATGGCGCCTCCGGCCTGCTGGTTTCCAGCGTAACGGCCTTTGAGCAATACCAGCAGACATCCGCATGGGAGTGGGAACACCAAGCCCTGACCCGCGCTCGCTACTGTGCCGGGGATCGCGCCATCGGCGAGCAGTTCGAAACCATCCGCGAAACCATCCTGCGCCAGCCACGCGATACAGAAAAATTGCGCGACGAGGTGATCGCGATGCGTAGCCGCATGCTGGAAACGCATCCGGCCAAGGCAAACGATGTCAAGCATTGCCGGGGCGGCCTGGTGGATATCGAATTCATGGTGCAGTACCTGGTACTGGCGCACGCCCACCAATTTCCACAGCTCACAGCCAATCGCGGCAACATCGCGCTGCTCGGCTTCGCCGCCGATTTCGGATTGATCCCTGCCGAGCTGGCCGAAAAAACCCGCAATGCCTACCGCGAGCTGCGCCGGCTGCAACATGCCAGCCGGCTTAATGAGGATGCACTGGATGTCGCGCAGCTCATTCCATTGGCAGCCGATATTGCAGCAGCGCAAACATTATGGAGGCAATTGTTCGGAGAGGCATCGGCTTGATATCAAACCGATATTGATCAATCGGACAAAGGAAACCCCAGATAGTGCACGGCATCCGAGCCGGGAAGATAGGTCTCCAGCCAGTGCACTTCATCCTTGACCAGATCAATCAAGGCAATCATGTGGAAAGGATGGGTCGCCGCCGCGAACCAGTATTCCTTGCGCCAGACTGCGCATTGCTCATCCTTGGGCGGCCCTCCCGGATTGAGTTCATCGTGCGAGCCTTCACGACAAACGTAACCGATCAGTTCCAGTAGATTCGCCAGCAACTGGCAGGCTTGAGTGATTTCAACCACCAAAGCGGACATGGCTCCAGGCAGCTGCTGCATATTGACGAAAATCCGCGTATTTTGTTGTGATCCGCTCGCAGACTCCTTGCAGCAGCCCGGGCAGGAAAAAACTTCTGCCGCGCGGTATAAATCCTGACGACTGGTGCAGCCTGACCATTCGGGCATGGCCTTATGCCCACATCGATAAGTTATAGCTTGCGCAAAACCATCCATTTTTCCCGCCCCAATAAACAGCTCCTTGAAAGATAGTAATCTGTATCAATACAAACAAGCTTTTCCAAAAAACAAAAAGCGCCACCTGGGCGCTTTTTGTTTTCCAATGGGGCTGGATCAGCCCACGGTACCTTCCACCTTCTGACGCAGTCGCAGATGCAGTTCGCGCAACTGCTTTTCATCCACATCGTTCGGGGCATTGGTCAGCAGGCACTGGGCACGCTGGGTCTTCGGGAAAGCGATCACGTCACGGATCGATTCCGCCCCGGTCATCAAGGTCACCAGACGATCCAGACCGAACGCCAGGCCGCCATGCGGCGGAGCACCGAACTTCAGGTTGTCGAGCAGGAAACCGAACTTGTTCTGCGCTTCTTCCGGGCCGATATTGAGCGCATCGAACACGGTCGATTGCACGTCGGCACGGTGGATACGCACCGAACCGCCACCGAGTTCCCAGCCGTTGAGCACCATGTCGTAGGCACGTGCGCGGCATGCACCCGGATCGGTCTTGAGCAGTTCGAGATGCTCGGCCTTCGGCGAAGTGAACGGATGGTGGCAGGCATTCCAGCGCTTGCCGTCCTCGTCGTACTCGAACATCGGGAAATCCACCACCCAAAGCGGTTTCCAACTCTTGGTAAAGAAGCCGCCAGCCTCGCCCTTCTCGTGACCGATCTTGATGCGCAGTGCACCGATGGCTTCGTTCACCACCTTGGTCTTGTCGGCACCGAAAAAGACGATGTCGCCATTTTGCGCGCCGGTGCGCTCGATGATGGCTTTGAGCGCCGCTTCGGTCAGGTTCTTGACGATCGGCGATTGCAGGCCGGTTTCATTGATCTGGCTGGCATCGTTGACCTTGATGTAGGCCAAGCCACGCGCGCCATAGATGCCGACGAACTGGGTCCAGGCATCGATTTCGGAACGGCTGAACGCCGCGCCGCCCGGCACGCGCAAGCCGACCACGCGGCCGCCTTCCATATTGGCCGCACCGCTGAATACCTTGAACGGCACGTCCTTCATCACGTCGGTGAGTTCGGTGAACTTCAAATCGACGCGCAGATCGGGCTTGTCGGAACCATAGTAGAACATGGCATCGTCGTACTTCATGCGCGGGAAGGCGCCCAGGTCCACGCCGATCGCTTCCTGGAATACATGCCGCGCCAAGCCCTCGGTGATGTCCATGATCTCGTCTTCGTTCAGGAACGAAGTCTCGATATCGATCTGGGTGAATTCCGGCTGGCGATCGGCACGCAAGTCTTCATCGCGGAAGCATTTGGTGATCTGGTAGTAGCGGTCGAAACCGGCCACCATCAGCAGCTGCTTGAAAAGCTGGGGCGATTGCGGCAAGGCAAAGAACTGGCCCGGATGCACGCGCGACGGCACCAAGTAATCGCGCGCGCCTTCCGGCGTCGAACGGGTCAGCATCGGGGTTTCGATATCGATGAAGCCGAGCTTGTCCAGGTAATTGCGGGTCAGGATCGAGACCTTGTAGCGCAGGCGCAGGTTGTACTGCATGGCCGGACGACGCAGATCGATCACGCGGTTGGTCAGGCGCACGTTTTCGCTGAGGTTTTCGTCGTCGATCTGGAACGGCGGCGTGGCGGCGCTGTTCAGGACTTCGATTTCCTTGGCAAGGATTTCGATTTCGCCCGAGATCATCTTGCTGTTGGCGGTACCGGCCGGGCGCTCGCGCACGATACCGGTAATGGCCAGCACGTATTCATTGCGGGAAGCATCGGCAGTGGCAAACGCTTCCGGGGTATCCGGATCGATCACGACCTGCACCAAGCCTTCACGGTCACGCAGGTCGATGAAGATCACGCCACCATGGTCACGGCGACGGTGAGCCCAGCCCTTTACAGTCACGGTCTGGCCAAGAAAGCGCTTGTCAATCAAGCCACAATAATCGGTACGCATCAGTTTCTCTTTGTTAGCAGTTGGGGCGCTGCGCGCCCGCCGGATCAAAATCGGGTCAATGGTGTTGTACGGGTTTATCACCCGGGCCTACCACACCCATGGAAATCACATACTTGAGTGCATCATCGACACTCATATCAAGCTCGATCACTTCATCGCGACGCACCATGATGAAGTAGCCGGAAGTCGGGTTCGGCGTCGTCGGCACATACACATTGATGTGTTCGCCATCAATGGCTGCAGCGATAGCCGAAACCGGGCTGCCGGTCAAGAAAGCAATGGTCCAGGCCTCGGTGTGCGGAAAACGCACCAGCACCGCCTTGCTGAACGCCTGCCCGGTACCCGAGAACAGTGTATCGGACACCTGCTTCACGCTGCTGTACACGTTGCGCACAATGGGAATGCGATTCATCAGGTGTTCCCAGTAGCGCAACAGGCGCTGGCCAAAGATGTTGGCCGCCAGCACCCCGGTCACCAGCAGGATCACCAGCATCAGGATCAGGCCGAAGCCGGGCAGATGATAGAGCCAGGTAACATGCGGCACATACTCGACCAATTGCTCCAACACCCAGTAATCCGGGCGATAGGCAGAGGGCAGCATTGCGGCAAACTGGTCGACTGCACCCAGCAGCAGCTGCAACACCCAAGCCGTTGCCGCCAGTGGCAACCAGACCAGCAGACCGGCCAGCAGATATTTTTTCAGGCTCTTCATCAATCACTCACTGACAACCGCATACACCTGTCTGAGCGCAGGGCGGCAGATTATCGGACTTCGGGGCAGAGCCCCCCTTGAAATCGGTGGCATACCAGCCGGAGCCCTTGAGCTGGAAACCAGCGGCGGTAATCTGCTTCTGGTAGCTGGCCGTATTGCAGGCAGGACAATCGGTCAGGGGCTGATCGGCGATCTTCTGCATGTGTTCGCCTTCATGGCCGCAGGAAGCGCAACGGTAAGCATAAATCGGCATGGCAGTAATCCTCAAAACTTCACAAAAACACACAATTATAAGGGATGCCGGCAAAATCTGTTGCATCAGATCGCCCCGTTTTTGACGGATTCCCGTCATCGCCAACAGCACGGGCATTCATTCGATGTTCCTATAGGCTTGCAGTGGATGCGGATTCGGCAAGACAGGAGCCAAGATCAACAAGCCCGGCACGCCATAAACGGTCCACACCGCTCAACCGGCACTCTGATGCCAGGATGCTTGCCACCCGCCTTGCTCCAAAAACTCTGCGGCGATCCACAGCCCCGGAACGGCAGCAAGCCGGTCATCAATCCAGAGAAGCGGCGTCCTTTCTCGCAGCCACGGGGGTACGCCGGCTTCTTGATACAGATGCTTAAGCGAGCGGGTGGGCCCGCCAGCTAGCAAACGCAACCCCTCCCCCCCCCTGCGCGCGCGCAACGCCAAGCGCCCGGCAAGAAACCGTTCGGCAATCCCGACTCCTTCGGAAACTTTATTCCAGCGGAGCGTGCCGCCCCAGGCAGACACAGGCATAACCGCGCGCCCCTGCCATTCAAACTCGACTGGCGCACCAATCCGAATACTGGCCGGGGTGAGATAGAGCCTGTGCTGAAAACGACGCACTGCATGCTCCCGCCAAACCCAAACGGGCATTGCATCCAAACGCGATTCGCACATCATGCTCAACAAGGCATCAAAAGCCCGTGCATCAGGCACAACCCCTGAGGAGTTCAACCAGTAACGCAATGCATTGCGCATTCGCACCGAGCTCAAGCATGCGGCCGCAGCCAGATCGAAGCCTTCATCCTTTAGGCAATATTGCAAATCGGTCCGGGCCAAATCGCCCAGAATCGTATCCGCCTCGGCCAGATGCTCGGCGGTTCGCGCCAGAGTGGCATGCACACCCGGAAAGACCGCCTGTAGTTGCGGGAAAACAGCATGACGAAGAAAGTTTCGATCCAGTGACTGATCCGCATTACTTTCATCTTCAACCCAGCGCAGTCCGTGAATTTGGGCGTAGGCGAGCAACTCGGAACGCGGGATATCCAGCAACGGCCGCAGCACTTGTGCGCCATTTTCCAGCTGGCGGCACTCCGGCATCGCTGCCAGTCCGCGCACACCGCTGCCGCGCAGCAAGTTCAACAATACGGTTTCAGCTTGGTCGTCGCGATGCTGGGCAAGCAGAAGCGCATCACAATGCTGCCGCTCGAACACCGCATAGCGTGCAGCCCGGGCAGCCGCCTCCAGACCCAACTCAGCGCGCCGGTTGACGGCCACATGCGCAACCGTGCATTCCACCTCCAGCGCACGGGCGGCCTGACAGGCGAACTCGGCCCAGTCATCGGCATGAGGGGAAAGCCCGTGATGGACATGAACGGCAAACAACTCGAACGCCGAGCGTGGGCGAAGATTGGTCAGTAGATGAAGTAGAACGGTGGAATCCAGCCCGCCAGAAAACCCGAGGCAAATCCGCGCGGGGGTGGCGGGCAGGATATGGCGGGCGAGGCAAGCCTCAACCCGCGCAGACAGATCAGGCTGCAGCGTCTTCCTTGAACTTTCCATAGCTCATCAGACGCTCGAAGCGGGTATCGAGCAACTCGTCGATTGGCTTTTCGCGCAAGGTTTTGAGCGCATCCGCCAGGGATTTCTTCATGGTAGTCATCATCTGCGGATAATTGCGATGCGCGCCACCCAAGGGTTCGGGGATGACCTTGTCGATCAGGCCCAGCGTCTTGAGGCGGTTGGCGGTAATGCCCAGCGCCTCAGCTGCATCGCTGGCTTTCTCCGCGGTTTTCCACAGAATCGAGGCACAACCCTCAGGTGAAATCACGGAGTAGGTGGAATATTGCAGCATCTGCACCACATCACCCACGGCAATCGCCAGAGCACCACCCGAGCCGCCCTCGCCCACTACCGAGCAAATTACCGGCACGCGCAATTTGGCCATTTCATACAGATTGCGCCCGATCGCCTCGGATTGGCCTCGTTCTTCAGCACCAATCCCCGGGTAAGCGCCCGGCGTATCAATAAAGGTGATCACCGGCAGGTTGAATTTTTCCGCCAGCTTCATTAAACGCAAAGCCTTGCGATAGCCTTCCGGGCGCGGCATGCCGAAGTTGCGGAACTGGCGCTCCTTGGTATCGCGCCCCTTCTGGTGGCCGATCACCATCACACTCTGACTATTAAAGCGGGCCACGCCGCCAACAATGGCATGATCGTCGGCAAAAGAGCGATCGCCGTGCAGCTCTTCGAAATCCGTGAAGATGCCGTTGATGTAGTCCAGCGCGTAAGGACGCTGCGGATGGCGCGCCACCTGGGAAATCTGCCATGGTGTGAGCTTGGCATAAATACCCTTGGTCTGCTCCTGGCTCTTCTTTTCGAGATGGCTGATCTCGACAGAAATATCCACTGCGGTATCGTCCTGGACGTAGCGCAGCTCTTCAATCTTGTTTTCGAGCTCGGCAATCGGCTGCTCGAAATCGAGGAATGTTGTTTTCATTTACTGCTCCCTGCGGCGCTTGAAGCGCAACGCCGGCACACGGCCGGCGCAATTTGGCAAATTTTTTCGGATCATACAGCAAGCCGCAGGTTGCGCAAAATTACCCGGTCAGACATTACGAAAAACGATATCTGCCCGCAAACCACTCTTCTGTAGCGCCTTGCGGGTCCGCAGATTGAGCACGATCGGGGACTGCGCATTGGCGGCGATACCCGCAACCTCATTTTCCTTGCGCGCAAGGATCAACAGCAATCGCACATCTTCGGGCGACTGCAAACCGATTTCTGCGCATTCGTCGTCATTCAGGGTGATTTGATAGGAAAGCCCCAGGCGGTCCGCCTCGACCACGCTGAAATAAACATCAGTATCATCCAGAGCCTGCAGCCACAATACCTGCGGATCCGGGCGCTCTTCGTGCAGAAGCTTGTAGCGCTTGATATCAGGAAAACCCGGCAGGCCGGAAGGAAAAGTGATGACGGTATCGGGATCAACTTCAATCTGGCCGAAAGGGGTTTGATAAATTTCCATGCGCATCTCCTCAAAGAGTAGGCCCTAGCATAACCAATGCCGCAAAAAATCCCAAGAATCCCTGAAAAAACATCGCACAGCAAATTAAAGAAGCCCATAAAACAGCCGATAATCACGTTATACTGCTGCATATAAGCATGTCCGAACGCATGCACCAGCAGTTTGGAACCGGAGCCAGACATGAAAATCGACAACACGGGCAAGCCCGTCGCCACCACCTTGACCCGGCTCGCCGAAGGCAAAAACACCTCGGCCAGCAAAAAAACCGAATCCACTCAGCAAGAGAGCGTCAGCATCAATCCGCTTGCTGCCAAGATGAACGAGCTGGAAAAAGCCGGCGGAGAAACCACGTTTGATGCAGGAAAAGTCGCCGAAATCCGCCAGGCCATTGCCGAAGGCCGATTTACAGTGCGCGCGGATGCCATTGCCGACAAACTGGTGGCCAGCGTGCAGGAACTGCTTCAAGACTAACCAGCACCATGACCGACAACGCCTTGCACTCAGCACTCAAGGACGAGCTCGCGGGACTCGAGCGCGTCATCGCCATCCTGCATGAAGAGCAGGAAACGCTGACCCGCGCACGCATCGACCATTTGGCCGAGATTGCCCAAACCAAAAGCCAAGCTATTGCCGAGCTCGAACTCCTCAGCGCAGAACGCCGAGCCCTGATGCAAGCGCGCAATATTCCCGACGACGGCAGTGCCATCTCCGACTGGCTGAACCAGCATGAGCCGGCGCTGCTGGAAACCTGGGAAACGCTGATCGATCTTGCGCGCCAGGCGGCACAATACAACCGCGCCAACGGCCAGCTGATTTCCCATCGCGAAGAAGCCAATCGCGCGTTGATGAGTTTATTGCTGGCCGAGCGCGATACCGACAACGGCTACACGGCCGATGGCCGCCTTTCCCACGGCGCATCGCGCCGCCCGCTCGACCGCGCCTAAGCTCTACCCGCCGTCGAACAGCGTCCTGCCGCCCAGATAGCGCTGTGCAAAATACGGCGAATCCAGCGATTCAACCCTCACTTGTCCACGACTTGATGGCGCATGGATGAATTTGTTGTCGCCCAAATAAATGCCGACATGCGAATAGGCATAGCCCAGCGTATTGAAAAAGACCAGATCACCCGCCTGCAGTGAGTGATTCGCAACCGGGCGGCTGCGTTTGGCCAACGCGGCAGCACTGCGCGGCAAATCCACACCCACCGCTTCCTTGTAGATAAAATTCACCATGCCACTGCAATCGAGCCCGGCTTCCGGATTTGCGCCGCCGAAGCGGTATCCGACATCGAGCAGGCCCAAGGCATACATGACAATCTCCCGCCCCGCCCCTTCCGCCCGTATACCTGAAAGCGAACGATCACTCCCGTTTTTTTGCACCAGGCTCGCGTCCTTGGGCACGGAAGAACACGCACTCAAAAACAGAGCCCCCAGCATCAATGTGCAACACCACAGGGAACCGTAGCTTTTTCCGGAGTCCGAAGCCGGCATGCCCCCCCCCACAGCCGTTAAATCGCCACGGCACAACCAAGACCGATTCAAGAAGATCTTACTCATCCGTTTTTTTCCACTTGATTGATCCCATTCAGAGACAAACCCAGATCGGGCGCAACGACATCGTGCCCTTGTTCCAGCATGTAAACAAACGCCAGCAACTCCGCCACTGCCCGATAAAGCTGCGGTGGGATGTGCTGGTCAAGGTCGACCTGCATCAACAGAGACACCAGCTCGGGCGATTCATGCACGAACACGCCGGCCTCCCTGGCGCGTTCGATGATGGTTTCAGCAACCTGCCCTTGCCCTTTGGCGACCACGCGTGGCGCACCGCCATTTTTTTGATAAGCCAACGCCACGGCACGCTGCCGAACGGGCAAATCAGGATTGCGCTTCATCGACATGGCGTTGCACCAAAGAAGAAGTCAGTGGTAGTCCCGCAGCGGCAAAACGATCAGCCAGCACCGGTTGCTTGGCTTGCAGCAGGCTGATCGTGGCTGGATCCTGCGCTTCGAAACGCAAGTCGAACTGGCCACTGCGCAGATTCGCCACAACCGTAACCGATCCCAAGCGCGGCAGATTCAAATCCAGCCTGGTTTGCCAAACACGAACAGGCTCGGCGCTCTGCGCTTCCGGTTGGCGCTCATTTTCCAGCTCAAGTTTCCAGCGCAGCGGCTGTCCGGGCCACGCCTCTCCTTGCCAGACCAGGGGGTGATTTTCGACCAACTCCAGCTGCTGCTGTGCCAAATGGCGTACAACCTGCTCCGGACTCTTTATCTGTTCCATTGCCAGTTGTGTATCGACGGAATTACGCTGCACCAATGGCTGTTCAGAATCAACCATTCGCCCTTGCTGCGCCGATTGCGTTTGCATTACATCGGAACCGGCAGGCGCAGCGGCTTGCTCTCCCCCAGGAAATTGCGTCTGCACATTTTGACCCGCGGCGGGCGATAACAACCGCGCCTGCGGCTCTCGGAGCAAGGTTTGCAAAGAGCGGTCGCCACTCACCCACTCCGCCTGGTGCGACTCATAGAACAACCCGCTTTCAGCCAACCGCGTTGCCAATTGCCCGGCCAATTGCGCCGGTTGCGGCGTACCCTCGAACAACGGCTGCGTCTGCTGCAGGTCAGCCACCTTGCTCTGCCCATCCGCACGAACGAGCAAATCGCCCAGCAACTTGCCAGTCTGGCTCAATGCCACATTGTTATCGGAGGATTTCAAAGCGGGTGTTTGTGATTGACCCGACAGCCCGAAAGTCAGCCCGGGGTTCTTGGCGAGCACGACCAGATCCAGCTTGTCGCCCGGCTGCGTATTGCTCGGCAGATTCAAATCCAGGAGCTGATCCTTGATCAGCACGGCAAAGCGGCCATTGGGCAGTTGGTCGGTTACGGTCGCCTGCACCCGCTCCCCCACAGTCACCAGCGTCTGATCAGGAGAAGTCGGCGTGGCGACCTCTATCACGCCTTCCTGAGTACGCAGGAAATTCTGGACCAGACTGACAGCGGAGCTATTGGGAAGCATGCTCGGGCCGGCTCAGTGTGGTGAACCAGTACGGTAGAGCGCCACGATCAGATCCGCCTCCCCCCGGGAAATACCGCAAACCGCGGAAACTTTTTCGGCATCCGCCCCTTGTTGTGCAAGGCGAATGGCCTGGCTGTAAGGTGTATCGTCTTCGCCATCGGAGATGTCAGCAGAAAATGCAGATTGCGGCGCCTGCTGCGCAAGCAACGCCGCCAACCGGACCTTGAGGGTTTCCACCTCGCGTTGCAGTTCGACAATTTGCTCACGCAACTCCACCTGCTCTTGCAGATCAAGGGGTGATTTGGATTTTTTTTGCGAAGATTTACGCAGAAACAGCAGAAGCTCTGCTGCATAAAACAGGATCAAGACCAGGCTGATATACAGCAACTGCGGCCAGGTAATTACGATGCCGTTCATCCAGGGGCTCCAGCCGTTGCCGGCCGACTGGCCAGCAGTACTCAGGGTTGGTAAGTGCGGTTCAGTTTACCGGTATTGTGAGCACCCGCCAATTCTGCAGCCAGATATGCCTGCCGCGACTGTGCCAGCGGTAGAACCACATCCAAAGCAGCCTGGGTCTCTTGCAAGATTTCCACCAGTTGCGCTCGCTCGGAGTCATCCACCATCACCGAGCCCACCGGCGGCAAAGCGGCGGCAATTTGCTGGTAATCAGCCTGCAGCAACACGAAGCTATCCCAGTCATCAGCTTCAGCTGCAACCCGCATGGCCTTTACAGCTTGCTGCAATCGCAAAAAATCCGCGAGCCCCGCCATCACGCCCGACCATAACTCAACGGCGCGGCACGATCCGATTGCGGGGCTGTCTGCTGAACAGCCGCCTGCGCCGGATTGATCTGCTCCCAGGATTCCTTCAAACCAGAAAGCAGGGTCAGCACCTCATCCAGGATACCCGGATCATTATGCAAATTGGCTTGAAGCAAGCGCCGTCCCATGTATTCATAGAGCGCATCCAGATTTGCAGCCAGCTCACCGCCCTGCTCTTTATCGAGCGATAAACGCAAGCCTTCCTGGATAATGGCAATTGCCTTGGAAACAGCCATACCCTTTTCAGCAATGGCGCCGTTTTGCATGTGTATCTTGGCTAAATGACAAGATTTGATCGCCCCCTCGAACAACATCAAGATCAACCGGTGCGGACTGGCTGCCTCAACCTGGGCCTCCAGATTCTGCTTACCGTAGGCATTCAAAGCCGCTTTACGCATTCCTGCATTCATTTTTTAACCTCAGGACGACGATGAGGACGTCATATTCAGCAATTGTGTTACATAGCCGCTCAGGTTTTGCATGTTGGAAACCGCCGTATCCATCGCTGTATATTGAGCCCGGTAACGCTTTTCGATTTGCACCAAACGACTCTCAACACGCTCATACTGCTTCTCAACATCTTTTACTATCTTATTGAGGCCATCAAGCTTCGAGTCAATCAAACCATCATCAGCCAACATGCTCTTGGTTAATTGTTCCAGCTTGTAAGCAAAACCATCCTTGCTCGAATTTGGTGCAACCGTACTCACGGTTTGATCAAAAGCCCCCAGAAATTCAATCACGCCATCCAGATCATTGGCCACCGCCGTACTGAGTTTGGTGGAATCGAGCGCCAGCGTGCCATCTTTCTTGAATGAAATTCCAAGACTACTCAGAGTCTTGGTGCTATTGGTACCATCGCCAAAAGTGCTATTCACCAGAGATCGCAGCTGGGTTTGCATACCACGGATGGTGGGATCGCCTTGCAAAGCACCTGCCACCTTGGTTTCGGCGTTATAGCCAGTCGTGCTTTTGATCGCACTCGCAATCTGGTTATAGGAATCGACAAATGTCTTGAGTTGCGTTGAAATCGCGCCAGCATCTCGCGCAACCGTCACCGTTGTTGGCGTAGACGTTGTGCTGCCATCCGGAATAGTGGTGGTCTTCAACGTAAAGGTCAGCCCATCTACGGCATCATCAATCGTGTTGCTGGCACGGGTAATTTCAACACCATTGAGATTGACCTTGGAATCAACCGCAGTACCGCCAGAAGGAATTTCAAGATACGTGCTGGTTTGAGCAGGATTGAAATCCAGCTTCGTCGACAAAGCCGGCGTTGCAGCCGGTGTGATGCTGGCTCCCAAGGAATCCAGATAAGACACATCGAGCTTGAAGGCATTTTCTGCCCCGGTATCATCCCCGTTCAACGCTAAACGCACACTACCGCTTTTGTCGCTGATCAGGCTCGCCTTGACGCCGTAATCGCCACCATTGATTGCATCAGCCACATTCTGCAAGGTAATGCCACCCGCCCCCACGGCAATGCTGATTTCCTTCAACTTAGTGGTGTCAGCGGTAAAATTGCCAGCAGCCACCGTGCCAAAATTAATTGAGAGCTTTGCGGTCGCTACGCCGACACCCGTGCCGCTTTGAGTGCCCGCGGCAACCAGCACATCAGATGCAGAAGTAAATGTGCCCGATTTACTCACCACCTGCTGAGCCTTGGCCAACTGCAGCACATCCAGCGAATAGCTTGCGGCAGTTGCTTCATTCGTCGCGGTTACGCTCAGTGCAGTGGTATTACCCACGGTAGCCTTGATGCCATTGAGCTTGCCCAAATTTTGCAAGCCCGTAGCTGTTGACTGCAAACCGGAAATCAGGCTCTTGAACTGCCCAATCATGCTGATCTTGCTCTGCAGAGTAGCCTCTTTACTGGCGAGCTTAGTCAGTGGCTTTTTTTCTGCCACCATCAATTGCGTTACTAGGCTTTCCACATCGATGGTACCGGCGCCGGTAATCCCTGCCATCTCTCACCTCCTGCAACTACAGCAATTTGCTTATTACAAAGATTCGAACACCTGTTGGAATCAAGCCTTATCCTTGATCAACAAGCCCTGCAGCTTGTCCATAGCCTTGGCGATCTGCAAAAATTCCTCGGAGGGAATCTGGCGAATCACCTCTTTGGTTTCTTTATCCACCACCTTGACCACAAACGTCTCGGTTTCTTTATCAACCGAGAATTCCAGCTTCTGACTGAAAGTACGCACGGCGTCATTGATTTTTTGTACTGCCTGATCAACGTCTTCCTGTGTTGTTGCAACCTGTTCCGCCTGGACAGTATTTGCCTGAACAACATTTTTTTGCAAGCCACCTACAGCAGCAGACACATCCGAGGAAATCGATGCAGCAGATTCTGCACCCTGCCGTGCCGCGCTATCGACCAACGCAGCAACTGGCTGCGCCCCTCCAAGAGACTGGATTTGCATCATACACCTCTCATATGGCAATGCCCCGGCAGCCAGGCTACCGGGGCGATTGACTTAACCGCGTTAATCGCCAGCAAGCTTACTGCAGCAGACTCAGCACCTGTTGCGGCAGTGCCTTGGCTTGAGCCAACATCGCCGTACCCGCCTGTTGCAGGATTTGCGCTTTGGTCAGGTTCGAGGTTTCGGCCGCGAAATCGGTATCCTGAATCCGGCTACGCGAAGCCGACAGGTTTTCCGACGAGGTTTGCAGGTTAGAAATCGTCGAGCTAAACCGGTTCTGAATGGCACCCAGATCACCGCGGGAGCTGTTGATGGCGGCAAGTGCGCTATCGATCACGGAAATTGCGCTTTGTGCACCGTTTGCCGTGGAAATATTGATAGCCGCCACCGACGACAAGGTGCTGGTATTCACACCAGCTGAAGCAAATACATCGGCATTAGCACCCGCTGTGCTGATCGTTCCCTTGCTGCTGGACAGGGTTACGGTACCGGTCTTGGTCGATGAGTCCGTACCGGTAGCGCCCCCCAAGGTCCTGGTGCCATCAAAGCTGATCGTCCCACCCGTGCCGGCAGAGTTCAAGAAATCCGTAACAGCAATATCCCGACCATCCGCAGCAGTCAAGGTCAACGCATTGGTCTGGCCTGCGGTCGTGAAGGTTGCCACCACCCCAGTGGTGCCGGTAGACGCATTAATTGCCGAAAGCAGATTGCTATAATCACCGGTAGTGACACCGGTCGCCGAAATTGCTGCGCCGTTAAGGGTAAAAGACAGGTTGCCATCAGCAGCAAGGCCGCTCATGGTGGTGCTATTGGTTGCCGTCGCCTGGATGCCAATACTGGAGGCATTGGTATTAATAGCAGAAGCAATGGCCTTCGCATCAGCACCTGCAGCATAACCAAACGCGGCAGTCGTACCACCTTGTGCCGTCGTAAGCGTCAGGGCCGCTTCAACGAGAACCCCGTTTGCGGCAGTGGTAGCGCCCGCAGCGGTGGATACGCCCATCGCGGTTCCCGTGGTCGACAACATTTGCGCGCCCAGTGCAGTGGACTTTGCATTAGCGATCTGATTGATCGAAATGGTCTGATTGGCATTGGCGCCAACCTGGAAAGACTGGTTGGCAAAGCTACCATCCAGCAAATTCAGGCCGTTGAACTGGGTTTGACCTGCAACACGGGTAATTTCATCCGACAACTGGGTCATTTCAGCCTGCAGCGAGGCGCGATCTGATGAACTATTGGTTGCATTAGCAGCTTGCACAGAAAGTTCACGCATACGCTGCAAATTATCACCGATGGTACCCAGCGCACCTTCTGCGGTCTGCGCCAGGGAAATACCATCGTTGGCATTACGTTGTGCCTGATCGAGACCGCGAATCTGCGAAGTCATACGCTCGGAAATCGCCAAGCCGGCGGCATCATCCTTGGCGCTATTGATACGCAGGCCGGAGGACAGGCGCTGCAGCGAAGTATTCAGGGTGTTCTGTGATTTGTTCAGGTTGCGCTGTGCTGTGAGCGAAGCAACGTTGGTATTAATGACCTGTGCCATGATGAATCTCCATAAAGAGGTAAGTTGCGCATCAGGCGGTCATGCAACATGCGCCGCCTACAACTTGTTTATCGGACCTCCTCCGGCAAACTTTAGCGCCGCTTTGATTTTTTTTGATAAACCAGAAGTGGTGACTGGATCACAGCCAACTCAGGCGACATTCCCTGAGCAAAGCCAACGCTGTGCCTGCGCATAAAACCCCGGCTGCAAATGAAATTGATCCAGATGCCATTGCCCGTTGCCGACGCCGGATTCGTTGACTGTGGCAGCATACACATCCAGAAAATACCAACCGCGTGCAGTCACACCACTTTTTAATCGCACATTCACCGCACGGATCATTGCAAGAAAACCGGGAACATCCACAGGGTCTTTTTCCCCCGTCAGCGCATAGCCTGGCGCAGGAATACCCTGCACGATAACCGCACCATGCGCCACCTCGGCGAACTGCGTATCCAGCCAGCCAAGATAACCATCCACCGTACCGGCAATAATATCTTCCAGCGGCGTAGTACCCACTCGCCAGGCTTTCCAGATACCCTCATCAGGACGGCAATCGATTTCACCGATCGTCAACAAGATCGGCGCTTTACCATCGACCGCCTGCAGGAAATCGGCTACATATCGCTTTTGATTGATCCCCGGCCATGCCAGGTGATGCATCTTTACCCCCAGAGCCAGATAACTCTGCCCGCGTACTTGCTGCCCCTGCCAATCGAACACCGCATTTGCCGGGGAGAGACAATGCGAATCGCCGATTACATTCAGCACTGCGGTCGACATGCCTGAGTACTGGGCGGCATGCTGTGCCTTGTAGCGCAACAGTGATTGCAGATAGATCGCAAACCGCCGAAGGTTCTTGTCCACACTGATATCCGGCAACGTTAAAAAGCCGGCATGCTCCCTGGCAAGACGGCCAAAAACTTCATCATCACCATCCATCCAGGCAGAAAGCATGGCATAAGTCGCCAACATGCCATTGCGGCGTTCCGTTCCATCCGGCAAGGAACTGATCCGTGCCAAGCGCGCAGCCAACAACTCCCGGCGATTCACCGAAGAGAGTGCAGGCGTCAGACATTCATTAACCAGACCGGCATTCAGCCGTCCAGCAGCGAGTGCCGACTCGATAATTTCATCCAGATAGCGATCTACTTCTGCAAACGATCCTTGCGCATACAACAAGCGCAGGCGGGCGATGATGCACCCCGGGTCAGCTGGTGCAAGACTCACCCCTTGCAGAATCGCAGCCGCCGCCTCGTCCGTTTTACCCTGGTTCAGCAGCGCGCGGCCAAGACTACACAATGTTTCTGCCGCATTCGGCTTCAATACCAACGCTCGGTCATAACTGTCTGCAGCCGCTTCAAGCTGCCCCATTTCCTGCAATGCATTACCAAGATTGCCATGCACTTCGGCAAGATCGGGTTTCAATGCCAATGCATGCTGGTAGCAGGCAATGGCATCCTCCCTGCGATCCAGTTCGTACATGGCAAAACCCAGATTGCCAAATGCTTCGGCATAATCAGGCTTCAATTGCAGCGCGCGCTGGTAGCTGGCCACAGCCGCCTCGAGTTGATTAAGCTCCTGCTGCACGCAACCCAGATTATTGAGTGCTTCGACAAAATCGGGTTTAAGTTCCAGTGCGCGCTGGTAATGCACCATGGCACGCTCCGGGTGGCCCAGCAGTTTCTGCACATTGCCCATATCGTTGTGCGCTTGGACAAAATCCGGCTGCAATTCAAGTGCGCGCTGCAGGTAGTGTGCCGCATCGACAAAACAACCCGCATCGATGGCATTGATTCCGGCATTCCCCCACGCCTCAGGACGCCCCGACCCAATCGTCAGACTGCGCCGATAGGACTCTTCCGCCTTCGCGTACTCACCCAGGCGATTAAGCACGACCCCTTTGTGATCCCACACTTCAGCATCTTTAGGCTGCAAGGCACAGGCTTTATCCAGCGCGATAAGAGCCGCCTGCAATTTTTCCTGCTGCAAACACGCCACCCCCAGCAAATGCCAGAGCTTGCCCTGTTCGCTGCGCAGCTTGAGTGCCGATAGTGCAGCAATTTCCATGTTTTTCCAGTCTCCCGCCCGAAAAAACACCATCACGTCCTTCAGCAGGTTCGCATGACTGCGTTGCTTACCAGCAGAATGCGGGCGTTGCGAAGAACGGCCTGCCAAAGATCGCAATGTTTTGAGCAAATCAGCATCCGCTGCAATGCCACGGCCCGCCTCTATTTTTGATCGATACTCAGCAACAGCCAAAGGGTTCAAACCCCGCACCTCAGCCTTATCAAGCAGATCCGCAGCCTCACCCCAGACTTCGAGCCGCACCAGGCACTCCAGCAAACTTAGCCAATGCTGGCTATTGTCTGCATTTGCCTCCAACGCATTAATCAAAAAGGGCAACCCGGCCTGCGGCTGATCGAATTGCATGGCCAGTACACCCAGATTATGGTTTGCATCGGGATGTTGCGGCTGAGCCTGCAATACCGCACGGTAGCGTGCTTCAGCATCCTCAAGGCGACCAGCCTGATGCTGTTCAACAGCCAAACGAAACGCCACATCCAAAGGAATATCCAAACCAGAGTTTTGCATTTTTACGCCAAAAAAATGTCGGCCCATGGCACGAACATCGCCATGCATAGACTTGTTAAGACTTTTCAACCAGCAGATATACCCAGGCACACCCTCACAACTTCCGCAACCCGCCTTATACCGTACATACCCCACTCATGCACTCGAGAATCCTGTGCACTTTCTGCAGCGCCTCCGCCACTACTTCATTGGCAGCGCGAAGGTGTATTTCTTGCGTGCTGTCGTTCTTTCCAGCAGCCCAGTTCGCCACCACGGCGAGCATGGCATAAGGCACGCCCAACTCGCGGGCCAAGCAAGCCTCGGGCATGCCGGTCATGCCAACCATGTCCGCGCCGTCGCTTTCAAGCCGGCGGATCTCCGCGGCAGTTTCCAAACGCGGTCCCTGGGTGCAGGCGTAAACTCCGCCATCCAGCACCGGGTCATTCAACTCCTTACTGGAAGAAAGAATCATCTCCCGGAGAGGCACAGAAAAAGGCTGAGTAAAGTCGACATGAGTAACAGGCTTATCCGTACCCTCAAAATAGGTATGCTTGCGCCCCCAGGTGTAATCGATGATCTGTTCCGGCACGATCAACTTGCCAGGAGCAAGATCGGCGCGAATACCCCCCACCGAAGCAACACTGACAATGCCGGCCAGTTTTTGCTGCGCCAGCGCCCAAAGGTTGGCGCGGTAGTTGATTTCGTGCGGCGATAGCGTGTGGCCATAGCCATGCCGCGCCAGAAAAACCACCTCATTCCCATTGATTTCGCCAAAGGTCAACGCTCCCGAAGGATCCCCGTACGGAGTACGCACCACTTGTCGACGTGAAATATTCAGATTGGCAAGCTTGGTCAGCCCGGTGCCACCGATAATGGCCAGCATTAAGTTCCCTCAAAAGTAATTTGGTTATCGTGGCTGCCCATCTTAGGGAAGAAAAAAGAGGCGCGCCATACTCACCCGACATTTACCCCCAAATGCATTCGCAAGTTGACGCAGAACACCGCAACCAGCCTTTGATGCCAATCTAGACATCTTGCACGCCCGCCCGTACAGGCTTTCAGCAATTGCACGAAATCAAGTTACAGTTCCCTATAAAAAAAGCTGTAGCAGTTCTGCCACAGCGCATTTTATTCGCGGCATTCACATTGCAAGCGGCTTGAATATCATTTGATAATGAGCTCGCATTTTGACTGATTCTGCCGGCAATTCAGACCACTACAGCGCCAATAAGACGCGAAATCCGCTAGGCAGTGATGACAAGACCATACGGATTACCAGATCCGGGCCGATGCCGTTTCAACAACATTGAACATCAACAAAGGGATTTGACCATGACTATTGCACGTTACAGCTTGATTGCAGCTGCCATACTGGCGATCACCGCCTGCGGCAAGCAAGAGCAACCCGCTCCTGCCGCCTCGGCACCTGCCGCGCCCCCCGCTGCCGCAGCACCGGACACGATCAAGATCGGTCATGCCGCACCGCTGACCGGCAACATTGCCCACCTGGGCAAGGACAATGAAAACGGCGTGCGCATGGCCGTGGATGAAATCAATGCCGCGGGCGGCGCCGAGATCGGTGGCAAGAAGATCAAGATCGAGATGGTCTCCGAGGACGACCAGGCCGACCCGAAAACCGCCACCACAGTTGCACAGCGCTTTGTTGACCAAAAAGTGGCTGGCGTGATCGGTCACCTGAATTCCGGCACCACCATCCCGGCTTCCAAGATCTACTCCGACGCCGGCATTCCCCAAATCTCCCCGTCGGCAACCGCCGTGGCCTACACAGCACAAGGCTTCAAGACCACCTACCGCGTGATGGCCAACGATGCCCAGCAAGGAAAGGCACTGGGCGAATACGCCGTCAGCAAACTCAAACTCAAGAAGGTCGCCATTGTTGATGACCGCACCGCCTACGGACAGGGCCTGGCCGACGAGTTCGAAAAAGCTGCCAAAGCCGCCGGTGCCGAAATCGTCAAGCGTGAATTCACAACCAACCAGGAAACTGACTTTAACGCCATCCTGACCTCGATCAAGGGCGCCAAGCCGGAACTGATCTTCTACGGCGGCATGGATGCCCAAGCCGCTCCGCTGACCAAGCAAGCCAAGAAACTGGGCATCAAGGCCAAGATCATGAGCGCTGACGGCGCCCAGACACCGGAATACATCAAGCTCGCCGGCAACGATGCCGAAGGCACAATCGCCTCCATCCCGGGCTTGCCGAAGGAACAATTGCCGGGCGGCAAGGAATTCCTGGCCAAGTTCAAGGAAAAGTTCAACGGCGAAGTCCAGCTCTATGCCCCGAACTGCTATGACGCAGTGATGGTGATGGTGGCAGCCATGAAGAAAGCCGGCTCAACTGAACCGGCCAAGTACCTGCCGGAACTCGCCAAGATCGAATACTCCGGCGTGACCGGCAATATCAGCTTCGACGACAAGGGTGATATCAAGAACGGTGCCATCACCTTGTATCAAGTCAAGAAAGGCAAGTGGGAAACCCTGGAAGTGGTTGGCGGCGCCGCAGCCAAGTAACAACACCGGAGCATCGAGACAACGGGGCAGCCATATGCTGTCCCGTTTTTAATCCACCAGACGGAACTATTGGTACTTACCCCAATTGCTCCCAGCAAAAGCCCACGCTTCTAATCTACAGTTAAATCAACATTTATTCTCAACCCACCAACATCCGCACACCAGGAACCCTATCCATGAATATCGCCCGTTACAGCCTGATTGCCGCTGCCATTGTGGCCCTTACTGCCTGCGGCAAGCAGGAACCCGCCCAACCAGCTGCAGCGCCAGCCTCGACACCGGCAGCCGCAGCCAGTGCCGACAGCGTCAAAATCGGTTTTGCAGGTCCGTTGACTGGCAACATTGCCCACATCGGCAAGGATCTGGAAAACGGTGCGCGCATGGCCATTGACAATATCAACGCTGCCGGCGGAGCAGACATCGGCGGCAAGAAGGTCAAGATCGAGCTCATGGCGGAGGACGACCAAGGCGACCCGAAAACGGCGACCACGGTTGCACAACGTTTCATTGACCAGAAGGTGGTCGGGGTTGTAGGCCACCTGCAATCGGGCACCACCATCCCGGCCTCCAAGATCTATTCCGATGCCGGCATTCCGCAGATCACCCCCTCGTCGACCGCCATCGCCTACACCGCGCAAGGCTACAAGACCGCTTTCCGCCTGATCGCCAACGACGGCCAGCAAGGCAAGGTGCTGGGCGAATATGCCGCCAACAAACTGAAGGTGAAGAAGGTCGCCATCATCGACGACCGCACCGCCTACGGACAGGGGCTGGCGGACGAATTCGAAAAAGCCGCCAAAGCCAGCGGCCTTGAAATCGTCAAGCGCGAATTCACCAACGACAAGGAAACCGATTTCAACTCGATCCTGACGTCGATCAAGTCCGCCAAGCCTGAACTGATCTTCTACGGCGGCCTGGATGCCCAGGGCGCCCCGCTGAAAAAACAAGCCAAGAAACTCGGCATCAAGGCCATCCTGATGGGCGCAGATGCATGGCAGACGCCGGAATTCATCAAGCTCGCCGGCGCCGATGCAGACGGCACCTACGCCTCCATTCCCGGCCAACCGAAAGAACAACTGCCAGGTGGCCAGGAATTCCTCGCCAAGTTCAAGGAAAAATTCGGTGGCGAAGTTCAGCTCTATGCCCCGAACAGCTATGACGCAGTCATGGTCATGGTTGACGCCATGAAAAAAGCCGGTTCGACCGAACCCGCCAAGTACCTGCCCGAGCTGGCCAAGATCCAGTTCAGCGGCGGCGTAACCGGCCCGATCGCCTTTGACGAAAAGGGCGACATCAAAGACGGCGCCATTTCCATCTACCAGGTGAAGGGCGGCAAGTGGGAACTACTGGAAGTCGTGGGCGGCGCGGCCAAGAAATAAGCGCATTCTCCCGGACAAACAGGGCAGCTACGGCTGCCCTGTTTTCTATTCAGCACAAGCCGCGCCATGCCAGACCGCATAACCACACCGGTAATTGGGGATAATCGCAAGTATCTTTCCCTATCTGCCGCAGTGTAATTTCCAGCCGTTACAACTGTTACGGTAAAATTTGCCGGCATCTGCAATCCTCACGAGGCACCCGAGAGTGGATATCTTCCTGCAACAAATCATCAACGGCCTGGTCGTCGGCGGCATTTATGCCCTGATCGCACTGGGCTATACGATGGTGTACGGCATCTTGCAACTGATCAATTTTGCCCACGGCGAAATCGTGATGATTGGCGCGATGGTCACCATCTCCTGCATCAACTTCCTGGTTGGTCACAATGTAAACCTGTCCGGCCCCGTGCTGCTCACAGTCAGCATTGCCATGGCAATTCCGGTCACCATGCTGCTGGGTTATCTGATCGAGCGCGTGGCTTACCGCCCACTGCGCAAAGCACCTCGCATGGCACCGCTGATTACCGCGATCGGCTTGTCGATCGTGTTGCAACAAGCCGCCACCATGATCTGGGGAAAAAACTACGTTCCGTTCCCGGCCATCCTCCCTACCGACGTGCTCGAGATCGGCGGTGCATCGATCACGACCCTGCAAGTCGCGATCATCATCCTCACCGCCGTGATCCTGACCGGCTTGTTCCTGCTGATCGAGCGTACCAAGCTCGGCCGTGCGATGCGCGCCACGGCGCAAAGCCCGGACGTGGCTCGTCTGATGGGCGTGAACGTGAACACGATCATCTCGATGACCTTCATGATCGGCTCGGCGCTTGGCGCCATCGCCGGCGTGCTGGTCGCCGCCAACTACGATCAGGCGCATGCCTACATGGGTTTCATGGTCGGGCTGAAGGCGTTTACTGCTGCGGTATTGGGCGGGATCGGCAACCTGGGCGGCGCGGTGCTCGGCGGCATTCTGCTCGGCATTATCGAAAGCATCGGCTCGGGTTACCTGGGCGACTTGACCGGGGGCTTCCTTGGCAGCCAGTACAAGGACATTTTCGCCTTCCTCGTGCTCATTCTCGTACTGATCTTCCGTCCGTCCGGCCTGATGGGCGAGCGGGTCGCCGAACGCGCCTGATGCCCTGGAGACTCTACGCATGAACCTTATTGATATTTTCAGCCGTCAGCGCAAAACCAGCCTGATCTCGCTCGGCCTGATGCTGATGATCCTGCCCTGGATCATCAGCCACGGTTTCGAGAGCGGCAACTCCTACCTGCGTGCCTTCGACATGGCGCTGCTCTTCATCATGTTGTCGCTCGGCCTCAACATCGTGGTGGGCTACGCCGGCATGCTCGACTTTGGCTACATCGCCTTCTACGCCGTCGGCGCCTACACCTACGCCCTGCTCAACTCGCCGCACCTGCAGGCTCTGCTGCCGGCCTGGATGATGTATCCGCCCTTCATCGTCTCGATCATACTGGCCGCAGGCATCGCCTGCGTGTTCGGCATCATGCTCGGCGGGCCGACTCTGAAGTTGCGCGGCGATTACCTGGCCATCGTGACCCTGGGCTTTGGCCAGATCGTGCGCATTTTCCTGACCAACCTGGACCGTCCGTTCAACCTGACCAATGGCCCGCAGGGGATCAACAACATCCAGCGCGTCCATTTGTTTGGCCTGGATCTCGGCCGTCCGGTGCAGATATTGGGCATTACCTTCGAGCCGGTGCACCTCTACTACTATCTGATCCTGTTCTTCTGCGCGCTGATCGTGGTCGTTTCGCTGCGCCTGCAGGATTCGCGCATCGGCCGCGCCTGGGTTGCCATCCGCGAAGACGAAATCGCCGCCAATGCCATGGGCCTCAATACCCGCAACATCAAGCTGCTCGCCTTTGCCATGGGCGCTTCGTTCGGCGGCATTTCCGGCGCGTTGTTCGCCAGCTTGCAGGGATTTGTCTCGCCTGAATCCTTCATCATGATGGAATCGGTGATGGTGCTGTGCATGGTGGTGCTGGGCGGCATGGGCAACATTCCAGGCGTGATTCTCGGTGCGATCATCGTTTCGATCACTCCGGAAATCCTGCGCGACGTGATCAACCCGCTGCAGATGGCACTGGCCGGCCGCAAGGTGGTCGATCCGGAAACCTTGCGCATGCTGATTTTCGGCCTCGTCATGATCGTGATCATGCTGGTGCGTCCGGAAGGCTTGTGGCCCTCCAGCCGCCGCCGTGCCGAACTGAAACCGCAAACCAAGGGCATTGCCCTGCAGGAAAAAGACGATATGCAGGACGCGGAGCGCAACCATGACTGAAGCTTTGCTTGAAATCAACGGCATCCACAAGCGCTTTGGCGGCTTGCATGCCCTGAACGACATCGCCCTGACCATCAACAAGGGTGAAATCTACGGCCTGATCGGCCCGAATGGCGCCGGCAAGACCACGCTGTTCAACGTGCTGACCGGGCTGTATCAGCCGGACGAGGGCAAGTTCACCTTCAACGGCCGCGATCTCTTCCGCCAGAAACCGTATGTCGTGGTCGAATCGGGCATTGCCCGCACCTTCCAGAACATCCGCCTGTTCGCCAACATGAGCGCACTGGAAAACGTGATGGTCGGCCGCCATGTGCGTAGCAAAGCCAGCGTGTTCGGCGCCATCCTGCGCCCACCGTCGGCGCGCAAGGAAGAAGCCAACATCCGGATTCGCGCCCAGGAATTGCTGGATTACGTCGGGATCCCGCAGCATGCAGAAGAGCTGGCCTGCAACCTGTCCTACGGCGACCAGCGCCGACTGGAAATTGCCCGCGCGCTGGCCACCGATCCAAAACTGTTGGCGCTCGACGAACCGGCCGCCGGCATGAACCCAAAGGAAACCGAAGAGCTCAAGGCGCTGATGCAAAAGATCCGCAACGATGGCGTGACCATCCTGCTGATCGAGCACGACGTGAAACTGATCATGGGTCTGTGCGACCGTATCGCCGTGCTCGACTATGGCAAGAAGATTGCCGAAGGTCTGCCGGAAGCCGTCAAGAGCAACCCGCGCGTGATCGAAGCCTATCTTGGCGTCGCCCCGGAATAAGGAAGGCTGCAATATGCTGCAAGTCAAAAATCTCGAAGTCGCCTACGGCGGCATTCATGCCGTCAAAGGCATCGATCTGGAAATCAAGCAGGGCGAACTCGTCGCACTGATCGGCGCCAATGGCGCCGGCAAGACCACGACGCTGAAAACGCTGGTCGGCATGGTCAAGCCGGCCGGCGGCGACATCATTTTCAACGGACAGTCCATCGCCCGCATGCCGGCACACGAACACGTCGGCAACGGCCTCGTGATGGTGCCGGAAGGCCGCGGTATTTTCAGCCGCCTCACCGTCGAAGAGAACCTGCTGATGGGCGCCTACGTGCGCAACGACAAGGCCGCAATCAAGCAGGATCTGGAGCGCGTTTACACGCTGTTCCCGCGCCTGAAAGAGCGCATGAAACAACTGGCCGGCACGCTATCCGGCGGTGAACAGCAAATGGTGGCCATCGGCCGCGCACTACTGAGCCGCCCCAAGCTCTTGTTGCTGGACGAGCCGTCGATGGGTCTCGCCCCGATCATCGTGCAGAAGATCTTCGAGATCATCCGCATGATCGCCGCCGAAGGCGTGACCATGCTGCTGGTCGAGCAGAACGCCAAGCTCGCCCTGCAAACCGCCAATCGCGGCTATGTGATGGAATCGGGCCATATCACTTTGTCCGATACTGCCGAAAACCTGCTGGCCAACACCAAGATCCAGGAAGCCTATCTGGGCGAGTGATTTTCCTGGATTATTCTTGTTATTCTTGAAGGGCTGCGCAACGACGCAGCCCTTTTTTGTTTGGAGAAACCGCGTTGGAAATTGCCCCCTCTTTCCTGGCCAAGGAAATTTTTCGGATCTTGTTCCTGCCCCCGGGAGTGTTTGTTCTATTGCTCATCTTGGGTCTAGCATGTTGGCGCCGCGTAGCCGGGCGGCTGCTGGTTCTGCTGTCAGCTGCCCTGCTCTACACGCTGGCAACGCCGCTGGCTGCCGGCTGGCTGATGCTGCAGGTCGAAACGCCACCGCCCGGCAGCATCACGCTCGATACCATTGATGCCATCGTCTGCCTGGGCGGCGGCAAACGCTTTGGTGCGTATGACATGCCAGGCGGCGAAACCATCAACAACGTGACACTGGCACGGCTAAGACTGGCTGCTCGCCTACAACGCCAGAGTAGCAAACCGGTTCTGGTCAGCGGCGGTGCGCCTGTGGGCGGCATTCCCGAAGCCAACCTGATGCGCGATGCGCTGGAACAGGATTTCCGCATCCCGGTACGCTGGGTGGAAAACCGCTCGAACGACACGCGCGATAACGCCATCATGAGCGCGACGTTGCTGCTTCCTTCTGCACGCCATATCCTGCTGGTCACCTCGGCCAATCATATGCCTCGTGCCCAGCGCGCCTTTGAGACTGCCGGTTTCAAAGTCACGTCTGCGCCAACCGATTATGCCAACCGCGAGACTCTGAACATGCGCAGCTTCCTTCCCCAACCCAGCGCGTTTCACACCAGCAGTACCGCACTGTACGAACTCGTCGGCAGCGCGTGGTACCGCCTGCGCGAGTGACCCGACAAAACGAACGGCGCCAGCAAACACCGACGGCGTTTTTCAAGCAGTCCCAGAATCAGCGCCCGGTTATGCTCGGCACCGGATGGGCCCGCTCGTAAACCGTCTTGCCCCTGAGTTTGAACAGATCACTGGCGTGGTACAGGTTTTCCGAATGGCCAACAAAGAGCAGCGCGCAATCCTTCATCAACGGCGCATAGCGCTGCAATATCTTGAGTTGGGTAGGTTTGTCGAAATAAATCATCACATTCCGACAGAAAATGGCATCAAACGGGCCACGGATCATCCAGTTGGGTTCGACCAGATTCAGGCGCCGGTAGACAATCATGTCGCGCAGCTCCTGCTTGACTTGGTAGCGCCCGTCGGGAAGCTTATTGAAAAAGCGCTGCACCCGCGTCGGCGTAAGCTTCTGCACCTCTTCCCCGTTGTAGATGCCATTCTTGGCGACTTCCAGCACGTTGGTATCCAGATCGGTCGCAATGATCTTCACCGGAGGGCGCAGGCTGTCGAAGGTTTCGCAGGCGGTCATGGCGATCGAATACGGCTCCTCGCCGGTACTGGATGCCGAACACCAGATTGAAAATGCTCCTTGCGATTTGTTGGTCTGAAAGTGCTGGCCCAGAATATCGAAATGATGCGCTTCGCGGAAAAACGAGGTGAGATTGGTGGTCAGTGAATTGGTGAAGAGCTCGAATTCCTTGCTGTCACCGCGCTCGAGTATTTGCAGATATTGCTGGAAGGTTGTCAGACTCAGCGCGCGCAGCCGCCTTGCCAGCCGCCCGTAAACCATATCGTGCTTGGTCGGGGATAGCGCGATACCGGCATAGTCATAAATGATTTTTCGGACTTTTTCAAAGTCCTGATCGGTGAAATGAAATTCCCGGGACGGGCTTGGGTGCATGGTGAAATTCCTTCTCTTTATTCTTTTTGTCCCGCGTTTGATCAGCCTAGCTTAGGCGTTGCGCGGCCTGTATTGCGTAATTTTCAGAGACAACGAGTTGGCGCTTGCCCGTTTCCGCCAGCCACAGATTGATCCGTGCCAGCCGGTCCAGCAACTGCACCTTTTCGGCGCCGGCATCGATTTTGGCCAACTGTAGCGCAATCTCGACCGCTTCCTTGTGCTTTTCCAGCTCCGGCGGCAAATAGCCGCTGTTTTTCAAAATCCGGTAGGCCATGCGCTGGTGTTCGGGAACCAGCGCATCTTCATCCAATCGCAGCGGCAGCCCACTGCCAGGCAAATTGTCGAGTTCGCCCCGGTCACGCGCTTCCTCGATGCGCTTTTCAGCGATTTGCGTCAAAAACCACATGGCTAGAGTCCCAACGTGTTCCAGATGGCATCGATCCGGGCGGTCACGGCTGGATCGCGTTCGATTGGCCGCCCCCATTCACGCGGCGTTTCGCCCGGCCACTTGTTGGTGGCATCGAGCCCCATCTTGCTGCCCAAACCACTCACCGGCGAAGCGAAATCCAGATAATCGATTGGCGTGTGCTCGATCAGCGTGGTATCGCGCGCCGGGTCCATGCGCGTGGTGATCGCCCAGATCACTTCGGACCACGAGCGCGCATCAACATCATCGTCCACGACGACGATGAACTTGGTGTACATGAACTGGCGCAGGAACGACCAGATGCCGAACATCACCCGCTTGGCATGCCCCGGGTACTGCTTCTTGATCGACACCACCGCCATGCGGTAACTGCAGCCTTCCGGCGGCAGATAGAAATCGACGATTTCCGGAAACTGCTTCTGCAGGATCGGCACAAACACTTCGTTGAGCGCCACGCCGAGCACAGCAGGCTCGTCGGGCGGCTTGCCGGTATAGGTACTGTGGTAGATCGGATTCTCGCGCATGGTGATGCGGTCAACCGTGAACACCGGGAACCAGTCCTGCTCGTTGTAATAACCGGTGTGGTCGCCGTAGGGGCCTTCCAGTGCCTGCTCAAACCCGGTCGGCGAGTTGGCATCCGGATAGATATGCCCTTCGAGCACGATTTCGGCGTGCGCCGGCACTTGCAGATCGGAACCCATGCATTGCGTCAGCTCGGTCTTTGCGCCGCGCAACAGCCCGGCAAACTGGTATTCCGACAAGGCATCGGGCACCGGCGTCACCGCCGCCAGAATCGTGGCCGGATCGCAGCCCAGCACCACAGCAACAGGATAAGGCTGCCCCGGATTGAGCCTGACATGTTCGCGAAAATCCAGCGCCCCACCGCGATGCGCCAGCCAGCGCATGACCACCTTGTTGCGACCGATCACCTGCTGGCGATAGATGCCCAGATTCTGCCGCTTCTTGCCCGGCCCGCGCGTCACCACCAGCCCCCAGGTAATCAGCGGCGCGACATCGCCAGGCCAGCAATGCTGAATCGGCAAACGAGCAAGGTCGACATCCGGCCCTTCCCAAACAATTTGCTGGCAAGGTGCACTCTTGACGATCCTGGGTGCCATGTTGAGCACCTGCTTGAGAATGGGCCACTTGTCCCAGGCATCGCGTAGCCCCTGCGGTGGTTCGGGCTCTTTCAGGTAGGCGAGCAGTTTGCCGATCTCGCGCAATGCGCTGACATCATCGGCGCCCATGCCAAGCGCGACGCGGCGCGGGGTGCCAAACAGATTGCCGAGCACCGGCATGCTGTACCCAGGCACCTTCTCGAACAGGATGGCAGGGCCTGCGGCACGCACCGTGCGATCGCACACCTCGGTCATTTCAAGGATCGGTGAAACAGGCACGTTGACCCGCTTCAGTTCGCCCAGCGCTTCGAGTTGAGCCAGAAAATCGCGCAGATCGTGATATTGCATCGAACATCCAAAAGAAAACGGCCCACCATTATGACGGGCCGTTTCAAATCGCGGAATACCGTGTTCAATAAGAAAGCGCCATCCAGGTCTGGTAGGTACCGCCAGCAGCCAGGGTAACTGCACGATCGGCCACATCGCAACGTTCAACACACAGATAGCCGACGTGATTGCCCTCACCCAGATCGGCAATGTTCTTGTCGTTGGTCCAGGCATTCCAGACCACCGCGCATTTGGCATCGGATTCGATCTGCACGTCGCCTGCCGCCGTTTTCAGGGTCTGGACTGCGGGCACATCCAGATAGATACGATCGGTCACGGCGCTGATCGTGACATCGCCTTGTTGCTGCTTGCGGGCGAAATTTTCCATCTTGTCGATGTAAGTCACCCCTTCCAGGCCCGCTACGCGGGCCTCGGCCACATTCGGCACGGCGAAATAGGTATGGAAAGCAAAGGCAAACGGTGCAGGTTCGCTACTGCGGTTTTCTGCCGTCAACTCGAGCTCAAGCTTGCTGCTGACCACAACATCCAGCCGGAAGCAGAACGCATGCGGCCAGAGTGCGCTGGTCGAAGCATCGCCAGCCAATTCCAGAACCACGCGGGTTGCACCATCTTCACAGATTTCGGCCTCGACAAGATCCCACGACATCAGTCGGGCAAAACCATGCGGAGTGGTGCCATCAGCACCGGGTCCAAACCAGGGTAGGCATAGCGGAATGCCGCCGCGAATCGGTTTGCCGGCTTCCAGTACGCATTTGGGTGACACCCAGAACATTTCGCGCTCGCCCTTTGGCTGGAACGCCATCAGGTGCGCGCCCTGCAGTGCAATGACCGCGCGGCCCAAATCATTTTCGACAACCAGCATCGGCAGACCGGCGTCGCCGCTCTGGTGCAATGCAGGATAAAGTTCTGTTGAATTGACCAGCCGGATTCCGGCTGCTTGGGCTAGTTGAGCAATCTGGTCCGACATTCTGGCCTCCTGGAAAAATGCAATTGTAATTGAACCATCGAAGTCGTGGCTAGCGATGCCACAGATGGCGCAGGCATCTCGGGGAACGGAAGTTGATTAAGGAACGCTGCGGCCAGCTTTCGCGAGTAAAGAGCGCGAATTCCGGGATCGGGCGCAATCGCATTACGCCCAACCACCCCGGTCTCGTTTCAGTGATCGTTTCTGCTTGGCGGAAAGCCTGTTATGGCACGTTCCGGATCGAACCAGCGTGCAAACCATTTGAATGTGCGCCGATTGGCATCATGGGTAACCTCCGGATCCGCAGCAGGCAATACTCCATTCGCACCGCGCACCCGGTTTGCAATATCACTTTCCACGGACGGATACGTTACCGGCGCATCAAAATCATGCAGTGCTTCAGGGTAAGAAACCACATGGAACAAATCCTGCCCGGTTTCAACAGCCAATGCCTTGCAATCCCGAGCGGGCGTCCATTCATCTCGCTCTCCAACCAAAACCAGCGTTGGCGCCGAAACACGATAGTCTTTATCGTTAAACCACAAACGGCAAGCAGGGTAATAAGTCACCGCCGCCTTGACCCATTTATTTTTTCGGCCTAGCAATTCCAGGGTGGCATCTGCTCCATGCGACCAGCCAAGTACCCCGATGCGGTTGCCATCCACATCTTTCTGCTTCCGCAGCCAGCGTATTGCCGCCTCGGCATCGTCAGCACGCATGTGCGGCGTTACCGCCCGTGCAGAAGCGCGAGAGGTGCAAACCTGCTTGATGCCCCGCGGTGTAAAACTATCCGGATAAAGCACGGCATAGCCCATCTCTTGCAAGAGATTACCCATTCGGTTCATGCGCGAACCAATCTCACCGGATCGGGAAAACAAACCGCCGCAGCCATGCAAAACAAGCACGGCCGGCATTCCGGCACGAAGCGGGGAAAGATATTCGGCAGGAAGACGAATATCCCCTGCCGGGATCTGAACACGATGGGCACTTGCAGGAAAAGATATGCCAAGCAACAGCAAAAAAGAAATAAGGCGAAGTAACACGTTGACGGCTCGACCCTTGGTCATGCAGATATCCTGCCGGAAGCAGGCACCCGCGGAATGCGTGTAAGGAATCGGCCAACTCTAACACAAGAAGGGCCTCGCCGCGCAGCATCCTTGCCGCAATCAAGCCGCTATCAACAGGACAAAAAACCAGGCGGAATGTGCACCATGCGCTCACAATGCACAACCTCATTGTCAGGGGCATGGGGCAACAATCCAGGTCCAGACAATTCCGCGCCCCCAAACCTGTGTTTTTTCATTTCTGCAGACCAGTGTGGAGCCAACCCATACTCACCATCCTCAACAAGCTCGTAGGCACGCCACATTGCCCACTCCTTCCATGAGCGAAGTGCCCATAAGTTAGTCATGTTTCATATATCGGCAACAGCAGCTAAAACTGGAGAACAAAAACGGCAGCGGGTACGCTGCCGTTTCCTGCAAGACTGAGAACCTTATTCGCTCTTGGCCGTTACCGTTTTGTATTCCACCTTAACCTGTTTGCGCAGCGCCTCGATGTAGCCCGTAACAGCCGCTTGGCCATACATTTGCCCCAAGGTATCCTTCATGCGCTGGCGCGCCTCCGGGGCCAACTCCGTAGCGGGCGAAATTTTGACCACCTTGTATATAAGATAACCCTGCCCTTTAAGCTCCCCACCCACATAATCCGGCAGTTTATCGGCAGGAACGCGGAAAATAGCCTTCAATTGTTCATCGGCAATCTGTTGGTTACCAACCCGGATCACTTCCTGCGCCGGCGTCCATTTCAGATCAACATTTTGACCTGCCTGCAGTGCCTTGAGGCGATTTGCCCCTTCTTCACCGGCACGCTTCAGTGCTTTCTCGCCGCGCAACTTGGCTGCGATCGGGTCGCGAACCTCGGCCAATGGCAACACCTGCTCGGGCTTATGTTCAATGACCCGTGCCGCCACCATGACCCCCGGGACCACTTCAATGGCTTCCGAATTGTGCTTTTTCTTCAACACATCATCGCTGAATACCGCCTCGCCAATCTTGGGATTGGCCAGCTCGATCTCTTTTCCGCCCTCACGGCCTACCCATCCGCTTTTGCGTATTTCCAGCTTGAGTGCATCGGCAGCCGGCTTAAGGCTGTCGGCCTGCTGGTAGACAATTTCATTGAGCTTCTCAGACTGGGAACGAAAGGCAGCTTGCGCTTTCTCTTCTTTCAGATGCTGGGCAATTTCCGGCTTGGCATCATTCAGCGTTTTGGTTCGAATCTCATCCAGCTTGATAATGTGGAAACCATATTCGCTCTCGATAACGCCACTGATCTGCCCTTTGTTCAAGGCAAAAACCGCGTCCTCAAAAACCTTGACCATCATGCCGCGCCCGAACCAGCCCAGATCACCCCCTTGTTGCGCAGAGCCAGGATCCTGGGATTTTTGCTTGGCAACTTCAGCAAAATTGACCCCGGTTTGATTGACTTGTGCAAGCAAGGCTTCTGCCTGTTTTTTCAACTCAGCCTTTTGTTCTGGCTTGGCACCTTGCGGCAGAGCCAGCAGGATATGGCGAGCCTTGCGCTCTTCCTTGGCAATATCCTGCTTGTGGGTATCATAGTACTTCTGAATATCAGCCTCGCTGACATCCTGGGTGGCAGCAAGAGCAGCTTGGGACAACGCCACATACTCAAGCTTTACCTGCTCGGGCACTTTGAATTCAGCGGCATGGGCATCGTAATACTGCTTGATCTCGTCATCGGCAACCGCAACCAGTTTGGTAAAGTCCTGCCCGGAAACCAGTGCAACTTGCAGTTCACGCCGTTCGCCCAACAATTTCTCCATCCGTTCCTGCATGGCACCCGAGGTAAAACCGGCCGCGACGATTCCGCCCACCAGTTGGCGTGAAACCAAATCCTGACGGACTTTCTGCTCGAAGCCTTCCGTCGTCATGCGTTGCTGTTCAAGCGCTTCCTTGTAACGTTTCGGATCGAATTTTCCGTCCACCTGAAAAGCAGGAATGCCCGCAATAAATTCGCGCAGGGTTGCATCAGTCACGGTCAAACGCAGGGCTTGCGCCGTTTCAGTGAGCATTTTTTGCTGGACCAACTGCTCAACCACTGCAGGTTTCATCTCATCCGGAATAGTCTGGTTATTTACCGCCTCAGCCAAATCGCGCTCGGTAATAGACGTTCCACCCACCTTGGCAAGGAAATTCTCGTCTTGCTGGAATGCACTGTAGCCACTGATCCCGAAACCCACGACCAAACCAAGAGATACCATGCCCAACAAGATCTGCACGGCGGTTTTGTTCTTTTGCACCAGATCAAACATGAACGCTGAACTCCTTCATAGACACAGCGGCGTATGATGCCAGATCGCGACATAACTGTCTTGATGCCGATCTGGCCGAAACAGGAAAAGAAAAAGGGCAAACCGAAGTTTGCCCTTTTGGAATTCTGGCGGAGCGGACGGGACTCGAACCCGCGACCCCCGGCGTGACAGGCCGGTATTCTAACCAACTGAACTACCGCTCCAGAATCATTAA
>JAGTRM010000019.1 GCA_018261735.1 Pseudomonadota bacterium
GGATCATGTTGTCGACCGGGTTCACGCTCGCAGCGTGGACTTGAACAAGCATTTCGTCGGCCTTCAGCGTGGGGCGGGGCACGTCGGCGAACCCGATTTCGGGCGACTTGCCATAGCGTTTGAAGGTAAGTGCTTTCATTTTTTTTGACCTTTCATTCTTTAACGAACTCTCGGAAACTCATTGATTGGCGCTTGAAGTGCTGCTGATCAGGTCAGTCAGCGAGGAAGTCCAACACCGCAGGCACAAAAGCCCGGTGGTGCTGAAAGACGCCGCCGTGCCCGGAGTTCGGATAGATCGTGAGCTTGGCATTCGGCAGGCGGCGAGCCATGTCGGCCGAAAGGCTGCTGTCCACCATCAGGTCGCGGTCGCCGTTGGCGACAAAAACCGGCTGGGTAATCGCCGAGAGGTCGTCGGGGGCGCTAAGGCCCGCGTTTTTGATGGCCTTCAGTTGAGCCCGCCGAGCCTGCAGTGAAATGGGCTTGTCCCGGTTTTCCGTGCGCTCCTTCAGCCGGGAGAAGTAGTCTTTCGCGGCGCGCTTGCCCTCCGGGGTGCGGGGGAAGAACAGGAAGTTCCTCGGATCGCTCAGCGTGAGCGCCGCTTTGAGGTAAGCAATAACCGCGATCCGGTTGATCTCGTCGATACCGCCGCCGCCCCGAGGCCCCGTTCCGGCAAGGATCATCCGACGCACGAGGTCGGGGGCCTGCAAAGCCACCATTTGCGCGACGCCGCCGCCCAACGAGAAGCCGAGAAGATCGATCTTCTTGAGTCCCAACGCTCGAATGAAGGCGATGGCATCCCGCCCCATCTCCTCAACCGTGTGCGGTACCGCTCCTCCCGAAGCACCGACGCCTCGATTGTCGAACGCGATCACCCGCCGCTGCGCGGCGATGCCGTCGATCACCCGCGGGTCCCAGTCATCGAGCACCGCCATCAAGTGATGCAGGAAGATCACCGGCACGCCGGAATCGGGCCCGAGTTCCCGATAGGCGAAAGGCACACCGCCAACGTCAATCGTGCGGGTCGGCACATTTTTCCATGTCACATTGCTCATCTGCCGCTCTGCCGTGGCTTCACCAAAGCCTGTCATCAGGGCGGCGCCCATATTGTTCGTGCTCATCAATCGAATCTCCATGTGGGGTGGATTGCCTGCCGCCAAAGTGTTACTATCGAATTGAAACTAACGATACTACCAATTTGAAAGTAAGTCACTATCAAAACGATATGGATAACGAAAATATTTGCGATAACCCGTGCCCAATCGCGCGCAGCCTGGCTTTCGCTGGCGACGCGTGGAGCATATTGATCCTGCGGGACGCCCATGCCGGCCTCACGCGCTTTGACCAATTCCGGAAAAGCCTGGGTATCGCACCGACGATGCTGACCCGACGGCTGGCAACGCTGACGGAGGAGGGATTGCTGGAGAAACGGCGCTACTCTGAACACCCGCCGCGTGAGGAGTATCTGCTGACCGCTGCCGGGCGCGATTTTCTGCCGGTGCTGTTCATGATTGGCGAGTGGGGACGCCAATACCGGGGCGGCGGCAAGCTGATTCAGTTTTTTGATGCCGAGACTGGAACAGAAATCAAGGCGGTTGCTGTGGATGAAGTTACGGGGGCGAAGATCGGGACTCGGCCGATACGCATGGTCACGCCGGATGAAAGCTGATGGATGGTTCGACAGACCTGCAGGCTACCCTACGTTTTTAGATTTCCAGGCACATCGGGGGAAGCTGGTGTGTGTCTTTTCTAGTCAAGTAGGAACAGGACCGCTAACCGCCGCATCGCAGACGTATTGAGCATGGAGTGTCAATGGCCGCTTAAGCCGAGGATTTGCCAGTGAACCTTTGTCATAAACGACGGCTGTATTTGTTACCCGCCATTCAACATGCAACGGCTAAAAAGGCCGGATTGGGCACATTCCTGCCTCTGACATTGAGCTAAAGTCATGTCGATCTACTACTGCAGCATTTTTCAGTGTCATTGAATGTGAAAAACACATTTAGAATCAAAAGCTATCTTTTCACTTTCTGTGCCACTCGATAGATGGAACGCAGGCGCCCCGAAGGAAGTACCCTTGGGGTGCGCCCCGCAGGAAGTACCCCTGGGGTATTCCGAGCACCATCTGGCGGCAAGATACGAAGGCGCAGCCGCCTGCTATGGTTTGCGCGGGGGGCGGTTGCAACAGGCTCCGCCCTTCGCCAGCAAACTGTCCCGGTTGTTCACATCCTGAAACTGGCGCAGGCCGATCAGCCAGCGCCGGCACCACCCCGCCGGCTGCGCACTTTCCAGCGCAGCGGCGATCGCCGCGAACTGCACCACGCGCACATCATAAGTCACGACCCAGCGCCCGCCACCAAGCGGCTCGAAGGCGAGCACGCCTGGCACCGCTCCTGGAAAATCAGCAGGTGCCGCTGCGTTTAGCCTGATACGGCGGCACACGATCCAGGGCGCATCAACCGGGTTCATCAGCCCAGACTCTTGCCGCTGAGCTTCTGCACCACACTCATCAGCTCGTCAATCGCCGCATCGCCGTTGCCGTCCTGCAGCGCCCGCGCCACGCAACCGTGCGCGTGGTTATGCAGGAGCTGCATCGCCACGCTGTCGAGCGCCGATTTGATCGCGGCGATCTGGGTCAGGATATCGACACAGTAGCGGTCGGATTCGATCATGCGCGTGACGCCGGCCACCTGCCCTTCGATGCGGTTGAGCCGCCCGACCAGCTTGCGCTTGTCCGGCTGCACCACGCTCTTGTCTGGTGTCTCGGCTGCCGGGCCGCAGCAATCAGGCGAGGTCATAACCGGCTTCCTCGATTGCGGTCTTGAACACGTCCGCATCGGCCTTGGTCGGATCGAAGCGGATCGTTGCCGCGCCGGCCTCCTTGCTGACATCGACTGATTCGACGCCGGGCAAAGCACCGAGGACGCCATTCAGGGTACGCACGCAGCCCATGCAGGTGATGCCGTCGATTTTCAGAGTGATCGTTTCCATTTGCTTCTCCTTTTTGAAAAAATGAACCCGGGTTATTCGTTAACCCCGGCTGCGCCAACGGCGCAATAACAACGAATTGCTGACCACCGACACCGAGCTCATCGCCATCGCCGCACCGGCGATCACCGGATTGAGCCAGCCCAGCGCCGCCAGCGGAATGCCGAGCACGTTGTAGATGAAGGCAAAAAACAGGTTCTGGCGGATCTTGGCCAGCGTCGCGCGCGACAGGCTGATCGCATCGACCAGCGCGCGCAGGTCGCTGTGCATCAGCGTCACGTCCGCGGCCTCGATCGCCACATCGCTGCCGGCGCCCATGGCAAAGCTCACGTCGGCCGCCGCCAGTGCCGGCGCATCGTTCACGCCGTCGCCCGCCATCGCAACGAATTTGCCTTCGGCTTTCAGTTGCTGCACGAACGCAGCCTTGTCCTGCGGCAGCACCTGCGCGCGGAAACGCTCGATGCCGGCCTGCCCGGCAATCGCCTTTGCGGTCGCCGCATTGTCGCCGGTCATCATCACCACCTCGACGCCCATGTTGCGCAAGCGCGCCACCGCGGCCGTGGAGCTCGGGCGGATCGCATCGGCAATCGCGATCAAGCCGATCAATTCGCCATCACGCGCCACGCCCGCCAGCGTGCGTCCCAGCGCGGCCTGTTTTTGAATCACACTTCCAACATCCGCAGAAAACGTCGCCGCCCAGGCCGGCACGCCGACCCGTATCTCAACCGCATCCAGCACGCCGCTCACACCCTGCCCCGCCGTCACGGCAAACTGTTCCACCGGCAACAGTGGCTGCCCGGCTGCCCCCTGCAGAATCGCGCGCGCCAATGGGTGCTCCGAGCCTTGTTCCAGGCTCGCGGCCAGTTGCAGGATGCGCTCAGAGGTTTCTTCGCCCAAGGCAATGACATCGACCACGACCGGCTTGCCCTCGGTCAAGGTGCCGGTCTTGTCGAGCACCAGCACATCGATTTTCTCGGCATGCTCCAGCGCAGCAGCATTGCGGAACAGCACGCCATGCTGAGCGCCGCGCCCGATGCCGACCATCACCGCGGTCGGCGTCGCCAGCCCCAGCGCGCAGGGGCAGGCAATTACCAGCACCGCCACCGCATTGATCAGGCTCACAGTAAATCCGGCGCCGAGCCAGAAGGTCACGACAAAAGTCAGCACGCTGATCGCCACGACCACGGGAACGAAAATGCCGGAAATCTGGTCTGCCAGACGCTGGATCGGCGCTTTCGAGCCTTGCGCGGCGGCGACGAGGCGCACGATCTCCGCCAGCTGGGTGCGGCTGCCGACGCTGGTGGCGCGGCATTTGAGCATGCCGTCCTGGTTGCGCGTGGCGGCATAAACCTGGCTACCCGCACTCTTTTCCACCGGCAGGCTTTCGCCGGTCAGCATGCTTTCATCGACCGCAGCCTGGCCTTCGATCACTTCGCCATCGACCGGGATGCTTTCGCCATGGCGCACGATCACGATATCGCCGGTTTTGAGCGCGGTGATCGGCACTTCGCGGATTTCGCCGTCGACTTCGATGCGTGCGGTCTTGGGTTGCAGCTTCAGGAGTTCGGCAATTGCGCTCGAGGTTTTGCCCTTGGCGCGCGATTCCAGCCACTTACCCAGAATCACCAGCGTGATCACCGCCGCGCCGGCTTCGAAATACACATGCTGATCGTGCCAGTTGGCCAGCGTCACCACCGCGCTCAGGCCATACGCCATGCTGGTGCCGAGCGCGACCAGCACATCCATATTGGCCGAACCACCGCGCAGGCTCTTGTAGGCGCCGCGATAAAAGCGCGCGCCGGACCAGAACTGCACCGGCGTGGCCAGCAGCCATTGCAGCCAGCGCGGCAACAGCTCGACGTGCCCGCCCAGACTGAACATGCCGGCCAACAGCGGCAGCGTCAGCACCGCCGCCAGCAGGAAATGGTTACGTTCGTGCTGCATCTGCACGGCTTTTTCCGCGGCCTGGTCGCTGGCATCCCGCTCCAGTTGTGCGGAATAGCCGGCTTTCTCGACCACGGCGATCAAGGCATCGGCAGTCCACAAGCCGGCAGGGAAGCGCACCTCCGCCGTTTCGGTCGCAAAATTCACGCTCGCCGCAACGCCGGTCTGCTTGTTCAATACTTTTTCGATGCGCGCCGCGCAGGCGGCACACGTCATGCCGCCCAGCCCGAGCCGAATCGTGCTTTCCGGCACGGTAAAGCCGGTCTTCTCGATGGTTTGGATTAACGTGGGTAAAGCGGTTTGGGCCGGATCCACCTGGATTTGCGCGGTTTCGGTGGCCAGATTTACCGCCGCCTGCACGCCGGGCAATTTGTTCAACTGCTTTTCGATCCGACTGGCACAGGCCGCGCAGGTCATCCCACCGATAGGTAGCTTGAGTTCAGAGGTAGCAGACACGGCGATCTTCCTTGTTGATATACCCTATGCCGGTATATTATACCCACCATGGGTATAAGAAAAGGGGCGGGATTGGCCGAGTAAAGTAATGCCAATTTCGCAAAGCCATTGACGACAGCACAAGCACGGATGCTAAGATTAAAAACATGAACGCCCGGCGAATTCTCATTCTGTTGCTGATGTGGCTGATCCCGCTCTATCCAGTGCTGGCGGGCGTGGCCGTGCATCAGCCAGCACCAGCGCAAGCAGTACAAATGACCCAGTCAGGCGACAACCACGCCGCGCACGACTGCTGCAGCAGCGCTCAATCCGATGATCATTCACTGAAAATCGATAGCGGCTGCGATGCCGGAAGATGCATTTCGCACTGCGCCATCTCCCTGATGGATGCTGACGTTATCACCCCGGTTCAAATCGCGTTCGTCCATGCCTCTCCCAGCATTGCTCCCCTTTCCAGCATCACGCTGGAAACGCCTTTACGACCTCCTTTAACGCTTTGATTCTGACCCCTGGCCAGCAGCGCCAGCGCACGACCGTTTTCGCATTCCGGGATCGCCTTCCTGAATGCGTGTCGTCTGCCATTTCGAATTCAAAGTTTTTGAAGGAATCATCATGCAAAAAACCATCGCCCTGTTCGCCGTCATCCTGATTGGCGCAACCGCTTCATTCTCTTTTGCCGCACAAACCAAAGCCCCGGCCAGCAAGGCCAGCCAGATGCATGCTGCCAGCAAACCCCAGCAGGCCATGCCGCATGATGGCAAGGACATGTCACACGACATGTCCGGAATGCCTGGCATGAAGCACTAATACGGTTACGTCCGCTAACTGCACGGTTGCACGTTGTGCCAACCGTGCGATCTGCCATCTCTACGAACCGAGGGTTATCTCATGCGTCATCTTTCCAAAATCATTGCCACAGGCATGCTACTGGTCAGCATTCCAAGCTTTGCCGCCGTTCCGGTTGTGCTCTACAAAAGCCCCGAATGCGGCTGCTGCGAGGAATACATCCGCTACCTGTCGGCAAAGGGGTTCAGCGTCAACGCCACCAACATCCAGAACATGGACGGCATCAAGAAAAGTTTCGGCTCGGACAAGCTTGCCAGTTGCCACACCATGATCATTAGCGGCTATACCGTAGAAGGCCATGTTCCCGTTGCGGCTATTCATAAGCTGCTCAAGGCCAAGCCCAGGATTACCGGCATCAGCGTGCCGGGCATGCCGGCCAACTCGCCGGGAATGGGGCCGCAGATCAAGGGCACGCTCAAGGTCTACCAGATCGCAAAGAACCAGACGGGTGAACCGAAGCTGTTCTCGATCGAGTAAGCGCTACGCTTTTACAAGAGGTCATCATGAATCACACCAGCAAATTACTGGTTTTTATCACTGCACTCGCCTTGGGGGTCGCAGCACACGCCGCCGACAACCCGCCGCCGAATTTTGGCCGTAATCTCAATGAGCTGCTCGATTGGTCGGAAACGCACAGCCCGATGGTCGATGCGATGCGCTTCGAAGCCGATGCGCGCCGCCAGCAGGTCATCAGCGCCGGCGCGCTGGACGATCCGATGTTCAAGGTCGAATGGATGGAGATCGACAAGAGCAGCCCGAACCTGAACCCGAACAAGGTCGGCGGCATGCAATACACGGTGAGCCAGGCCCTGCCCTTGTGGGGCAAGCGCGATATCAAGACGCGCGCCGCACAGGCCAGCGCCGAGGCCGCCGGCCAGACCGTCGCCACCACGCGCGCCCAACTGCGCGCCGAGATCCGCCAGGCCTACGCCCAGTGGTATCGCGCACTTGCCAGCTTGCGCATCAACGAGGAGCAGATGGCCCTGCTCAAGCAGATGGAAGCATCCGCCAACCAGCGCTACGCGCTCGGCAAGGCCACGCAGGCAGAAGCGCTACGCCTGCAGACCGAGCTTTCCATGCAGGCCAATGAGGCACTCGGCCTGCAAAACGCCGTCGAACAGGCTCGCGCCGCACTGGCGGCCTGGCTCAACGTGCAGCCAAGCAATCTCACCGGCCAACCACAGCAACTGCCGGGCCTCTCGCCTGCCGGCGAATCTGTCCGCTGGCTCGATGCAGTGCGTACGCAGAACCCGGAACTCGCCGCCTTGCGCAAGGAGGCGGAAGCCGCTCGGGCACGTTTGGAACTGGCCGGGCTCAACAGCCGGCCCGACCTGAATGTCGGCCTGATCGCCAACCAGATGGGCAAACGGGTGAATTCCTATGGCCTGATGCTTGAATTCAGCCTGCCGCTGCAGCAGGGTGCCAAACGCGCCGAGCAGAGTGAGGCCGCCGCCATGCTGATGAAGGTGCAGGCCGACGAAGAAACGCGACTGCGCATGATCGAGCGCGATGTGAACCAGATGAACGCAATGGCCAACACCGCGCAACGCCAGATCGAACTGCTCGACAAAACGCTGTTGCCACAGGCCGAACTCACGCTGCAATCGGTCCTGGCAGGATTTTCGGCCGGACGCGGCGAGTTTCCCATGCTGCTGGAAGCCCAGCAGCAGATACGCCGCCTGCGCCAGATGCGCCTGATAGCCGAAGTCGAAGCTTTTACCGCCATGAGCGGCCTGCAAAGAATGACCGGGGAGCAATAACATGAACAAGACCACGCAAATCACCACCGCCGCGCTCGTCGCGGCCCTGCTCGCCGGCGGCGGCTACTGGCTGGGCCAGCGCCAGGCCGGCACCGCAACGACGCAAGCCAGCGCACCGAGCACGGCGAAGAAAATCCTCTATTACCGCAACCCGATGGGTCTGCCCGACACCTCGGCCGTGCCCAAGAAAGACAGCATGGGCATGGACTACATCCCGGTCTTTGAGGGAGAAGACAGCAGCGCCGCCTCCGGCCAGGGCAAGATCGTGTTCTACCGCAATCCGATGGGCCTGCCCGATACCTCGCCCGTGCCGAAGAAGGACAGCATGGGCATGGATTACATCCCGGTCTACGAGAGCGAAGTTTCCGGGCCGAATTTCGTTCGCATTACGCCGGAGAAAATCCAGCGTCTGGGCGTGAAGACGGTAGCCGTCACCGCGCAGGAAGTCAGCCGCAGCGTGCGCGCCGTGGGCAAGATCGAGATCGACGAGCGTGCAGTCGTTACGGTTTCGCCACGCTTTGAGGGCTGGATCGAGAAGCTCGCCGCCAGCGCCGTGGGGGACAGCATCGGACGCGGCCAAGTGCTATTCGAGGCCTACAGCCCGGACATTTACGCCGCGCAGCAAGAATATCGCCTCGCGGCCAAGAGTGCGGCGACGCTGGCCGGTGCGAGTTCAGACGCACGTGCGGGACTCGCACATTTGACCGAGGGCGGCCTTGCGCGCCTCAAACAGTGGGAAGTGCCGGCCGACGAAATCGCGCGCCTGAAAAACGGGGGCGAACCGCGCCGCACGATCAGCTATCGCGCACCGGCAGGTGGCATCGTGCTGGAGAAAATGGCGATCCAGGGCGCGCGTTTCATGCCGGGCGAAGTGCTGTTCAAGATCGCCGACCTGTCGCGCGTCTGGCTGCAGCTCGACGTTCCCGAGCAGGATCTGGCCGCTGCGAAGGCGGGCAGCAAGGTCAAGGTGACGCTCGATGCGTATCCGGGCGAGGTCTTCAACGGCAAGGTCGATTTTGTCTACCCGACGCTGAACACCGAAACGCGTACCGCCAAGGTGCGCGTGGCATTGGCCAACCCCGGCAACAAACTCAAGCCGGGTCTCTTTGCGCAGGCCGAACTCGCAAGTGGCACTGCCGGCAAGTCGCTCGCCATCCCGGATTCGGCCGTGATCGATTCGGGCAAGCGCCAGATCGTGTTGGTCAGCCTCGGTGAAGGCCGGTTCGAAGCGCGTGAAGTCAAGCTCGGCGCGCACGGCAACGGCTTCTATGCGGTGCAGGAAGGTCTGGGCGAGGGCGAACAGGTCGTGGTATCGGCCAACTTCCTGATCGACGCCGAGAGCAACCTCAAAGCCGCTGTTTCCGGCATGAGCAAACCCGAAGCGACGACGTCCGGGTCGGCATCGCAACCGGCCGCCTCAAAACCGGCTGAACACGCCGGCCACGGGGGATAACGATCATGCTGGAAAAAATCATAGCCTGGTCGCTCGGCAACCGTTTCCTGGTATTGCTCCTGACTGCGGTGCTGATCCTGGCCGGCGCGTATGCCGTGCACAAAACGCCGCTCGACGCACTACCCGATCTCTCCGATACGCAGGTGATCGTCTACAGCGAATACGGCGGCCAGGGGCCGCAGGTGGTCGAGGACCAGGTCACCTATCCGCTCGTGACCGCGATGCTGTCGGTGCCGAAAGCCAAGGTGGTGCGCGGCTTCTCGTTCTTCGGCGCGTCATTCGTCTACGTGATCTTCGAGGATGGCGTCGACCTCTACTGGGCGCGTTCGCGCGTGCTGGAATACCTGAATACCGCAAGCGGCAAGCTGCCCAAGGGCGTCGCACCGAGCCTGGGGCCGGATGCCACCGGCGTGGGCTGGGTCTACCAGTACGCGCTGATGTCGAACAAGCAGGATCTGGCCGAGCAGCGCACGGTGCAGGATTGGTTCTTGCGCTACCAGCTGACCAAGGCGCAGGGCGTGGCCGAGGTGGCCGGCATCGGCGGCTTCGTCAAGCAGTATCAGGTCACGGTCGACCCGGTGAAGCTGCGCGCCTACGGCATCCCGTTGATGCAGGTCAGCGAGGCAATCCGCCGCAGCAACCAGGATGTGGGCGGGCGCGTGATCGAGATGGCCGAAACCGAGTACATGGTGCGCGGCAAGGGCTACCTCAAGGGCGCGGACGACCTGCGCCAGATCGTATTGAAGGCCAAGGACGGCACGCCGGTGCTGCTGCAAGACGTGGCACGGGTGGAAATCGGCGCGGACGAGCGGCGCGGCATTGCCGAACTCAACGGCCAAGGCGAAGCGGTCGGCGGCATCGTCATGGCACGGGTCGGCGAAAACGCGCTCAACGTGATCGGCAACGTCAAGGCGCGGCTGGCGGAGCTCAAGGCTGCCCTGCCCGACGGGCTGTCTATCGTGCCGGTGTACGACCGATCCGAGCTGATCGAGCGCGCGATCGAAAACCTCAAGGGCACGCTGCTGGAAGAAAGCCTGATCGTGGCGCTGGTTTGCGGCGTGTTCCTGCTGCATGCCAGAAGTGCCTTGGTGGCGATCCTGACCCTGCCGCTGGGCGTGCTGTTTGCCTTCATCTGCATGCGCGCGCTGAACGTGAGCGCCAACATCATGAGCCTGGGCGGCGTGGCGATTGCCATCGGCGCGATGGTCGATGCCGCGATCGTGATGATCGAAAACGCCCACAAGCATATCGAGCGCGCGCCGCCCGATGCCGACCGGGCCAAGATCATGCTCGAAGCCTGCCGCGAGGTCGGCCCGGCTCTGTTCTTCTCGCTGCTGATCATCACGGTATCGTTCCTGCCGGTGTTCACGCTGGAATCGCAGGAAGGGCGCATGTTCTCGCCCTTGGCGTTCACCAAGACCTTCTCGATGGCCGGCGCGGCGATCCTGTCGGTCACGCTGGTGCCGGTACTGATGCTGATCTTCGTGCGAGGCAAGATCATGCCCGAGCACAAAAACCCGGTGAACCGCTTCCTGATCTGGCTTTACCGCCCGTTCATCACGGCGGTGCTGCGCTGGAAGAAGATCACCGTCGCACTGGCGCTGCTGGTGCTGGCCGTGAGCTGGTGGCCGTTCTCGCAGCTCGGCAGCGAGTTCATGCCGGTGCTGAACGAAGGCACGCTGCTCTACATGCCGGCTTCCCTGCCGGGCATGTCGGTGACCAAGGCGGCCGAGGTGATGCAGACGCAGGACAAGATCATCAAGAGCTTCCCGGAAGTCGCTTCGGTATTCGGCAAGGCCGGCCGTGCCAATTCGGCGACCGACCCTGCGCCGCTGGAAATGTTCGAAACGGTGGTCAATCTCAAGCCAGAGAGAGACTGGCGGCCGGGCATGACCATGGACAAGCTGATCGCCGAACTCGATAAAGCAGTGCAGATTCCCGGGGTCTCGAACGCATGGACGATGCCGATCAAGGCGCGGCTCGACATGCTCTCGACCGGCATCCGCACGCCGATCGGCATCAAGGTGTTCGGGCGCGACCTGGCCGAGATCGAGCGCACCGCGCGCGACATCGAAGCCGTGGTCAAGACGGTTCCGGGTACGACCAGCGCGTTTGCCGAACGCCTGACCGGCGGCTTCTACCTGACCATCGAGCCCGACCGCGCCAAGCTCGCGCGCTACGGCCTGCAGATCGCCGACGTGCAGGACGTGATCAGCACGGCGCTCGGCGGCGAGATGGTGACGACGACCGTCGAGGGGCGCGAACGCTTTGGCGTAGCCGTGCGCTACCCGCGCGAGCTGCGCGCCGATCCGCAAGGCATCGCCCGCGAAGTGCTGGTGCCGACCATGGGCGGCAGCGCGATGATCCCGCTCGGCCAACTCGCCGACATCCGCATCGAGAAAGGCACGCCGGGCATCCACACCGAAAACGGTTTGCTCTCGGCCTACATCTACGTGGATATCCGCGACCGCGACATCGGCAGTTACGTGAACGATGCCCGCCGGGCCGTGGCCGAGAAGGTGAAGTTCGCGCCGGGCTACTACGCGGTGTGGAGCGGCCAGTTCGAGTTCATGGAACGCGCGATGGAGAAGCTCAAGATCGTGGTGCCGGCGACGCTGGCGATCATTTTCCTGCTGCTGTATCTGAACTTCCGCCGCGTGACCGAATCCCTGATCGTGATGCTGTCTGTGCCGTTCGCACTGGTCGGCGGGGTGTGGTTGCTGTGGGCGCTGGGCTATAACCTGTCGGTCGCGGTCGGCGTCGGGTTTATCGCGCTCGCTGGCGTGGCGGCGGAAACCGGCGTGGTGATGCTGATCTACCTCGACCATGCCTGGGAAGCCATCAAGAAGCAACGCGGCAATGAAGAGGCGCCGGTCACGGCCAGCGACCTTTACGCCGCGATTGTCGAAGGCGCGGTCGAGCGCGTGCGCCCAAAGATGATGACCGTGGTCGCGATCATGGCCGGCCTGTTGCCGATCATGTGGAGCAGCGGCACCGGCTCGGAAGTAATGCGCCGCATCGCTGCACCAATGGTCGGCGGCATGGTGTCGTCGACGGTTCTGACACTGTTGGTGATCCCGGCGATCTATGCCTGGGTCAAGGGCCGGGAACTCAAAAACTGATTCATTTCGCGGAAATATTCCGCACATTTCAAAGGAGATTTAACGATGAAACACTGGTTGCAAGCCGCACTTCTCTCTTCCGCCCTGGTGACCTCGGCCTATGTCGTGGCCGCGCCGCAAACCGCGCAAGGCACCGGCGTGGTCAAGGCCATCGATGCCAAGGCTTCTAGCATCACACTCCAGCACGAGGCGATTCCAGCACTGAAATGGTCGGCCATGACCATGCCGTTCCCGCTCGCCAAGCCGGAACTCGCCACGGGGTTAGCGGTCGGACAAAAAGTGAAGTTCGATCTGGAGGTGGATGGCAGCAAATACCGCATTACGTCGATCAGCGCGATCAAGTAAAGCAGCAAGCGGCACAGACCGGATTCCGGTTTGTGCCGCTTTTTAGAATTTAGTGGTTCTTCAGATCAACGCCGGCGCATCCGGCAACTCATTGATCTGCACGCCTATCGCCGGGAAATGTCGGTGCAGGGTCCGGGCGACCGCCTCAATCGCAGCAATGGTGCCGGTTTCGTATTCACCCCGCTTGAAAGCCGCTTCGAGCTGGCGGCAGATGGCACTCCAGGTCTCAGTGCTTTCGTGGGCATGGATGCCTCGATCGGCAATGATTTCCACCGCATGATCGGCAAGCAGTACATAAATCAGCACGCCGTTGTTGTACTGGGTATCCCACACCCGCAGTTGCGAAAACACCTCCAAGGCCCGTTCGCGCGGCGTCACGGCGCGAAACAAGTCGTCGGGTTCAAGCGCGCCCTCCACCGCGAAACGTACCTCCCCCTCGAACCGCAGCTCAGCCGCCCGGATCGCTTCGGCGATGGCTGCCATCACAACAGGAGGGAAAGCGCGCCGCACACACCGGTCCGTCGTCAGCAGATGGGTCATCAAGCGTTTGATATCCATGGTTACCACCTTCCCGAAGCGCCGCCGCCACCAAAACCGCCACCCCCGCCACCGCCAAAGCCTCCTCCTCCACCGAAACCGCCGCCTCGGCCGCCACCCCAACCTCCCCGCATACCCATCCCGCCGCCGAGCAAGGTAAACACAAAGCCGATCAGGCCAACGAGCAAAGCAATCAGCAATGCGCCGGACAATACCCACGCCACCACGCCCACCACACCGGCCGTGACCGCAGCGCCGAGCGGCCGCCCGAGCAGCGCACGCAACATGCCGCCCGCAACCATGGCAATCACGAACAGCACCGGCGCCAGGCTGTAAATTTCAGAAGCGCCGTCAGACTTCCGGGCCGCGGCCGGCAAGGCTTCGCCCTCGATGAGCCGGATCATCTGCTCGACCCCGTTCTGGATGCCGCCAAAATAGTCGCCCTGCTTGAAACGCGGCACGATGATCTCGCTGATGATGCGTTTGCTCGTGGCATCGTTCAGCACGCCCTCCAGGCCATAACCGACCTCGATGCGCAGCGTGCGGTCGTCCTTGGCCACCAGCAGCAGTACACCGTCGTCCACCTTCTTGCGCCCGATCTTCCATTGCTCGACCACGCGCAGCGCGTACTGCTCGATCTCCTCGGGCTTGGTGCTGGCCACGATCAACACGGCCAGCTGGCTGCCCTTGCCTTCCTCAAAAGCGCGCAGCCGCGCCTCCAGCCCGGCTTGCTGCTCGGCCGTCAGCGTGCCCGTCAGATCCGTGACCAGCCCGCGCAGCGGAGGAACCGCAACGAACGGATCGGCCGCGTTTACCGGGGAGAGAACAGCCAGCAACAGCCAGCACAGGGCGATCAGGCGCTTGGCCCAGGTCAATGCAGGGCGTGGTGCGGACCGAGCGAGGCTCACTGAGACTCTCCGGCTTTCTTCTGTGCGCCGCCAAAGTTGACCGCAGGGGGAACCGCAAGCGCCTTTTCGTCGGTCACGCTGAAGTTGGGCTTCACGGCATAGCCAAACATCATCGCCGTCAGATTGCTGGGGAAGGAGCGCACCGCCACGTTGTAATCCTGCACCGCCTTGATATAGCGGTTACGCGCGACGGTGATGCGGTTCTCGGTGCCTTCCAGTTGCGCCTGCAAATCCCGGAACGCTTGGTTGGCTTTCAGGTTGGGATATTGCTCGGATACCGCCAGCAGCCGGCTCAGCGCGCCGCCCAGCTCGCCCTGCGCGGCCTGGAATTTCTGGAAGGCTTCGGGGTTGTTCAGCGTTTCCGGCGTGACCTGGATGGCGGTGGCCTTGGCGCGCGCCTCGATCACTCGGACCAGCGTTTCCTGCTCGAAGGCCGTTTCGCCCTTGACGGTGGCCACCAGGTTGGGCACCAGATCGGCACGGCGCTGGTACTGGTTGAGCACCTCGCTCCAGGCCGACTTGATCTGCTCGTCCGTGCTCTGGAACGTGTTGTAACCACAGCCGGACAAGCCCAATACCAGCATGGCCACGAGCGACAATAACAGTTTGCGCATGTTTGATTCTCCTTTGAAATTCCGCAACACCCATCCTGTTGATCAGGACAAGAGTGGCCCGAACAACAACTCAAACCTTCGTGCGTACCGGCCTTTCCGGGCATCGGTGCCCTTTATGCGTTGGTATTGTTTCCAGCATGGCCAGTTCCCCATATACGCGGAAAAAAGCGGGGAGTCCGGGCAGCATAAGCCTCGTAAATATCGCCGAACTCCCGACGCATGTCGTTCTCTTCGGCAATGGCCAGCCGGGCATACATGACCAGCAAAACAGGAAACATCAACAGGGTCAGCAGGGTGGGCCATTGCAACAGGAATCCGAACATGATCACGACAAAGGCGACGTATTGCGGGTGACGCATACGGGCATACGGGCCGGACGTTGCCAACGTATGGCTTGTTTGCGCTTTATAAAGAACGGTCCAACTGCGTGCCAGTAAAAAGAATCCCGCGATAATCAGCACGTTGCTGACAATATGCGGCACGTTGAAATGCGGATCGCCCTGCAGACCGAACAGCGTCGACCAGAGGTGGCCAGCATCGTGCGACAACAGATCAAGCTGCGGGTAACGCGTCGACAGCCAACCTGACAACAGATAGATCGTCAGCGGGAAACCATACATTTCCACGAACAGTGCCACGATGAAGGCAGCGAAACTGCCAAATGTCCGCCAGTCACGACGGGTCTGCGGCTTGAAAAAACTGAAGGCAAAGACCAAAAAAACTGCTGAATTGAGAATCACCAACCACCACAAGCCATAAGCATTTCCTTGGTTAGTCATGATGGCTCCCCTCCCGGTTTTTTCGGTTTGCTGTCTTCATGCGAGTGATCATGGCCGTGACCGTGGTGCATGAAGAGATGCATGAGCGGACAGGCAAGAAACAGCAGATACGGCAAGGCACCAAGCAGGTGGGCACGATGCTCCTCCCACAAGAAAAACACGGCAACAAGCCCAATCACCAGAAACGCGATCGCAGCGCGGGAATTCCAGAACGAAGGCGGTTTGTTTTTATCGTGCAGAGGTTCCATGGTTGCTTATCCTTTCGCGGGGTATCCGGTCATCACGACCCATTCCGCGCACGGTCAGGACGCGGGTTTCTACGTTCTCCTGCCATCATGGCTTCCGGTTGCTGCCCATCTGGATGATTCCCCAGACGATCAATGCCGGGCATACGAGCAGCAAGGCGGCGATGACCGCCGTCCAGAACGAAAGACCGAAGACGATCAACACGCCCGCCGCGACCGCCACCCCTAATGCCGGACAGAGCCAAAGCCAGTTGCTGAAAAAGCGTTGTTTCCATTCATTTTGATCCGTTTCCATATCCCTCCCGTTCAACCCCGAGCCATTGGGCAGCACGCTTTGCAGACAAGCCGCTAACAGCAGCCGCCATGCTTTTTGTGCGGCTTCTCTGGCTGGGCAGGCTGAACAGCATATCGATCCGGCTCCGCTTCAAAACTTTCCCGGTTTTCGCGTGAAGCGAAGTAATAGGTCTGCCCGCGGTAGACCGAGGTCAGCGCGGATGCCGGATCAACCGTATCGCCGCTCACCGGGTCCCGGGTGGCGGCAGGAGGTTCGCCGCGCTCCTGACCAGGAGATTGCCCGTCGTGGTGCGTAGGCCTTGGACCCATTCCGCAGCAACCCATTCCCCCGCGCCTCATCAGGAGGAACAAACCGATACCGAGAAGAAGCCATATCCAGTTTTGCGATAGCCATTCCATGATGCACTCCTTGGCACGTAAAAGCCGTCCACTCACGCCTTGCCAAGCTTCACGCGCTTTAGCAGTGCAGAATTGATGATGACCGAGAGTGACGAGAGGGCCATTGCGGCAGCGGCAAGAATGGGGTTAAGCAGCCCGAGTGCCGCAATGGGCACGCCGATCGAGTTGTAGACAAACGCCCAGAACAGGTTCTGCTTGATGGTGCGCATGGTCGCGCGCGAAAGCCGGATGCCGGCCACCACGTCACGCACATCGTTCCTGATCAGGATGATGCCGCCGGTTTCCTTGGCCACATCGGAGCCCGAACCGATGGCAATGCCGATATCGGCCGTGGCGAGTGCCGGCGCATCGTTGACGCCATCGCCGACCATGGCTACCACCTTGCCATCGGCCTGCAGGCTTTTGATCACCTGCGCCTTGTCCGCTGGCAACACCTCGGCGATCACGCGATCGATAGCCAGCTCATGCCCGATTGCATGCGCGGTTCGGGCATTGTCGCCGGTCAGCAGGATCACTTCGATGCCATTGGCCTTCAATTCGCTGACCGCTTCTTTTGCTTCCGGCTTGAGGGTATCGGCGACAGCAATGGCTGCAGCAAGGTGGCCATCACAGGCCAGCAGCATCGCCGTCTTGCCCTCGGTCTCCAGTTGGATCAACGATGCTTCTGCAATGCCAATATCCACGCCTTGCTGCTGGAATAGACGGCGGTTGCCGAGCAAGACACTGCGCGATTCGACCGTTCCCCGTACCCCGTGCCCCGGGATGGCTTCAAAACCGGTCACCGCAGGCGGTTCGATCCCGCGCTGCCGGAGTGCGCGCACAATCGCTTCGGCGAGCGGATGCTCCGAACCGAGTTCGAGTCCGGCAGCAAGGCGCAATGAATCCAACTCGGTCAGCGATGAAAAAGTCAGCACGTTAGTGACATTGGGCTCGCCTCGGGTCAGCGTTCCGGTCTTGTCGAAAACCACCGTTGTCAGTTTCTGGGCCCGTTCGAGGATTTCACCGCCGCGAATGAGAATACCGGCTTCAGCCCCCCGGCCAACGCCGACCATGAGCGCGGCCGGTGTGGCAATCCCGAGTGCACACGGGCAGGCGATGATCAGCACGGCAATAAATGCCAGCAAGCCCTGGGGAAAATTCCCTGCCAGTATCCAGCCAATAAAGGCCAGCACGGCGGCCCCCACAATCGCGGGGACAAAATAGCCTGTTACCTGATCGGCCAGGCGCTGGATCGGGGCGGTGCTGGCCTGCGCTTCCTCGACGAGTTTGATGATCTGGGCCAATGCAGTTTCGGCGCCGACACGGGTCGTCTGGAAGCGGAAAAGCCCTGTCCGGTTGAGCGTGCCGCCGATAACTGCGGAACCCGCCCGTTTTTCCACCGGCATCGATTCGCCGGTCAGCATCGATTCGTCCACGGCCGAAGCGCCTTCGGTGACCGTGCCATCGGCCGGGATTTTCTCGCCCGGGCGAACCACGATGATTTCTCCCGCCATGACACTGTCGGCCGGCACTTCCATTTCGATATGGTCGCGAATCACATGGGCCCTGGCGGGCTTGAGATCGAGCAGCTTGCGAACGGCAGCGGAGGAATGCTTCTTGATGATTTCCTCCATGTACTTGCCCAAGAGGACGAAAGCGATGATGACCGCCGACACCTCGAAATAGACATCGCGCTCCTGCACCTTGACGGGCAGCACCTCGGGAAAGAACAGCACCGCGACGCTGTAGAAGTAAGCGACGGAAGTCCCCAGTGCGATCAGGAAATCCATGTTGATGGAACGTGAGCGAACGGCATTCCACGCCCCGACATAAAACCCCCAGCCGCCGATAAACTGGACCGGCGTCACCAGCAGAAACAGCCACATCCCCCAGGTGAACCAGGGCAGGGCTGGAATCGGCGCCCAGGTCACCAGCGTCGCGCCGGTCGCCAAGGCAATAAACGCCCCCGCACGCAGCAGCGCCAGAGCCAGCACCCCGGTCAAGGCAATGGCCACCCGCGTGCGCATGGATTTGAGTTCTGTTTCCGGGGATTCAAACGTGCGCTGGCAGCCAACGCTGCAAAAGTAGTAGCTGCGACCACCGCGTTCGGATTTCAGGGCGGTGGCCTTGTTCACCAGCATGCCGCAGATGGGGTCTTTTGCACTGTTTGCCGGGTCAACGGCTTTGGATGCCGTCATGGCCTGGGTGCCATGGTGTTGGTGAGGCGTCGGGGCAATGACCGTTGGGGGTGTTTCTGCCGGCAAGGACTGCGCCACATAGCGCTGCGGATCAGCCGCAAACTGCTGCTGGCAATGGGAGGAACAGAACCAGTATTTCTGTCCTGCATATTCGTGGCTTGCCTTGGCAGAAACAGTATCGACCTGCATGCCGCAGACCGGATCGGTGACGCTTGCCATTGCTTTTCCCTTATCTCATCCGCGGGACAAGATGCTTGTCAGCGGTTATGCAACAAGTTGTCCAGCCAAGCGAACAAGGTCCCCACCACGAAGCCCCACACGGCCAGGACGGCCAGCGGGTAGAGAAACATGAGCAAAGTGAATTGCACCGGGGCGACCAGCCGCTGAAAATCCAAACCATGAAACAGCGCGTTGAGGAAGTTGATCCCCTGCTCAGGCCACAATCCATAAAGGATGGCGCAAACCAGATAACTGGCCGCCATGGTCAGAGACAGGCTGAAACCGGTTTTCCAAGGTGTTCTTGCGCCCATGACAATCTCCTTTCCCTTGATGTGAATGTCCGGACTACCCACATTCAGCCAGACCAAAGCGGCAGGATGAATCAGGGGGTTTTCATTCCCGGCATCGATTCCTTTGCCGCTTCATGTTTCAACATCTGCTCCATCATCATTTCCATCATTTCCATCCGGGCGCCCATTTCGGCGGGATCGCCCATCATGGGCATACGTTCCATCATGCCCTTGGCAGCCCCTGGCGACTGGCCAGCGCCCATGCCCATCATCATGCCGCCACTCATTCCCCGCATCATGCCCATGCCCTCGCCCATGGCCTGCATGTGCTCCTGCAGCAGGCGTTGCCGTTCTGCCGGGTCGGTGGTCTGCTGCATTTTCATCATGATGTCTTGCGTTTTTTTCATCTGCTCCAGTGCCTTTGCCGTCTGGGGAGAAGGTGCAACCGATTTGCGGACAGCCGGTTTTTTTACCGTTTTTTTGGCCGGAGCGACCTTCTGCACTTCAGTCTGCTCGGGATGGTGGGCATCCTCGGCAAAAACGGGCAATGCCGCCATCGACAGCGCTACCGCAAGAATCTTGAAGTTGAATCGGCTCATAACCACCTCCAGTCAACATGAACGAATCGGGGTGTGCCAATAAGCACCCATCAGGGACAGCGCATGCCAAGAGACCCTGATCCGGGACTCTTGACGGCATTGGATGATTTCCGCCGGGGAAATGCGCTTACCCCTTCTGGCTAGCAGGTTTCTCCTATGCGGTTCGCTGTTTCCTGTGTCTTTTCGGGACAAACGGCTACGCGTAACCATTTCCCTTCACTGCATCCCATGAAGTCGTAAGGTATTCATTCCGCAGCAAATACAGGACTTGGCTCTTGCCCTCGTGTACTGGCTATCGTGTCGACCAAGGGGCTGGTGTTTTTTGTTTGCTGTGCTAGGATGCGGCCCCATGAGACTGTTGCGTTGTTTCCTTCTGCTGGCGCTGATGTTTGTCTTGCCGCTCCACGCGAGCATGGCGGGCATTGCACAACTGTCGGAAAACACTTCGCCCAGGACCTCTGCGATCGAACAAGACGCCGTGCATGAGCATCGCGGCCTTTTCGGCAGCATCGAATTGCATCAGCACAAGGCAACCGATACCGCGAAAGTTGATAGCGGCACATCCTGCAACAGTCTGAACGGCGTGCCCGTCGAGGCCTACCGCCAGCCGGCTCCCGTGTGGGCTGCATCCTCCTGGCATGCCGGCGATACCCTCTTCCCGAGCGATTACGCACCCGCCCCTCCTGAACAACCTCCTCGAGCCTGCGCCTGATCCGGCGCATTGAAGCTTGTTTTCCGAATCCTGATTGATTCCTGCCTCATCGCGCCGGTTTGCGTCCCTGTGACGCCTTGACCGCTTCCAAGTTCACGATGAGGTTTTCATGCTTGATCCCCTTTACAAAGGGCGGGTCTGGGGCATGGCTGTCATGGTGCTGGGCTTGTCTGCCCCGCTCTCTGCCGCCACGCTCAAGGACGTCCTTGACCATGCCTGGTCGAATCAAACCGAGTCTGCGCGCTTTGCGCAGTACGATGCCCAGCTGGCAGCCAGCCAAGCCTGGTTGCCGGAACCGCCCACGCTCAGCCTTTCCGGCCGCAGTGACCGGATCGATGCCAACAACGGCGCGCGCGAGTGGGAAACCGAGATCAGCCTTCCGCTCTGGCTGCCGGGGCAGCGCGACCGTGCCCAAGCCGTTGCCCGGAGCGAGCGCGATGCCGGCCGGCAGCGCTTCGTTTTCGAGCGCTGGCAATTGGCCGGCGAGCTGCGCGAAGCCTGGTGGGAAGCCCGCTTCGCCCAGGCCGAGCACAACGAAGCCGAGCGCAAACTCAAGGATGCCCAGTTACTCGAAGCGGACGTACTGCGGCGCGTTAACGCGGGCGATCTTGCACCGCTGGATCTGAACCAGGCGCGAGCCAATCTCGCCGCAGCCAAAATCGAGGCCGTGCGCGCCCAAACGGCGGTTACCCGCACCCATCAGCAATTCAATGCCGTATCGAAAGGCGCACCGTTGCCTGACCAGCCCGAAACGCGAGTGGAAAACGAGGCGGACCGGTTGAATCAGCACCCGGCGCTAATCAATCTCGCCGCCGTGGCCACCGCGGCCCAGGCCAGACTGCGCCAAGTCAACGGCGATACGCGCAATGCGCCGGAACTGGCACTGAGCCTGACACGCGAGCGCAGCAGCTTGAACGAGTCGTATCAGAATCTGGCCAAGATCACGCTCAAGATACCGTTTGGTTCCGAATCGCGTAACCAGCCACGCATCACCGCCGCCAATGCCGATCTGATCGAAGCACAGGTACTGGCTGAGCAAACCCGCCGCAAGCTCGATGCCACGATTGCCGTCAGCGAACTCGAACTTGATCAGGCCCAAAACACGCTGCTGCTCCGGCAAGAACAACTGCAGCTGGCCGAACAAAGCCTTGCCTGGGTCGACAAGGCATTTCGCGCTGGCCAGCTTGATTTGCCGGCCCGCCTCAAGGCCGAGGCCGAACTCGCCAATGCCCGTCTTTCACTTGCCCGCGCCCAACTCGAATCGGCGCGCGCCATTTCCCGCTACAACCAGGCGGTGGGAGTTTTGCCATGACCCGTCAACTCATTATTTCCTTGCTGTTCCTGCTGCCAGTCCCCGTCTTTGCCCACGGTGACGAAGATCATGGCGCGAATGCTGCGCCTGCCGCGATGACCAGTACCGCGCCCCGGGCAGAGGCGCAAACCGAGCTGTTCGAACTGCTCGTGACCCCGCAGGAGGGTCAGTTGACGATTTATCTCGATGGCTATGCCGACAACCAGCCGGTCGAAGATGCCAAAGTCGAAATTGAAAGCGGCAACTGGAAAGCCGTCGCCAGTGCCGTTGAACCTGGCACCTACCGCGTGGCCGCGCCCCAGTTCGCCAAGCCCGGAAACTACCCGCTGGTCTTCACGATCACGGCAGGCGACAACGCCGATCTGATCGAAACCACCCTGACAGTCAGCACCGCTGCAGCGCCTGTCGCCACGGGCAGCCGCTTTCCAGCATGGGTGTGGCTCGCCGGTACGCTGTTGGTCGCGATGCTCGCGGCAGTCGTGCTGTTGAAACGTCGCCAATCCAAGCGCCAAGGAAAATAAACCATGAGCAAACACATTCTGATTGGCGGCGTCATGCTGCTGTCTCTCGCCCAAACCTGGGCGCATGGCGATGAAGACCACGGCGCGGCGCAACCGGTCGCGGCCCTTTCCGCAGAAAAACCGCAACGGCTGCCCGATGGCCGCGTCTTTGTCCCCAAGGACACGCAGCGCCGGCTGGAAATCCGCACCCTGATCGCGGAAGAAAAATCCGTTCCGCGCTCGGTGGAACTGAACGGCCATGTGGTGATGGACCCAAGCACCGGCGGTCGCGTGCAATCGATGCAGGCCGGCCGGATCACTGCAGGCCCCAAAGGGTTGCCGGTCGCGGGTACCAAGGTGCGCAAGGGCGAGGTGCTGGCCTATGTCGAGCCGGCGCTGAGCAGCCTGGAGCGCGCCAGTTCGCGCGCCGAGCAAGGCGATATCAAGGCCAAAACGCAGTTGGCAGAAAAACAATTGGCGCGCTTGAAAGAACTTTCCGGCACGGTGCCGAAAAAAGACATCGAAGCGGCCGAAGCGGAACTTGCGGCCCTGCGTGTGCGCAGCCAGGCCCTTGCCGCAGGCGGTGGCGCCGAAGCCTTGCGCGCGCCCGTCAGCGGGGTCATTGCCTCAAGCAGCGTGGTGAACGGCCAGACGGTCGATGCCAGGGATGTCCTGTTCGAAATCATGGATCCCCGCCATCTGATGATCGAAGCCCTGGCTTATGACCCGAAATGGATCAATTCCCTGAGTGGCGCAACGCTCGCGGGCTCGCAAACCCGGCTGGTCTACCTGGGCGGCGCGGCATCACTGCGTGATGGCGCCTTGCCCTTGTTGTTCAGGCTGAGCACAACCGATACGCCATTGGTGCTGGGGCAGCCGGTCAAGGTCATCGCCAGCATGCGCGAGGAGATCAAGGGGGTGCCGCTGCCCGCTTCGGCCGTGGTCAAGAACAACGCCAATGAAAACGTGGTGTGGGTGCACGAGCGCGCCGAAACCTTCCGTGCGGCCGTGGTGCAAGTCACGCCCATCGATGGCACCCGCGTGGTGGCCCAAGGCCTGAAGCCAGGCCAGCGCATCGTGATCAGCAGCGCCACGCTGATCAACCAGATTCGCTGAGGAGACGATCATGTTTAGTTGGATCGTCAATTCCAGCCTGAAAAACCGGCTGTTCGTCCTGGTTTTCGCCCTGATCCTGATGGTTTACGGGGCGATCACGGCATCGAACATGCCGGTGGATGTGTTTCCCGACCTGAACAAGCCGACCGTGACCGTGATGACTGAAGCCGGCGGCATGGCGCCGGAAGAGGTCGAGCAGCTGGTTTCCTTCCCGCTGGAGACCGCGCTCAACGGCATGCCGGGCGTCACGCGGGTGCGTTCGGTATCGGGGATCGGTTTATCGATTATCTATGCCGAATTCGAATGGGGATCGGATATCTACCGCAACCGGCAACTGGTGGCCGAACGGCTGGCGGAGGTCAAGGAGCAGCTACCGGCCGGCGTCAACCCGAACATGGGGCCGATTTCATCGGTCATGGGCGAGATCATGCTGATCGCCTTGCCGGCCGATCCGGCTCGGGTCAGCCCGATGGCGGTGCGCGAGTATGCCGATTTCGTTTTGCGACCGCGCCTGCTGTCAATTCCCGGTGTGGCGCAGGTGATTCCGATCGGCGGCGAAGTCCGGCAATTCCGCATCGAGCCCGACACGGCCTTGATGGCCCGGCTTGGCGTGAGTTTCGACGAGATCGATGCGGCCTTGCGCGCGTTTTCCAGCAACACCAGCGGCGGTTTTCTGGAGCAAAACGCCCGGGAATACCTGATCCGCAACCTGGGCCGGACTACCCGGCTGGAAGACCTGCAGAATCTCGCCGTGCGCGATGCCAAGGGCCAGCCGATCCTGCTCAAGCAGTTGGCCGAGGTCAAGTTCGCGGCCTCCTTCAAGCGCGGCGATGCCGGTTTTGCGAGCAAACCCGCCGTGATCGTCAGCGTGCAGAAACAGCCCGGCGCGGATTCGGTCAAGCTGACCGGCCGGATCGAGGAAGCCTTGGCCAGCCTGTCCAAATCGCTGCCGCCGGGCGTTTCCAAGCCGGAGGTCTCGTTCCGGCAGGCCGATTTCATCGAAGCCTCGATCGGCAACGTTCAGGAAGCGTTGCGTGACGGCGCGATCATGGTCGCCATTATCCTGTTCCTGTTCCTGATGAATGTGCGCACCACGCTGATTTCGCTGACCGCCATCCCGCTCTCCTTGGCCATCACCGCGCTGGTGTTCCATGGCATGGGCCTGTCGATCAACGTGATGACCCTGGGCGGCCTGGCGATTGCCATCGGCGAACTGGTCGACGATGCCCTGGTCGATGTCGAGAATGTGCTCAGACGCTTGAAGCAGTACAAACCCAAGGGCATCACCGGCACGATCAAGGTGATTGCCTCGGCCTGCAACGAGGTGCGTTCCGGCGTCGTCGTTGCCACGCTGGTCGTCGTATTGGTGTTCGTGCCGCTGTTTGCACTGCCGGGAATCGAAGGCCGCCTGTTCGCGCCGCTCGGCGTGGCCTACATCACCTCGATCCTGTCGAGCCTCTTGGTGGCGCTGACGGTCACCCCGGTGCTGTGCTACTTCCTCCTGCCCCGGATGAAGCAGATCGACCACGGTGATTCCAGGCTGGTGCGTTGGCTCAAGCATTGGGATAAGCGCCTGCTGGAAGCTTCATTCGGCCGTGCCAGGCTGGCCTTGGGCGGAGCCGTACTGCTGCTGGCGGCAACACTCGCCACGGTGCCGTATTTCCCCAAGGCATTTCTGCCCGCCTTCAACGAGGGCACGCTGACGATCAGCATGATGCTCAATCCCGGCACTTCGCTGGTCGAATCCAACCGGGTGGGGGCACTGGCTGAATCCCTGATCAAACAGGTGCCCGAAGTTAAAAGCGTGGGACGCCGCACCGGTCGCGCCGAGCTGGACGAGCATGCCGAAGGCGTGCACTCGAGTGAAATCGACGTCGACCTGAAGCCCTCAAAACGCAGCCGCGAGGTCGTGATGGCGGATATCCGCGCCAAACTCGCGCCACTGCCTGCCACCACCACCGTGGGGCAGCCGATCTCACATCGTCTTGATCACCTGTTGTCGGGCGTGCGCGCCCAGATCGCGCTGAAGATTTACGGCGACGATCTGGATACGCTGCGCGGCCAGGCTGCCGGCCTGCGGGAGCAACTCAGCAAGACCCCGGGGCTGACCGATCTGCAGATCGAAAAGCAGGTATTGATCCCGCAGATCAAGGTGCGGCTCGATTACGGCAAGGCGGCGCAATATGGCGTATCGCCCGGCACGCTACTCAAGACGCTGGAAACACTGACCGAGGGCGATACGGTGGCGCAGATCATCGATGGCAACAAGCGCTTCAACCTGGTGGTGCGCCTGCCCGACAGCGCCCGCGACACGCAAGGGCTGGCCAATATCCTGATCACCACGCCGCACGGCCGAATTCCGCTGTCGCAGGTTGCCAGCATTGAGGAATCGGACGGACCGAACCAGATCGGGCGAGAAAACGGACGCCGTCGTATTGTGATTTCCGCAAATACCGATGGCTCGGATATGGCCAAAATCGTGGAGCAGATCCGGGCAAACGTCGCAGCCATGCATCTGCCCGATGGCTACTTCATCAGCATCGAAGGGCAATTCGAAGCCCAGGAACGGGCCACGCGCCTGATCGGCGGTCTTTCGCTGATCTCGCTCGCGCTGATTTTCATGGTGCTGTACAGCCGCTACAAATCGGTAAAGCTGGCCGCGATGATCATGGGCAACATCCCGATGGCATTGATCGGCAGCGTGATCGCCATGTGGCTGGCCGGCATCTCGCTGTCGGTCGCCTCGCTGGTCGGCTTCATCACGCTCACCGGCATCGCCACCCGCAACGGCATCCTGAAGGTCAGCCACTACATCAACCTGTGCAAGTTCGAGGGGGAAACCTTCAGCCAGCGCATGATCGTTCGCGGCTCGCTGGAACGCCTGACGCCGGTGCTCATGACCGCACTGACCGCCGCCCTGGCGCTGGTCCCCTTGCTGTTTGCCGCCGATGCGCCGGGCAAGGAAATCCTGCATCCGGTGGCCGTGGTGATCTTCGGCGGCCTGGTCAGCTCGACCCTGCTCGATACCCTGCTGACCCCGCTGATGTTCTGGTTGTTTGGCGAGAAACCGCTGCAAGCCTTGTTGCAGGACCGCAATACCGAAGCCTTCTGATTTGCACCTGCCCCAAGCAGGTGCTTGGGGCATTTAAACTGAAAGAGGAAACATCATGAAAAAGTTGTTGATTGCCGCATCGATTGCCCTGTGTTCCGGCCTGGCATTGGCCGATGGCGTTCTCAAGCCCCAACAGGGCGGCGTGATGGCTGAAGCCAAATCGGGCAATCGGGTTGAACTGGTCGTATCCGCCGATATGCTCATGGTTTACCTGAGCGACCACTCGAACAAACCGGTCGAGAGCAAAGGCGCCAGCGGGGAAGTGACGTTATTGTCCGGCTCGGAAAAAACCACAACCAAGCTGACCGCAGGCAATGCCAACACCCTGATGGCTCACGGCAAGTTCAACGCCGCCGCGGGAAGCAAGGCGATCGTCAAATTCACCCTGCCAGGCAAAACCGAGGAACAGGTTCGCCTGACGGTCAAGTAGACTGCTTTGCAAATCTGGATGAGGCCTCCGCGCGGAGGCTTCGTCCTGTCACTCCCTGCGCAGCATGGGCAAGGCCGACCTCAGTCGAACAATACCAGCGCCACCGCGCGGCGGCCCTCGCCGGCCAGCGCATTGAAGATGCGGCACAGCGCGCCGACATCCATCACCTCGACGCCCACGCCGGCCTCAAGCAGATCGCGCGTCAGCGAGGGATGCGGAAAACGGATGCGGCGGCCGGTGCCCAGCAGCACCAGCTCCGGTTGTTCCTGCAGTACGGCGGCAAAATCCTCGCGCTGCAGATCGTCAAAACCGGCCGGGCGCCATGGCTTGATCGCAGTCGCGGAAATCAGCAGGCTGCCCTGCTGGCGCTCGCCGTTCACGCTGACCCAATCCGCGCCATAGCCGCTGAACTGATTCATATGCGGGTATTTATCCTGAACAAGCTTCATCGTGCCCTCGGTTATCGGTTTGTTGGCGCATTCTACTGCAGCCGTTTCAACTGTAATCTTGCCAAATCGGGCCAATTGGTGGTTTTCTCAACGCCATCTTTGGATAGAATACGGGGTTCCCCTAACAAAAGGCGCTTAAGCGCGCAGGGCGCATCATGGAACACATGATTCACAAGTCACACAAGCTGCATAACGTCTGTTACGACATTCGCGGGCCGGTGCTGGAACGCGCAAAACAGATGGAAGAAGAAGGCCACCGCATCATCAAGCTGAATACCGGCAATCCGCAGGTGTTCGGTTTCGCCGCGCCGGAAGAAATCACCCAGGACATGATCCGCAACATGGCCGATGCCGCCGCGTATGTGGATTCCAAGGGCATTTTCCCGGCGCGCAAGGCGATCATGCATTACTCGCAGGAAAAGAAGATTGCCGATGTCACCGTCGACGACATCTACATCGGCAACGGCGCTTCCGAGCTGATCGTGATGGCGATGCAGGCGCTGCTTAACAACGGCGACGAAGTGCTGGTTCCGGCGCCGGATTACCCGCTGTGGACCGCGGCCGTGAATTTGTCCGGCGGCAAGGCGCGGCATTACCTGTGCGACGAGGCCAACGGCTGGCTGCCGGCGCTCGACGATATCCGCGCCAAGATCAACGACAAGACCAAAGCCATCGTGGTGATCAACCCGAACAACCCGACCGGCGCGCTCTATCCGGACGACATACTGCGGGGAATCATCGATATCGCGCGCGAGCACAACCTGATCGTCTGCGCCGATGAAATCTACGACAAGGTGCTGTACGACGGCGTAACGCATACTTCGATGGCCTCGCTCGCCGACGATGTGCTGTTCCTGACCTTCAATGGGCTTTCCAAGAACTACCGCGCCTGCGGCTACCGCGCCGGCTGGATGATCGTTTCCGGCAACAAGCGCATTGCCCCGGATTACATCGAAGGCCTGAATATCCTGTCGTCGATGCGCCTGTGCTCGAACGTGCCAGCGCAGTACGGCATCCAGACCGCGCTGGGCGGCTACCAGTCGATCAACGATCTGGTGAAACCGGGCGGGCGGCTCTCGCGCCAGCGCGATATCGCCTACGAGGCGCTGATCTCCATGCCGGGCGTCACCTGCGTCAAGCCGAAGGGCGCGCTGTATATGTTCCCGCGCTTTGATCCGAAGATGTACCCGATCAAGGACGATCAGCAGTTCGTGCTGGAACTGCTGGAAGAAGAACGCGTGCTGCTGGTGCAAGGCACCGGCTTCAACTGGATGAATCCGGACCATGTGCGCGTTGTGTTCCTGCCCAACTCCGACGATCTGATCGATGTGATGAACCGCATCGGCCGCTTCCTTGACCGTTATCGAAAACGTTACGCGTAAGCGTAACCAGAACAGGACTATTTGAAATGATGAAACCGATCAATGTAGGTTTGTGTGGCACGGGAGTGGTCGGCGGCGGTACTGCCGTCGTCTTGAAACGCAACGCTGAAGAAATCGCCCGCCGCGCCGGTCGCCCGATTGTGATCACCATGGCCGCCACCCGCGAACCCGAACGCGCCCGTGAAGTGTGCGGCCCGGATGTTGTCATCACCGAGAACGTGTTCGACGTGGTGAACAACCCGGATATCGACATCGTGGTCGAATTGATCGGAGGCACCACCATCGCCAAGGAAATCGTGCTCAAGGCCATCGAAAACGGCAAGCACGTGGTCACCGCCAACAAGAAACTGCTGGCCGAATACGGCAACGAGATTTTCGCCAAGGCGCAGGAAAAAGGCGTGATGGTCGCGTTCGAAGCCGCCGTGGCCGGCGGCATCCCGATCATCAAGGCGCTGCGCGAAGGCCTGACCGCCAACAAGATCGAATGGGTGGCCGGCATCATCAACGGCACCAGCAACTTCATCCTGACCGAAATGCGCGACAAGGGCGCCGCCTTCGCCGACGTGCTGAAAGAAGCGCAGGCGCTGGGTTACGCCGAAGCCGACCCGACCTTCGATATCGAAGGCCACGACGCCGCGCACAAGCTCACCATCATGAGCGCGATCGCATTCGGCATTCCGGTGCAGTTCGACAAGGCCTACCTCGAAGGCATCTCCAAGCTCGAAGCACAGGACATCGGCTACGCGCAGGAACTCGGTTACCGCATCAAGCTCTTGGGCATCACCCGCCGTAAGCCCAACGGCATCGAGCTGCGCGTGCACCCGACGCTGATCCCGCACAAGCGCCTGATCGCCAACGTCGACGGCGTGATGAACGCCGTCCTGGTCAAGGGCGATGCCGTCGGCGCCACGCTCTACTACGGCGCAGGCGCCGGCGCAGAACCGACCGCGTCTTCCGTGATCGCCGATCTGGTCGATATCACCCGTCTCGCCACCGCCGACCCGGAAAACCGCGTGCCGCATCTCGCGTTCCAGCCGACCAAGATGGCCAACCTGCCGATCCTTTCGATCGACGAGGTGGAAACCTGCTACTACCTGCGCATCAACGCGCAGGACAAGCCGGGCGTACTGGCAGACATCACCCGTATCTTTGCCGATGCCAGCATCTCGATCGATTCGATGCTGCAAAAGCCCGCGCCGGAAGATCGCGCCGACATCATCATCCTCACGCATCTGGCCGTGGAAAAGAATGTGAACGGCGCGCTCGCCAAGATCGAAGCGCTGGATGCGATCAATGGCAAGGTGGTGAAGCTGCGGCTGGAGCATCTGGCGTAACAATAGCGCAGCAAGCGTAGAGGGCGGCGCGCGAAGCGCCCCTCTACGACTGGCTTCCCCGATCACAGTCAGCCTATCCAACCATATTTCTGAACGGCCAACATGAAATACATCTCCACCCGCGGCGGGATGCCGCCCAAGTCCTTCTGTGAAATCCTGCTCGGCGGACTCGCGCCCGATGGCGGACTGACGATTGCCGAGTCCTACCCGCAGTTGAGCACCGCCGATCTCGCCGAGATGGCCCAGCTCAACTACCGCGATCTGGCGTTCAAGGTGATTGCGCCGTTCGTGGATGACATTCCGGCAGCCGACCTGAAGGCGCTGATCGACAAGACCTATACCGCCGCCGTTTACTGCAACGGCCGCACCGATTCGGACATGGAAGCGATCACGCCGGTGCGCGAACTGGAAGCCGGCCTCTACATCCAGGAACTCTCGAACGGCCCGACGCTGGCGTTCAAGGACATGGCGATGCAGCTTCTGGGCAACCTGTTCGAGTACGTGCTGGCGCGCGAGGGCAAGGAGATCAACATCGTCGGCGCGACCTCCGGCGATACGGGTAGCGCGGCGGAATACGCGATGCGCGGCAAGCAGGGCGTGAACGTGTTCATGCTCTCGCCGCACGGCAAGATGAGTCCGTTCCAGCGCGCGCAGATGATGAGCCTGCAGGACGCGAACATCTTCAACCTGGCGATCACCTCGATGTTCGACGACTGCCAGGATATCGTGAAAGCGATCAACAACGACGCGGAGTTCAAGGCCAAGTACAAGGTCGGCGCGGTCAACTCGATCAACTGGGGCCGCGTGATCGCGCAGGTGGTCTACTACTTCAAGGGCTACTTTGCCGTAGCGAAGCAGGTCGGCGATCCGGTCGATTTCGTCGTGCCGTCCGGCAACTTCGGCAACGTCTGCGCCGGTCATATCGCGCGCCAGATGGGCCTGCCGATCCGCAAGCTGGTCGTCGCGACCAACGAGAACGATGTGCTCGACGAATTCTTTCGCACCGGCAGCTACCGTCCGCGTGGTCTGGACCAGACTTTCGAAACCTCCAGCCCGAGCATGGACATCACCAAGGCCTCGAACCTGGAGCGCTTCGTGTTCGATCTGGTCGGGCGCGATGGCGCCAAGCTCGCCGCACTGTGGCAGCAAGTCGACAAGGGGCCGGGCTTCCAGCTGTCAGCGGAAGAAACACAGCGCATGAGCGAGCAGTTCGGTTTTGTCTCGACCAGGAGCACGCACGCCGACCGGCTGGCAAGCATCCGCGAGGTGTTCGAGAAATACGGCGTGATGATCGACACCCACACCGCCGATGGCTACACCGGCGCCAAGCAGGTGCGCGAAGCCGGGGTGCCGCTGGTGATCCTGGAAACCGCGCTGCCGATCAAGTTCGAAGCCACGGTGCGTGAAGCGCTGGGTCGCGATCCGGATCGCCCCGCCAGCTTTGTGGGGTTGGAAGATCTGCCGCAGCGCTGCGAAGTGCTGCCGGCCGATGCAGAGGCGGTGAAGGCGTTTATCCGCAAGCTGATCGACGGCTGATCATTGCGGTTAACAACAAAACGGGCGGCCCATGGGTCGCCCGTTTTGTTTGCAGAGGCCAACGATATTACCCGTGGCAGCCGCAGCCACCCTGTTTCTGACCATGCCCCTTCCCACCGCAGCACTCGTGGTCGTCATCGGCGTGGCCATGACCACCGCAGCATTCATGGTCGTCACCGTGGCCGTGCCCTTCCCCGCCACAACCGCAACCTTCGCCCTCGCCGTGACCATGGCCGCCGCAGCATTCGTGATCATCGCCGTGCGCGTGGTGACCACCGCCGCAACAGCCGCCGCCGGCAGCGATAAGCTCTTCGGCTTCGCCCTGTTGCAGGGCTTGCAGTGCCAGTTCGACCGTCTCGGCTCCGGTGGCGAATACCTGAATGCCTTGCGCCGCGAATGCGCGCAGCACCTGGGGATGCATGTCGGCGCAAAGCACGGCATCGACGGTGATCGGCTCTTCGGCCGTGCCTTCCGCCGTTTCACCATCGCGCGAAAAGGTGCGATGCTCGCCGGTCTGCAGGTTGTAGACCAGGATATGTTCGGCAGCGGTGAAATCTGGCTGCAGCGCGGCTTGCAGGCCTTCCGGGCCTGTTACGGGAATACAGATTTTCATGATTTGTCCTTGGTAATTATCGTAATTGGCGTGCCGGTTTCGATTCTTTCCCCGCCGTCATCCGGCCCGATCCGCAGCGCCTTGCCGTTGAGCAGTGCATCAGCCAGCTTGCGATGGGCACTGTTCAGAATGTTGCCGATGGTCTGGCGCGAAATATCCATTTTTTCTGCCGCATCCACCTGGTAAAGCCCTTCCAGATCGGCCAGGCGCATGGCTTCGAGCTCGTCCAATCCCAGCACGATTTCATCCAGCTCGCGCAAGGGAATGCCGACAGGCTTGAAATAGCGTGCCGCCGGCGTACAGCTGATGCGACGGCATTTGATCGGTCGCGCCATGGGAACTCCTTGCAAGAAAACGTTTTGTCGCGCAAAAGCGGCATTATAGGGCAGCAAAAGCCATGCCAGCCATCAGGGTTATTCAACAACTCGGTCCACCGCCCGATTCAATCCGGTGCGGACATCCCCTACAATGGCAATGTGTCTTGCTTCTCCCTCAACCCAAGGAGTTTTTCGTGTACGCACTCGCCATCATCCGTTTCCGCAAACCCATCGAGCAGGTTCTTCCCGTCGTGGATGGCCACCGCGCCTATCTCGCCTCGCTCAAGGAACAGGGCCTGCTGCTGGCTTCCGGTCCGCTCGATCCGCGCAATGGCGGCGCCCTGCTGCTGCGCGTGCCCGACGATGCGGTGGATGCCACGCTCGATGCCGTGCGCGACAATGATCCGTACATCAAGGCCAATGTGGCGCAGTACGAACTGCTGCCGTGGAATCCGGTATTGGGCAAGGAAGGACTGGACCAGCTCTGATCCGCCCGGCTCCATGACGGAAACCCGACAAAACCGGCCGCTTCGATTCGAGGTGGCCGTTTTTGCATCCCGCTGTCCGCCGTTCAGCAAGCTTCGCTACTGTCCGGGCATTCGCATTCGTCCTTGCAGGTATTCGGGCCGCTGATCACGAAGCCTTCCTCGTTTTCCCGCCGGACGTAATCGATCTCCAGCCCTTCGATATAAACCAGGTGACGGGTTTCAACCAGCACGCGCACGCCGTCCAGATCGAACGTCATCTCGCTTTCGTTCAGTTCGTCGGCGAATTCCAGCCAGTAAGACATGCCTGAACAGCCTGTCATGCTGAGGCACAGGCGCACGCCGATGCCCTTTCCGCGCTGGTGCAGCGCTGCCCGAACCGCGCCGGCGGCTGGCGGTGTAAGACTGATTCCCATGATCTCCCTTTCTTATTCTGCTGGAAAAATCCATTGATTTCTAGCATATGCCATCATAATATCAAGCATACGCCAATTATTCACACAAGATTAAACCATGCGCATCTGCTTTTCCATCATCGACACGCAAAGCGAAAATCTGCTCATGCCCAACCACTTTGGCGAGTCAGCGCACTTTTTGCTGATCGACAGCGAAACCGGCGATGCCACTCACCACCCGGCCAGTCACCTGCCCTGCCGCGGACCTTGTCGTTGCCACGTCCCGGCCCGCGAGGAGTATGAGTTTGACGCCGTAATCTGCCGCGCCATCGGCCACCGCGTACTGCTGGATCTGAAGAAAAAGGGCATCCCGGTTTTCCTGACCGATGCAACATCGCCACACAGCGCCTTGCGGCAGTGGTACGAGAACAAGCTGGATCTCGCGACACGCAGTATCTGCTTCAAAGGCCGACGCAAGCCAGCCAGCACTTCCGGCAAAATCCAACCCCATACCGTGCCTGGTTAAGCGCTGCTGCCAGATCGCACTGGTTCCGGCCATGCCGGCACATTCCGCAGAATACACAAAACATTACATTATTATATATAATGATTGTATGATTAACCGGGTCTCTATCACTCAGGGGAACAGCATGACCACCAGTTACAAGGAACTCGCCGGCCAGCTCGGCGCCAAACTCAAGGAATTCAAACAGGAAATACCGGAAACCATGCAGGGCTTCAATCAGATGGGCAAGGCCACGCATGATGATGGCGCGCTGAGCGCCAAAACCAAAGAGTTGATTGCCATGGCCATCGGCATTTCGGCGCGCTGCCAGGGCTGTCTGGCGTTTCATGCGCAAGCCTGCGTGAAAATGGGTGTGACGCGGGCCGAGTTCGAAGAGATGCTGCAGGTCGCCGTTTACATGGGTGGCGGTCCTTCGCTGATGACGGCAGCCGAAGCACTGGCCGCGTACGAGGAATTCGGCGGGGAAAAAGCTGCGTGAGCATGGGCACAGCAAATCAGCAGGGGGCAACGCCCCCTGTTTTTTATTGGCGCCTGTCAACCCAATCTGTAAATGCCGCGTTACATGTTCAAGTTTTGTTAGTTGGTGCATTTTTCGAACTGGTTTAACCAGTTGTTTTTTGGCTTTATATTATATATTTATATGTAATGTTATTTTATTAATTGAAGATGACAGCAATTCTCAACAAGGGGATGAACATGAACAAGCTACTTGCCATCGCGGTGATGGCCTTCGCACTCTCCAGTGCTTTTGCCGCCGACCCGTTTACCGATGCCGTACAGAAAGCTTATGCGCCCTACCGTACCGCGTTGTTCAAGACCAACAGCAACTCGCAGCCGGAAGCACAACAAGCCATGCAGCAGGCGCAGCAAACCTGGGCGCAGATCGTGGCCCAGTTTGCCACCAGGGCTCCAGCGCCTTACGACCGCGATGTCCGTTTTGCTGTCACGCTGGCCGAGGTCGCCAGTGTTTATGCGCAGGCCGCAACCGAAGTCAGCCAGAACCAATTGCCGCAAGCGCATGAAACGCTGGAAAAGGTGCGCGACCTGCTGGCCGACCTGCGCCACCGCAACCAGGTGATTGTCTACAGCGATCATATGAACGCCTATCACTCGGCGATGGAACAGGTGATCAACGAAGGCGAAAAGCTGCTGGCCCAGCCGGATGGTATGCAAAGACTGACCGCCCAGGCCGGTGTACTGGCTTATCTAGGCGAGAAGCTGACCGCAGAAGCTCCGGCCGAGTATCTGAAAAATGAAGAATTCATCACGCTCGCCAAGGCGCAGAAAAAGTCGGTCGACGATCTGCAAGCCGCGCTGTTCGCACTGGATGCCAAGGCGGTGAAAGCAGCCATCGGCAAGCTGAAGGGGCCGTATTCCCGGATGTTCCTCAAGTTCGGCTAGAGGCGAACACCTGCCATGCACATGGCCCGGCACCTGGCAAACAAACCCCGAAATGCTGCAGTGCAACCTATAACAAATTAATACCAAGAGGAGCGTTTCATCATGTCCCTGATCGAGGCGAAAGCCGTTACCAAGAATTACCGCATGGGGGATGTGGATATCCCCGCGCTGAAAAGCGTTGATTTCAGCATCAGCGAAGGCGCATTTGCCGCTTTCGTCGGACCTTCGGGCAGCGGCAAATCCACCTTGTTGAACCTGATCGGTTGCCTGGATCACCCCACCAGCGGCGAGCTGCGCGTCCATGACACCGACGTGAGCAAACTCAGCCGTGCCGAATCGGCGGCTTTCCGCGGCGAGCACCTGGGCTTCATCTTCCAGGATTTCAACCTGGTGCCGGTGCTCACCGCGTATGAAAACGTTGAATACCCGTTGCTGATGGTGCAAGGCTGGCCGGCGGAAAAACGCCGCGAACGGGTCACCGCGATGCTGGAAGCCGTGGGCATGAAAGAACAGATGCACAAGCGTCCGGACCAGATGTCCGGCGGGCAGAAGCAGCGCGTGGCCGTGGCGCGCGCGCTGGTTGGTTCGCCCAAGCTGGTGCTGGCCGATGAGCCCACCGCCAACCTCGATCACGACACCGCCTACCTCATCCTGAACCTGATGAAGAAGATGCGCGACGAGCTGGGCACCACCTTCGTTTTCTCCACGCATGACCCGAAAATCATGCAGGAAGCCGAAATCACCTTCACGCTGGAAGACGGCAAGCTGGCAGCACAAGGAGCGCAATCATGATCTCGATCCTCAAGCTTTCCGCGCGCAACCTGATGCGCTACCGCCGCCGCACCCTGCTGACGGCCATGCTGATTTCCTTTGGCGTGATCGCCCTGCTGATCTTTGTCGCCGGCGCCGGTTCATTCAAGAACGTGATGATCGGCGGCATTACCGATAGCATGCTCGGCCACCTGCAGATTCACAAAAAGGGCTATACCTCCGCGATTGAAAACCTGCCGCTGAACCAGAACCTGCAGGCCGGAGCGACTGCCAAGATCGAAACCGTGCTCAAGGAAGAACCGGCCATCGCGGCCTATTCCAAGCGCATCAAGCTCGGCGCGATGTTCAGCAATTTCACCGAGAACACCAGCATCCGCCTGAACGGCATCGATCCGGTCACCGAAGATGCCACCGTTCCCGCCCTGCGCGGACGGATCAGCGAGGGCAAAAAAGACGGCCTGCTGGTCGAACCCGGCCATATCCTGATTCCCACCCTGCTGGCCCGGGGCATGAAGGTCAAGGTGGGCGATGGCATCGTGTTGGTCGCCACCAATGCCACCGGTTCGGTCAACGGCAAAAATTTCGTGGTCAGCGGCATTCTGGACCCGGTGACCGGCCCCGGCGGGCGCGATGGCTACATCCACGAAGCCGATGCGCGCGATCTGCTGCGCATGGAAAAACCGGAACTCATGGAAATAGCGATCCGCCTGAAAAACATCGACCAGCTCGCCGAGGTGAACGAGCGGCTGAGTGCCAAGCTGGAGCAGATCAAAAACAAGGAAGACAAACCGGTTACCGAACTGCATACCTGGAAGGATCTTTCCCCGTTTGCCAACATCGTGAAGATGATCGACATGATGACGCTGTTCATCCGCATCATGCTGGTTTCGATCGTCCTGGTCAGCGTGCTGAACGTGATGCTGATGGCCGTGTACGAGCGTATCCGCGAGATCGGCACGCTCGCCGCCATCGGCACTCCACCCGGCAAGATCATGGGCATGTTCATGGGTGAAGGCTTGTTGCTGGGGCTGGTGGGCGCAGCGGCAGGTATCGTAGTGAGCCTGGGTCTGGTGGCCCTGCTGAATGCCAGCCCGATTTCGTTTGCCTTCGGACGTGAAGTGATCACGCTTCGGCCGGTGCTGACAGGGGTGGAAATCGGTTGGGTATTGCTGGCTTCTGTGGTGGTTTCGGCGCTGGCGAGCCTGCAACCGGCGTGGCGGGCGGCAAGGATGGATCCGATTGTGGCGTTGCGCCACGTCTAAGCGCTGTGCCGGGAAAAACAATAGCCACACAAGGAGAATAACCATGCGCTATCTCATCAAACTGCTCGCCGGCTTGGCCCTGCTGGCCCCGCTCGCGGCCCACGCGCTGGATGGCAAAGCGATTCTGGAAAAGGTCGACCGCAACCTGGAACCGGAGTCATACGAATCCTATCGCAAGCTGATCAATATCGAGCCCAGTGGCGCGAAGAAGGAATTCATCGTCTATACGGTCAAAAAGGGGCGTGACAAGGTCGTCACGCTGTTTCTCTCGCCCGCCAGCGACAAGGGGCGCAGCACGCTGCGCCAGGGCGACAACATGTGGCTTTACATCCCGAACGTGGGCAAGCCGGTACGCATCACCAGCCTGCAATCGGTCACCGGTGGCGTGTTCAACAATGCCGACATCATGCGCGTGGATTACAGCGAGGAATACAACGTCGAAACCATCGAGGAGCAGGGCGATCTCTATCTGCTGTCGCTCAAGGCCAAGACCGGTAACGTGGCTTATGACAAGCTCAAGATGAAAGTCGACAAGAAGCTCACCCTGCCGCTGGAAATCGAGGCCTATGCCAGCAGCGGCATGCTGATCAAGACGCTGCACTTCAAGGATGTAAAAGACTTTGGCGGCGGCATCAAGCGCCCGGCCACAATCGAGACCGATAGCCCGCTTTACAAGGGCTACCAGTCGATCATGCTCTATTCCGGCCTGAAAAAACGCGTTGTCCCGGATGAAGTGTTCACTCAAGGCTTCATGCCGCGCATCGAGGAACTGCGCAAATGAAACACGCGGCCGCCATCCTCACCCTGCTGCTGGCGGTCGCCGTCCCCGCGCCGGCCGAAGACTTCTCCTTCGACGCCAAGGAGTTCGAAAAGAAAACATTCGAATTCGGCGGCTACCTCGAAGCCAAGCAGGAAGCGCTGAACCAGCGCCCGGACCGGTCATCCTACGCGCTTACCTACCCGAACGAAGCCAGCCGCAATTGGCTCTACCGCAGTACCGGCACGCTGGAACTGACCGGCAAACTGAATCTGGATCAAGTCGTGGCCGATCTGCGTCTGCGCGGGCTGTATGCCGAAGACACCTTCGTGCGCACCATTGAAACCGACAAGGTCATGGAAGGCGGCGTGCGCTGGAGCCCGCAACAGGGCCTTTCGTTCGATGCCGGCAAACGGGTGATGCGCTGGGGAAAGGGCTATGCCTGGAGCCCGGTCGGTTTCGTCGAACGCGCCAAGGACCCATCTGATCCGCAAGCCTCGCGCGAGGGCTTCGTGATGGCCAGCATGGACTGGACGCGCACATTCGATGGCCCGATCAGCACCGTCGGCTTCACGCCGCTGATCGTACCGGTCAAAGACAAGATCAATGGCGATTTCGGCAAGCCCGACCATATCAACCCGGCGGCCAAGCTTTATCTCCTGGCCTGGGATACCGATGTCGATCTGATGTGGCAGGGCAAGGGTTCCAAACCGCAGAGCTTCGGCGTGGATTTCTCGCGCAATCTGGGCACCAATCTGGAAATCCACGGCGAATGGGCGCGCATGGCCGATGTGCAGCGCAGCTATGTCGATGGTGCAGGCAACACGTTCAGCCGCACGGAGAACATCAACAGCTTCCTTGCGGGCCTGCGCTACCTGACCGAAAACGAAGTGACCTGGATCGCCGAGTATTACCGCAACGGCAGCGGCTACAGTTCAATCCAGCTTGAGGACTACTACCGCTTTGCCGACCAGGCCACCGCGCCAGGCGCATCAGCCAGCCTGTTCAACAAGGCCAAGAACCTGGCGCAATCGGGTTATGCCAGATCCAACCCGGGGCGCGATTATCTCTACCTGCGCGCCAGCGTGAGCGAGCCGTTCAACTGGCTCTACACCACCACCGCGCTGACCACGATGGTGAACCTGAACGACGGCAGCTTCCAGATCACGCCGGAGATCAGCTACACCGGTTTCACCAACATGGAAATCCGCGCCCGCGCGATTTTCCTCTCCAACCAGCGACACACGGATTTTGGCGAGAAGACATCCAGCCAACGCTATGAGGTGTACGCGCGCTATTTCTTCTGATTTATTTGCTGCACCAACTTCCACGCCATCACGCCCATCGCCAGCACCCCGGCCAGCAGCACGCCCCACAACGCGGCTTTTTTCCAGTCGATCCCGGTCGAAGCGCGTTGCAACGCGCCGGGCTGGCTGGCACTGGCTGCCGGCAGGGATGCCGGCAAGACTTTCGCCTCGGCAATCTGCGGCACATTGCTGCCGCCCAACCCCGGCACCAGCGTGGTCAGCGGCAGGGCGACATTCACCGCCTTGGCGTTGCCCACGGCCAGCTGATACGGCGGCTTGCCTTCGGCGAGGAATACCAGCTGCTCGGGCTCGATCCCGACCTGCAATTGCGGAGCTGCGGTCTGGTTGCTGCGCGAATCGATGCGCAGGATGAATTCGGAGAGCGGCCAGCCCGGCAGGGCGATTTCATCGCGCAGCCACTCGCGCCCCTCGTCGCCGATACGGTAAACCACGGTGCGGGTGATGCGGCGCCAATGACGGCATTCGCGCTCGGGCTGCAGGATCTCCAGCGGCAGCAACGCATTGCCCGGCGGCAGCAGCAGGCGGATGCGGCTGACCGGCAACGCCAGCGGCAAGCGATAGTGAAACTCGCCTGTCTGCAACTTCAATGCCGATTGCACCGGGGCCTGCGGCTCGAACCATTCGGTCGGCGGACTGCGCCAGAATGCCGTGGTTTCTTCAACGTCAGCGGAAGTCAATTCGGGTGCCTGCGCCGGATCGCGCCACAGCAGCCGCAGGTAGCGTCCCGGCAGACCGTTGAGTTCGATGCGACGGCGCTCGATCCGCTCGCCGTTGTAATCCAGCCGTGCCAGTTGTGCGCCGCTGCGCACGCTGTACCAGTCCTGCAGGTTATCGCTGGCAGAGATATCGAGCAGCTGGAAACCCGCCGTTCCCCGCCAATCGAGCGTCAGCGCCTGTACGTTGGCGCGTTTTTCCAGATGACTGGCATCGAGCACATACCCGCGCCTGACCTCTTCGGTGGCAGCAGCCGGCTTTGCGCCCGATTGCACCTCGACCAGCGTGCCGTCGCTTCCCGCCCGCACGCTTACGGTCAAACCTGCATCGCCGGCATCGCTCGCAACGCGCCGCGTGCCGGTCAGCGGAAACCAGCGCAAGGCGCTGCTGTGCGTGGTTTTCTCGCTCGATCCCGCCTGCCGCGTGCGGGCAATCGGCACCGGCACGCCCTCGGCATTGAATACGCGCAAATCGCGCAGATCGGAGTGCGCCGCATGCAGATAGGCATCCTGCGGCAAGATAAAACGCTGATAAGGCGCGCTGGCATCCATGGCCAGCGGCGTGCGCCAGGCAAAAGCCTGCGGCGCTTCGGTCGCCCCTGCCACGCCGGAGAGCAGACCCAACAGCAGCAGCCATTTCATGATGCTTCCTCCTCGTGCCGCGACGGCGGCAGCGGAGCGAAGTAGCCGACCACCAGCAGCAATACGCCCACGCCGATGAACGAAACGATGCGCTCCAGCCCACCCCGGTCGGAAAGCTCGATCAGGAACAGCTTGCTCACCACCACGGCCACCAGCACCGCGCCGGCGATCCAGACCGCGCGCCTGCCCAGGCGATAGCCGGCGATCATCAGCCCCAGCGCCAGCAGGCTCCAGGCAAGCGAAAGGCTGGCCTGCGCCGTCATCGAGCGCCAGAGCACGGCGCTCTGCCAGCCCACGCCGCCCAAATGATGCACCGCGCGTAACACCGCCATCGTGTAGACCACGAAGGCAGCGCCATAAAGAAACAGCATGAACGGCAGGGCAAAACCGGAGAGCGTGGGCGCCTCGTCCTTTGCGATTTGCAGCTGCTTCAGCCAGCACCAGCCCGCATACAGCACCAGAATCTGGGCAAGCTCCAGCGGATTGATCAACGGCATGAACGGCAAGGGCGCGGCATTGCCCATCGATTTCAGTGCGGAAAGCACTGTCCACACCAGCAGAAGGCCAAAGACCGGCAAGGTGGCGGAAAAATGGTACAGCGCCGGATTCTCGCTCACCGGCCAGCGCTGCCGCCCCACCCGCTTGGCACTCCACAGCAGCCAGGCCGCCAGCGGCAACACCCAGCCCAGCCAGCGCCAGGCACTGCCCGGCTCGGACAGGAATACGAAGAGATGGCGCAGCTCCAGTGACAAGACCAGCAAACCCGTCCAGCACCCCACAAGATGCAACACCTTTGCCGCCGCCGGGCGCAACAAGCCGGCATTGGTCAGCAAGGCCAGATGCGCGATCATCGCCAGGCCAAACCCGACCCCGCCCCAGTCGCCAAACGGATGCCAGTCGTGCCGGTAATCCGCCAGCGCCACCAGTTCCGCCAGCGGCAGCAGCGCACTGCCCGCCCCCACCGGCGCAGCCCAGTTTTCGCGCGCAGCAATACGGCTCCACAACATCGCGGTCAGCGCCATCACGCCAATGAAAACATGGCCCGGCTGGGCATCAGGCAGCAGCCGGGAAAGCTCCATCCACCAGGCAAATGTCCACCACAGCGCGGACCAGATCAAGGCAGGCAAGGCCAGCAGCCTGCCATCGAACGCCGCTTTTTCGTCGCGCCCGGCAAACGCCAGCCGCCACGCCATGCAGAATGCCGCCAGCGCAATTACCGCGGGCGTCCAGAATCCGCTGTGGGCAAACGCCGGCAAATGCGTATCGGCCAGCGGCACGAACAACAGGCGCGGAAAACTCGTCAGCACATAAGCCGCACCCGCCACGAATTCCAGCACCAGCGCAAACCAGAAAGCAGGCAGCAGCGCCAGCCATAGCGCCAGCCACAACAGCACGAAGCCGCATCCCGCCCACACGGCAGTGGCCATGGCCCACGGCAACACGAACAGCGCCGAGAGCGCGATGAAGCCCAGGCCAAACAGCATCAGCCAGCCCATGCGCCCCTCAAGCACCGGATCGCCACTCTGGCGCGCCACCCGTACCGCGAGAAACACGCTGAACAGCGCCGCGGCACCGATCAAGGAAGCCACCACCAGCCCGCGCCAGCCCGAGCCGCCCAGAGCCAGTACGCCCGTTGCATCCGTCGCGCCGCCGTGCTGCATGTCGAGCAGAAACACCACGCCGGCCAGCAATTGCACGATCAGCGAATTCACCAGCCAACCCCTGGCTTGCAGGCGCAGGCCGATAAAGACCGTCGCCATGCCCGCCAGCGCCCACGCCACCGCAGTGCCCTGGGCCTTGAAAACCATCGGCGCGATCAGGTAGAGAAACCACAACCCCAGCGTATTGAAAACCGGGCGCAGAGCCGCATCCCAGCAGCCGGCATTCTTCTCATCCTGCAAGGCCATGCGCAGCGACAGCGCGTTGCACAGCAGCGCCAGCCCCAGCAGCAAGGTACCCAGCGCCGGGCCGGACAGCAGCGTTTCCGTGCCCTGCTGCAAGTGCGAAAGCCAGGACAGCATCGCGCCGGTTTGCAGCAGCAAGGCAAACACCCGCCCGAACGCACGCCCCTGACGGTGGCCAATCCAGTAGATGCCGGCACCTTCCACCGCCCAGGCCGCAGAAGTCCACTGCGCATCCAACCCGAGCGGGATCGCCAGCGAAGCGAACACCACGCCGAGCGAAAGGAACACCTCGACCAGCAGGCGCAGCGCCGCCTGCGTGCGGCTGTAAACGCCCCACGCCAGCAGCATATAGAACGCGCCGAGCACCAGCGCGCTGAACGCGGCGCCGTATTCGGTATGTTTCAACAGCGCGTATTGCAGACCGAAATCCACCAGCGGCGGCCCGAACAGCAAAGTACCATCGACATAGCGCGAGGCCTTGCCGCCCTGCTCGCGCACCCAGCCCCACCATGCACCGGCGGCAATGTCCTTGGGCGCGGCCGGATCATCCAGCAGCACGCGGCGCGCAAACAGCAGGCCGATGCCGACGAACATCAGGAAGAACAGGATCAGGAAGAATTGGCAGCTCTCGTAGAACTCCGGCCGGTACGAGCGCTCCCCCCACGCCCATCCGATCAGGAAGGTGCCGAAAAAGCCGACCAGATTGAGCGGCCGCCAGGCCTTGAACCAGGCAATGCCCAGGATGCCAGCGTTGAGCATGGCAAAGTAGGAGAACAGCGCCACATGGCTACCACCGCCGGTCGAGGCCAGAATCGGCGCGGCAAAACCGCCGAGCGAACCGGCCACCGCCAGCGCCAGCGCATCCTGGGTAACCGCCAGAATCGCGGCAAGCATGGCCACCGCCACCAGCAGCACGAAACCGCCCTGTAGCGGCAGCAGCGGATGCAGGCGCATCGCGGCAAAGATGGTCAGGTACATCACCGCCACCGCCGCGCCCTGCATCAGCAGGCCATAGGCCCGGCGCGATTCGCGCAAGCGCCAGCCCAGCCCCAGCGCTGCCAGCGCGGTGGCCGCCACGCCCAGGTAACGCAGCTCGACCGGGATCACGATCCGGTCCGAGGCATAGCGCAGCAGGAACGCGAGCCCCAGGAACACCAGCACCACACCCATGCGCACCAGCGTGTTGCCGCCGAAGAGCCAATCCTTTGCTGCGGCAAACGCGCGCTCGATGAAACCGGGCTCTTGCGGCACCGGCGCGCGCGGTGCGGCCTTCATGCGCACCGGCTCTTCGGGTTGCCATTCGTGGATCACGCGCGGCACAGGCTGGGCGGCGGCTTGCGCCGGAGCGGGAACCGGAACGGGTTCCTCCACCTCAAACACGGGCTCGAACGGCATTTCCGCTTCCGGTGCGATTTCGCCCGGGGTCGCGGCTTCAGCCGCAGCCGCGGTTTCCTCCTCGGCCGCTGCGCGGTGGGTGCCGGATTCAAGTGCCGCCACACGCTCACGCAACAGGGCCAGTTCGCGCTCGAACCGCCTTTGCTGGTTTTCCAGCATCGTGCGCAACAGGGCCATTTCGTCCACTACCTGATTCGGGCCAAGACGTTGGTCAAGACCACGCATCAGCAGCCAGCCGATCAGCCCGCCCAGCACCACACCGAGGAACGGCGCGTGGTTGAACATCCCCAGCACGGCGCCAAGCAAAACGCCCAGTATCAGACCCAGCACTGCCATCGCGCCTCCCGGAGGGAAATCAGAACAGAGAACAGTTAAAAACAACATGCTGCCCAAGCAGCGCAACCCCGGTCCCGAAGGGAATAGCTAAATGGAATACTCCGGCGGTGGCTGATCGTTCCTGCTGGTCTGGCGTGTCGGAAGAAATATCCGGAACACCGAACCCTTGCCGACCTCGCTTTGAACCTCGATACGGCCGTGGTGATTCTTGATCGAAGCATAGGATAGCGACAAGCCCAGCCCCATTCCCATGCCCACGGAGCGGGTAGTGAAAAAGGGATCGAAGATCCTGTCCAGGTTCTGCGGTTCTATTCCCACGCCGGTATCGGCGATTTCAATCCAGATCTCATCGCCCTCGACACCAGTACGGATGCGTATTTCCCCATCGCCAACAATGGCCTGAATGGCGTTCCTCAGCAGATTCAGAAAAACCTGATTCAACTCACTGGGCGAGCATTCTATCCCGGGCAAGGTTCCGTAATCCTTGATGACGGCAATGCCCTGTTCGAGATCGCCGGCCACGAGCCCCAATGCACTCTCCAGCTCCAGGTTGATATTGGCGAACTGCCAAGCTGATTCGCCCACATGCGAAAAATGCCTGAGGTTCTGCACGATGCCCGTCACCCGCGCAACGCCGGCCAGCGATTCATCGATCAGGCCGGAAATATCCCGCTTGAGCACTTCCAGATCGGCACGGGCCTTGAGGTCCGCAATCTGCTTGTCCGGCAGGCCAGCGCAGAGCGATTCATAGCTGGCAACCAGATCCAGAAGATCGGCGGTATAACTTTTCAGGCATCCCAGATTGCTGTTGATAAAACCCAGCGGGTTGTTGATTTCATGCGCAACACCTGCGGCCAACACGCCGACCGAGGCCATCTTTTCGGATTGCAGCAACTGGCTTTGGGTTTCAGCCAGCATCCGGTCGAGCGTTTTAAGCTGGCCAAAAACCTGCCGGAGCTCGTTTTCCGATTGCAGCCGCTCCGCCATTTCCCGCCGCAACTGGAAATTTTGTTCCTCCAGCTGCGCCTGCATCGCACGCAAGGCCAGATGGTTGTTGATGCGTGCCAGCACCTCGGCCATATCAAACGGCTTGGTCACGTAATCGCTGGCGCCGGATTCAAAACCGATCAGCTTGTGGCCGACATCCGACAGCGCAGTCATGCAAATAACCGGAATTTCCCTGGTGTCGGCATTTTTTTTCAACTGCCGGCAAACCTCGAAGCCGTCGATACCCGGCATCATCACATCCAGCAAAATCAGATCGGGATGCGCGAAACCGGCCCGTGCCAGCCCTTCTTCACCGTCTTGCGCCACCAGCACGCGAAACCCGTGGCCTTCCAGATAGTCGACCAGAATGCCGACGTTGGCCGGGGTATCATCGACCACCAGGATCGTCGCAGCGGTGTCAGTGCGGACGGACTCGCCCATTGATTTACTCCACTTCCCGGCCAGCGCCAGGCGGCGGCTCACTCGCCTCCCCGAGGCTGCCCGCACGATAGCGCGGCTCGTTCCCCATCCACTTGCTGTTATCAATGCGCAGCACGCCATTCTGGCTCTCTTCGCGCACAGTCAGATAAAGCGCCATGGCCATCAGCAAGAACAAGGGCAGGATCATTCGTTTCATTGCCCGTGCCTCTCCGCCCCCGGGGTTTCGTACCAGAAAAAAGCTTCCAGTTCGCGAGTCCTGGGCTGTTGCGTTTTCTTGGCGCGATACATGGCCGCATCGGCAAAGTGGAGGAGTTCTTCCACGTTTTGCCCGTCTTCCGGAAACGAGCAACAGCCCACGCTGCAGGAAATTTTGATCTCGTTTCCGGCAAACCATATCGGCTCGGCAATGACACCGGCGATACGTGACAAAACCAGCGTGGATTCATCCTCCATTCCCGATTCCTGAAGGATCAGCACGAACTCATCGCCGCCGATCCGCGCCAGGGTATCCGTTTTCCGCAACATCGTACTGATCTTGCGGGAGACCGAGCGCAACACTTCATCGCCCGCATCGTGCCCGTAGGTATCGTTGATCCATTTGAAACGATCGACATCGACAAAACAGACTTTGAAACGCTCTTGCTGGCGCTTGCCCAGGTTGATCATCTGCTGCATGCGGTCCAGCAAAAGCGTGCGATTGGGCAGGCCGGTCAAAGGATCGTGCGTAGCCTGGTACTGCAATTGCTGGATCAATTGCACCCGTTTGGAAATATCATGCAGCACGACCTGGATCATGGTTTTACCCAGGTGAGAAAAAGCAACCCGGGTGACGGTGACATCGGTGATCACGCCATCCAGGCCCAGCACCTGTTCGTCGTGCATATGGCAGCTGCCGTCCGGCATCAATGCCTGCAAGATCGCTTCCACCGCCAGACGATCCGGTAACGCCACCAGGGAAAGATAAGGCCGCCCCATCACCTCGTCGATGCGGCTCACCCCGAACAATGACAGCGCGGCATGGTTGGCAAAGGTTACGGCGCCATCCTGCACCGTCAGGATGGCATCGGAAGAAAGTTCGACGAGGGAGCGGAAGCGTTCTTCATTCTCTTTGAGGCGTGCAAACAACTGGCACAACTCGGTTTCGATCCGCTGGCGCTCGGCGATTTCCAGCTCAAGCAACCGGTTTTTCTCTTTCAAGTCAGCACGGGCTTTTGCCAGGCTCAGATGCGTATTGATACGTATCGCCACTTCATCCATATCAAGCGGCTTGGTCAGGTAATCGACGCCTCCGGCCTCGAAACAGGCGATTTTGCTGCCCACATCGGTCAGTGCCGTCATGAAGATAACGGGGATATCGCGGGCTGCGGCGTTGGCCCGCAACAATTTACAGGCTTCAATGCCGCTCATGCCCGGCATCATCACATCCAGCAGAATAAGATCGGGATGCATCAACTCTGCACGGGTCACCCCCTCCCGCCCATCCTGGGCCACCAGCACGCGATAGCCATGCTCTTCCAGCCCTTCCACCGCAAAGGCAAGATTGGCCGGCGTATCGTCGATGATCAGGATAGTCGATCCTGCAAGCGATGCGTTCCCTCTCATGGCAAGGAATCCTCGGGCAGGTATTGTTCCACCAGTTCCACAATCGCCCTGGACTGGTAATTTCGCGCCAGTCCCCGAAGCTGCTCGGCAAACGGGGCATAGCGGTCATCCCGGGCGGCAATGGCATCGCTCCACTCGCGGATGGCGCGCATGTTGCCTGCCTTGGCCTGTTCATGCAGCACCCGCATTTCATCCATGGGCGGCACCGCTTCAATCGGTTTACGCTGGTTATAGGAAGATTCGGATTCCCGCTCAGCGGTTATCCAGCTCAGCTTGAGATATTCGCCAATTTTTTCCAGCAGTTTGCGCCGATCGATCGGCTTGACGATGAAGGCGCTGGCACCGGCGTCCAGGCTGTTTTCCAGCTCGGCATGGTTGGCACTGGATGAAACGGCGATGATGGGCACTTGCGCCATGCCCGGAATCTGCCGGATCCGGTAAATGGCTTCCATTCCGTTCATTTCCGGCAACACCATATCCATCACCACCAGATCGGGTAGCCAGATTCGAGCCTGCTCGACGGCTTGCTCCCCGTCTGCGGCCTCATACAGGTCAAAGCCCATTGCCGCGAGCAACTCGGCCAGCATGGCCCGGTTGCCGGCCGAATCTTCCACAATCAATATTTTCCGGCGAGGCCCCTGGTAGCCGGTGGCTTCCCAGCCGGCCATCGTTGCGGTGATATCGATATCCAGCTCGGGCACGGGGATGTCAAACCAGAAGCGGCTTCCCGCGTCCGGCTGGCTTTCCACGCCGATATCCCCACCCATCAGCTGCACCAGTTGGCGGCTGATGGATAAGCCAAGCCCCGTTCCGCTCGACCGCCGCCGCAGGTCGCCCACCTGCTCGAAAGGCTGGAAAATGCTCTTTAACTGTTCGGCCGTCATGCCGACGCCGGTATCCGCCACTTCAAAACGCAGCAACGCGATTCCACCCTTGCGCTGCAGGCATTGCACCCGCAGGGTCACGCCGCCCCGGTCGGTGAATTTCACGGCATTGCTCAGCAGGTTGAGCAGAACCTGGCGCAAGCGTTTTTCATCGACGGTCACCCCCTTGGGCAAATCCGATGCTGTATCCAGCATGAAAAGCAGGCTTTTTTCCTCCACGCGCACGCGGATGATATCGGCCACCATCTGCAGGCAAGCAGCCAGATCCACCGACGCGGGAACAAGATCGAGCTTGCGCGCCTCAATCTTGGCCAGGTCCAGCAGGTCGTTGATCAAGGTCAGCAGATGCCGGCCGCTCTGCTCGATGACCTCCAGGCTGGAAACATGCTGCTCGGAGAGCCCCGTGTTGCGCTTGAGCAATTGCGCATAGCCAAGAATGGCGTTGAGGGGGGTGCGCAATTCGTGACTCATCGCGGAAAGGAATTCGCTTTTTGCCTTATTGGCAGCCTCCGCTGCCCCGCGGGCCTGGCGATCCGCCTCGGCACGCTTGAGCTCGGTAATGTCGGTGGATATTCCACAAACGGCATAAGGCTCACCGGCGGCATCGTACAGCGGGTACTTGATGCCCAGGTAAGTATGCTGCCCGTCGTCCTGGGTCACCACGTCTTCCCCCTTCACTTCGCAGCGCTCATTGATCGCCTTCATTTCGGCGGCCAGGATCGGCTCGGCCTGCTCGCGGGGGAAGATATCAAAAATGGTTTTTCCGACCAGATCTTCGATGCTGACATGGAACATTTCCGTGTAACGCCGGTTGACCAGCAGGTAATGCCCTTCAACATCCTTGACGAAAATCACCGCGGGCGAGTTATCCAGAATGGATTGCAGCAATGCGCGGTTTTCCCGCAGCGCGTATTCCGCTTTCTGATGGGCCTGCGTGCGGGTTTCCAGGCCCATCGCCATGGCGTTGATGCCTTCTTGCAGAACACCCACCTCATCCCGGAGTGCATTCGGGGCAATGCGGGCGGACAAATCACCATTTTCAATCTGATGCACGCAATCGAGCGCCGTCTTGATGCGCGCCAGCAGGCGCCGGCCGAAATGGTTGATCAGTAGCGCATTAAGGAAAAGCACCGCGAAGGTAATGCCGCCCGTAATCCAGAGAAATTCTATCTGCTTGGCCAGCATTTCTGCTTTGGTAATGGATAGACCGATCAGCCAATTGAGAGGGGAAACCGTCGTGAATACGGCAAGACGGGGAACGTCATACAGGTACTCGATGGTCCCGGCCTGTCTTTCGAGCATCTCAACGGTAAAGTCTGCCTTGATCTCTTGCCCGGCAGGAATGGTCGGATGGAAGACAATTCGGCGACCAACGTGATCAATCACGTACAGCCTGGACGTTTCCAAGCCCTCTTTTTGCTGCAGCGCATTTTGCACCTCCGACGCTTTCAGCGTTGCAGCCCGCATGCCGGAACGATGAAGCGTCTGGATGATCTGCTGCCTGGCATTGTCGAGCTCCAGGCGCAACACCCGTTCCTGGAACCGGTACAGCACGCCGGTGATGATGATTACGCCGGCACCCAGCACGCACACGGTCATGACCAGAATGATCCCCACCGACAGCAGGTTCAGTCTGGTCATGATTTTCAGCTGCAAACCAGGCAGTTTCTTCATGGGCAAGCTTCCTGCCAGCGTATTCCCGGTATCAGAAGTGATAGTTATCCACGTTGTCTTTGGTAAAAGCCAAAACCGGCAGCGCTACCTGCATGTTCTGCGCGTCTTTCTTCGGGGTGAAGCTTCCAAGGCGGCCGGCCTTGAAGGGTTGCCCGATTTTCAGTTCGCCGGTCAGCATCCGGTAGGCGCTGTAAACAGTCAGGTAGCCATGGTCGGGCGCATTCCAGAGCAGCACTTTTTTTGCAGTACCGTCCTTGAGATAAGCCCGCATCAGGTTCGGGGTCGAGTTGCCCACCACCGCAACCTTGCCGGAAAGCCCTGCTTCCTTGACCGCCTTGGCCACGCCGGGCAGATTCGGCACGCCCAGCGCAACGATGGCCTTGAGCTTGGGAAAGGTTTTCAGGTAATCCTGTGCAATGCGGTAGGCTTCTTCCGTGCTTTCCCCCGCCGCACGTATATCCACAATTTTCAGACCCGGATACCTGGCATAGAGATGCTTCTTGATCGCCGCCACCCAGCTGGACTGGTTCGGCGAGGTAAAGGAAGTGGTGACAATGGCGATCTCGCCCTGTGCGCCCGCTTCATCTTTGACGGCCTCAACGACCTGTTTGCCGAAATCGTCAAAATCGACCAGGTTTACAAAGAACTCGCGCTGGTTGGCATCGCCATCCCAGCTCATGACATGGATGCCGGCCGCCTGGGCTTTTTTCAGCACCGGGCTGATGGCTGCCGCATCATTGGCGGCCACGGCAATCACATTGGGCCTGGTCGGAATCAGCTTCTCGATCATTTCGATCTGCTTTTCAACCAGATCCTGAGAGGGGCCCATCCAGATCACTTTCATGTCGGGCAGTTCGCGCGCGGCCTGGTCCAGCCCCTGCTTCACCATATCGTAGTACTGGATTCCCACCAGCTTGGGCATGACCACGATGCTGTATTTTTCCGCAGCCCATCCCGGCCCCGGAAAAAATGCCCCGGCAAACAGCAGGCCGGCAAACACCATCGAATTCGCTTTTTTGCTCATTTGCGCACCTCTTTTCCCTTTTTTGGAAACCACCTTTCCCGCGCCCAAACACCATGCCAATGCCTGCATTGCACACACCAAGCTCTGCTGCGCAGCAACATCACTCTGAAGTATATGAAAATTCCACCGTCTTACTCGAAAATTTAGCAACCCAAGCGCAGTAACCATAAACCCCCTACAATTCATGAATGGAAACCGTTCACAACCACCCTTACGCCGCGCTCACGCCCGACTGCGTTCTCAATGCACTGGAAAGCCTCGGCTTGCAGTGCGATGGTCGCTTGCTGGCCCTCAACAGCTATGAAAACCGTGTCTATCAGGTCGGACAGGAAAACGGCCCGCCGCTGGTGGCCAAGTTCTACCGCCCGGCACGCTGGAGCGATACCGCCATCCTGGAAGAACATGCGTTTGTCGAAGAATTGGCCGAGCGCGAAATTCCCGCCGTGCCGGCACTGCGCATCAATGGCGCCACGCTGCATGCGTTCGAGAGTTTCCGTTTTGCGGTTTTTCCGCGCCGCGGCGGCCGCCCGCCGGAACTGGAAGACCCGGATACGCTGGAATGGCTCGGCCGCTTCATGGGCCGCATCCATGCCGTCGGCGCAATCCGGCCTTTTTGCGAGCGGCCCACGCTCGATATCGAGAGCTTCGGCATCGAGCCACGCGATTTTCTGTTGGCTAACGGATTCATCCCGCCTGAACTGTTGGAGGCTTGGGAAAGCGTGGTAAATCAGGCGCTGGATGGCGTGCGCCGCTGTTTCGATCGTGCAGGCGAGGTTGCCACGCTCCGGCTGCATGGCGACTGCCACGCCGGCAACGTACTGTGGACACCGGACGGCCCGCACTTCGTTGATTTCGACGATGCCCGCAACGGCCCGGCCGTGCAGGACTTGTGGATGCTGCTCTCGGGTGAGCGCGGCGATATGGTGCGCCAGCTGGCGGATATCCTGGCCGGCTACGAGGACTTCTGTGAATTCAACCCGCGCGAGCTCTACCTTGTGGAAGCGCTGCGCACGCTGCGGCTGATCCATTATTCGGCCTGGCTCGCCCGCCGCTGGGACGACCCGGCCTTCCCCGCCGCCTTTCCCTGGTTCAATACCCAGCGCTACTGGCAGGACCGGATTCTGGAATTGCGCGAACAGGTCGCGCTGATGGATGAGCCGCCGCTCTGGAAAGGATAAACCCGAAGGGGTGAATTAGAGGAAGGATCAGCGAATGCCGTTGATAAGCTCGGCGACTTTCAGCAAGGTAACCTCTTCGCAGGCCGCGCCGAGTTTCATGGCTTCGCGCGGCATGCCGTAAACCGTGCAGCTTTTTTCATCCTGCGCGTAAGTCTTCGCCCCGCAGTCGCGCATTTCGCGCAATCCTTGCGCGCCATCGCCGCCGATGCCGGTCATGATGATCCCCACTGCGTTATGGCCGGCAACGCTGGCCACCGAGCGAAACAACACATCAACGGAAGGCGCGTGGCGGGAAACCGGTGGGCCATCCACGATCTGGACCACGTATTCAATCCCCACGCGCTTGAGCAGCATATGCTTGCCGCCCGGCGCGATCAGCACCCGTCCCGGCTTGACCCGGTCCCCGCTGATGGCTTCATTGACATCCACCGCGCACAAGCCGTTGAGGCGGCGGGAAAACGTCCCGGTGTAATTGCCCGGCATATGCTGGACGATCACCACGCCCGGGCAGCTGCGGCTCAATTGCGTCAACACCTTTTCCAGCGCTTCCGGCCCGCCGGTCGAGATCCCGATGGCCACGATCGGCTGCGTGCGCGTGAACAGCAGCGCCCCTTTGCGCGGCGGCGGCAGAATCACATCGGCAGACAGCTTTTCGGTGACAGGAAGCAAGGGCACTCCTTTTCCAGGTGGCAGGCAGTTACTTCCGTTGTAGGTGCCAAATCATGCGATGCCCACACGATTCCGGCGCCAGGCGAACCAGACAAAACCCAAACCCACCGGCAACAGCAGCCAGGCCCAGGCCTCGCCCAGAAAGAGCTTGAACATCCAGTAGCGTACCGGATTGCCGCCGTCGGTAAAGGCCGTCACTTCGGAGCCGCCCTGCGCCAGCGCCGCCACGCCGCTCTGGGCGCCGAGCCGTGTCAGCAGCGGGGCCAGATCGGAGGCCACCAGCATGAAGGCGATCACGATCGGCAGCGCGCTGAGCACGGCGCGGAACACATTGCCGCGAAACACCAGCACGCTCAGCGACATGATGGAAATCAGGTTCGGCAAATCGCCGGCCGGGATCATGCGGTTGCCGGGAATCAAAAAGGCCAGGATCAGGCTCAGCGGCATCAGCACCAGCCCGGTCGTCATGACCGAGGGATGCGCGAACAGAAACGGCGAATCCATGGCGATGACCAGCGAGCGCCCAGCCAGCTTCGCATCCAGCCGCAGACGCAGCGCATCGGAAACCTGGTTCATCGCCTCGCCGATCAAGGCGCCGCACTTGGGCAGCAGATACATGACTGTCGCGATCTGGATCGCCAGCTCCGCCAGCTTGCGGATGTCATAGTGGCCCAGCACGCCGAGAAACACGCCGAGCAGCGCGCCGATCACGATCGGCTGGCCCAGCACGGCCAGCTTGCCGCCTGAACGGCTCGGATCCCAGACGATGCGGCGCACGCCGGGTATCGCATCGAACACGCGATCCAGCGCCACAGCCCAGGGCAAGAAGGCGGTGACGGAAAACGGGCTGACGCCAATGCCCTCCATCCCGGTGGCGCGCTGCACATACGGTGCAGACCATTCCGTAGCCTTGAAGCTGTAGACCGCAATCAGCGCAACCGCCGCAAAGGCCAGCGCCGGATTGGCGGTCAGGCTCAGCACCAGCGCACCGAGGAAGGCAAAGTGCCAGTAATTCCAGATATCGATGTAGAGCGTATCGGTGAGGCGGGCAAATACCATGACGAGGTTGAGGCCGATCACCAGCGCAATCGAAACCGGTGCGATCCAGCTCGCCCAGGTGATTGCCGCCAAGGGCGGCCAGCCGGCGTCGATCACCGGATAGTTGAGCCCGCGCGTGGCCACGATGGCCTCTACGGCGGGCTTGAGCATGGAGAGGAACGCATCGTAGACCAGAAAAATGCCGGCAAAGCCCACACCCAGCTTGAGCGCCAGCATCAGGGCCGGTCCCGGCTTCACCCGGGCGAGCAATGCAATCGCTCCGATCACCACCGGCAACATCACATACGCCTTGAAGCTGAAAAACCACGTCAGCGCCGACTGCAAAGCTTCCATCTTTTACACCTGTCCGGACAATCCACAATCCGGCCATTATGCCGGGCCGCAGCCATAGAATGGCGATTTCAGGCATAAATGTGCGCGAAGCTGCTCAACCGCGGCAGAGTGCCCAATCGGCATCAAGTTAACAGAACAAAAAACCGGATTGATTGTTTGTGTTCTGCCTGCATAAAAAAACAGGAGCAAGCCCAACGGAGCCCGCTCTTGTCTGCCAGCGAAGTGGCAAGCTTCCAAGGCTTGGGCACGCTCGATTGTTGTCAGTCGAGCCTACAACCGGTAAGCCGCCACGATACGGTGCATTTCACCCGCCAAGCTGTCCAGATCCCGGGCTGCGCTGGCGCTCTCTGCCGCCGCTGCGCTGCTTTGTTCCGACATCTGGGCAATTTTTTCCACCTGCGATCCAATATTGTTGGTGGCCACGCCCTGTTCGCGAATGGCACTGGTAATTTCTTCTACCATGCCCACCGCCCTGCGGCTGCCGCTGCCAATTTGCTGGATCGATTCATTGGCTTCATTGGCCCGTGCCACGCCCAGAGATACCTTTTCCACCGCGCCTTGCATGCTTTCCACCGCAGTACCGGCGCTTGTACGCATCGCATCGATGGTGCGGGTGATTTCCTGCGTGGACGCAGCAGTGCGCTCGGCCAGCTTGCGCACTTCATCGGCCACCACGGCAAAACCACGCCCCTGCTCACCGGCGCGCGCGGCCTCGATGGCGGCGTTGAGGGCCAGCAGATTGGTCTGGTCGGCCACTTCCTTGATCACCCCGATCACATCGGCGATTTGAGCGCTGTGCTTTTCCAGTTCATGAATGCGTTCTGCCGCAGCATGCACGGTCGCGGCAATGTCGTTGATCTCCTGAGCGGTCTGGCCAATGATCTTTTCACCGGATACGGCGAGCCTGCCTGATTCGCTGGAAAGCTGGTTGGCCTCTTGAGCCCGGTCGGCCACGTGGTTGATGCTGACCGCCATCTCTTCCACCGTGGCCGCCATGCCGGAAGCCGCCTCGCTTTGCTGTTGCGATGCGGTCGAGACTTGCTCCGACGAGGTCGCCATCTGGTTGGAAGCCGCAGCCAGGCGCTGGGCACTGCCGGCAATCGTCTTCAAATTGCCTTGCATCTTGTCGAGCAACCGGTTGATGGCTTGCGCGGTCATCCCGAGTTCGTCGCTACCCTGCACGTTCACGCGGCGGGTGAAATCAAGCTGTCCTTCGATATGTCCGACGGCATCGCGGGTTTCATTCAATGCCCTGCCAATGCTGCGCAGCAGGAAGAAACCCATGCTGCCAATGCCCAGGATGCTGAGCGCAACCAAGACCACGGCAATGACCTGCCCGCGCTGGTCGGCCGCCTTGGAAGCCTGGATGAAATCAGCGGCAAGCTTGTCGTTGTAATCCTGATGGGCTTGCAAGGCTTCGGTCAACCTGGCCAGATTGCCCGAGTCATTGGCCATGATCGCCTCTGCGCCGTCGATATCATCGGCATGGGATTTCTCAAGAATAAGAGCTGCAGTGGAAAAGTAGCCTTCAAAGGATTTTTTGGCAGCCTCCAGCATTTCCTTGTCTTTGGCATCGCTGATCAATTCCTTCTCGTAGCGTGCCAGCAACTGCTGGATTTTCCCCTGTCGCTCCTTGATCTGGGCCTCGATGGCCGTCTTTTTGGCCGAATCCTTGCTGATCAAGTGATACAGCACCGTGACGCGCATGCGCAAAAAGTTTTCGTTGATTTCGCCAATCGTTTCAATACTGGGAATCGTATTGACGTCCAGATATTCCAGGCCACCGCGCAAATTGACTGAAACCCGGTAACCGGAAATTGCAAGAATGATAAGGCCGACGATGGCAGCGGCGATCATGATTTGCAACCGTTTGGCGATAGTGAGATTCATACCGTTTTCCTCGGATGTTTTAAATTAATTGTGCAATCGGCGTTAATTAGTATTCCAATTTTGCTCATGCTAAATCGTGTTCACTCATTGCGCAAGTTTAATTCCAAATCAATAACCATCCACTGGAATACCGCCCAAAATGTCTACCATCCCCACATTACACTGCTGTATTCATGACCATATTCAGAAAGAAACAATCCGGACAACGCAGCAAACCGAGCTGAATGTTTTTGCTGTGCGTATTTCTGCAGGAAAGGTCAACGCCGGACAACCCCGGCGCGTTGAGAGTGGCACCTTCAGCCGCCCGGAACACACCCATGCTTTTCACCACTGCGCGTTTTGCCCTCGCTTCGCTATTACTGGCTGTTTTTTCGGCGGCCGAAGCCGGGCCGCTCCTCGATGCCATCAAGGCGCGCCGCGCCGAACATGAATCCTCTCGGCAGGAGAGCGAATTCCAGGAAAACGAATCCGGATCGCCATCACGCGGTATCACTTTGCCGGCAGGCACAAAATTGCTGCGCGACATTGCCTATGGCAACGACCCAAAACAGCGCATGGATGTTTACCTGCCCGCGCAAACAGCCGGCGCGCCGGTCATCTTCATGGTGCATGGCGGTGCGTGGCGCACGGGCGACAAGGCCATGTCGAGGGTCGTGCAGAACAAGCTCCTGCGCTGGGTTGCGCGCGGTTTTGTGTTTGTTTCCGTCAATTACCGCCTGCTGCCCAAGGCCGACCCGCTCACTCAGGCCAACGATGTGGCGCGGGCCTTGGCCACTGCGCAGGCCAAGGCGGCCAGTTGGGGCGCAGATCCGACCCGCTTCATCCTGATGGGGCATTCGGCCGGCGCGCATCTCATCGACCTGCTCGCCGCCGATCCGGACAAGGCATTGAAACTGGGCGCGCAACGCTGGCTCGGTGCGGTCTCGCTCGATACCGCCGCCATGGATATCGTGCGCACCATGCAGGCGAAACACTACGCTTTCTACGACAAAGCCTTCGGCCAGGATCCGGCCTACTGGCAAGCCGCCTCGCCGATGCATCAGCTCAAGTCCGGCGCGGCACCGTTTCTGTTGGTCTGCTCCAGCACCCGCCCCGATGCGCCGTGCACCCAGGCCAGCGCGTTTGCCGACAAGGCCAGTGCTCAGGGCGTTCGGGCCGAAGTCTTGCCGCAAGCGCTGCAACACAGCCAGATCAACGAACTGCTGGGTACGCCGGGTGCCTATACCGGCGCAGTGGAAGCCTTCATGGCCTCGCTGGACCCGGAAGTCATGCAAAGATTGGCGAATTCCGGCACGATAAAGTATTGAGAACATCGATCCACCCAGAACAATATGACCGCCCTTCCTGACATGCCTTTCCGCTATGCCCGCGTTTTGTCCATTGCCGGTTCGGATAGCGGCGGTGGCGCCGGCATCCAGGCTGATCTGAAAACCATGGCCGCGCTCGGCTGCTACGGCATGACCGCCATTACCGCGATCACGGCACAGAACACGCAGGGCGTGACCGCGATTCACGGCGTACCGCCGGATATTCTCGCCGCACAGATCGATGCCGTAGTCGGCGATATCGGCTGCGATGCCGTCAAGATCGGCATGCTGCACGCGCCGGAAATCGTCGAGGTGGTCTCCAGTGCCATCACGCACCACCGGCTGGCCAACGTGATCCTCGATCCGGTCATGGTATCCACCAGCGGCGCCAAGCTGATTGCCGATGCCACGATTGCCGGGCTGGTTGGCCAACTGTTCCCGCTGGCCCGGCTCGTCACACCCAACCTGGATGAGGCAGAAGTGCTGCTAGGCCGGCCGATCCGCGAGATCGACGATCTGGATGCGGCCGCCCTCGACCTGCTCGCCATGAACTGCCATGCCGTCCTGCTGAAAGGCGGCCACTTGAACGGGCCGGATGTCGTCGATGTGCTGGCCCTGCGTAACTCGGATGACACCGCCACGCTGCAGCATTACCGCAGCCCGCGTATCGCCAGCCGCAACCTGCATGGCACCGGCTGTACCCTGTCATCCGCCATTGCCTGCCGATTGGCACTGGGCGACGACCTGCCCGCCGCCATCGAAACCGCACGGAACTACATCATGCAGGCCATCCGCGCCGGTGCGCGCCAGCAGACGGGTCATGGTCACGGCCCGCTCAATCACGGCTACGCCCCGCACGCCATGCATATTCTGGACAGGTACTGAAGCCCGCAGACCTGTCTGGCGGCCAGATCACGCCCACCGGCAAAACTTACGTTATTTGCCGTAAAATCAGAAATTGATACCGGTAACTATTTTATATTTCATCCATACACGGATACAGGACAAACCGGCATAATGGCCAAATTCCGCCATCAAGACGCCTGAAATCCGTGCCATGAACACACCGCCAGATATCGATCGGCTGCGCATCCTCTTGCCCCTGCCGGGCCAGCAGACAAGCATGCTGTGGGCCGGTTTCGACGACCGGTACAACCAGATCGCCCGATGTTCCTGCGATATCCATGCCCTGCCCGCGCACAAACGGCTGGAGGTGATCGTACCCGCCAGCCTGACTGCGGCCCACGTCGTGCCGATTCCGGCCAATGCCGGCCGGCATGCTCCCGCCATTGCGGCACAGGCCCTGGAAGACACCCTGCTCGGCCCCAGGGAAGACACGCATATCACGCTCGGAGAACACGCGGATACCGGACGTATCGCCTGGGTCTGCAGCAAAAGCTTGCTGCAGCAAGGCCTCGACATCCTCGTCGCAGCGGGGCTCGAACCCGACAGTGCTTATTCCGAATACGCCCTGCTTACCGACGAGGGCGATACCGTGGCGGGCCGCAGTGCCAACGGCAGCATTCTTTTCCGTACTGTGAATGGCCAATACGGTAGCGTCGATGATCCGGCCACCCTGCAGACCCTGGTCGGCGACATGGCGATTCAGGACCACGATCGCTTGTTCATGAATCCGCGCCGGCCGGAGTCGGTCAGCCTGCTGAGCGGATCGTTCGCGCCGCGCAAGCGCACCGCCTTCGATCCCCGGCAACTGCGCCGCAGCGGATGGTTGCTGCTCGCCTTGGGCACCCTGCTATTAGTGGGCGCGCTGCTGCGCTGGCAACAGCTCGCCTGGCAGGAAAAAACACTCAAGGACGAAATCCGCCAGACGTTCGCGGCCCTCTACCCCGGCACGCCCATCGTCGACCCCGCCCTGCAATGGGAAAGCAAACGCCGCGAGCTCAACCGTACCGATGCCCGGCGCGATGCGCTCGACCAGTTGAGCCAGTTTGCCCAGACCCTCGGTGCCGGATTGCGGCCGCGCAATGCGGAAGTGCGCAATGGCGTGGTCCGCCTGGTGCTCAACGAAAGCGATGTGGCCAAGCTGCGCCCCCGCTTGCAATCCGACGGACGCGATTTCAACATCACGCCGGCAGAATCCGGCTTTTCCAGGCTGGAAATCCGGATGGAGAAACAATGAAGCAGCGGATCGTACTTTTCTGGCAGGGCCGCAACGCGCGCGAGCAAAAAATCCTGCTGGCCTGGGCCATGATCATGGCACTCATCCTGCTCTACAGTGCAGTCATTTCCCCGCTGCAGACCCGGATCACCCGGCTGCAGCACAGTATTCCGGCACTGGAATCGCAACTGTTTGCCATGCGCGCCCAGCCGCCGCAGGCCATGCGACCGGCATCGGCCAACGCACACTCCGGCAGTGACTTGCGCACGAGCCTGTTCCAGTTGATCGGTGCGCAAAAACGCAGCATCGATCTGCGCTCGATCTCGGCGGAGCGCGTCGAATTGCGCCTGCCGGCCCTGCCCGTGGACGAGGCCTTGTTGCTGGCCGACAATCTGCGCCGCGATGCGCAAGCGCGAATTGCCATGCTCGCCATCCAGAATGACGGCAAGGACAACACGGTACGCCTGGTGCTGGAAATGGAGCGCAACCCATGATGCGCAAAAAATATCTGCTCGTTGCCGCGCTGACCGGCGTCTTTGTCCTGTTTGCCGTGATCCGCACGCCGGCGTCTTTGGCATTGGGTTTGCTGCCCAAAGAAGTCCGCCTGGATGGCTGCGAGGGTACGCTCTGGCAAGGCCGCGCCTCCGCGTTGGGTATCGGCGGACAGGTCGTGCAGGAAAACGTGCGCTGGCAATTCCTGCCCGGCCAGTTGCGGCAAGGCAGGCTGGCCTGGCAAATCGGGGGCCAGTTCAACCATGAAGAGGGCAAGCTGACCGTAGCACTGAGCCCGGCACGGATCACCCTGCACGATGCCAAGCTCGTCCTGCCCGCCGGACCGCTGTTCGGCCTGCATGACAAGCTCAAGATGCTGCGACTGGGCGGGTACTTGCGTCTAGAAACTGCATCGTTTGCTTTGGACCAGCCCTCGTCGCTGCAAGCCAGGCTGGAAAACCTGTTCTCCCCACTCTCGCCGACGACCGGGCCGCTGGGCAGCTACCGGATCGATTTGACCATGCAGCCCGGCCAACCGGCACATTGGCAAGTCAGCCCGCAGGAAGGCATCCTCGCCATTTCGGGCAACGGCTCGATGAACCATCAGCAAGGCACACTGACCGGCCAACTGGTTTTCAAACCGGAAAACAAGATGGCAGCCAGCCTGAAACCGGTATTGGCCTCGCTGCCCAATAATGCCGACGTTTACACGCTCAGCTTTGCCAACCGGTAGACCGGCCAATCCTGATCGCGGGCTGTTGGGCGACGTCCATCATCGCGGATGAATCGATTCCATTTAATCCGGCGGAGTCTTGAGTTCGACCTTTTGCCAGCCACGGTTTTGAGCAAGCAGGAAATCGCTGATTGAATCGACTGTGACGGTGCGAATGCGGTTGGTAAAACGCAGATTGTTTGGGTGATCTTCAAAGGTGGTGTTGGCCTTGAAGATATCTGCCCCCAGTCGCACAAGGGGGCCGATCGATAGTTCGGTGGGCGTATAGTTATTTTCCTGCAACCAGGCCTGGATTTGGGCTCGCGAGTGCAAACCCTGCGCGGCAGACACCACATTTTCAATCACCCAGGTATTGGAATTCTGGTATTGCAATGAAAAAGGATAGGGCACCATATTGTAGGCAGGGTTATGCAGCTGCCGCATCAGAGTAGGGTTCTGCACCTGCTGCCTGAGCGACTTGGCCTGATCTGCCGGGGGAACAAGTACCAGCGCATCGTAGGCAAACATATCATCGAGAAAAAAATCACCCAGCCCGTCATACCATAGCTCCGACTGCTTGCTTCCACAGGTATTGAGCAACTGCGCCACACGCCAGCGTCCGTTCTGGGTATCCCGAAAAGCGATGCCGGCATGAGAGTAGCGCAAGCCATAAGCGGACAAATCCTGTCCTACCCGGCCAATGATGGCCACATCCAGCTTCATGGCATCCAGCGTATCGCGTAACTGCACGGCCGCTCGTGATGCTGCAATCAAATTGGTGGTACTCAACCCTTGCTTGGCACAACTGCGCCCAGCCACGGCGGACGGGATGCTTAACAGCAGGAGCAGGGTACACAACAGGCATTTAACCCGGGACACGGCCATGCTCCAGCAGGGCTTTACCCGCGTCATTAGGAATCAGCCCCAGCACCTTGTTCTGTTCCGGGTCGCTAAGGACTGTACCAATCGGCGCAGCATCCGCTTTGACCTTCTTGCCTTTGGCTTCCGGGTTCGCCAACGGGGAATCAACAGCAACCTTGATCGAAAGCTCTTCCCCCCCGTTGATCGGTTCCAAAAGAACCTCAACGAGACGCTCGGATCCTCCAGCAATACCCTTGACGATATAAATGCTCCCCCCCACTGGCATGATAAAAGACAATTCCAGGTCTCCATTGACACTGCCCGCAACACTGGCAATCGGTGAGATCAAAACCGAACCAACACCCGCGACTAGCTGATCATCCCATTTCGTTGGACCCGATGGCCCTGTTTCGAATAGAGACCCCGCCCAGCCAATCTGGCTACTCAGCAACATAGCCAATACACCACAACGCATACATTTCAATTTCTGACTCCCTCAATCTGGTAAATTTTTTCAAAAACCACCAATTCAAGCGTTGCCACATCGGGGTTGACTCCAGAAGAGTGGATTGAGGGTGGATATGCCACTAAGCAACCCAGCTCACTACCATACCCCCGCAGCTCATTCTTACTTCGTAGGCCGAACTTTGATCGCACTGGTCAGGCGATCCCACAGCGCCACGGCTTCCTCGTTCTTCAGGCTGGGTTCGAGTTCGCCCTTGCTGTCTTCATCCACACCTGTGCTCATTTCCAAATCCACTACGGGGCGGAACATATCGTTCGCGGCGCCGATGGACTTGAACCTGAATTCATGCGTGGTGGGTTTGTTCTTTTCTTGCGAAGGAAGCCGGGCAAGTTTTTCGTAGCCATCCCAACCGCCGATCTGGCGCTTGCCCTCGCGCAAGGTCTTGATGCTGCTGAACCATTGACCCATGCCCATGATTGCGCCAATTTCGCGAGCTTCTTTCAACCCTCGTTCCAGGCTTTCGCTCGGATTGGGCCTATCCGTTTTGAACGAGCGCACTGAAAAGCTCACATCCGGATATTCGGGGAAGCGAAAACCAATGGCTACCCGCTCGCCATATGGGCTGTTCGCCAAACGAACAAACCCGTTTTCAAGACAAATACCGGGTTCGGTGGGAGTTTCCGTCTCTTCGCGTACCCGTAGGCGTCGGGCAATGTCTTGGAAAATAGGGATATATTTCTTGTAGCTGGTTTTGTCATCTCCTCCGTTGGGTAAGTCATCCAAAACAAGGGTGTCGGCCTTTTGCACGAAAGCGTGCTTGCCGAGACGGATATATGAGTGCAGCTGAACAAGACCTGATGATTCGAAGTCGGAATAACCCACCACAATCCTGCTGTCCGGATTGGGGCCATCAAACGTGCCAATGAATGTCGAGGGTTCCCTGATATGTTTGATCCCCTTGAGTTCTGTTACCTTGGCTTGGATCTCGGCTGCCATTTTGTGACCCTGGCTTGGGTAGGAAACGATGCCATTTCTAATGGTTGTCGGTCCCCAGACCACTTGAGCAGTTGCAGGCACATCGATCAAGAAACGGCCAAAACAGACCGGTTTGGTTTGCTTGAACAAGGCTTCAATCCGGTCGGCTTTTTTGTCCATCGTCGTGGCTCCATTTGAGGAAGAGGGGGTAGCAGCGCAACCAGCCGTCATGACGGCGGCCAGAAGCAATGCGGTGCAGTTTTTTAGCATGGATTTTTCCATTTCATTTGCTGGGCAATACGTACGATGGAATACAGGGTGGAGGCCACCGCCTTCTTGTTCGAATAGCTGTCCTGATGTTCATAGCCAGTCTGCCGGAAGATTCCCTTGAGCTTGGGATCTTTGCTCTGCATTTGATGGTCCGCCGAGTGCACCGGGACGGTTTCGTCCCCCGGCTCGCTTGGCGACAGTATCTTGGCGGTGTAGTACGGCACGCTTACGTTCGTGCGACCGTCCATGTCGGTCTCGACCGGTAGTTGGGTCGTTCCTGCGGGCAAGGTGTTGTAAACGGCCTGCGTCACCAATTTGATTTCGCCTTCCTCGTCGTCCTCGACGATTTGCAGGTTGTCCAGCTGGTCGATGGGAAAATCATCATCGACTTGCCAAGTCACGGTCTGGAAGGCTTTTCGCTCGGCATCGGCGCCATAGTGCGCAAAACTTACCGGGTGATAGGTTTTACTGATTGCGACGTGAAATTCGTTAGCTGCGTTTAAATATTTCTTTGTTCGGTCCAGGCCAGAATCCTCTTGCCCAGCCGGATTGATCCATTCTTCGCGCAACAGCCCCCACCATTTGTCGGCATGCGTGTAGATCTCGCTGTATGGATCACCTTGCTGCGGTAGTGACGGCCAAATCTCCTTTAGTACCTTGCCTTTCTTTGTCACTATTTTTAGCCATGCACTGCCATAGTCCTTGCTCGGCAGCAGCTGTAACCCGCCTGGAGCATTAGCCAGCACGGCCGTTACGCGTGGGCCTGTATTGCCAAGGACTCTTTTTACTGGACTTAACCAACTGCCTTCAAACCCTGAACGCATACGCTTATAGGCCGCGGCCGCTCCTATGGCCGGCATTACGCCATGCACGATGCCCAGTATCTTGTCTTGCATATCGCCATATGCCGAGTGGCATAAAGCTCGGCCGACCAAGCCACCCATGGAGTGGGTGACGATGATGACCTTCTCACATTGGAAGTGCTTGGATTTGTAGTCGTCCATCAATTTATTAATGCGCGTAGCGAGTTCTTTTGCGGCAACTCCGTTTGATTGCAGCCAGTTATAGCCAAAGGCATGGACCGGATACCAGCAATTGGTCATGACTTGCTTGAGTTCGTCCTCGGTGAGCGGCGTCAGGCCATCCCCAACCGCAAGTTCCCACTTGGCTGGGTCGACACCAACAATATCTTTCCAGTCCGGATTGAGCTTGCCATTAAGATAAGCCAGGTTGAACCGTGCTTCGAGTTTGTTAAGCAGATCGCCGTAACTATCGAAAAAGACCTCACCCCAGCCACGTTCCCGCGCTTTTTGCTTGGCGGTCTTGCACGGACTTGCTGTTATCGGGTCATTGCACAACAAGGGGGTATCTGCAGTCACCTCTATCGGGTTGACTCGGTCATCCACCGATACTTTCACATTATCGTGGCGGTCATCTGCACTTTCTTTCTTGTTACCCGTTGGATTGCTTTTGGGATCGTAGATGTCCACGACGGTGGTTTTGGGGTCCAGCTGCAATTGGCGCTCACTTGGTCCGGTAAACACCATACCCACAGCCCAACCCTTATTGTCCGGCCGCCAGGCAACATTGTTTTTTTTCTTCATCGCGGTCTGTCGCTCGGCATTCATCCGCAAACAGCTGCCCATGATGCCGGGCAAAAAAATGATTGGAATAACCCGCTCAGGGGCAAAGCTGCAGGTTTGTACAGTGTTCATGCTCTTGGGCGTGGTGTAACCCTCGGCATACTGGGTACCGTCTTTCTTGAATTGCGTGGCTATCGGTTGGTCAATGGGCATCGTATCGTTCCGTGGAATTACGCTGCGTCGGGCAGAAGTTCGACCCGATAGCGTGCAAAGCTGATTTCAGAAGCAAATTGGTCGGAATGCCCCTGATCGTCGGTGGTGCCTTCCAGTACGCGGCCATCTTCAAGATGCAACCGATAGTGACGGTTTTTGATCGGTTCACCTGTACCCATCCAGTTGAGTACCACCTTCTGATCGAACTGGGCATTCTTCGGATTAAAGTTGCTCGCCACGCTGCCATTACCCGCACCGCTCCAGTTGTGTGAGGCCGCTTTGAGGGTCATGGCACCGGAACACTGTGTGGTGATGGCCCCGCCGGCCATTTCGATTTGCGCCCCTTGGGAAACCAGGGTGATTTTTGGTGCCTGGTAGCTGATTTCCTCGCCGGAAGTAATGACTATCTTCTTGGCAGCGGCAATGCGGATTTCACCTGCGTGGGCCTGGATGTCGATATGTCCGCCGGCGGCAATCAGCTTGATGCCGAGTTTGTGCACGAAGAGGCTGAAGGAATCGGCTACTCGCACGAGCAACTTGCGCCCGACACTCAGATTGGTGTGCTGAACACTGACCAAGTCCAGGTTATGGCCTGCAGCCACCGTCACGCTTTCCGGGGTACCCAATACGGCGCCCAGTGGACCGGAAATGGCAACGATGGGTTTGCCGCCCACGGAAGGATCGTCGATTTTTTCCCAGTCCTCGACGTGCTTGAGTAACACACCCTGCTGGTCGAGTTCGGACGCTTCCGCATCGTGTTGTGCAGATAGATCAGACAGGGATTTGGCGATACCTTCTGCCGACTGCAGTTGCCCAATCAGCATGTCGCGATCCAGGTGATTGCCGACGGCCTGCTCTCGCCCTTCCGCCGTGATCAATACCCCTTGGGCACCACGGACCGACACTGCCCGATCAGTGCGCAGTTCCGCCCCTTCTCCGCGCGGATCTGCTTTCCCATCGACTCGCGGATGGGCGAGGTAACCCATATTGAGCTGGGTCTTGCCGTGTTCGCTGGAAAGCTTGGTACGAATCTGGTCAGTGCTGTCGTCAAAGAGCAATTCGTTGTAGCGATTGCCTTTGTATTCCTTGCTCTTGATGCCGGAGAGGGTTTTGTTGGCCGGCAATGAACCTGAACCACTGAATTCCGGTGGGGTATGGCTGCCGTTGTAAAGTACGCCGGTGATCAGCGGACGGTCGATGTCGCCTTCGATGAAATCGACCAGCACTTCCTGGCCAATGCGCGGCAGGAACTGATGGCCCCAACCGGCACCGGCACTCGGACAAGCCACGCGTACCCAACAACTGCTGCGGTCATCCAGATTGGCGCCGAACTCGGGATGTTCATTCGGGCGCTGCCAGTGGAACTGGATCTTGATGCGGCCGAGTTCATCGGTGTGGATTTCTTCGCCTGCCGGGCCGACCACGATGGCGGTTTGCACACCATTGGATTTGGGCTTTGCGTGTTCGCTGTGGGCGTAGTCGGGGGTGAGGGCTATGCCCCGACGAGTCAGCGTGAGCTGGCTTTGGAACGGCGGATTGTTGCTGGGGTCGGTACCTGCACTAGATACATTGTCAGTGACGCTGCTACGCATTGCGGACACCGAGGCCAGCAGTCCAGCCAGGCCATTCTGCACCTCCCCTGGCAAGTTGTTCTGTGCCGTGAGGGTTTCGCCGGTCACCACAAACTGGCGTTGTTCCGGGGCGTCGAAATCATGGACGGGATGATTGCTGAGCTCAAACCATTCACCCACATTCAATCCGCGAACAGTGCCGGTCGCGGTAAACGTCTTGGCTGCACGATCCAGTGCTTTCTGGCGCAAGGTGGCGTAACGGTTCAGGTCATCCGGATCGCCATAGTAGAGGGACTGCGGATCGTAATCTTCCAGGGAAGACTGGGCTTGTTCACCCGCCATTCCTTGATCGATCTGACCACTGTCATTGGCCTGGTTGGGGCTAACACTCTTGTAATCGAAACTGGCGAGGCTGACCTGGCTGGAACCGATCTGACGGCTGCTCTCCCAGCGTTGCAGGCCATCTTCGCTCTCGGTGCCATCGGCGCGATGGAAGCGGATACGACCGAGCATGCTTTGTTCCAGGTTGTACGGATCATCGAACAACACCAGCGTATGCACCGGGGTATCGCCTGCCGTAAAGACAAAACGCCAGGCAATGCCTTCTTCTTTCAGCAGACGACTGATGAACGCCAGATCGCTCTCGCGGTACTGCAGACAGTAACTGCGCGCCGGATAGGTTTCTGAAAGTTGGGATTCGAACTGAAACGAAGCCGCAAAGACCGGATTGGTGGCGAGGTGCTCATCAAGAATAGTCTGGACGATTTCTTCAATCGTTTGATCCTGAAAGACCCGACTGGTCCGGCGATGGGTAAGCAATGCGAAGGCGGGTTCAATAACCAAGCGATAGGCAGAGAATCCCCCATCTGCCCCCAGCGTGGCGGCAGAGGTGACCACGCCGGTAATGATCCGCTCATCCCCATCGGGATCAAGGATGCCCACCTGCACCGGCAAACCCAGGAGGTCTTTCAGTTCGATAAAGGCATTGGCGGACAGGCAATCCAGCTCATAGCGGTACAGGCTGGAAATCGAATGGGTGCCGCGCAGCAGGTGGGGTAATAACGCTTCCGGCTTGAATCCCTCTCCACCCAGTTGGAGTGTCAATAGCCGGTTGCTTTGGGTAAAGGCACTGGCAAAGGCATTCAACAAGCCATCGAACATGGTGAGCCCCAAGGATTAAGCGAGGCGCAATTTTACATATAAAGAAAGTATTTAGTCACTTTATATAAAATAAATACCGTTTTACGTGAAATATTACATCAGTAGATGCTGATATTTATTTTGTGTGAAATCTGGGAATGTTGTGTATTTCGATCGCTGAACACCGACTCTTCCAGTGCAACTACTTCGATATGTTGCGCAAGCAGCTCCCGCTATCCTTGATGCGACTTGTGCTGGATCATCTGCCAGGGTGTGCACCCGCCAAGCGTTAAAAAGCCCGGTGCCAAAAACACCGGGCTTGCTTCTTCACATCAGGACAGCTTAGGGCAGCGTAACCTTGCCTGCACCTGCATTGCTCAACACATCGAGCTTCACTGCGGACGCGGACAGCGGCGTGTAGCTGTACGAAGCGGACGGCGTCCAGAAAGTATCGGTCTTGGCTATCGGGGCGCTCGACGAACTGGCTGTCACCAGCAGCTGGATCGCATCGTAGAAGCCATAGTCCGCCACCGCCGAACTGTTGAACAGATTGCCCTTGTCGTAGAAATACGTGGCGCAATCCGCATCGGTCCAGGTCTTGCCGGAGACGCTCTTGCACTTCGTGGCATTGGATGCAGACGTGCTGATGCCGATCACGTTCGACAAGCTTGCGCTCTTGCTCGCATCCGGGCTGGCCGCGATTTCGACGACGTTGTTCTCCACCCACAACTTGGAAGCGGTACCCGCAGTCCAGGCCACCGACCACGGATAATCCAGGCCGGAACCGTCGCTGTTGGCCAGTTGGCCCTCGTAGTAATTGTTGAACAGGTGCACCTGGCCAAAACGGACCCGAGGCTGGCGCTGCTTGTTGTTCTTGTAGTAGTTGCCGTGGAAGGTCACTTTCAGCGCCAGCGGGTTTTCTGCAGTCAGGCTGGCCGTATCCGTTCCGCCGATCAGGCCGGTCTTGTCGTGGTCGAGGAAGTGGTTGTACGACACGGTCACGTAGTTGCTGGCCTTGGTGATGTCGATCAGACCATCGTGGTGCTGCACCTTCTGTTCCGCGATCTGCGCATTGCCGCCGAAATCCCAGGTGGAGACCGGCCCATAGAGCTTGTCGTGGTTGGCGCCATCGCTCATGGTGTTGTGATCCAGCCAGACATGCGTCGCGCCCAGCACGGAGACCAGGTCATAAGCCGAGTTCCAGCGCCCGCCGATGCACTTGGTCGGCGCCGAGGTGGAACAGCCGATCCCCGTGGTCGTGCTGGTCGAAGCGGTGGCGGTGACCGTCGGGAAGCTGTCGGTCGGATCCCACTGCGGGAAGAAGTCGAAGGAATCCTCGAACTTCATGTTGCGGACGATGATGTTGTCCGAACCCGCCGGCAGGATCAGGTTGCCGTGGATGATCTTGCCCGAACCATCTTTGCTCTGGATCGTGGTATTGGAACCCACGTTCAGCACGACCACATTCTTCTGGATTGCGGCACCGCAGACCCGCGCGGATTCCTCGGCACCGGAAACAGCGTTGGGCTTGCCGTTGCTGGCCAGCGTGGTATTCCACACGTTCGGGGCATAGGCCGCGTAGTAAGCGGTATACAGCTTGTCCAGCGCGGTGTAGCTGCAGGCGCCCGCCTTCAGATAGTCATCGCCGGTCAGCTCGGTCAGCGCCTTGTTCATGTTCAGGCTGATCGTGCCGACCACGTTGATGATTTTCTTGGCGTTGTCCTGCGTGCCGCTGAACGAGCCATCGTCGTTAATCACCGCGCCGGTGTAGAGCGCATTGATCAGTTCGTTGCGGTTGGTCACCGTATAGACATGGGCCGAATCCGCGCCCGTCCCCCCCGTGGTGCCAGTACCGGCACTCGCCCAGCCAACCGGCGCGGCAGCAGCCGTCGCAGGTGCGCTCAGACTGGTGTTGTTGTAGAGGCCCAGCCAGACTTCGTTGGTTTCCTTGTTGTAGGCCTGCACTGGACGATAGGCCGTGCTGGACGAAGCATTCCAGTCCGCGAACGGCGTGCTCTTGTCGATATGCGAACCCAGGCGCGAATCGCGCACGATCAGCTTGCCCACGCGATCGAGCACCGCCTTGGTATAGGTGCCGGTCTTGGCCGTGGAATCGGCGGCATCGGTACTGCCCAGCGTACAGGTATAACCATGCGCCAGTGCCTTGCCGCTGGTGTCGATCGAGCCATCGGCCAGATAGGGGCTGCACTTGATGCCTTCAAACCACTGGCGCACCAGCGGCACCTTGCCGTTCTTGACCAGATCGCCCTGGCCATCGTGGGTGAAATCGCTGTCGATGAAGACCAGGCCGTATGGCACGTTCTTGTCGGTGCTCGGCGCCGTGATGTAGCCGCTCGATTTGTTGCGTGCGCCCAGGTACTTGATTTCGGATTTCTTGAACAGGATCGTGCCGCGGCCGAAGATGAAATCGATATCGCCTTCCACGTAGCTCTTGTTCACGAAGACCCGGCTGATGTTCGCATACACGCCATTTGCCGGATCGCCAGCCTTGCTGGTCTTCACGTAGAACGTGTCCTGGTTGCCCAGCATGCGCACGTTTTCCAGGTGCACCTTGTCGGCGGAATCCACTTCCAGCGCAACGGCCTGGGTATCGTCGGACGAACCGCTGATCGCGCCCAGCGCGGCCGTCGTCTTCGATTCGTCGTTGCTGTTCTCGACCGTGATGCCCTTCATCTGGAAGCCGGTATTCTTGATCCACATGACGGTCGAGCACGTCGTGCTGATCGAGGAGGTTCCCTTGGCGGCACAGGCGTTGTAGAAGCTGTAGATATCGGCATCGGTCACCGCCGGATCGGACGAATACAGCGTGCTGATCGCCTTGCCGCCCACGTTCAGGTTCGGGTAGGCATTGCCCTTGATGCTGGCGTTGATCGCATAGCTGATCTTGGTCAGGCTGGCATCGCTTGCGGTGCTGTAGAGCGTGATCGGGGTATTGACCGTGCGACCGTAACTATCCTTGAGCGCGACGCCGCTGGCATCCTTCAACGTGACGGAAGGCACATAGACCAGCTCGTTGTAGGTGCCCGGGGCCACGCGGATATAGATGCGCGAGGTGCGCCCCGCCTTGACGGCATCGAGCGCGGCCTTGTTGATGGCGGCCTGGATGCTGGTGAATTTGGTCGCGCCGTCGGCGGTCTGCGCGGCATCCACGGTGTAATCCGGGGTCACACTGGTCGAGGAAGTCGCAGTCGCGGCCATGAAGGCATCCGCTTCCGGGCTCCAGCCATCGGTCACCGCACCGGCCACCGAGGTGTCGGTCTTGGCCGTGCCGAGCACGTTGGCAGCCGTGTAGTAGGCCGCCACGCTTTCGGTCAGGGCGCCATTGGTGATCGGCGTCGAGGGCAGCGTCGGGGTCGCGGCCGCCGGAAAGGTGCTGGCCGAAGAATCACTGCCCGGGCTACTGCCCGTGGCTGCGGAACTGCTGCTATCGGAAGCGCTGTCTCCGCCGCATGCGGTCAGCGCCGAAATCGCGATGCTCACCGCCAACATTGTCACAAGATTTCTTTTTACCACCTCAACTACTCCTCTGTTTTCGTGTTTACCTTCTTGCTTGCAACGGGACCAAACCAAAAACCCTGCAAAGTTACCGGTAACAAATTCAGGCGCGCCGATACCGGCGGTCCGTGCGTGATTTGATCCTGCCGGTCAAGACGCCAGCGGGCACTGCCGAAACAGCCCCGCCGGGGTCACATCGAGACAAGAAAATCATTCATTACGGTTGCGGATTCCAGCTGAGCGCCGAGAACACCTGGTCGCGCGACAAGTACGGAATGGCCTCGGTCGCACTCATCGTCTTGGCATTGGCCACGCGGCCACTGGTATCGAGCGCGGCGCCATCGAGCTTGGTGCTGCCGTATTCGCGCCAGCCGGATGTCGATGTTGCCGCCACCGGGTTGGGCAAGGGGCTCGTGTACCAGCCGGTGGCTGCAATATGGGTATCCATCTTGCAGTTCACATAAGCCACGTTGTCGTACTGGCTGGTGCTGCCGGCACTGCGTCCGAGCGCGGTCGCGCCATCGGGCACGCCCGATTCGCGCGTCAGGCTGCTGTTCAGGAACACGTAGCCCTTGTCGCTGGCCGCGGCAACCCGAGCCTGGATAACGTAGCCTCCCTTGGTCGCATCGGTCGAATCGACCACGGTGCGGATCTCGCTGTTTTCGAACAGCGCGGCCTTGGCCGAGCCCCAGATGAAGTCCACGTCACCCGCGATCAGGCTGTTGTAGAACCAGCTGTAGCCGTTGACCTGGATCGTGTCCTGCCTGCTGATGAAGTTCATGTTCTTGGCAATCAGGCGCTGCGTGGTGCCGTTGAAATAGATCACTTCCGCCTGGTTGGAAAGCCCGTTCACCTTCAGATGGGTGTTCTTCATCGTCAGGTTGTCCAGCGTCAGCAGATCCGCCGTTTCAACCAGGAACATCGCCCGTCCGCCGCCGGAACTGGCCGTCGACGAAGTCGAGCTGGCACCGCTGCCGGTATTGAGCGTGTCGTAGTTGTCGAACTGGATCACCGCCCCTTCGCGGCTTTCGCCCTGGATCGTGACGTTGTTCTTGCCCTTGAGGAAGAGCAGCTCTTGGTAGGTGCCGTTCTTGACATTGACAGTCATCGCCCCGGTTGCATTCTTCATCACATAGTTCAGGGCGCCCTGCACCGTGCGGAAGTCGGCAGTAGTACCGTCATCGTCCACGGTCAGCGTCGTCAGCGTGGTGGCCGGCGCGGACCTGGTGGTGAACGACCAGTTGGCAGTCTTGCCCAAGCCGGTGAACGTGTTGCCGTTGAGCTTGGCTCCGCTCACCACGCCATCGGCAATCGCCACGTAGTACTCGGTGCCGTAGTCCAGCTTGTTGCTGTGCGGGCGGATCACCAGGTTGTTGCCGTTTACCCACGCGAGCGGCATGTTCACGCCACGGAATGCCGTACCGCCCAAGGGGCCGATGGCATCGGTTTCGCCGGTCAGCTTGATCTTGTCGACCAGGGTATCGTCGCTCTTCTTGAAGATGCGGATCGAGCCGGTGCTGGCCAGCGTGGGTGCCGAATCAAAGGTCAGTGTCAGGGGTTGATCCACATAGGCCGAGGTGCTGCCTGCCGCCGGCAAGGTCTTGCTGCTGATCGTGCCGTAGCTGGCGCTGGGCATGACAAAGGCCGGGCTGATGTTGGCGGCAACCGACTTGGTCAGCGCCGGGTTGGAACCGCTGGTGAAGGTGATCGTGGCCGAACCGGCGCTCACCGCCTTCAGCGTGGCCGTGGCACCGCTGGTGGTCACCGAAACCACGGCAGGATTGCTGGAAGTGGCGGTATAGCTATCTGCCGTGGAATCGCTCTTGGTGGCAGAAACCGTGACCGTGCGGTCGGCATCGCCCACTTCGGCGTTCCAGGTTGCCGTCGGGCTGAGCGAGAGCAGTACCGGCTTGATGTTGGCATCGCCGACCATGATGTTGTCGACTGCGAACGAGCGGTTGTCGAGCCAGAAACCGATCTTTCCCGCCGCCGTCTGGCTGCTGTCTGTCGTGGAGGCCACCAGTTCATCATCGATGTAGAAGGTCAGCGTGGTGCCCTTCATTTCCATGCGCAGTTTGTACCAGACGCCATTGACGATGGAGCGTGCAGTGAACTGCTTGGTGCGGTTCCAGCCGCCAGCCGTCGTGGCCTTGTGGAACTCGACCTTGGAGCTGGCGCTGTTCTGCACGTTCAGGCAGCCGCCGTACCAGTTGTTCACATCCACATAGCGGCCCAGCATGCACACATACTTGTTGGTGGTGCTGTTGTTGATCGGCATGATGCGCGCTTCAACAAAATAATCCGCCGTGCCCTTGTTCGTGACCGCAGCAAAGGCCGAATCGGTCACCGCAGCCATCACCCCCTTGCTGGTTCCGGCATCGTATTGCAGGAAAGTATTGCCGCCGACAGTCTGGTAAGACGACGTGCCGTTGGCCGTGCCGATGGTGGTTGCCCCGCCGGTGGGCAACTTGGTCCAGCGGCTGTCGCTCACGCTGCTGCCGCTGTCGAAATCTTCGCAGAACCAGGCGCCGCTGGCAGCGGAAGAGGCGCAGTAACCATTGGTGGGTGAACCGGCAGCCATTGCCTTGCCGATATCCACGGCAGTAGTGGGATCCGTGGCACTGGAACCGCGTGCGGCCAAGGTATTGCTGGCGATATTGACCGCCTGGACAAACGTGTTACTGCTGTTGGTCTGCGCGGCACCGATCAGTTGTGCCGTGGTCTGCGCTACCTTGCCCAGCGAGACCGCCGTAGTGTCGCTGGCATAATCCCCCATCAGACTGGCTGCGACCACCTCACTGGCAATACCATTTTTTGCGGTGATCGAATCACCGACCTTTTTCTGGGCAGCCTCCAGCGACAGGCTGGAACTGGTCATTTCGGCCGCCACCAGCGTGGTCAACGGCGTAATCGCGGCACTGCTGGCCGTATATGCACCTTTGGGCGTCACCAGGGTAAAGCCGTACTTGCCAGCCTCCGCCAGCGTCTGGCCGGAATCGGCAGAATCTTTGGCGCTGCGGCTCACTTCTGCCACCAGCGGGTATTGATTCTCGGCGCCACTTGGCACGTTGCTCAGGGTAAAACTGCCCCCTTCGGCACTGGTCGCACTGAGTTCATCGCTATCGCACCGGTTGTTGCTGTTGGTATCCAGGCAGACCTTGGCGCCTTGGATATAACCATCGATCACCTTCCCCGCGATGGTCGTGCCTGCATTCCCACTTCCTGCACTCCCGCCTCCTGCTGTCGAGCTGCCGGAATCACTGTCGTCGCCACCACAGCCCACCAGTAGGATGCCGGCCATCATCAAGGCCAGGCATGTCCTTTTCTGCACTCTCATCTCTGCTCCTTCCCGGATCTGTCGTTGAGACAGGCCAAACAACCGCTGCCTGGCTCTTTTATGTTTTCGGCCTGCCCATCAGCCTGATCCCCCGAAATTGGCCGGCCTCCTCTCGCCCCGCTTCGCATGTAACAGGTAAGAATCCGCTACATTTCCGTAGCATATCGCATTCCGGTCGCATTTGTTACCGGTAACAAATAAAATTTAAAATCAGGTTTCAAATTTGATCCGCACGGCGGTTTCCACGGTAAGGGCAAGCCCGGGGAACTCAAGCAAGCAAGGGAAGCAGGCGTATGAACCTGCGGGCAGCCGTCAAAAAACGGGCGTCCCTTGCGGATACGCCCGTTTGCTTTGTGTGGCTGATCGACCTGTTAATCTTCGCGCGTGACGCGCAATATCTCCTCGACCGAAGTCTCGCCCGCCAGCACCCGCGCGAAGCCGTCGGCGCGCAGGCTGACCATGCCCTGCTGCATCGCGTGCGTGCGCATCGCCTGCTCGTCGCCGCCGGCATGGATCAGGGCGCGTAGTGGCTCGTCCACGCTCAAGAGCTCGTAAATCCCGGTGCGGCCACGGTAGCCGCTCTGGTTGCAGGCCGGGCAGCCGATGGCGCGGTAGAGCGTGACCGGGCGATCGAGCCCGAGCAATTGCTGTTCGCCCGCATCGGCGGGATACGCCGAACGGCAGTCGGGGCACAGCCTTCTGGCCAGGCGTTGCGCCAGCACGCCGATGGTCGACGAGGCCAGGAGGAACGGTTCGATCCCCATGTCCACCAGCCGGGTCACCGCGCTCGGCGCGTCGTTGGTGTGCAGGGTCGCCAGCACCAGGTGGCCGGTGAGCGAGGCCTGTACGGCAATTTGTGCAGTTTCCAGGTCGCGGATTTCGCCGATCATGATTACGTCCGGGTCCTGGCGCAGGATGGCACGCAAGGCGCGGGCGAAGGTCATGTCGATGCGCGGGTTGACGTGGGTCTGCCCTACCCCGTCCAGGTCGTATTCGATCGGGTCTTCCACGGTCATGATGTTGCTGGTCGTGGCGTCCATCTGCGACAGCGCGGCATATAGCGTGGTGGTCTTGCCCGAGCCGGTCGGCCCGGTCACCAGGAGGATGCCGTGCGGCTGGGCCAGCAGGTGCTGCAGCCGCTGCAAGGTCGCCGGCGGCATACCGAGTTTGGCGAGGTCCAGGCGGCCAGCGGATTTGTCCAACAGGCGCAGCACCACGCGCTCGCCGTGCCCGGTCGGCAGGGTTGAGGCGCGCACGTCGACCGGGCGGCCGGCGATACGCAGGGTGATGCGCCCGTCCTGCGGCAGGCGCTTCTCGGCGATATCCAATCCAGCCATGACCTTGACGCGCGAGACGATCGCGGCATGCAGGCCGCGCTTGGGTTCGACGATGTCGCGCAGCTGGCCGTCGATGCGGAAACGCACCGTGGCGCGGCTTTCGAACAGTTCGAAGTGGATGTCGGAGGCGCCTTCGCGCAAGGCTTCGGCCAACAGCGTGTTGATCAGGCGGATGACCGGCGCGTCTTCCTCGGCGTCGAGCAGGTCTTCGACATCGGGCATTTCTTCCAGCAGGCGCGCCAGATCGGCCGATTCCTCGATGTCGCCGACCATGCTCGCCGCGCGCCGACCCGGATGGTTGAAGGCGTCGGTCAGGCGTTGCTGGAACGCGTCGGCTTCGAGCACTTCGATCTGCAGCGGCTGTTGCGCGCTGCGGCGCAGTTCGGCCAGCGCGCCGAGGTTGCCGCCGCGGCGGAAGCACACCTGCAGCGCTTCGCCGTGCGGACCGAGGTCGAACAGGCCGTTGTCGCGCGCCCAGGCGTAGGACACCAGGCGCTCGCTCACGGTTGCGCTCCGGTCGTGGCCGGGGTGGCTGGCGCAGTTGAGATTGCCGGTGCACTTTGGGTTGCGGCGGGCGTCGGTGCCGGCATCGCCGGCAACACCACCTTGGGCAGGTCGGGCAACATGAAGTTCTTGCCCGGATCGAACGCACTCTGCTCGGCGCGCAGGTACTGGTAGCGCTCGTTGCTCAGCGCGGCCGTGGCCTGGCTGTCGCGCAGGATCACCGGGCGCAGGAACACCATCAGGTTGACCTTCTCGCGACTGCGCGATTCATAGCGGAACAGCTGGCCAAGCCAGGGAATGTCGCCCAGCAGCGGGGTCTTGCTCTGGGTGATGGTGACGTTGTCCTGGATCATGCCGCCCAGCACGATGGTCTGGCCGCTGTCGATCAGCACCTTGGTATCGACCGTACGCACCTTGG